>JALFVL010000041.1 GCA_022787165.1 Clostridiales bacterium
CTTCCTCGTGACGCATTACGTCTCCGTCGGCTCCATCGGCGCGGCGATCACGCTGCCGCTCCTCGTCATCCTGACGACGCCATACAACCCGGTCATTTGGATTTCTATCGTCGTCATCGGCGCGCTGGCGATCTGGCGGCACAAGGCCAACATCGTCCGGCTGATCCAGCACAAGGAAAACAAGATCGATTTCGCCGTGTTCAAAAGCAAAAAGCGCTGAAAAGCACAGAAATGCAGAGGGACGTCCGCACAGGAGCGAACGTCCCTTGTTCTTTTTTGTCTTTTTTCGAGCGCAATGCCCCGATAATTGTTGAGCCGGTTATGCAGGCGGAAAGCCGTCCCCCCTGGCGCTCAGGTCGCCTCGCTGTCCGCGATAATCGGCCTGCGCCTCGTCGGCAGGCAGATGACCTGACCGGCCACAAAATCGCTGGGCAGCAGGTTGGGGTTGAGCCGCAGCAGCTGCTCCACGCTCGTGCCGTTGAGCTCCGCCAGCTCGTCGAGGGTATCGCCCTCCTGCATTCTGTATACCGGCCCGCCGCCCTCACAGAGGCCCCGGTCACCTCCCGGCGGCACGCAGAGCACATCGCCCGGGCGCAGCGCGGTCAGACGGATATCCTCATTGTATTCCCTGAGCGCGCGCATGGAGACGTTGGAGGCGAGCATCACATCGACGACACTCTGCCCCGGCTGCACGGTATACGCCGACGAGCCAACCGGACAGGAACGCCCCTCGCCAACAGGGATGCAGAGGATGTCACCGACAAAAAGCCTGTTGGCGACGATGTTCGGGTTGGCGTTCATCAGTGCGCGCACGCTGATGCCATACTTGCGGGCGATCAGATAGAAGCTGTCGCCGCGCTGGACGCGGTATGTTTCGCCGGACGTACACGCGGAATCGACCGTATCGATCGCCGGCTGATTGATCAGATCCACGCCCGCGGTCTGCATCGTCTGGTTGCTTGAATTCTCCATGAAAAACAGCCCCTTTCGACGTTCTGCTTCAGCTTATGCGCCGCGGGGCTGTCTGTGCACAGGCGCAGGGCCTGCTCTTTTTGATTACGCGGGAAACCCGTCCGCGTCAGGCAGACCGGGATTCCGCAGAAAAATCACTCGATCGGCGTGCCGTCCGGCGTGAAAAGCGGGAGCTTCTCCAGGTAGATGATGTCCCCGCGCTCCTGCGCGTCGCCCTCCGCCAGAATTGCCATGCGGCCGCAGATCTCTCCGCCCGCCTCCGTGACGAGCTTCTCAAGCGCCGCCAGGGATTCGCCGGTCGAAATGACATCGTCCACGATCAGGATGCGCTTGCCGCGCATGAGCTCGGCGTCCTCGCCATCCAGATACAGCTTCTGGACATGATCGGTCGTAATCGAGCGCACCTCCACGCCAAAGACATTGCGCATGTACAGCTTCGCGCCCTTGCGCGCAAGCAGCCACTTCTTCGCGCCACACTGACGGGCCATCTCGTAGGCCAGCGGAATGCCCTTGCTCTCCGCCGTGATGATGTAGTCAAAGGCCGGGGCCTTCTTGAGCAGCTCGGCAGCGCAGGCCTGCGTCAGCTCGCAGTCGCCAAAGATGACGAACGCGCCGATGGAGAGCTTGTCGTTGAGCGGGCAGATGGGAAGGTCGCGCTCGCAGCCCGCAACCGTCATATGATAATGAGTCTGCATAGTCATTCCTTCTTTCGTTCTGAATCTGAATCGTCGGTAACTCGCCGTACAAAGCACAGCATGACGCTTTCATTATACTCTGTTTTATTTTCTTGTCAACGCAAAGCCCGCGGATTTTGCCGCATTTTCCGCATCGGGTCAAATCCTACCGTCGGTTTTTCCATTTCGTATCCAGACAAACCGTCGGTTTTTTCGCCGCCGTTTTGCGTCTTCTCTTTATGACGCAAAATTATTTTATTTCATCCTCCTGTAACTTGACGCTGCAACGCTTTCGTGATAAGATGAAGAACGACAATGGATTATCTAAATATTGTGTTTTATGTAATATTTAGGCACAAGATGTTGTGTCTTATCAGAATACAACATGACTTTACAGAGAAAAGAGAGCATGCACTATGACCATCATCAAGAAGGACGGCACCCGCGAAGCATTCGACATCGGCAAGGTTCTTTCAGCGGTCAACAAGAGCGCCGAGCGCGTGCTGTATACCTTTTCCGACGAGGAGAAGGACTTTATCTGCCGCTTTGTGACGGATAAATGCGAGTCCCTGGGCGTAGAGGGCATCCGCATCGACCAGATGCACAATATCGTCGAGGGAGCGCTCGACGCAATCAGCCCGTCCGTCGCCAAGTCCTACCGGGATTACCGCAACTACAAGACGGATTTCGTGCAGATGCTTGACACCGTCTACAAGAAGTCCCAGTCGATCATGTATATCGGCGACAAGGAGAATTCCAACGCCGACAGCGCGCTGGTGTCCACCCGCCGCAGCCTGATCTTCAACCAGCTCAACAAGCAGCTGTATCAGAAATTCTTCCTCAATGTCGAGGAGCTTCAGGCCCAGCGCGACGGCTATATCTACATCCACGACATGTCCGCGCGGCGTGACACGATGAATTGCTGCCTCTTTGACGTCGCCTCCGTGCTGCGCGGCGGGTTTGAAATGGGCAACCTCTGGTACAACGAGCCCAAAACGCTCAACGTCGCCTTTGACGTTATCGGTGATATCGTTCTCTCCGCGGCAAGCCAGCAGTACGGCGGCTTCACTGTCTCCAGCGTCGACGAGCTGCTCGACCCGTATGCCGAGCGCAGCTATGTGCTCTTCACGGAGCGCTACCGTTCCCTCGGTCTCTCCGACGAGCGCGCCGACGAGGAGGCCATGAAGGACATCGTGAACGACTTCGAGCAGGGCTTCCAGGGCTGGGAATACAAGTTCAATACGGTTGCCTCCAGCCGCGGGGACTATCCGTTCATCACGATGACCCTCGGCCTTGGGCAGACGCGCATGGCCAAGCTGGCCAGCAAGCTCTTCCTCAAGGTGCATGCGGGCGGTCAGGGCAAGAAGAACAACAAAAAGCCCGTCCTCTTCCCCAAGCTCGTCTTCCTCTACGACGAAAACCTGCATGGGCCGGGCAAGCCGCTTGAGGATGTTTTCGAAGCGGGCATCGAGTGCTCCTCCAAGACGATGTATCCCGACTGGCTCAGCCTGACCGGCGAGGGCTATGTCGCCTCGATGTACAAAAAATACGGCAAGGTCATCAGCCCGATGGGCTGCCGCGCCTTCCTCTCTCCGTGGTATGAGCGCGGCGGCATGGAGCCCGCCGACGAAAACGACCAGCCGGTGTTCATTGGCCGGTTCAACATCGGCGCCGTCTCGCTGCATCTGCCGATGATCCTCGCCAAGGCGCGTAAGGAAGGCCGCGATTTCTATGAAGTGCTCGACGAATATCTCGAGCTGATTCGCCGGCTGCACATCCGCACCTACGCCTATCTGGGCGAAATGCGCGCGAGCACCAACCCGCTCGCCTACTGCGAGGGCGGCTTCTACGGCGGTCACCTCGGTCTGTACGACAAGATCAAGCCCCTGCTCAAGTCTGCCACCGCTTCCTTCGGCTATACGGCGCTCAACGAGCTCCAGGAGCTCTACAACGGCAAGAGCATCTATGAGGACGGCCAGTTTGCGCTCGAGGTCATGCGGCACATCAACGACAAGGTCAACCAGTTCAAGAAGGAGGATGGCAACCTCTACGCCATCTATGGCACGCCGGCCGAAAGCCTCTGCGGATTGCAGATCGAGCAGTTCCGCAAGCTCTACGGCATCGTCGAGCACGTCTCCGACCGTCCCTATGTCTCCAACTCGTTCCATTGTCATGTGACCGAGGATATCACGCCGATTGAGAAGCAGGACAGTGAAAAGCGCTTCTGGGATCTCTCCAATGGCGGCAAGATCCAGTATGTGCGCTATCCCATCGGCTACAACAAGGAGGCCATCCGCACGCTCGTGCGCCGCGCCATGCGCATGGGGCTGTATGAGGGCGTCAACCTCTCGCTTGCCTACTGCGATGACTGCGGCCATCAGGAGTTGGAAATGGACGTCTGCCCCAAGTGCGGTAGCCGCAATCTGACGAAGATTGACCGCATGAACGGCTATCTCTCCTATTCCCGCGTTCACGGAGAGAGCCGCCTGAACGACGCAAAGATGGCGGAAATCGCCGAGCGCAGAAGCATGTAAGCCCTTGCGCTTCTTCAATGAACACACAGGAGTGGCTTTGCCATGAATTATCACAACATCACCGTGGATGACATGCTCAACGGCGACGGTCTGCGCACGGTGCTCTGGGTCGCGGGCTGCGACCATCGCTGCCGAGGCTGCCAGAATCCGCAGACCTGGCCCGCGCAGAGCGGCATCCCGTTTGACGATAACGCCCGGGAGGAACTTTTCTCCTACCTGAGCCGGGACTACATGTCCGGCATCACGTTCTCCGGCGGTGATCCGCTCTTTGCGCCAAATCGGGAGACAGTCGGTTCTCTGATTGAGGAAATTCATGCCCGCTTTCCTGAGAAGACCATCTGGCTATATACCGGCAGTCTGTTCGAGGAAATCCGTTCTCTACCTTTTGTTCCGCTGATCGACGTCATCGTCGACGGGCCGTATGTCGAAGCGCTGCGCGACGTGCAGCTCCATTGGAAGGGCAGCGCCAATCAGAGGGTCATCAATGTCAAACGGTCGCTCGCCGCAGGGCGCGTCATCCTGTGGGCCTGAGTATAGAAAGGATTTGCCATGGTACGCATTGCACGCTTTGAAAAGGTATCTGCCCGCCGCTTTGTCGAGGACTGGATCACGACCTTCCCGCAGCAGACGGTCGAGCAGGCGCTGCTCGCTTACGAGCACATCAAGCTTCCGCATCGCGCGACGGCCGGCTCCGCGGGCTACGATTTCTTCGCGCCCGTCGGCTTTGAATTGCCCGCCGGCGGCAGCATCAAGATCCCGACCGGCGTGCGCGCGCTGATCGAGGAGGGCTGGGTGTTGACGCTCTATCCGCGCAGCGGCCTGGGCTTCAAGTATCGCTTCCAGCTCGACAATTCTGTGGGCGTCATTGACAGCGATTATGCCCGCTCGGACAACGAAGGCCATATCTTCCTGCGCATGACCAACGACAGCCGCGAGGGCAAGGGCCTTCGCGTCCCCGCCGGAACAGCCTTCGCCCAGGGCATTTTCCTCCCCTTCGGCATCACGCTGGACGATGATGTGCAGACCGTGCGCAACGGCGGTCTCGGATCGACGACGAAAGCCTGAGGTGAGCGCCATGTCCTTTACCCGCCCGGAATATCCTTCGGACAAGGCCGCCCGGTATGCGCTCCTCCTTGAGCAGGCGGACGCCCTGACCGACGGCATCGACCATCCGATTGCCAGCCTGGCCAATATCGCCGCGCTGCTCGGTCAGGGGCTTCCCGATATCAACTGGGCCGGATTTTATCTGATGGACGAGGGCTCCCTGCTCCTCGGGCCGTTCTATGGCTTGCCGGCCTGCATTCGCATTCCGCTTTCCCGCGGCGTCTGCGGCGCGGCCGCCCGGACGGACAGCGTTCAGCGCATCGCCGACGTGCATGCCTTTCCGGGGCATATCGCCTGCGACAGCGCCTCCAATTCCGAGATTGTTCTGCCAATTCGCTCGCAGGGATATGTTGTCGGCGTTCTGGATATCGACAGCCCTCTGCTCTCCCGCTTTGATGAAACCGACGAGCGCTGCCTTCAGCGGCTCGTGAATCTGCTTGAGCGCCGCTGTGATTTTGACAGGACGGCTTATCGGACGGGGATTGCTGAATGATCGCTGGCGTGGCCTCCCAAATGCATACACAAAGCGCATCCGCAGGCTTTGAAAGCTGCGCGGATGCGCTTTTTTGATTCATTATGGGGTTTACCGGCCGCTCTCCTCAATCTGCCGCCGGATATCGAGCATCTGCTGATCCGTCCTGCTGACAGTCTCAGCGCATTCGTTCAGCTGACGCGCGATCTCCTGCGCATGCTCCTGTGGAATATCCTTTTTGTAACGCAGCTTGTGCTCCAAACTCGCCCAGAAGTCCATCGCGATCGTCCGCAGCTGCACCTCCACGCGCATAAACCGCTTCTCCTGTGAGAGAAAGATCGGCACCTCGACGATCAGGTGCAGGCTTCTGTATCCGCTCGGCTTGGGATTTTTGATGTAATCCTTCGTCCTGAGAATATACACGTCATCCTGCAGCGCAAGCATGTCCGCCAGCCGATAGATGTCGTCGACAAACGAGCAGATGACCCGAACCCCCGCGACATCAGAAAGCTCGCGTTCAATATTTTTCGCAGAGACCGGAACCCCGATTCGATCCATCTTCTCTATGATGCTCTTGGGGGTTTTCAGGCGCGTTTTGATGGTCTCTATCGGATTGCGGTCAAATTTTCCGTTGAATTCGATGTTGAGCACCTTGAACTTCGTCTCGATCTCAAGCATCGCGCTCGAATAATAGCTCATCAGGCGCATATACTCCTTGCCCAGACTTCTGAGCTCGGAAAAGACTTCGTCCGTCAAAAGCCCAGGCGCATAGGTCACCTCTCTGGTTTCCTGCATACCGTTTCCTCCTTCGGATTTCTCCTGCATGTATTGTACACGCTGCATCACGCGCTGTCAATTCATACAGTTTGACCTTTTGCGCCTTGTGCTGCTCTTACAGAAGGCAAAGCATCCCAATCTCCCGCCCGACAGCCGACGCTGAGCAGGGCTTTGAAAAGGTCTCCCGCAGGATGCGCTCGACATCCTCCCTGGTTACAGCCTCAATCTTCGCGATGACCTCTTTGGGATCGACCGCCTTGCCGCGCAGCAGCTTGCTGCGCCCGATCGAGGACATGCGCGAGGAGCTGCTCTCCAGACCCAAGATGTAGGACACCCGCAGCTGATCCTTGGCCATGGTGAATTCCTCCTGCGTGACGCCGCCTTTCATCAGCTCGTCGATCTGTTTGTGCAGCTCATCGGCCACCTTCTGTGCGAGCTCTGGCGACGTGCCTGCGTAGATGGTCAGCGTGCCGCAGTTGGGGTAGGTCGATGGGAAGCTGTAGACCGAATAGGCAGCGCCCATCTCCTCGCGGATTCGCTGGAAGAGCCGCGAGGACATGCCCCCGCCCAACAGGTTGTTCATCACGGAGAGCGGATACAGCGCGTCATCGTCCTGCGCGACCCCCGGATAAGCAAGGCACAGATGCACCTGCTCAATGTCCTTCTTTCTGGTCAGAAGCTTCGCGCAGGCCTCGAGCCTCGGCTCCGGCATCCTCGTTTCGCCCTGCGCCTTCCATCTGCCCAGATAGCGCTCTGCGAGCTCGCGGAACTGCTTTTCGTCAAAATCGCCTGCGATGGCCAGCACCGTATTGTCCGGCCGGTAATGGCGGCGGCGATAGTCGATCAGCGCCTCGCGGGAAACAGATGCAATCTGCTGCTGGGAGCCAAGAATCGGGCGCGCCAGGGGATGGTCCCCAAAGTACGCCTCCGCCAACAGGTCATAGACCAGATCCTCCGGCGTATCCTCGCACATGGCGATCTCCTCGAGGATGACGCCGCGCTCCTTTTCAAACTCCTCCTCGTCCATCCGGGCGTTGAGCAGCAGATCGCTGAGCAGCTCCATAGCCCGGGGCAGATGCTCGGCAATCACCTTGGCATAATAGCAGGTGCATTCCTTCGAGGTAAACGCATTGACCTGCCCGCCGATGGCATCCATTTCGACCGCGATCTCGCGAGTCGTTCGGTTTTCCGTGCTCTTGAAGAGCATGTGCTCCACAAAATGAGAGAGACCGTTCTCTGCCTCACTCTCGTACATCGATCCCGCGCCGATCCACAGACCGACGCTGACCGACGGAAAATGCGGGATATATTCTGTCACGACGCGCAGTCCATTGCCCAGCACAAACTCTTCGCACATGCGGCTGACTCCTCCGTTCATGGTTTCTTTTATGTTCCCCCTTTGTCCTGTTTTCATGCTGTTTATACTGATTTCACTCTGAATTGCTTCTGTGCGCGCGAAGCAAAGAAGGGTCCAGGGGCTAAGCCCCTTGCGGGGTCCGGAGCGGCGCCCCAGACGGATTCAGGGCGGCAGCCCGGGATTGGCATGAAACCCTCCCTGGTTCAAAAAGCGGGCCGCCGGATGACCGACGGCCCGTTTGCTGTTTGGGTTTAGCCCCGGCGATTCGCATCCCGGCGCGGCGGACGCTGACCCGGCGCGCTGCGGCGCGGCATGTCCGTGTTGTCGTATTCGATATCATTGCGGATGAGGTTGATGCGGCCCTGAGAGTCGATCTCCGCGACCTTGACCTCAAGCTCGTCGCCGATCTTGACGACATCCTCGCACTTCTCCACGCGGCCCTTGGCAAGCTTGGAAATATGCACCATGCCATCCTTGCCCGGGAGCAGCTCGACGAACACGCCGAAGTTCATCATGCGCACGACCTTGCCGGTGTAGACCTCGCCGACCTCGATGTCCTTGGCGATGCCCTCGATCAGGCGGCGGGCCTTGGCGGCAGCAGCCTCGTCGTTGGTCGCGATGAAGACGCTGCCGTCGTCCTCGATGTCGATCTTGACGCCGGTCTCGTCGATGATCTTGTTGATCATCTTGCCGCGCGGACCGATGACCTCGCTGATCTTCTCCGGGTTGATCATGAAGCTGATGATCTTGGGCGCATACGGAGAGAGGTGCTCGCGCGGCTGCGGCAGCACGTCGAGCATCTTGCCCAGGATGAACAGGCGGCCGTCCAGCGCCTGAGACAGCGCCTGACGCAGGATCGCCTCGTCGATGCCCTTGATCTTGATATCCATCTGAATGGCGGTGATGCCGTTCATCGTGCCGGCGACCTTGAAGTCCATATCGCCGAGGAAGTCCTCCAGGCCCTGGATATCGGTCAGCACGGCGACCTTGCCGCTCTGCGCGTCCTTGATCAGGCCCATCGCAACGCCGGCAACCGGCGCCTTGATCGGCACGCCCGCATCCATCAGCGCCAGCGTGGAGCCACAGACGGAAGCCTGGGAGGTGGAGCCGTTGGAGGAAAGCACCTCGCTGACCACGCGAATCGCATACGGGAACTCGTCCACCGGCGGAATCACCGGCTCAAGCGCACGCTTGGCCAGCGCGCCATGGCCGATCTCGCGGCGGCCCGGGCTCTTGAGACGGCCCGCCTCGCCGGTCGAATACGGCGGCATGTTGTAGTTGTGCATATAGCGCTCGCTGGTCTCGGTGCCCAGGCCCTCGATCACCTGCACCTCGCTCATCGGCGCAAGCGTCGCGATGGACATGACCTGCGTCTCACCGCGGGTGAAGACGCCGCAGCCGTGGACGCGCGGCAGCACACCGGTCTCGCACCAGATGGGGCGAATCTGGGTCAGGCTGCGGCCGTCGGGGCGGACGCCCTGCTCCAGAATCTTCTTGCGCATAATCTCCTTGTTGAGGTAATAGAGCGCGTCATCCACCTCGCTGAAGCGGCCCTCAAAGCGCTCGGCATACTTCTCGTGCGCCTCGGCGGTGACAACCTTCTCCCTCGCGCTGCGCTCATGGCGGTCGGTCGTCTCAAAGACCCACTCGCAGCGGCCGTAGAAATCCTCGCGGACGGTAGCCTTGACATCCTCGCCCGTCTCGACGACCGGGTAATCGCGCTTTTCCTTGCCGATCTCGGAGACGATCTGCTTCTGGAAGGCGACGATCTTCTTGATCTCCTCATGGCCGGTCAGGATCGCGCGAAGCATGTCCGCCTCGCTGATCTCCTTAGCGCCGGCCTCGACCATCAGCACAGCCTCATCGGTGCCGGCCACGGTCAGGCTCAGCTTCGACACGGCGCGCTGCTCAAGGTTCGGGTTGATGACAACCTCACCGTCAACAAGGCCGACGGAAACGCCGCCAATCGGACCCGCCCACGGAATATCGCTGACGGCAATCGCCGCAGAAGCGCCGATCATCGCGGGGATATCCGGCGGAACGTCCTGCTCGACGGAAAGCACGGTCGCCACAACCTGCACGTCGTTGCGCATGCCCTTGTTGAACAGCGGGCGAAGCGGGCGGTCGATGAGGCGGGAGGTCAGCGTCGCCTTCTCGGAAGGACGGCCCTCACGCTTGATGAATCCGCCGGGAATCTTGCCCACGGAATACATCTTCTCTTCAAAATCGACGCTCAGTGGGAAGAAATCCTGCCCCTCACGCGGGGTTTCGGAGGCCGTCACGTTGACCATGACCACCGTATCGCCAAGACGGACGATCACAGAGCCGTTCGCCTGCCCGCAGTATTTGCCAAACTCCAGCACCAGCTTGCGGCCAGCCAGCTCTGTGCTATACACCTTTTCCATCGGGGTATCTCCTTTCAAAATCCTGCCTGCAACACACATCACTCAGGCCCGAACCCTCGAAGCCTGAAAAAAACCGCCGTCTGGGCGACCATGTCTCCCAAACGACGGTCATCTGGGACAAAGCCCTCTTGAACAAAGCCTTGAAGAGGCGCGTCAATTACTTGCGCAGACCCAGCTTCGCCACAAGCTCGCGATAACGCTCGATGTCAACCCGCTTGAGGTACTCGAGCATATTGCGGCGCTGACCAACCATCAGCAGCAGACCACGATGGGAATGATGATCCTTCGCGTGATCCTTGAGGTGGGCATTGAGGTGATTGATGCGAGCGGTCAGCAGCGCAACCTGCACCTCAGGGGAACCGGTGTCGCCCTCGTGACGGGCATACTCTTTGATGATAGCTTCCTTCGTCGCCTTATCCATGATAAAGACCTCCAAATATTATTTGCCAATCGCCGCGGGCATAGATGAACGTTTGGAGACGCGATCAACTGCGCGCGCGGTTCAGACCAGAAGATATTGTAACACGGAAGCCCCGCTTTGTAAACAGAACTCCCGCGTCTTTTTTGAGTTTTTTTCGAAGTTTTTGCCGATTTTTCTCAGATCTGCGCGTCCCGTTCAAAGTACTCGCGAACCTGCTCGCGGTTCCTCATGACCTCCTCGCGCAGCGCCTGCAAAGACTCAAACTTCCGCTCCCCGCGCAGGCGCAGATGCAGGCACAGACGCATGTGGCAGCCGTAAAAATCGCCCTCCTGCGCGTCGAGCAGGTTGGCCTCAATGGTCGGTGCGCCGTCCGGCACGGTCGGATGTGTGCCGATGTTCACGGCAGCCTTGTACCATCTGCCCCGCACGCAGGCCATCGCCGCATAGACACCGCTGGGCGGTATAGCCTTGCCCACGGGAAACGCGAGGTTGGCCGTCGGGAAATCGAGCTTCCTGCCCAGCTGCTTGCCGTGCTGAACGACACCGCAGAGCGAATACGGCCGTCCCAGCAGACGGGTAACCAGCTCCATGTCGCCCGCAGCGATCGCCGCCCGCGTGCGCGTGGAGGAAACCGGCTCCCCGTCAAGCTGCACCTCATCGACGACGCGTGTCTCAAATCCAAAGGCCTTGCCCAGACGGATCATGTCCTGCGCCTTGCCGGCGCCCTTGCAGCCAAAGGAATAGTTGAAGCCGATCACGACGAATTTCGGATGCAGCGCCTCACAGAACGAGCGCACGAACGCCTCCGGCGAGAGCGCGGCATACGCCCTGTCAAACGGACGCAGCACGGCCACGTCGATGCCCATGCGGGCGATGGCCTGGATCTTCTCCGAGCGCGTGTACAGCTGCGGCGGCACGCTTTCCGGCGCAAAGGTTGCCATTGGATGGCTGGAAAACGTGTAGACCACGCTTGTCAGCCCATGCAGTGCCGCCAGCTCGTTCGCCGTGCGCATGAGCTTCGCATGCCCTTCATGGACACCGTCAAACATGCCAAAGGCGACAACAGTCTCTCCGCCGCGCCATTGCGTCTCATGTGTCAAGAGTTTCATGATTCCTGTCCAATCCCCATTCAGGAAAAATCTATGGATTCGATCCATCTGTTTCAGACTTGCTCTGCCGATGGATGTGTTCGATCATTCAAGCAGCATGGCATCAAAGCGCAGCCCGTCCCCGCGAATCCGCCCGATTCCGGCAAAGCGGCCGTTCAGATAGATCCGCGCGCTTTCCCCCTGCGCAGCCTCGCCGATGAACTGGCGGCGGCGCAGCTCGTTGCCGTTGCGCACAAATCGCTCCGCCTCAGGCGCAACCGTCAGCGCCGGAAGATGGGCAAGCGGCCTGTCCATCGCCGTGAGCAGCGCAGAAAGATCCTCCGCCGCGTCGATCTCCTCGATCGTGTGCGCCTCATCGAGCGTGAATGAGCCCGTCTGTGTCCGCAGGAGCATGCCCATGCAGGCAGAAGAACCGGCCGCTTTACCGATGTCATGACAAAGCGTTCGGATATAGGTGCCCCGACCGCAGCGCACGCGAATCAAAAAACGTCCTTCCTGCTCGTTGAATACATCGATGGCATACACCTGTGTCGGGCGTGGCTGCACATCGAGCGCGATCCCCTGGCGGGCCAGATCGCAGAGCTTCTGACCATCCCGCTTGAGCGCAGAAAACATCGGCGGAATCTGCTCAATTTCACCGATAAAACGCGGCAGCGTGTGCTCAAGCGCCTCCCGCGTGAGCGCCTCTCCGCTTCCGGCGAGAATCTGCCCGTGGACATCCTGGGTGTCGGTCGAATAACCCGGGACAAGCTCGGCCACATACGTTTTCTCCTTGTCGACCATGTAGTCAAACAGCCTGGCCGCCTTGCCGATCATCAGCGGCAACACGCCGCTCGCCTCCGGGTCTAGCGTACCCGCGTGGCCAACCTTTTCCCTGCCTCCGAGCTTGCGCCGCACGCGCACGACGACGTCACTCGACGTCATGCCCGGCGGCTTGAGCACGCAAAGAAACCCGTTCATCCGCGCTTCTCCGTTTCTTCCTGCGCCAGATGATCAAGCTTTTCGCCCATCGCACGAAGCACCTGCTTTGTCGCGCCCTCGAGCGTATCCTGAATCGTGCAGCCGGCCGCCTGCGCGTGACCGCCGCCGCCAAACAGCACGGCAATGTCGTTGACGGTATCCGGCTCCACGGCGCGCAGCGACATCTTGACGCCATCCTCGCGCTCCGAAGCCAGCACCGCCATGCGCACACCCTCCACCTCGAGCGCCTTGTTGACCAGGCCGTCCGCCTGGCCGACCGTGCAGCCCGTCTCCTCGAAATCCCTGCGCGTAAGCTCAATGACGCCAACCCGGCCGTCCAGCTCAAAATGCAGCTTCTGGTAAGCGATTCGCGTCAGGTTGACGCGGCAAAGAGGCTGCGTCCTGTAGACGCGGCGCGTGATGTAGGAGATGTCAACACCGAGCGCAAGCAGCTTTGCCGCCGCCGCGAGCGTCGCGGGCGACGTCGAGGGATACTGGAAATGTCCCGTGTCCGTGGACATGCCCAGCATCAGGCAGGTGCCCATCTCCCTGGTCATCGCAACGCCCAGCGCCTCAATGGCCTCGAACGCCAGCAGGCAGCAGGCCGACTCGCCGCCGCGAATGAAATTGACGTCGCCATAGGCAGGGTTCGTCGCATGATGGTCGATCACCAGGCGTACCGGGGCGCCGTCAAAGACCGCAAGAGACTTGCCCATCATGGAGCGGTCGCTCACATCGACCGCGATGGCCGTGTCATACGGGCCAGCGGCCTGCTCCGGGCGCAAAAAGGCATTGTAGCCCGGCAGAAAGTCCATGCTCGCCGGAGGCTCCCCGTCACACACCACATCCACGGCCTTGCCCAGCGACAAAAAAGCAAGGCGAAGCGCCAGCGTCGCCCCCACCGTATCCCCATCCGGGGATACATGGGTGATGAGCGCCAACCGTTTCGCCTTGCGCGCCGTGCAAAGCCAATCCTCATGCACGCTCGTCATCGGATTGACTCCCTTCCGTTTTTCTGACCTCGTTGATCAGGCTGGCGATATGCACGCCATACTCAATCGTCGTATCCAGCTCAAAGAGGAGCTCCGGCGTATAGCGAAGCTGTACGCGGCGGCCCAAATTGTGGCGGATAAAGCCCGCGGCGCTCTTGAGCGCCTTCATCATCGGCGCGCGCTTCTCCTCTTCATAGATACTGATATACACCTTCGCGTAGCGAAGGTCGCGCGTCACATCCACATGCGTGACGGAGAACATGCAGTCCGTGCGGGGGTCGGATACATCCTCGCGGATGATCCGCTCCGCCTCCCGCATGATCTCCGACGCGATGCGGTCTGTGCGCTCAAATTGCTGTGATGCCAAGCTTCGCTCCATTCCTTCCGCCCTGCGGGCGGAACAGCCGAATTACCGTTCGATCTCTTCCATCACGAAGCACTCGATGACGTCGCCTTCCTTGATGTCGGTGTAATTCTCCAGGCAGACGCCGCACTCGTAGCCGTCCTTGACCTCCTTGACCGCGTCCTTGAAGCGCTGCAGGGAGGAGAGCTTGCCCTCATAGACGACCACGTTGTCGCGCAGCAGGCGAACCTGCGCATTGCGCTGAAGCAGACCGTCGGTGACGTAGGAGCCGGCAACGATGCCGACGCCCGTGATCTTGAAGACATTGCGCACCTCGGCATGACCCAGGACATTCTCGCGGAATTCCGGTGCGAGCAGGCCCTTCATGGCCTTCTCCATGTCCTCGATCGCCTGATAGATGACGCGATAGTAGCGGATATCGATGCCGTCCCTCGTCGCAGCCTCCTTGGCCTTCGTATCAGGACGGACATTGAAGCCGATGATCGTCGCGCCGTCGATACCCGCGAGCATGACGTCGTTCTCCGTGATCGCGCCGACGCCGCTGTGGATCGTGCGCACGCGCACCTCGCTGTTGGAGAGCTTCTCAAGCGACTGCTTGACAGCCTCCACAGAGCCCTGTACATCAGCCTTGATGATGACATTGAGATCCTTGACCTCACCGGCCTCAAGCTTGCTGTACAGATCCTCAAGCGTGGAGGCGGAGCTGTTCTTGACCATGGAGGCGCGTGCCTTTGCGGCGCGCTCCTCGACGACCTGACGGGCCAGCTTCTCATCGGCGACAGCCATGAACTCGTCGCCCGCCTCCGGCACGCCGCCGAAACCGATAATCTCCACCGGCGTGGAGGGCAGCGCATTCTTGAGCCGCTCGCCACGGCTGGAAATCATCGCGCGGACGCGGCCGTAGGCATTGCCCGCGACGACCATGTCGCCGACGTGGAGCGTGCCGTTCTGCACGAGCGCCGTCGCAACCGGGCCGCGCGCATGATCGAGCTTTGCCTCGATGATGACGCCGCGCGCCTTGCGGTTCGGATTCGCCTTGAGCTCGAGCACGTCCGCCAGCAGCAGCACGTTCTCCAGCAGGTCGTCGATACCTTCGCCGGTATGCGCGGAGACAGGCACCATGATCGTATCGCCGCCCCACTCCTCCGGCACGAGCTCGTAGCGCGTGAGCTCCTGCTTGACGCTATCCGGATCCGCGCCCTCCTTGTCGATCTTGTTGATCGCCACAATGATCGGGCACTTCGCCGCCTTCGCGTGGTTGATGGATTCGATGGTCTGCGGCATGACGCCGTCATCCGCCGCGACGACCAGAATCGCGATATCGGTCGCCTGCGTGCCGCGGGCGCGCATCGCCGTGAAGGCCTCATGGCCCGGCGTATCGAGGAAGGTGATCTGGCGGCCATCGACGCTCGCAGTGTAGGCGCCGATATGCTGCGTAATGCCGCCGGCCTCGCCCGCCGTCACCTTGGTCTTGCGGATGTAGTCCAGCAGGGAGGTCTTGCCGTGGTCGACGTGGCCCATGATCGTCACGACCGGCGGACGCGTGACCAGATCCTCCTCGCTGTCCTCGATATTCTCGGCGGAGAGAGCATCCTCTGCCGTCTTGTCCAGCTTCATCTCAAGCGTGACGCCGAACTCCGAGGCAACCAGAGAAGCCGTGTCAAAGTCAAGCTCCTGGTTGATCGTCGCCATGATGCCCAGCAGGAGCAGCTTCTTGATGATCTCGCCTGCCGGCTTGCCGATGCGCTCGGTCAGGTCGCGCACGGTGATCGTCTCGGCGGTCATGTAGGCCGTCTCGATCTTGATGGGGGCCATCATCTGCTGCGCAGAGGGCTGCTTGCCCTTCTTGCGGCGGCCGCGCACGACATCGTCGTCCATGCCGTTGCCATAGCCCGTCTCGCGCGCAAGCTGCTTGCGGTTCTTGACCGGCTGATGCTCCGGATCATGCTGACGCTGGCGGAGCTTCTTGTTGGGATCGTAGTTGGAGACGCGCTCCTTTTCAACCGTGGGCATGAGCTCCGGTCCCTTGGAGCCTCTGCCGCCAGCCGGACGCGCGCCGGTCGGACGCGGCGCACCCTGCTGGCCGCGCGGCGCAAAGCCGCCCTGCTGGCCCGCCGGACGCGGCGCGCCCTGCTGGCCGCGCGGCGCAAAGGTCGTCTGCTGGCCCATCGGGCGCGGCGCGTTGCCCTGCTTCGGGGCGGCGGGCCCGGCCGTCTGGGGCGTCGCCTGCGCGGCGTTCTGCGGCTTGCTCTCCTGCTCGGACGATGCGGCCGGCTCAGCGGGCTTGGCTGCCTCCTGCGCCGTCTGCACCGGTTCGGGCGTGTCGTCAGGCATCGTCCAGGCCTTGCTCTGGGCCTTGAGCGCCTTCTGCTGTTCCTCGCGGCGCTTCTCCTCTTTCTGAGCCTCTTCCTGCTGCATGAAGCCGGTTTCGATCTTGCGCAGCTCGGCAAGCGTCTTCTCCGCCGCCGCGCGCACGCCGGTCACATCGCCAAGCAGCTTCGCTGCGCGCTTGCTCAGTTCTTTTGTTGCGTCTTGAACCTTCATCTTGGACATTCTGCCCTTGCACCCCCGCAAATTGCGTCTTTCACGTTCAGTCGTGTTGTTACCCTTCCAGTTTTATGCCTTCAAGCCCTGGGTGGCCAGGGAGAACAGCTTCTCCCCAAGCGGCCCCTTGGCAACGGCGGCGCTCATGCGCCCGGGCTTGCCAATCGCCTGACCAAGCCGCTGCGCCTGCGTCGTCATCACCGGAACGCCGTAATACGCGCAGGAATCGGCAAACAGTTTTTTGGTGTTTCCCGATGCGCCGTCGTCCACCAGGACAAACGCTGCCTTGCCGGAGGCAATGGTCTTTTTGACGCCATCCTCGCCCAGCGTCAGCGCTCCGGCGCGCATCGCAATGCCCAACATGGAGAAGAAAGCGTCCGCGCAAATCGTCTCACTGGGCATCGAGCTCCTCCGCCAGCCGCGTGTAGACGGCCTCGTCGATCTTCTGCTCCAGCGCGCGCTCCAGCTGCTTTTGGCGCATGGCCTTCTCCAGGCATTCCCTCGATCTGCAAACGTATGCGCCGCGGCCCGGCTTCTTGCCGGCGGGATCAAAACTGATCTCGCCCTCAGCCGATTTGACAATCCGCAGCAGGCTGCGCTTCTCCTTCATCTCGCGGCAGCCCACGCACATGCGCATGGGAATCTTGCGTGTCTTCATCAGGCGCTCCTTTTCCGCTGTTCGCTGGAATCAATCCTGCGGCTGCTCCTCGGAAAAGGCTTCCTGCTCCTCCGAGAGCATCAGCTCATCAATCTGGCTCTGGCTCTTGATATCAATCTTCCAGCCGGTCAGGCGGGCGGCCAGGCGGGCGTTTTGTCCCTCCTTGCCAATCGCCAGCGACAGCTGGTTGTCCGGCACGACCACGCGGCAGGCCTTCTCCTTCTCGGAGACGAATACGTTGATGACGTGCGCCGGGTTAAGCGCGTTGGCCACAAACTCGGCCGGATCGGCAGACCACTTGATGATGTCGATCTTTTCGCCGCGCAGCTCGGTGACGACGCGGTCGACGCGCTGCCCGCGCGGGCCGACGCAGGAGCCGACCGGATCGATCATCGGGTCGCTCGAGTAGACGGCCATTTTCGTGCGCGAGCCCGCCTCGCGGGCGATCGACTTGATCTGCACGACGCCGCTTTGAATCTCCGGCACCTCGAGCTCAAACAGGCGCTTGACCAGGCCCGGATGGATGCGCGACACGCTGACCTGCGGGCCATACTTCGCGCCTGGGCGGGCGAGGCGGCGGTCAGCGACGACCTCCAGCAGATACACCTTGAAGCGCTCGCCCGGCGCGTAGACATCCGCGGCCATCTGCTGAGAGGTCTCCAGCGCGCCCTCGGTCTTGCCCAGCTCGACATAGACGGTCTTCGTCTCAGGATCGACGCTATGCACGATGGCGGTCAGGATCTCGTTCTCCTTCTCGATGAAATCGTCGTAAATCTTGCCGCGCTCAGCCTCGCGGATCTTCTGGACGATAACCTGCTTGGCAGTCTGTGCGGCAACGCGGCGGAAGTTGTTCGGCGTCACCTCGACCTCGACGATGTCATCCTCCTCATAGCTGGGCTGAATCTTGCGGGCATCCTCGATGGAAATTTCACCCGCCTCGTCAATCACCCATTCTACGACGGTCTTGCGCGCATACAGGCGCACGGCACCGGTCGTGCGGTCGAGCTCTACGCGCACATTTGCGTTGCTCGGCGCGACGCCATACTGCTTGTTGAAGTTATTCTTATAGGCGCTCTTGAGCGCCTCCTCGATCGCCGAGAAGAGCACCTCCTTGCTGATGCCCTTTTCCTTGGCCAGCAGCGCGACCGCCTCGATCATCTCTTTGTTTTCATTCTTGTCCATCATCTGGCGCATCCCCTTCCTCGACGGCCTCACCGCCGTCAGACCTGTCCTGCGGCGCATCCTCTTCAAAGGCGGCAGCGTTCAAATCCTCCTCCGTGATGACGATCACCGGCTTGCACAGAGAAATATCCCTGAGCGCAAAGCGCTTTTCCCCGGCCGGCGTCATCAGGCGAATCTCGCCGTCCTCAAGGCCCAAAAGCTCGCCCTCAAACCGCCTGCACTTGTCTACCGGTCGATACAGATGCACTTCCACCGTATCGCCCACATGCCTGTCAAAGTCCGCCTGCTTTTTGAGCGGACGATCAATACCCGGCGAACATACCTCGAGGAAGTCGTAATCCACGCGCTCCACTAGGGGAACCACGGCGCGATGATACGTCTCACAGTCGCTCAGGGTAATTCCGTCGGGTTTGTCAATATAGATCCGCAGGTACCGGCTGGCGCCCTCGCGCGCAAGCTCCACATCGACCAGCTCATAGGAAAGCTGTTCAGCCAGCTTGCGGCAGGCGGGCTCGATCACTCGGGTCAGATCGCTTTGTGCCATTCATACACTCCCAAAGTCAGCTTCTTTTCTCGCGGCGCTTCATGCAGACGCGCCGCAAGACGATCAAACGCATAGTCAACAGAAAGAGTGGGCATACGCATCCCACTCTTTCCATCCAAACTGCATGACGCAGTCCCATCCGTTTCATAATCCCACGTGATTATTATATCACCGCTTTTTCGAAAATACAACCCTCTATACGCGTTTTTGAAGCTATTCTGCCCCTTTTTCGGCATTTCAGAAGGAAAAAAGCGTCGTCTGATTGGTCTCCGGCAGGCCGGCAAGGCATCCGCTCTCGCGCAGCAGATCGATCAGCGACTGGGAGATTTTCGTGCGCGCACGCAGATCCTCCACGGAGATGAACGGCGACTCCCCCCTCGCCTCAACGATGCTCTGCGCGGCAGCCTCGCCAAGGCCCGGCAGGGCATTGAACGGCATGCGGATGACCGTGTCGGAGACGAGCTGGAATTTTGTCGCGTCGGATTGATAGAGATCGACCGGCGCAAAGCGAATCCCGCGGCAAAGCATCTCGATGACCAGCTCCATGATGACCATCAGGTCCTTGTCCTTCTGCGTCGAATCCTTGTTTTCGTCGATTTCCTTATATCTCGCCCGGATGGATTCAATTGAGCCGCCCAGAATGCTGCCGTCAAAGCAGTCCGCGCGCACGGTATAGTAGGCGCAGTAATACGCCGCCGGCCTGTGCACCTTGTACCACGCAATGCGCAGCGCCATCGTGACGTAGGCGACGGCGTGCCCCTTCGGGAACATGTACTTGATCTTTTTGCAGGAGTCGATAAACCAGTCCGGCACGTTGTGCTCGAGCATGGCGTTTTCCATCTCCGCCTTGAGGCCCTTTCCCTTTCGGACGGATTCCATCGTGTCAAAGGCCATCTTCGGCGCGACGCCGTAGTCCATCAGCGCGTTCATGATGTCGTCGCGGCAGCAGATGCACGAGGCCAACGGTGCAATACCCGCCTTGATGATCTCCTGCGCGTTGCCGATCCACACGTCCGTTCCGTGAGAAAGGCCGGAGATGCGGATGAGCTCCTCCATCGTTGTCGGCTTGGTCTCCTCCAGCATCTGGCGGACGAAGCGCGTGCCGAATTCCGGCACGCCGTAGGTGCCCGTCTTGGAGCCGATCTGCTCCGGCGTCACGCCCAGCGCTTCCGTGCCGGAGAACAGGGAGATGACGTCCGGGTCGGTCAGCGGCAGCGTGCGCGCGTCGATGCCCGTCAGGTCCATCAGCATGCGGATCATCGTTGGATCGTCGTGCCCGAGCACGTCGAGCTTGACGAGCACGTCGTGCATCGAGCCGAAGTCGTAGTGCGTCGTGATCACGGGGCTGCTCATGTCGTTGGCCGGATGCTGAATGGCGACAAACTGCTGAATCTCGTATTCCTTGGGCAGGACGACCATGCCGGCCGGATGCTGGCCCGTCGTGCGCTTGATGCCTACGCAGCCAAGCGCCAGGCGGTTCATCTCCGCCTCCGAGAGGGTCAGGTTGCGCTCCTCACAGTATTTCTTGACGTACCCGTAGGCCGTCTTGTCCGCCAGCGTGCCGATCGTTCCGGCGCGGTAACAGTAGCCCTTGCCGAAGAGCTCCTCGATATAGGCATGCGCGCGCGGCTGATAGACGCCGGAAAAGTTGAGGTCGATATCCGGCACCTTGTCGCCCTTGAAGCCCAGGAAGACCTCGAACGGAATGTCAAAGCCGTCGCGGAAGAGCTCCGTCCCGCACCTCGGACACATGCGCACGGGCAGGTCGACGCCGACCTTGTATTTCTGCTTGTCCACGTCAAAGTCATAGAATTTGCACTTGGGGCAGCGGTAATGCGGCGGAAGCGCGTTGACCTCCGAGATGCCGACCAGATGCGCGACATAGGATGAGCCAACGCTGCCTCGCGAACCGACCAGATAGCCGTCGGCGTTCGACTTTTTGACCAGCTTTTCCGCGATGTTGTACAGCGTGCCATAGCCATAGCCGAGAATCGAGGAGAGCTCCTTCTCCTTGCGCGCAACGACGATCTCCGGCGGGTTGTCGCCAAACCATTCCCTGATCTGCTCCTCGCAGAGGTTGCGGATGTTGTCGGCCGCGTCCGGCCAGAAGGGCTGGAAGGTCTCCTTTCCCTCCGGATGCTTGGGATACAGGCCGACCTCGCCGATTCGCGCCGCAATCTTCGCCGGGTTGTCGATGACGACCTCCTCCGCCTTCTCCTTGCCCAGATAGCTGAATTCCTCCAGCATCTCCTGCGTCGTCTTGAAGTAGAGCGGCGGCTGGTTGTCCGCGTCCCTAAAGCCATGCGCCGCCTGGATGATCGCGCGGAATTTGGCGTCCTTCGGATCGAGGAAGTGAACATCGCCCGTCGCGACGACGGGAATGCCGAGCTGCTCGCCCAGCCAGACGATCTTGCGGTTGAAGTCGCGCAGCTGCTCCTCGTCCTCCGCCGTGCCCTCGCGCAGCATGAAGGCGTTGTTGCCGATGGGCTGAATCTCGAGATAATCGTAGAAGCGCGCGATACGCTTGAGCTCCGTGTCGTTCTTGCCGTCGACGACGGCGCGGAACAGCTCGCCCGCCTCGCAGGCCGAGCCGACGATGATGCCCTTGCGGTATTTCTGCAAAATCTCGCGCGGCGTATGCGGCCTGCGGCTGAAATAGTTGAGATGTCCCTCGGAGACGATCTTGTTGATGTTGGTGATGCCGTCCTGCTCGGCCGCCAGCAGAATGATATGGTAGGAATCGCCGATCGCGCCGCCGGTTAGCGCGCCGTTGATGTCGCAAAGGCGCGTGACGTCCTTTTCAAGCGCCGTATCGATCATGCGGTTGAGCATCTGCGCCGTCGCGCGCGCGTCATGCACGGCCCTGTGCGCATTCTTGAGGCTGATGCCCAGCGATTTGCAGACCGCGCCCAGCCTGTGGCTCTTGAGACTGGGATACATGCGCCTGGAAAACTCGAGCGTGTCGATGACGGGCATGTGTACCTCGATGCCCAGCCGCTTGCATTCCTCCGTCAGGAACGAGTAGTCGAATTTCGCGTTGTGCGCCGCAAAGGCCGCGTCGCCAATAAATTTGAGCAGCTCGGGAATCTCGACCTCCGCCGGCTTGGCGTCGGCGACCATCGAGTCCGTGATGTGCGTCAGCTCGGAAACCTCCTGCGGAATCGGCTCCATCGGGTTGACGAACCGGGAGTATTCCTCCACGATCTGCCCGTTGCGGATGCGCACGGCGCCGATCTCCATGATGCGGTTCTTGCGCGGGTTCAGCCCCGTCGTCTCAAAGTCGACCACGACGATGTCGTCATGCAATCCGCGCTCGTCCGCGTTCTCCACGACCGTCGTCACGTCGGTCAGATACGCCTCCACGCCCGGAATCAGCTTGATCTTGTTCTTCTTCGCCGCGCCGAACGCCTCCGGGAACGCCTGCACGACGCCGTGGTCGGTGATCGCCACGGCCGGATGCCCCCACTGCGCGGCGCGCTTGATGAGGTCGGAGGCGGAGCTGACGCCGTCCATTTCGCTCATGTTGGTGTGCATGTGCAGCTCGATGCGCTTGCGCTCCGCCGTGTCCATGCGCATGGGCTTTTCGCGCGCATCGATGTCCAGCACCATCATCACCAGGCCGCGCTCGAAGCTGTCCATCTTGACGTCGCCGCGCACGGCAAACCACTTGCCTGGCTGCACGGCGGCGATGACGTCGGCGACGGCCTTCTTCTCTTCGTCCGTCGGCGGGCGCTCGTCCTCCTCCTGCGCGGCGCCGAAGCGGCCCCTGCGCGGCTTGTAGCGCAGAAACGCCTTGCACTTGATCGTGTTGGTGTAGTCCGTGAGCGCGAAGCTGAGCAGCTGCATCTCGCCGCCCTTGAGCTCGCGCGTTTCCGCCGTGAGCACCTCGCCGCAGATGGTGATCTTGCTGGCCTCCTCGGTCAGCTCGCTGATCTCCATCGGCTCCGCCGTCACGGGCCTGCCCAGAATCGCCCTGGGCTTTTCCTTCGCCGCCTTCTGCTCCTGCGCAGCGACCTGCTCCTGCTGCTCCCTGACCATCTCGGCAAGGGCGCGCTCGTCCTCCGCCTTGCGCCTGCGGCGAATCTCCTCGAGCTGCTCCTCGCGCAGCTTGACGGCGTGAAACGCGACGCTCACGTCGGTCACGAACACGTTGCGCACGAGCTGCTCGATGTATTTGCCCACGCCCGCCTGCGTCAGAAACTTGGGCGCAATGTCCTGCGGCACGAGGATCGAAAGCACGTTGCCCCTGCATTCAAATTTTGCATCCTGAAGCAGCGGCGCGCCAGAGGGATGATGGCGCTTGACGCTGCGCAGGATGAACGAGGCATACTTCATCGGGTCGTTCAGGAACTCCTGCGCCAGCTGCGGGGACTTGACGACCAGCGACACCTGGATCGGCGCGAAGTTTTTTCGCAGCGCCCGCCGAAGCGCCAAAAAAGGCCGCTCCTCGACCAGCATGTCGGACGAGAAGCAGACCGTGATTTCCGCGCCGCTGCGGCTTGCCATGACGCAATCCAGCGTCAGATGGCCGCGCAGCTCCTGCGCGGCGCCCTCCAGCAGGCCTTCCCATTGTTCAGCCATCGTTTAACATTCCCTTGATCTCATCCACGAGAATCTGCGCCAGATCCCCGGTCACCTTGCGCGGCGCCTCGCCCTTTTTGATCAGCAGGCCCGCACCGTTTCCCCCGCCGCAGATGCCGATATCCGCCTCTCGCGCCTCGCCCGGGCCGTTGACGACGCAGCCCATGACCGCCACCTTGAAGGGAATCTGCACACCGGCAAGCTCCTTCTGGACGCGCGCCATGATGCCGCCCACGTCGATGCAGGTGCGCCCGCAGGTCGGACAGGAGACATACTGCACGCAGTTCGTGCGCAGCCCGACATCCTGCAAAATCTCGATGCCCGCCGGCGGCTCGAGGCAGGGATCGCCCGTCAGCGAAACGCGGATCGTGTCGCCAATGCCATCCAGCAGCAGCGCGCCGATGCCGATCGCGCTCTTGATCCTCCCCTGCTCCGGGAGTCCCGCCTCCGTCACGCCCAGATGCAGCGGATAGTCGCAGGCCTGCGAGGCCAGGCGGTAGGCCGCCACCGTATCCGGCACGTTGCTGGCCTTCATCGAGAGCACCATGTCGGTAAACCCGCAGGCTTCGAGCATCCGCGCATGCGACAGCGCGCTCTCGACCATGCCCTGCGGCGTCGGCCCGCCGTATTTGGCCAGGATGTCCTTTTCCACGGAGCCGGAGTTCACGCCGATGCGCACGGGGATATGATGCGCCTTGACGCAGTCCGCGAGGATGCGCACGTTCTTCTCTCCGCCGATGTTGCCCGGGTTGATGCGCAGCTTGTGAATGCCGTTTTCGACTGCGGCCAGCGCCAGCTTGTGATCAAAGTGGATATCCGCGACCAGCGGCACGGGGCTGCCGTCCACCAGCGCGCGAACCGCCTTCGCGCAGGCCTCGTTGTACACCGAAACGCGGACGATATCCGCGCCCGCAATCGCCAGCGCGCGGATCTGTGAGAGCGTCGCCTCGACGTCCGCCGTGTCCGTATTGGTCATCGACTGCACGCTCACGGGCGCGCCGCCGCCGATGAGCACGCCGCCCGCCTTGACCTGCCTTGTCTTCGTCGCCATAGTCATTCTCCTTCAGCTTATGGACATAAGCCTTCTTCTTTACAGAATCGCCGGGAGGGTTCTCCCCCGTCCTTTGCTTTGCGCCGCCAGAGCGCGACGGCTCTCATCACTTCGCAAATATCTGCACGATGTCCTTGTAGGTCAGCACGACCATCAGCCCCATGAGCAGAATCAGCCCCGCCGCATGGATCGCACCCTCCAACTCCCGCCGCACGGGCTTTCTGCGAATGGCCTCCGCCAGCAAAAAGAGCAGGCGGCTGCCGTCGAGCCCCGGAATGGGCAGCAGGTTCATGACGCCCAGATTGACGCTCACCATCGCCAGCAGCTGAAGGTATACGTCGATGCCGCCCTCCTGCGTCATGTCGGAGATGCCGGCAACCGTGCCGACCGGGCCCGTCACCTGGTCCGCGCCCTGCCCGCTGGAGAGAATGCCGACCAACGCGTCGAGAATCGCGCGGACGCTCTCCACGCCATACGCGCAGGCAAAGGGCACGCTTTTGAGCAGCGGTACGCGCACGCGCTCCATGGCAAAGGTCATGCCCACGCGATAGCGCCCCAGTTCCTCATCCCAGAACGGCTCGATGGAGAGCTCGACAAACTCGCCCCCGCGCAACACGACCAGCTCGACTGTCTCCCCAGCCGACTGTGAAATCGCCTGGGCAATCATGCCCGTATCGCTGACCTGCTGGCCATTGACCGAGATGATTTCATCGCCGACCTCGAGGCCCGCGTCCATCGCCGGCGCTTCGACCCCGGCGACACGGGGTACGACGCTCTGAACCCCCAGAAGGCTCATGAACAGCACAATGACGACAATCGCGATCAGAAAGTTCATCAGCGGGCCGCTGGCCACAGTCAGCGCGCGCTTCCAGAGCTTCTGCCGGTTAAAGGCGCGCGGATCGTCGCGTTCCTCGTCCTCTCCGTAGAACTGGCAGAAGCCGCCGATTGGCAGCAGCCTGACGGAAAACTGCGTTCCCCTCCGGCTGCGCTTCTTGAGCAGCAGCGGGCCCATGCCCATGGAAAACTCGACGACCTCGATGCCGCAAAGCCTCGCCGCCAGAAAATGGCCGAACTCATGCGCAATGATCAGCACACCCAGCAAAACGAGCGCCAGCACAACATACATAAGACCGCGTTACACCTCCGAAACCTCACACCGCAAAGCGGCTCGTCGCCAGAAGCTCCTCCGCCTTGGCCCGGGCCTTCAAATCGCTCTCAAACACCTGCTCGAGCGTCGGATGCTGCGTGACAGGCACGGCTGCCATCGTCTCCTCAACCAGCTGCGCAATCTGTCCGAAGCGAATCCGGTCATGCAAAAACGCGTCGACAGCGATCTCGTTGGCCCCGTTGAGAATGGCGCTCATCGTTCCGCCACAGGCAAGCGCCTGATAGGCCAGACCGAGCCCCGGGAAGCGGTTCAAATCGGGCTTTTCAAACGTCAGTGCCGAGAGCGCCTCAAAGTCGAGCCGCTTGCCGCCCGTGGGCAGCCGCTCTGGCCAGCTCATCGCGTAGAGAATCGGCAGGCGCATATCCGGCGTGCCCAGCTGCGCCATGACCGCGCCATCCGCATACTCGACCATAGAATGTATGACGCTCTGCGGGTGAATCAGCACGTCGATGCGCTCGGCGGGCATGTCAAACAGCCAGCGCGCCTCGATGACCTCCAGCGCCTTGTTCATCATCGACGCCGAATCGATCGTGATCTTGCGGCCCATGCTCCAGTTGGGATGCTTGAGCGCCTGCTCCTTGGTGGCGGTATAGATGGCCTCCTTGCTCCATGTGCGGAACGGACCGCCGCTCGCCGTGAGAATCAGACGTTCCGGACGGTTGCCGCCCGCTCCCTGCAGGCACTGGAAAATCGCGCTGTGCTCGCTGTCCACAGGCAGAAGCGGATGGCCCGCCTCTCGTGCCGCCTGCGTCACCAGCTCGCCGCCGGCGACCAGCGGCTCCTTGTTGGCCAGCAGCACGCGCTTGCCGCAGGAAAGCGCCTCCATCACGGCGGCCAGCCCCGCGATGCCCACCACGGAAACCAGCACGTCGTCCGCCTCACAGGCGCGCACGACGCGCAGCAGCACATCCTCGCCAAACATCCATTCGCAGGCGTTCCTGATATCCTCCGGAATGGACGCCGGCTCGACGGTCAGCGCCGCGATCTGCGGGCGAAACGTGCGAACCTGCTCAAAGAGCTTGTCGCTCGAGGAATGAGCAACCAGCGCCGTCACCTGAAAGCGGTCGCTGTGGCGCGCGGCGACATCCAGCGCCTGCGTGCCGATGGATCCGGTCGAACCGAGAATCGCAATTCGTCTCATTGTATTTCACTCCATGTTTTCAAAGCACCAGCGTATAGCAGTACAGGACGATCAGCGTGAAGATCACGCTGTCAAACCTGTCCATCACGCCGCCGTGCCCTGGGAAGACGTTGCCGTAGTCCTTGATGCCGCTGTATCGCTTGAGCAGCGACGCCGTCAGGTCGCCGATTTGCCCGGCAAACGCCCCAAGCAGTCCCAGCACCATCGACGCAGGAACGCCCGGCATCGCCATGCGGAACACGTGGACGAACACCCAACGGATGACAAGCGCACCAAGCAGACCGCCGAGAGCACCGAAAAAGGCGCCTTCAACCGTCTTTTTCGGGCTGATCGTCGGGCAAAGCTTGCGCTTGCCGAAGGCCCGGCCGCCAAAGTACGCCGCAGCATCGCAGCAAAACGCAATCGCAAAGGCCATGGTGATCAGCGCGATGCCAGGCACCCGCCCGTATGTCGCGTTCATCATCATCATGAACATGGACATGGGCAAAAGACATGTAAAGAGCGGATAGACCGAGGCGGCCGCGTTGGGAAACGACGGCTTTTTGCCCAAAATGACGCCGCTCATGGACAGCCCCATCGCCGCCACGACCAGCAGCAGCGGATCGAGCACCCCCATGAACCGGCTCAGCGGCCACATGCATATCGCCGCGACATAGCCGCCGATTTGGCAGATGTCAAAATGCGCAACGGTCAGCGCATGATAGCACTCGTACAGCGCAATGAGCGTCAGCGCGACGATGAGCAGCTCTGCAAACCAGCCCCGAACGACCAGCACAAAGATAAGAAACGGAATGCCAACGGCGGCGGTGATGAGGCGAGTTTTCATGCAATCCCTCTTTTCGATTGTCACACGCCGCCGAACCGGCGATTTCGTTTTGTATAGGCCAGCAGCGCTTCGTCATAGGCATGCCGGTCAAAATCCGGCCAGAGAATATCCGTTTGGTAGAACTCCGCATAGGCAAGCTGATAGAGCAGGAAATTGCTCAGCCGGATCTCGCCGCTCGTGCGGATCAGGAAATCAACCTCCGGCAGCCCTGCCGTATAGAGCTGGCCTTCAAAGCGGGGCATATCGATCTCCTCGGGAGAGAGAAGCCCTTCTGCCGCCTGCTGCGCCAGAATGCGCGCCGCGCGGACAATCTCCTGCCTGCCGCCATAGTTGAGCGCGATGCAGAGCTTGAGACCGGTATTCTCCTTTGTCCGCTCAACCGCCGCATGCAGCGCGCTTTTCTGCTTTTGAAGCCCGTCCGGCATGCCGTCGATGTCGCCCAGAATGCGAATCTGCACGTTTTCCTCGTTCAGCTCGTCGAGCTCCTTGGTGAAATACTCCAGCAACAGGCCCATCAGCGCGCCGACCTCCTCGGCTGAGCGCCTCCAGTTCTCCGTGGAGAACGCATAAATGGTCAGCACCTCAATCCCCAGCTCATCAGAGTGCCGGATGATCTCGCGCAGGGCTTCCACGCCGGCCTTGTGCCCAAACGTGCGCGGCAAACCGCGCTTTTGCGCCCAGCGCCCGTTGCCGTCCATGATGATGGCAACATGCCGCGGCAGCCTGCTGCGATCAAGCGCGATCTGCTGCGGGCTGTCCTGTGCCTCATCCTTGCCGAAAAACGCCATATTTATCCCCCAGTCTCAGATGGCCCAGGCGCATGTAGCAAAAGCGGGCTTCTCAGAGCGCCGCCCCGACAAAACCCGCTTTTTTCATACGCTCAAAGCTATGCTCTTTGTATACGTTCCGAATCAGCCATTTTCCTGCCTGCGAAACGCAATCGGCATCAAAAACCTGGCTGCGGTCAATCTTCTGCCGTCATCAGAGGCATAGACGACGCGCAGATCTCCGCTTTCCGCCTCCTTGCGCCTTGGCGCAGCGGTCAGCGTGACCTGAGGGTCGATCCCTTCCTGCCGCAGCGTCTCCATCGCGTCGGAAAGCCTCAGCCCCAGCAGATTTTCCCTCATCACCGAACCTCCATGATTTCCTTTTCCTTGTCGGCGGTGATCTTGTCAATGTCCTTGATGTTGGCGTCCGTCAGCTTTTGAATCTGCTCCTCGGCCTTCTTCTGGTCGTCCTCGGTGATCTCGCCATTCTTCTTGAGCTTTTTCACCTGGTCGACCGCGTCACGGCGAATGGAGCGGATGGCAACCTTGCTCTCCTCGGAGGTTTTGCGCACGAGCTTGGTCAGATCCTTGCGGCGTTCCTCCGTGAGCTCCGGCAGCATCAGGCGAATGACCTTGCCGTCGTTGGAGGGCGTCAGGCCCAGATCACTGGCCTGAATTGCACGGGAGATCTCCTTCACGAGGCGCGCCTCAAACGGGTTGATCTGCAGCACGCGCGGTTCAGGCGCGGAGATATTCGCCACGCTCTTGAGCGGCGTCTGCGAACCATAATAATCGACCGTGATGCGGTCAAGCAGCTGAGGGTTGGCGCGTCCTGCCCGAATGGCCATCAAATCAGAGCGAAGCACATCCTTCGTCTTGGACATTTTGGTTTTGGCGTTATCCTGTATTTCAGCAATCGTCATGGGAGAACCCTCCTCGAATGTCTTTTTCTCTATTTTAACCCACGATGCATCCCTTTGGCAAGCCCTTTTGTAACTTTCGCACGAATGCCTCGTGCCAAAGGCAAAAAGTATCTGACGGTCGTGTTTATCAGATGGCTTTTTCATAAAAGAACAGCCGGGAAGCATGCCGCTCCCCGGCTTCAAAGCGTCTGTTATGGATGGACGTTGGTGCCCATCGGATCGCCCTCAATCACGCGAAGGATATTCTCCGGGTCATCCAGGCCAAAGACGCGGATGGAAGGTACCCTGTTCTCCCGGCAGATGGTAATCGCCGATGCGTCCATCACCTTGAGATCGCGCTCCTGAACCTCCTGATAGGTCAGATCCTTGAGCAGCTGCGCATCGGGGTTGACGCGCGGATCACTGTCATAGACGCCGTCCACATTCTTGGCCAGCAGGATAGCGTCTGCCCCGATCTCCACGGCGCGCAGCGCGGCTGCCGTATCGGTCGAGAAAAACGGATTGCCCGTCCCGCAGGCAAAGATGACAATACGCCCCTTCTCCAGATGACGCACGGCGCGGCGGTAGGTATAGGGCTCACAGAAGCGGGTCATCTCGACCGCCGACATCACGCGGGTCGGAATCTCCAGCCGCTCGATGGCGTCCTGCATGGCGATGGAGTTGATCGCCGTGCCCAGCATGCCCATGTGATCGGCGTTGATCGCGGTCATCTTCGCGGCAGGACCCTGCCGTCCACGCCAGATATTCCCCGCGCCGATGACGATGGCAATCTCCGTGCCCGTCTCATGCAGCCTGCCGATAACTCCGGCCACGCGGTCAATCTGCTCGAAGTCAAACAGCCTGCCATGGTCGCCCAGCGCTTCGCCGCTGAGCTTGATCAGTACGCGCTTGTACTTAGCCATATTGAGCTCCTTTCTGTGCCGGCATCCAGCCCGGTCTTCGTTTTGATGAACATCTGCTGCGGCAGCTCGGTCTTTCAGGCGCAGCCCTCCTTGGCATGCCGGCTTAAGAAAAGGGACATGCGCTTCGCATGTCCCCCTTCAAAGCAGAATTACTTCTTCATCTTGGCCTGCTCAGCCGCGATGTCAGCAGCCAGATTGTCCTGGCGCTTCTCCAGGCCCTCGCCGCGCTCAAAGCGCACGAAGCGGACGACGTCAGCCTTGCCGCCGAGCATCTTGGTGACATTGATGTCGGGATCCTTGACGAACGGCTGCTCCAGGAGGCAAACCTCCTTGTAGTACTTCTCGATACGGCCCTCGACCATGCGCTCGACGATCTTCGCCGGCTTGCCCTCGTTGAGCGCCTGCTGCGTGAGCACCTCGCGCTCCTTCTCAAGGTTGTCGCTGGGCACGTCGCTGCGGCGCACGAACTGCGGATTCGCGGCGGCGATGTGCATGACCAGATCGTGGCTGATCTCCTTGACCTCGTCGGTAACCTCGGGGCAAGCAAGCTCGACCATGACGCCGATGCGGCCGCCCATGTGGTTGTAGGTATCCACCAGGCCGGCAGCCGGCTCAAAGCGGGCAAAGCGGCGGACAGAGATCTTCTCGCCGATGGAGGCGGTCGCCTCGCCGATCAGGTCATTGACGGTCTTGGTCTCATCCGCGTAGAACGGCTGAGCGAGCATCTCCTCGACGGAGGCCGGCGCCTTGACGGCGACGTGCTTGGCAAAATCGCGGCACAGCGCCTTGAAGCGGTCGGTATTGGCGACGAAGTCGGTCTCGCAGTTGACCTCGATCACGACGCCCACGCCGCAGGTCTCGCAGACATAGCAGTCGACCATGCCCTCGGCGGCGATGCGGCCGGCCTTCTTCGCGGCAGCGGCAAGGCCCTTCTCACGCAGGAAATCGATCGCCTTGTCCATATCGCCGTCGCAGGAGACGAGCGCCTTCTTGCAGTCCATCATGCCAGCGCCGGTGCGCTCGCGCAGCTCCTTGACCAGAGCAGCAGTAATATTAGCCATAAGTCGTTCCTCCAGTACAGTTCAAATCCGTTTGAGGTTGGGGCAAAGATTACTTTGCCTCAGCGACCTCGGCCTGCTCGCCCTGCTTGCCCTCAAGGACAGCGTCGGCCATCTTGCCGGCGATGAGCTTGACAGCGCGGATGGCGTCATCGTTGCCCGGGATGACGTAATCGATCTCGTCCGGATCGCAGTTGGTGTCGACGATAGCGACAACCGGGATGCCCAGCGCGCGCGCCTCGGTGACAGCGATATGCTCCTTGCGCGGGTCAACCACAAACAGGCAGCCCGGCAGGTTCTTCATCTCGCGGATGCCGCCCAGATTCTCGGTGAGCTTCTCGCGCTCGGCGATGAGCTTGATGACTTCCTTCTTGGGGAGCACCTCGAAGTCGCCGCGCTCTTCCATCGCGTCGATGGCGTTCAGGCGGGCAATACGGGTCTTGATGGTGCGGAAGTTGGTCATCATGCCGCCCAGCCAGCGGTTGTTGACGTAGAACATGTTGCAGCGCTTGGCCTCGGCCTCGATGGACTCCTGAGCCTGCTTCTTGGTACCGACGAACAGGACGCTCTTTCCCTCCATCGCAACCTGGCGCACGAAGGCATACGCCTCATCGATCTTGCGGACGGTCTTCTGCAGGTCAATGATGTAGATGCCGTTGCGCTCGGTGAAGATGTACGGCGCCATTTTGGGGTTCCAGCGGCGGGTCTGGTGGCCAAAGTGCACACCGGCCTCGAGCAGCTGCTTCATAGAGATAACTGCCATGGTTTTTTCCTCCTTTTGATTAAACCCTCCCTGAGCCCTCTTGATCGTGCGGACCGGATGCCCGGCAGGCACACGAAAACAGGCGCAGGTGCGTTTTCCGTCAGATCATACCATATCCTTTGCAAAAAAGCAAGAGAAAAAACGGATTTTCCGCCCGCTTCTTCAAAAAAGAACCGGCATTGATCGTAAAACAGACAAAAAAGCGCCGCCCTACGCCCCAGCCGGGAACGGAGAACGGCGCTGCCTTTTCAAAAATGTCTGTGAGCGTTGCCTGTAAGCCGAGTTCTGTAATCGGCGGTCATCTATCTAGACCCATCGTTGCCGATGGGTTCAAGCGAAATCCTGAGAGCTCGACGGGCCGTCTCAAGCGCTCTTTCGTTTCTTGCTCCGAGCGGGGTTTACATCGCGGACAAGTCGCCAGGCCGCGGGTGAGCTCTTACCTCACCTTTCCACCCTTACATGTCCGAAGACATGCGGTATCTCTCTGTTGCACTTTCCCTGGGGTCGCCCCCGCCGGGTGTTACCCGGCGCTCTGCCCTATGGAGCTCGGACTTTCCTCACACCTTGCGGCGCGCGGCCGCCCGGCAACCTCACAAACGCAGGAGATTATACCACAAGGAGCGCGCCCTTGTCAACGCCGGCGTCGCGCGCTTCACGGGAAATTCTCTTCCAATGATATAGGGGGACAGATCCTGACGGAAATGTCCCCCTGTATTCTTCGTTTTTGCGGCTGACGCCTTACTTGACGAGAATGATCCGCCCGCAGTTCTCGCATTCGACATACGGCGCGCCGGTACGGATTCTGTTCATGTCCGCCGCCGGAAGCTGCATGTTGCAGCCGCCGCATCGGTCATCATGGATCTTCGTAATCGGCGGCGTCGAATGGCGCTTGATGGCCTTGTATTTTTCCATCAGGGCAGGATCGATGCCCTCCGCCTCCTTGGCTACCTTCTTTTTGAGCGTCTCCAGCTTTACGGCGGCGACCTTGTATTCCTCGTCGTAGATGACCTTGATGCGGTCAAACTCGGCTCTCGCCTTCGCCGCGCGCACGCGCACCTCGCGCTGCTGGCGGTCGCGCGCCTCCGAGTCCTTGCGCATCTTCGCCAGCTCCGCCTCGTAGCGGGAAATCGTGCCGATCAGCTTCTGGATCGCTGCGATCTGCTTGCGGGCCTCCTCGATATCCTGCGGCCGGTTCGCCTCGAAGCTCGCCGCCGCTTCGGAAACCGAGCCGCTCAGGCGCGTGATCTCATCGGCCAGCGCCTCCATGCGGTCGCTCATGATCTCCACGTCGGCTTCGATCTTCTTGAGGACGTTCTGCTGCTCGAGCAGGAAATCGCGATGCTTGAGCAGCTCCTTGCGGTTGCTGTTGCCGCGCATCTCCTTTTCATACTGATCGAGCTCCATATCGACCTGCTGATACTGCCACAAACGTTCATACTGTTCCAAGGTAAGGCCCTCCTCATTCATTCAACGCCCGAAGGGATTGCCCTTCGAGCAAAAAACCGTCAAGTTATATTGTAACGCATCGGCAGCGTTTTGTAAAGCCGTGCGCAGCACTTCACAGACGGGATTTTCCGTTTCAAAATGCCCTGCCTCCAGCACGCAGACGCCGGCATCCACCGCGTCAAGCGCCTCGTGATGGCGGATTTCGCCGGTGATGAAGCAGTCCGCGCCCAGCGCCCTCGCCAGCGCAACCTCTCCTCCGCCCGCGCCGGAGCAGCAGCCCAGCACATGCACAGCCGTATCCGGCGCGCCGTAGAGGCGCACCTCCGCCTTCAGGCGCGTCCTCGCGCGCTGCGCCAGCGCGCCCAGCGTCGTCCCCTCCGGCAGATCGCCCGCGCGAACAAAACCCTCGCCGCGGACGTTTGCAGCGCCCATCGCCGCCATCAGCGTGTCGTTGACGCCGCCCGGCGCGCTGTCCAGATTCGTGTGTGCCGCGATGTGCGCGATGCCGGCCTCTGCCAGCGCGAGCATCAGCCGTCCCTCCCGGTCGGCATCCGTCAGCCGCTTTCGTGCGGAAAACATGATCGGATGATGGGTCACGATCAGCTGCGCGCCCAGCGTCCTGGCCTCCGCGATGACGTCCATGCTCAGATCAAGCGCGACGAGTGCGCGCGTGACCTGCGCGTCCGCATGGCCGACGAGCAGACCGACGTTGTCCCATTCCTCCGCCAGCTCATAGGGCGCGATGCCGCCTACAAGCCTTTCCACATCCGAAACCGTGCAGTTTTTCATACCAAGCGCCTCCGAAATCCATGTCAGCTCCCGGCTGCTGAGCCGGATGCGTTCCTTTGCCCGCTCCGTTTGCAGCGGTGCGACGCGCTCCATCTCGCGCACGCGCACGCCTCTCTGCCAAACGAAATAGCTTCTCTGTCCCTCGCCGCGCATGCCGCCTGCCGCCATGCCCAGCAGCGCCGCGCGCTCATCCGGCATATCGGCTTCTCCCGCACGGGCGAGCATCGTCACATAGTGCCGTCCGGCCGCTCGGGTATAGATCTCCCGCTCCACGACAAGGCCCTGCGCCGCCAGTCCCGTCCGGAGCATGGGCAGGTCGACATTTGCCTGCACGATCAGCGCGGCGTTTCCGATGCGCGCCCTGCCCTCCGCGACGATTTTGAGAATCGTCTGCGCGCCCATACCGGCGATGACAATCGCGTCGACAGGCCCGTTGATCGCGGCAAGACCGTCCGCAACGCGCAGCGCCGCCCGTGAAGCCAATCCCAGAGAGGCAAGCAGCTCACGCGCCTTCTGCAAGGACGGCGCGCTGACGTCGCTGGCGATCATCGTCAGCGACGGACAACGCTCCAGCAGTCCGGCCGTCAGAAAGCCGTGATCGCAGCCCACATCGGCCGCGCAGGGCGCTTCCCTGCCTGACACAGCTTCCAGAACCAGGTCTGCGATGGCGCCAAGCCTTTCATCCAGCCTGAGCATCGGCTTCCTCCCTTCTGCCTTTCCCGGTTATCAAAAGCGAGGGACATCCATCCCTCGCTTCGTTTCCAGCATGGTCTTCCTTTGGCCGGTTACTCCAGATAATCCTTGAGCTTCTTGCTGCGGCTGGGATGACGCAGCTTGCGCAGCGCCTTTGCCTCAATCTGGCGGATGCGCTCACGCGTGACGTTGAATTCCTGGCCGACCTCCTCGAGCGTGCGCTGGCGTCCGTCCTCCAGGCCAAAGCGCAGCGAGAGCACCTTCTTCTCGCGCGGCGTCAGCGTGTCGAGCACGCTCATCAGCTGCTCCTTCATCAGTGTGAAGGAAGCGGCCTCGGCGGGCGGCGGCGCGTCGTCGTCCTGGATGAAGTCGCCGAGGTGGGAATCCTCCTCCTCGCCGATCGGCGTCTCCAGCGAAACCGGCTCCTGCGCGATTTTGATGATCTCCCGCACCTTCTCCACGCTGATGCCCATCGCCTCGGCGATCTCTTCCGGCTGCGGCTCGCGGCCCTTCTCCTGCAGGAGCTGGCGGCTGACGCGGATCAGCTTGTTGATCGTCTCCACCATATGCACCGGGATGCGAATGGTTCTCGCCTGATCAGCAATAGCACGGGTGATCGCCTGGCGGATCCACCAGGTCGCGTAGGTCGAGAATTTAAAGCCCTTGGTATAGTCAAATTTTTCGACCGCCTTGATCAGGCCCAGGTTGCCCTCCTGAATCAGATCGAGGAAGAGCATGCCCCGGCCGACATAGCGCTTGGCGATGGAGACGACCAAACGCAGGTTCGCCTCGGCAAGCTTTTTCTTGGCCACCTCAGCCTCCGGGCCACCCTCGAGCATCTTCTTGGCGATTTCAATCTCCTCGTCCGCCGTCAGCAGCGGCACCTTGCCGATCTCCTTGAGGTACATGCGGACGGGATCGTCGATGCTCACGCCCTCCGGCACGGAGAGGTCGATTTCCGGTTCCGGCACGTCCGGCGGCAGGGCGTTCGGCTCGCTGCCTGCGCCGCTGATGACGTTAAAGCCCTCGGATTCCAGCGTCTCAAACACGGCGTCAATCGCATCGGCATCAATATCAAGCTCGCTGAGCTTGTTCATGACCTCCTGATAGGTCAGTGTTTTCTTTTCGTTGCGAGCGAGGTCCAGAATCTCCTTGACCTTCTGCTGGGCCTGTTCCCTTGTCAGTGCCATAAGAAATCATTCCTTTCTTCCGGCCGTCTGTCTTTCCTTCGTCAGTTCCTGTATTTTCAAAAGCGTACTGCGCTTGTCCTCTCCCTTGAGACCTGGAAGCTGGGCCGTCAGCTCGGCAATGCGCCGCTCGATGCGCTTTCTGTGCAGGATTCTTAGGCAGTCGCCTGCCATGCGCAGCTCCTGCTCCGCGTCCGCACCGCTGTCCCTTTGAAAAAGCTGCGCTGCGCGCGCACGCGCCTGTTCGTCGTCAATTTCCTCAAGAATTGCGCCCGGCGTCATGCCGGAAAGCAGCTTCTGCGCCATCTCCCGGCGCAGCGGGGTGATGAAATCGTCCGCCGCGATAGCGCCCGCTTCCAGCCGCCCCTCCGCCAGCAGAAGCAGCAGCTGCTTTTCAGCGGTCGACGTCTCCATGTCAACGCCCTCCGCCTTTTCCTCCAGCGGTCTGGCTGCCCGGCGGTAGGTGGCCTGTCTGTCCCTGGCGATAAGCTCCGTCCGCCCGATCTGCGCCAGCAGCACCTCCCGGGTGAATCCGGTGGAGATCATCAGCTTCTGAATGTAGTTTTCCAGCTCGACAGGTTCCTTTACCCGCGCCAGATATTTGGAACAGGCGATCGCATAGGACGTGCGTCCCTCCTGTGTGGAGAGATCATGCCCGGCCATCTCCTGCTTCATGCGGTAATCCGTCGCTTCCATCGGCTCGAGCTGCTCAAGTCCCTGCGGCCCGTAGGCCCGGATAAACTCGTCCGGATCCATGCCGCCCGGGAAATCGAGCACGCGGGCGCGCACGCCCTCCTCCTCAAAGATGTCCAGCGCGCGCAAAATCGCGTGCTGGCCGGCCGCGTCGCCGTCGTAGGAGACCCAGATCTCCGGCGCGTAGCGCTTGAGCAAGCGCGCCTGCTCGATCGTCAGCGCCGTGCCCAGCGTCGCGCAGACGCCCTGCACACCAGCCTGCACAAGCGAAACCACGTCCATATAGCCTTCGACCAGGATCACGCGCTTCAGCCCGCGCTGCTTTTTGAGCAGGTTGGCCGCGAACACGCCCAGTCGCTTGTTGAAGATGGGCGTATCGCCCGTGTTGAGGTATTTGGGCTTGGCATCGCCCAGCGCGCGCCCGCCAAAGCCGAGCACATGTCCCTGCGCGTCGATGATGGGAAAGATCGCCCGCTGGCGGAACATGTCATAGACCCGTCCGTCCCGCCGCACGGAAATGCCGGCGCGCACGAGCTCATCGTCCGTAAATCCCTGCTCACGCAGCGCATGGGTCGCGCCGTCGCTTCGGGGCGGCGTCGAGCCAAGGCCGAAGACACGGATAGTTCCGTCGTCGAGCCCGCGCCCGTACAGATACGAAAGCACCTGCTCGTTTTCCTTTTTCCAGAGCTGCGCGTGGAAAAACCGCGCGCACTGCCGGTTGGCCTCGTAAAGCCGCTCCTTTTCGCTGCGCGACGCAGCGCTTTCCCGGCTTTCGACCATCTGGGGCAGCTCCATGTGAACCTGCTCCGCCAGCAGCTTGACCGCGTCCCGAAACTCGAGATGCTCCATCTCCATGACGAAGTTGATCGAGCTTCCGCTTGCGTGACAGCCAAAGCAATAATACATCTGCCTCTGCGGGTTTACCGAGAAGGAGGCCGTCTTCTCCCCATGAAAGGGGCAAAGCCCCCAGTACCGTCCGCTTTTGGGCGTAAGCTGCACATAGCGGGAGACGACCTGCACGATGTCGGCGCGCTCGCGAAGCTCATCGAGCCATGCCTGTGGAAACCTTCCCGCCAACGCCGTTCACCGCCTTCATCGCCCTACTCTTTTTCGCCGCGCGTTTTCACATTCCTGCATGACTGATGCACTTTTTTCGCGCAAATGGTTTCCGTTTCAGCCAATTCCGTCAAAAAACGGCGGAATAAACAGCTTTTGATACGTCTTTACGGCAAACGCGTCAGTCATGCAGGCCACATAATCGCAGACGCCGCGCTGCATGCCCTCGCGATACGCGATCTCCATGTATTCGTTGGGCATCATCGACGGATGATCCATATAGTACAGGAAGAGCTCGCGGACGATGTGCTCCGCCTTTTGGGATTCGTTCGCGGCCCAGTCGCGGGAATACACGCGCTCAAACATGAACGCCCGCAGGGCCATCAGCTCCTCCCAGATATCCGGCTCCATCTGTACATCATCCCTGTCCGCCGAATAGCGCACGACGCTTGAAATCATCGTCCCCACGCGCTCGCCATGCGTGCGTCCCAGACGCTTGAGCGATCGCTCCGGCAGTTCGTCCTCGCGCAGCACGCCGCCACGCACCGCATCGTCGATGTCGTGGTTGATGTACGCGATGCGATCCGCCAGATGCACACAGCAGCCCTCCAGCGTCGCGGGGCGCACCTTGCCGGAGTGATGCTCGATGCCGTCGCGCACCTCCCAGGTCAGGTTGAGCCCCTCTCCGCCGCGCTCGAGCACCTCGACCACACGCCGGCTCTGCACGCGATGGACAAAGCCGCCATCAATCAGTTTGTCAAGCGCATCCTCGCCCGTATGGCCGAAGGGCGTATGTCCCAGATCATGCCCCAGCGCGATGGCCTCCGTGAGATCCTCGTTGAGCCTGAGCGCGCGCGCAAGCGTCCTAGCGACCTGCGTCACCTCGAGCGTGTGGGTCAGCCGGGTGCGGTAGTGATCGCCCTGAGGGGAAATGAAGACCTGCGTCTTTCCCTTGAGCCTGCGAAACGACTTGCAGTGCAGAATGCGGTCGCGGTCGCGCTGAAACTCCGTGCGCATATCGTCCTCGGAAATTGGGCGCTCCCGCCCCCGGGTCTCGCTGCTCAGCCTGGCATATGGGCCCAGGTTTTCCCTCTCCTGCTGCTCAAGCCTTTCCCTGATCGTCACGCCGCATCCCTCCTTCGTTTCCTGCCGCATCAAAGCGGCGAACGGACTAGAGAGAGAATTCGACACGCAATGTCAAAAACCTATCTGTTCTGTAAATTCCCCCGTCAAAAAACTCGCCCGGGCAAAAAGAAGCGGAAGCCCTTCAGCTTCCGTCAGATTGCCGGCAAGGAACCCTCTCCGTTCACAGAGGGAAAAACGCATTCCGGCAGATACCCCTCAAAGCGTTCCCCGGTAATGGAACATCAGCAGGTCGCCGCGCTTAACCTGCGCAACAGCCTCTTCCTGCGTCACGACATTGCTCACGCCCAGCGGATAGTCGCTTCTGAGCGTCGCGTCCCGCAGCGGATAAAAAAAGCCCGTGAGCGTCACACCGGACGCCTCTCCCAGCGGCAGAAAGGAAACCGTGTCGCCCTTTGCGCCGCGCAGCACGGCCTCGCCGTCTACGCGCGCGATACGGACATGTCCATCCAGAATCTGTGCGGATGCGCCGCTTCTGTGCGCGCGCACGAGCAGCATCAGGTTTGCCATCGCATGATCAAGCCGCCCTCCGAGCGCGCCCAGCAGCGTGATTTTCTTCGCGCCCCGCGCAATCGCCAGATCGAGCGCATCGACGCCGTCGGTGTCGTCCTTGATGCAGTTGAGTCGGTGCTCGGGCAGACGGCCCTCGTAACGCGCCAGCACGGCGGGATCGACGGAATCCATGTCGCCCACCAGCAAATCGGGCATCAGCCCCAGCGCGTCAAACGCAGAAAGCCCGCTGTCTGCCGCGATGGTCAGGTCGCTTTCCTGCATGCAGCGCTTAAGCAGCGCGCCGTCCGGGCGGTCTCCGCCCAGCACGATCAGCGCGTTCATGCCGCGCCCCCAGCCCTGACGGCGTCGACGACGGCCTGCGGATCAGGCGCCCGGAACAGGCCCGTTCCGATCACCAGCACGTCCGCGCCTGCCTCGATGACGTGACGTGCATTCCCCAGCTTGACGCCGCCGTCAACCTCCAGCAAGATGTCCCTGCCGGTGCCGGCAATCATTTTTTTGAGGATGGGCAGCTTGGCGACGCAGTCCTCCATCAGGCTCTGTCCGCCAAAGCCCGGCTCCACCGTCATCACCAGCACGAGGTCGCACAGCGGCAGCAGCGGCTGGATGGTCTCCGGCTGCGTGCCCGGCTTGATGCAGATGCCCGCCTTGATGCCCCGTGCGGCAATCGCGCGCAGCACTGCCTGCGGATCATCCTCCGCCTCCGCGTGCACGACAATCAGGTCCGCGCCCGCGTCCGCGTAGGCATCGATATAACGCATCGGATGGCTGAGCATCAAATGGACGTCGAGAAACAAATCCGTCGTTTTGCGCATCGCTGCGACAAAATCCGGGCCAAAGCTGATGTTGGGCACAAAATGACCGTCCATCTGGTCAAGATGCAGCCAGGTCACGCCCAGCTGCTCCGCCCGGCGAATCTCCGCGCCAAGGTTCATCAGATCCGCGCCGAGCACGGATGCAGAAATCGTCGTCATACAAACCGTCCCTTCCATTGTTCTCTGACCTCGCCGAGCAGCTCACGGTAGCGTGCCCAGCGCGCTGCGCTCAGCGTCCCGCGCTCAACCGCCGCATGGACCGCGCAGCCCGGCTCTCTGTCGTGCAGGCAGGGCTGAAACCGGCAGCCGCCCGCAAGCGCGTTGTATTCCGGGTAGAGCTGCGCAAAGTCCTGCGGCTCGATCCCCTTTTCCAGCTCCAGCAGGCTGAACCCCGGCGTATCAAGCACGAGCATCCCGTCGAGCGCCATCATCTCCGCCCGCCGGGTCGTGTGCCTTCCGCGCTCCGTCTTGCGGCTCAGGCCGCCGGTCTCCAGCGAGAGGCCGAAGAGCGCGTTGAGCAGTGAGCTCTTGCCCACGGCGCTCTGCCCCGCCAGACAGGTCACCTTGCCGCGCATCTGCTCCCGAAGCGCCGCAACGCCCTCGCCTGTCCTGGCGCTGACGCAGAACACGCGCAGCTCCGTTCCGGCGTATTCCCGCGCGATTTCCTGCGCCAGCTCCGCGCCCAGGTCGATCTTGTTGACGCAGATCGCCGGTACCATGCCGCCCTTGCGCGCGCGCAGGATCAGCTTGTCGCACAGCAGCAGATCCGGCTGCGGCACGCTCGCCAGCACCAGCATCAGCATGTCGACGTTGGCGACGCTCGGCCGCTCCATGACGCTGCGCCGCGGGAGAATCTCCTCCAGCCATCCGTTTTCCTCACCCTGGCCGGGCGTAAAGCGGACGGCGTCTCCGACCATCGGCGTCATGTGCTGGTGGCGCAGCTTTTTCTGCGCGCGCAGCGTATACTCCTGTCCGTCCTCGTTGCAGAGCACCGTATAAAAGCTCCCGATGCCCCGCATGATCTTTCCTGTCATTCCTTCACCCGCCGGGGCCAGGCCCCATTTCCGGCGCTTTGCCGCGCCCCACTATTGCAGCACGGCCGTCGCTTCGCTCCTGAAGCTGCCATCCAGATACAGCCGCCATGTCATCACGCCGCTCTGCTCGCTGCGCAACGTCACATCGATCTTCGTCTCGCCCGGATCGGTCAGCGTCGCGGCATACATGTCGCTCTCCTTCCCGTCCTCGCCCACCAGCGTGACACGCACGCCTACGCCCTCCGCGGGCACGGCGATGGTCACAGTCACGTTTGCCGCATACTTGCGCTTGTCATACAGTCCGACGGTCATCTCAATCTCGCTGCCGGGGAGCACCTGCGAAAACTGCTCTAGCGACTGCGAGAGCACGACGCCATCCTGCCTCGCGCTGTCCACGTTTTCATAGGTGATCAGTCCTCGCACAAGCCCGACGGATTCAATGCGCGCGAGCGCCTCCTCCTCGCGCTGGCCCACGAGCTCCGGGACGATCACGCGCCCGCCGGAGACCGTCAGGGAGACGCTGCTGCCCATCTGCGCGCTGACGCCCGCCTCAGGGCTCTGCGCGATGACTGTCCCGCGCATCATTTCATTGGGCACAGTCGACACATCCCCTGCCGCAAAGCCCTGCGCCGCGATGGTATCGAGCGCCTCCTCCAGCGTCATGGAGGTCAGCCGGGGCACGGCGACCATACCACTGCCCTTGGAAACGGTGACGATCACTGCCCCGCCCCGCCTGCTTTCCTGCCCGGCCTGCGGGCTCTGGGAGCAGACATACCCCTCGGGCGTCGCGCTGTAGGCGTAGAGCAGGTCCGGCTCAAAGCCCAGCCCCTCGACCATTCTGACCGCCGTCGCCTCGTCAAGCCCAGCCAGATCAGGCACCCTTGTGTAGACGAACAGGGAGAGATATAATCTGAAGCCCGCCACGGCGATCAGCAGCGCCAGCAGGATCAGCACGGCGAGGGTGATGACCCGCGCCGCCACGCTCTGCTCCCGCTTTCTTTTGCGGCTCTGCTGTGCGGCATTGCGGCGCGTCTCCTGGGCAGAATGGTGCCGCTGCTCCATGAATGCGCCATCCGGATGGCGCAGAGCCCTGCGCAGATCGCGAATCATGGCATCGGCATTTTGGTAGCGCATATGAGGCTGTTTCTCCAGCGCCTTTTTGACGATCAGCTCGACCGCGCGGCAGACCTCCGCCTCCTCCTCAATCGGCTTGGGCATCTCCATCAGGTGCATCATCGCGACGGAAACCGCTGTTTCGCCCTCAAAGGGCACATGCCCGCAAAGCATCTCATAGAGAATCACGCCCACCGAATACAGGTCGGACGCTGCCGTCGCCTTCATGCCCTTGGCCTGCTCGGGCGAAAAATAATGCACAGAGCCCATGACGTTGCCGTCAGAGGTCAGCGTCTTGGTATCCGCCATGCCGGCGATGCCGAAGTCGCCGACCTTGATCTGCCCGCTGCGGGTCACCAGCACGTTTTGAGGCTTGACGTCCCTGTGGACAATGCCCCGCTGATGGGCATGCGAGAGCGCGGCCAGAATCTGCAATGCAAAGCGCACGGCCTGCTCCTGCCCAAGGCTGCCGGAGTCCGTGATGATCTCCTTGAGCGTCTTGCCGTCCACATATTCAAGCGCGATGTAGGACACGCCGCCCACCCGGCCCGAATCAATCAGGTTGACTACGTTGGGGTGGTTCAGCTTGCGGCAGACCTCCGCCTCGCGCTTGAAGCGTTCCAGATACTCCGGGTCGTTTTCATATTCCTCGCGCAGCACCTTGAGCGCCACCGTCTGATGGGTTTTCAGATCAAACGCGCGATAGACAATCGCCATGCCGCCCCGGCCAATCACATCCTCAACGCGGAACCGGCGGCTGACGATTTTGCCGATCAGTCTCGATTCCACGTCGAATCCTCCTCGTCAAGGTAGAGAATCAGCGTCACATTGTCGCTGCCGCCCGCTTGAAGCGCGAGCTCGATCAGCCTGTCCGCAGCCTCTTCAAGCGGCAGGCTCAATAGCGTCCTTTCGATTTCGTCATCCGGAACCATGCCTGTGAGGCCGTCCGTGCACAGCAGCCAAATATCCCCGCTTTTAGCATCCGCCGCCAGCACATCGGGGGTATTGTCCCCCTGCGTGCCCAGCGCGCGAGTGATGATGTTGCGGCGAGGATGATTTCGCGCCTCCCCGGCGGTGATCAGCCCGGCACGAACAAGCTCCGCGACCAGAGAATGGTCCTGCGTGATCTGCTCCAGGCGACCGCCGCGCAGGCGGTAAATCCGGCTGTCGCCCACATGCGCGATGTACATGAACCGACCGGCGCGCCACATGAGCGAAAGCGTCGTGCCCATACCGGCGCATTCCCTGTGCGTTTCAGCATGGGAAAGAATCGCGTTATGCGCCCGCATCACGGTGCCGCGCAGCGCCTCAAGGCCCGGCTTCGCGCCGCTTTTTGCCATCTCGCGCACGGCGTCCATCGCCATGCCGCTGGCAACCTCGCCCGCCAGATGGCCACCCATGCCGTCAGCGACGGCAAAAATGCCGCGCGACTCATCCATCCACGCCGCGTCCTCATTCTGCCTGCGCAGCCGTCCGATATCCGTTCTCAGCGTTGCCGCCACAGTCTGCTCCTCCCTGCCGGGCGAAGGGCTTCCCCCTCTTTACGCCCGCGCCTGATCAGTCACTTTCCTTCTGTCCAAGATATCGACGGCGAAGCTGACCGCATGCGCCCTCGATGTCGTCGCCCATCTCGCGCCTCCGGGTGACGGAGATGTTCCTCTGCTCCAGCGCGCGCTTGAAAATCTCAACCTCGCGCTCGCTGACACCCTGCAGCCCGCGCTCCGGCACACTGTTGAGCGGAATCAGGTTCACATGGCACTGCATGCCCCGCAGCCTTCCCGCCAGCTCGGCGGCCTGCTCGGGCGAGGCGTTGACGCCGTGCACCAGCGCGTATTCAAAGATCACCCGTCTTCCGGTCTTTTCAATATAATGTCGGCACGCCGCAAGCACCTCGTCCATGCTGTAGCGCTTGGCGACAGGCATCAGCTGGCGGCGCACCTCGTCGTTGGGCGCATGCAGCGACAGCGAGAGCGTCACCGGCAGGCCTTCGCCGGCAAACCGGAGCATCTGCGGCACAAGCCCGCAGGTCGAAAGCGAAACGCTGCGCATACCGATGCACAGCCCGCCCTCCGTATGCAGAATGTTCAGAAATTTGACGACATTGTCGTAGTTGTCAAACGGCTCGCCGCTGCCCATGAGCACGATGTTGCCCACGCGGGCCGGCTCCTTGCTCTCCCCGCTCTGCGCCGCGAGCACGCCGTTGGCACAGATGATCTGGCCAAGCATTTCCGCTGGCGTCAGGCTGCGCGCGCAGCCGTCGAGTGTCGAGGCGCAGAATGCGCAGCCCATCCGGCAGCCCACCTGCGTGGACAGGCAGAGCGTGTTGCCGTATTTGTAGCGCATCAGCACGCCCTCGATGACGTGCCCGTCGGGAAGCGCATAGAGCAGCTTGACCGTGCCGTCAAGGCTGGAGGTGATCGTCTCCAGCACGCGCACGGGATTGTCGATGCAGGTTTCCATGAGCGTTTCCCGCAGCGCCCGGGGCAGGTTCGTCATGCCCTCAAACGGCACTCCCTGATGCAGCCAGGCGAAGAGCTGTTTGGCCCGAAAGGCAGGCTGTCCGAGTCCCCTCAGATACTCGCCCAGCTCCTGCGGCGTCAGGGACAGCAGCTGCTTTTTCTCTCCCCGGTCCTCCATGTTTTTCTCCATCCCGGCCTCCGTCACGCTTTCACGCGGCGCAAGCGGCAAACGAAGAAGCCGTCTGTGCCGTCCCTGTGCGGGAGCATCTGCAAGCCATAGGCCTCCTCGTGCGCGGCAAGCGCCTGCGGCAGCTCGCCCGCCATCGGGAGAATCTCATATTCGGGATGGCGCGCAAGGAAGGCCTTCACCTGCTGCGCGTTTTCGCAGGGCAGAATCGAGCAGGTCGAATAGACCAGCGTGCCTCCGACCCTGACCATCGGCGCGACGGCATCGAGGATATCCCGCTGCACGGCCATGAGACGGCTGACGCCCTCCCCGGTCACGCGGTATTTGACATCCGGCTTTTCAAGCATCACGCCCGTGCCGGAGCAGGGCGCATCGACAAGCGCCGCGTCGAGCGTCATCGCCATGTCCGGCCGCTCGACGCTCGCGTCCTTGACCGCAGGGCGCACGTTCTCAAGCTTGAGGCGGTTCGCCGTGCCGCGGATGAGCTCCACGCGGTGCGCATGCGTGTCCCAGGCGTAGACGCGGCCCGTGTCGTTCATCATCTCGCTGAGCACGGCCGTCTTCCCGCCCGGCGCCGCGCAGGCGTCAAGCACGGTCTGGCCAGGCCTGGCGCCGACCATACGCGCCGCGAGCACGGAGCTCTCGCCCTGAATCGTGAACAGGCCGTTCTGGAAGGCGCGCATCCTCGTCAGATCACCGGCATGGCGCACCTTATAGGTGCCCGGCAGAATTCCCGGCGCAAACTCAAGCTCATCATCCGCAAAGAGGCTGCGCAGGCGCGCATCGTCGCAGCGCAGATAGTTGACGCGCACGGTCACATCCCGGTCCTTCGGGCGATAGCGCAGGATTTCCAGCGCGCCGTGCTCGCCGTAGGCGTCGATGAGCAGCCGCACGAGATCCGCCGGCGCGCTGAACATGACGGAGAGATACTTCACCGGGTCCTCCTGCGGTTTGGGCCAGACGACGCTCTCCTTCCCGCGGATCATGCTGCGCAGCACGGCGTTTACCAGCCCCGTCAGCGGCTCAAGGCCCATCGCGCGCGTCAGGCTGACGGATTCGTCCACCGCCGCCATATCCGGCACGCGGTCGAGATAAAAGAGCTGGTAAGCGCCCATGCGCAGAATCTCGCGCACGGTCGCGTCGAGCTCCTTTTCGCCGTCGAGGAACTGGTCGATGCGCCAGTCAAGCGTCAGCCGGTTTTCCAGCGTGCCATAGACCAGCTGCGTGACAAACGCCCTGTCCCTGTGATACAGGCCCGCCGCGGCCAGCCGCTTGTCAAGCGCCAGCGAGGCATAGGCGTCGCTGCGGCTCACATCCAGCAGCGTCTCCAGCGCCACGCGTCGCGGCGCGAGATTGAGGGGCTTCTTTGCGGCGGGACTGTCCCCACGCGGCCTGAAATCGCGCCTGCCGCCGGGCGCGGGCCTGTCTCCGCGCGGCGTAAACTCGCGCTTTTCGCCAAACGCAGGCCTGTCCCCGCGCAGCTTGAAGTCGCGCTTTTCGCCAAACGCAGGCCTGTCCCCGCGCGGCGTAAACTCGCGCTTTTCGCCAAACGCGGGTTTGTCCCCGCGCGGCTTGAAATCGCGTTTTTCTGCGGGCTTTTTGCCCATTCTTTTTCCAGCGCCGCGATACCCGCCGTCGCGTCCTCTGTTATCCGACATGCTTATTTCCTTCCCAGGCAGACGCCCGTCTCTATGGTGTGCCCGCGCAGATAATCGCGCGCGTTCATGCGCTTTGCGCCGGGCATCTGAATCTGCACAAGCTCCAAATCACCGTCCCCGCAGGCGACAACCAGACCGCTGCGGCTGTCTGCCGCAATGATCCGGCCCGGCTCGCCCGAGGGAGCATCCGACACGCGGCGAACCTCCATGATCTTCATGGTCTCGCCGCCCTCAAGGGTCGTAAAGGCGCCCGGCCACGGCGTCGCGCCGCGCACGAGGCAGTCAATCTCCCGCGCCGTGCGCGAAAAGTCGACGCGCCCGGTCTCCTTGTCAAGCTTGGGCTCGTATGTCGCCTCGTCCGGACTTTGCGGCGTGCGCACAAGCGTGCCCGCTTCAAGCGCGCGAAGGGTCTCAATGAGCAGCTCGGCGCCCATCTGCGCGAGCCGGTCGCTGAGCTCGCCCGCTGTCTCCTTCTCACCGATGGGCGTCTGGCGGCGCAGCAGCATGTCGCCGGTATCCATCCCCCTGTCGGTGAACATCGTCGTCACGCCCGTCGCCGTATCGCCCATCATGACAGCCCAATTGATCGGCGCGCTGCCGCGGTGGCGCGGGAGCAGCGAGGAATGGACGTTGATCGTGCCCATCGGCGGAATGTCCAGAATCTCCTGGGAGAGGAGCTGGCCAAACGCCGCCGTCACGCAGAGATCGGGCGCCAGCGTGCGAAGCTGCGCCACGCCCTCCTCCCGCTTGATGCGCTCCGGCTGAAAGACCGGAATGCCGCGCCGCAGCGCCTCCTCCTTCACGGGGCAGGCGGCGAGCTTATGTCCGCGGCCCTTGGGCCTGTCCGGCTGACAGAACACGCCGACGACATCATAACCGCTCTCGCACAGTGCCCGAAGCGACGGCACGGCAAAATCCGGTGTGCCCATAAAGACAATTCTCACTGCTCGTCCTCCGCCGCGTCGGCGTCCTCGTCCTCGAAGATCTCGCGGGACATGATGTCCACATACATCCTTCCGTCGAGATGGTCGGTTTCATGCATGATACAGCGCGCGAGCAGCTCCTCGCCCTCGATTTCATACCATTCGCCGTTGCGGTCCTGGAAGCGCGCGCGCACCTTCATCGGCCGCTTGACCATGCCGCGGCGCCCGGGAACGGAGAGGCAGCCCTCCGGTCCGTCCTGCTCACCCTCGGTCTCAAGTATTTCCGGATTCACCATCTCGATGAGGCCATCGCCGCAGTCCATCACGACCACGCGGCGCAGCACCGCCACCTGCGGCGCAGCCAGGCCGCAGCCGTTGGCATGGTACATCGTCTCGGCCATGTCGTCGAGCAGCCTGTGCAGCTTTTCGTCGAATTTATCCACGGGGCGGCTCTTCTTGCGAAGCAGCTCATCCTCAATACAAACGATTTTGCGAAGCGCCATTGATCTCTCTCCTTTTTTCATCAGGCACATGTTCCCATAATCCGTTCTATTATAAAGCATTTTCTCTCAAAATGGAAGAGGGAAAAAGGCGCCGGACACACAACAGGGGCGCATTCCCGCGAGGATGCGCCCCAAATTTCAATTTTTGTTATGGATATATTACCACAAAACCGGCCAAAAGTCAAGTCTTTTCCTCTGTGCTCCCCCGGGTGTATGTATACTGAGGAGGTGACGATTTCATGGTTCGACTCTTGCTTCCCCCGGAAGCTCTTCCGCTCTCGCAAGCGCAGCGCGCCATGCTCGAGCGGCGGGAACGCGATGCTCTCTGCAGCTGTGGCCGGATCGACTTTTCCGGCGGCATTTTGCCCCGGCTCTGCGAGGCGTTTGCCGAATCGCCCTGCATTCCCCCAGGCGAACTCGCCGAAACCCTCGCGGAGCTGACCGAGCTGTTCTATGCCTTTAAGAACCTCACGCACGACGCGCTGAGCGATGGGGAGCTTCTTGGCGCGATGGTTCGCCTGTTTGACGGCCCGGCGCAGGGCTCGCTGCGCGCGCTCGCAGACGTCTCGGAGCACACGCTGCTGCGCGCCGCCCAGGGGTCTGTATCAGAGGAAGGCTTCCCGGAGGACTGCCTTGACCCGTCCGACGACACGGAAACGGAGGAAGACGATGTCCTTTTCTGAACTCGCGCTCTACGGCGAAGCCCCTGTCAACGGCCTGAACGGGGACGAAATCGTCCGGCTCGCTGCGCTGCTTGACGATCTCTTCTGCGCGCAGGCACGCGCCTACACGATGGGCGACAGCGGCAGCCTGCCCGCCTGCACGGCGACGGAGCTGATGGCCTCCCTGCTCTACACGCTGGACGTCAATCCCGCGCAGCCGCAGAGCCTGCGCCCGCTTCTGCACGCAGACTGCGGCGCGCTGCTTCTGCATCGGCGCAGCGAGCTTCTGCGCAGGAAGGAGCAGGCCCGGGCGCTGGCCACGCAGCTTTGCCTGACCGCGCCGCCCCTTGGCTGCATCGCCCTGCGCGACACGCTTCAGGGTATCCTGCGCGGCCTTGAACGCTATGACGCGCAGTTCTTCGCCCACCGCGTTCCCGGGGACATCGATTATCAGCTGCTCTCTCCCGTGCCGGAATCGCTGCAGGGCGTCGACTACGTGCTCGAATACCTCGCACGGCTGAACGCGGAGCTCCGCTTCCTCAGCCGATTTCCGCTGCATCGCGTGCTCGCGCTGCTCGACGGCATGAGCAGCCGCTGGCGTGAGCTGCTGTGCAACCTCAGCGCGCCCGTCGCCTCCAACGCGATGGGCCTGCTCCTGCTTGACGCCGACCCTCGTCGGCTCCATCTCTCCGGCGGGCAGCGCGACACTCTTCTTGCGCTGCTCTCGTCCAAGACAGACGGGGAAATCGAACACAGACTTTTGGACTGTTCATGCAGACTTTCGGTCTGTCTTGAACTGGCAGACGAGCGGTCGGTCTTTCTCTTGTCCGCGCATGCGCGCGATTTCGCCCCGGGGCTGACCTGTGCCGTGCGCAAGGGTGACCTGTCGCACGTCTTCTTCTCCTTCGGCCTGCCGCACGAATGCCGCCGTTCACATCATGCTTGAGGGATTGACCTGGCAGATGCAGGAGACGTTTTCCAGCGGAATCTGCGCGATCTCGCTCATCTTTCCCACAGCCTCCTGGCAGATGGGCTTGTCGACGATTTTGAGGGTGACCTCCCAGCGGGCCTTCCCCTTGATTTTGCGGATCGGGCAGGCCATGACCCGGAGTGCGACGACGTATTTTCTGAGGTATGTGCGCCGCTCGAAGAAGGCCTCCATCTGGCGCATCGCCGACTGCGCCTCCCGCTGCGCGTCCTCATCCCTGTCCGCCTCGTAGAGCAGCCGGGCGATGAGCGTATACGGCGGATAGAGCGCGCGCTTCCTGCGGCGCATCTCCTCCTCGTAAAACGCCCGGTAGTCCTGCCGGCTCGCCGCCTCGACGGCGTAATGCTCCGGGTCATACGTCTGCAGGTAAACCTCACCCGGACTGTCCGCCCGACCTGCGCGCCCGGCCACCTGCGTCAGCAGCTGGAACGTCCGCTCGGCGGAGCGATAATCCGGCAGCTTGAGCATCGCGTCCGCCGCGATGATGCCGACCATCGTGACATTGGGGAAATCGAGCCCCTTGGCGATCATCTGCGTGCCCACGAGGATGCGTGCCTCACCCCGTCTGAAGGCGGAGAGCAGCGTTTCGTGCGCGTCCTTCGTTCGCGTGGTGTCATTATCCATGCGCAGAACGGGCACGTCGGGAAAATGACGGCGCACCTCCTCCTCCACGCGCTGCGTGCCCACGCCGAAGTATTTGATGTACGGACTCCCGCACTCCGGGCAGGCAGAGGGCACGGGCGCCTCCTGCCCGCAATAGTGGCAGCGCAGGACGCGCTCGCTGCTGTGATAGGTCATCGACACGTCGCACTGTGAACAGGTGACGACGTAGCCGCAGCTGCGGCAGGAGACAAAGGTCGAGTATCCGCGCCGGTTGACGAAGAGAATCGCCTGCTTGCCCGCGTCCAGACAGCTCTTGAGGCCACCCAGCAGCGCGCCGGAGAAGACGGAGCGGTTGCCCGCCTTGAGCTCCTCGCGCATGTCGACGATGTGTACCTGGGGCATTGGCCGGTCGTTGACCCGGCGCAGCATCTCCAGCAGCGCAAGATCCCCCCGTCCCGCCATCGCAAACGAGCGCATGCTCGGCGTCGCGCTCGCCAGCAGCAGCGCAGCTCCCTCCCGCTCGCAGCGAAGCCTGGCCAGCTCGCGCGCGTCATAGCGGGGCGTGTTATCGGCGATGTAGCTCTGTTCATGCTCCTCGTCGACGATGATCAGGCCGATGTTTTCAAGCGGCGCGAAGATCGCGGAGCGCGCGCCGATCACCACCCGCACATCTCCGCGGCGGATTCTTCGCCATTCGTCATAGCGCTCGCCCGGCGACAGGCGCGAATGCAGCACAGCCGCGTCTTCGCCAAAGCGCGAACGAAACCACATGACCATCTGCGGGGTCAGCGCGATCTCGGGGACGAGCACGATCGCCGTCTTACCCAGCTGCGCCGCCCGGCGCACGGCGCGGATGAAGACCTCCGTCTTGCCGCTGCCCGTGACGCCGTAAAGCAGAAACGCCCCTCTGCCCGCCTCGACGGCCGGCAATAGGCGAGAAAGCACCTCCTGCTGCTGCGCGGTGAGCTGGGGATCGTTGGCCGCCAGCTTTTCCATCGCGCCGTAGGGACTTCGCATCGTCTCGCGCTGCTCGAGGCGGACATAGCCCATTTTGCAAAGCGCCGCGAGCATCGGCCGGCAGTCGCCCAGCTCCCGGCGCAGCTGCTCTACGGGCAGCTCCCCGCCCTCGGCCGACATCAGCGCGCGCAGCACCTGCGCGCGTTTGGGCGCGCGGCTCTGGCTGACGGCGATCTGCTCACGCACGGTAGGATCGACCGTCAGCACGGCGTATTCGCGCTTCTTTGCGCTGATTCGCTCGCCGCGCATCTGGGCCGGGAACATGAGCCGCAGCGCCTGCGCCAGCGTGCAGAAGGAGGATGCCTTGATCTGCTGCGCCAGCTCCAGCAGCCCCGGCAGCACAGCGGGATAATCCTCCAGCGTGTCCGTCACATCCCGCACGCGCGAGGCCGGCAGATCGCAATCCTCGACCATCTCCACGACGATCCCCTCGAGGCGCTGCATCCGCCCGAAGGGCACATGCACGCGCATGCCCGGCTCAAGCGCCATGCCCTTTGGCACGCGGTAGGTGAATACGCGGTCGACATCCTCGCTGGCGATATCGACGATGACCTGACAAAACGACACGGCTGCTTTCCTCCCGTTCATGACTGCTCTCTATTATATCGTGACGGGGGCTGCGTTGCAAGCTTGCAAAACCGCCGCGGCTGTGATACGCTTTCCTCTGTAAATCCTTCGCAAGGCTCCAGCCTCGGCTGTAAAGCAACGGGATTGACAACGCTTCGCCGGTGATGCAGCCGGCATCACGCCGGTTTAAGCCCAAAGGAGGGAAGGCCCATGTCCGTCAGCCGTCTGTTTGAAATGCTCTACATCCTGCTTGAGCGCGACCGCGTGACCGCCGGGGAGCTCGCACAGCGCCTGGAGGTCTCTGTGCGCACGGTGTACAGGGATGCGCAGGCGCTCTGTGAGGCGGGCATTCCGCTCTACGCCGAGCGCGGCCGCGAGGGCGGACTCTGCCTGCTGCCCGGCTGCAAGCTGAGCAAGGCCTATCTGACCGAGGAGGAGCGCCGCAGCGTACTCTCCTCCCTGCGCGCGCTCGAGCAGACCGGCGCGGACGACGGCCAGGCGCTTCGCCGCCTGAGCGCTTTCTGGGGCAGCGACACGCCCGACTGGGTACAGATCGACCTCTCCGACTGGAGCGGCCATCAGGGACCGCTGCTCGCAACGCTCAAGGAGGCCATCCTCAAGCGCCAGCGTCTTTCCTTTGCCTATTACGGCGAATCCGGCCAACCGGCACAGCGCGAGGTCTGCCCCCTCCGCCTCTGCTTCAAGGGGCGCGCCTGGTATCTGCAGGCCTTCTGCCTCCTGCGCGGCGCGATGCGCCTGTTCAAGCTCTCGCGCATCCGGCAGGCGCAGATCGTCCCGGGCGGCTTCCCCGCGGAGGCGTTTGAAGCCGTCGAACACGCCCAGCTCCTCTCCGGCGAGGAAGCTGCCCCTGTCACCCTGTCCGTTACGCTCCATCTGGATGCATGCATGGCCTATCGGGTCTACGACGATTTTTCGGATCAGGAGCTGACGCATCTTGAGGACGGCAGCTTTCTCGTGCAGGCTGTCTATCCCGCCGGCGCGTGGATCGCCTCGATGATCCTCTCCTACGGCGAGCACGCGGAGGTGCTTGCGCCGCAGGCGCTGCGCCTCGAAATCGCTCAAACGCTGAAAAAAATGTGTGCCCGCTATCAAAGCTGACACACTGCTGTCAGGTTATTCATGCGATCATAGGTGTATCCCAAATTCAAAGGAGGATGTTCCCATGACCAACGAAGACCTGATGAAATTCCCCATCTGCCAGAGCTGCGGCATGCCGCTTCAAACGCCCGATCAGCTTGGCAAAAACGCCGATGGTACGGCAAACGGCGATTACTGCATCTACTGCTGCCCCGACGGCCCCGAGCACATGCAGGGGACGCTGGAGGAGATGATCGACTTCTGCGCGCCCATCGAGGTGCGCATCGGCGTCTGCCCCGACGAGCAGAGCGCCAAGGAGATGCTCCGCGCCTATCTGCCCACGCTCAAGCGCTGGAAAAAGGGCGGCGTTGGCGACTGAGCGTCCCGATCCACAGGCGGACGCAGGCCTCGACCTCGTCTGCGCTGACGCGGGACAGGTCCGTCGCATCAACCATCACGCATGCGCCGCGCACGGGCGGCCTGTCCATGCCCCGCGCATGGAACGTCCGCGTAAATTCCTCTAGCGGCATCGCGGATGCGGGACGGGCCTCCTCTCCCGGCCTCTGCGGGTAATGGTCGTTGACGACGTGGCCCCGGTGCCGCTGGGGGCTTTCGTTGCGCGCGGCAAAGCGCCGGTGCAGCGTCGCCCAGTCCCCGGTCATCATGACCGTCAGCGCCGGGCAGCGCCTGCGGGAGAGCCAATCGCGCAGTTCACCATTGGTGGCCGTCTCAAAGTTGTTTTCAAGAATCACACTCTGGCCGTGGGCGATGCATTCGTCCGCGGCCTTGATCATGATGCGGAAGGCCGCCTCGCCCAGGCGCACCTTCTGCGCGCGGGAGTCAAAGCCGACCGTGTCGTAGAGCGTCTCCTTGATCGTGTCCTTGGACAGCAGCGGCAGGTTCAGCCGGCGGGAAAGCTCCGCGGCCATCGTGCTCTTGCCCGAGGCCGGCACACCGGCCACCAGAATGCAGTACAATTCGCTCCCCCCTTCCTCGTTCACGGTTCGCGCCCGGTCATCGCCCTGCGCGCAGCCTCTCCATCGCATGCGTCCGCGCCGCCTTGACCGCCGTAGGCATCGGCAGCGCGGCCAGCTCCTGCGCCGTCACCCAGCGCCCGCCCGGCACATCCGCGCATGCCTGCGCCGCAAACGCGAAGATATCCATTTCCCAGATGATATGGGTAAACACATGCCGCGCGTGGCCGAGCGGGCCGTCGTAGGCCGCCTCCACGCCCAGCCGCTCCAGATGCGCGCAGAGCGCAGCCGGGTCGCGCTCCTCCGGCACATCGGGAAAGACGTAGAGCCCGCCGAGCAGCTTTTCCTGCCGCCGGACAATCAGCACCCGTCCCCCGGCAAGCACGAGCAGCACAGCGCGGTTTTCGACGCGCTGCGCCTTCTTTTTGGCCTTGTGCGGCAGCTCCTGCGCGATGCCGCTCAAAAAGCCCCGGCAGCTCTCCCGCACCGGACAGAGCAGGCATTTTGGGCTGCGCGGCGTACACATCGTCGCGCCCATCTCCATCATGGCGTTGGCGAACGCGCCCGGCCTGTCCGCCGGGACGAGCGCCTGCGCGCGCTCCGCGATCCTCCGGCGCACGGCCGGCGTGCCAACCTCCTCTGTCACCGCGTCGTAGCGGCAGAGCACGCGCTCCACGTTGCCGTCGACAGCCGCCGCGGGAATGCCGAAGGCGATCGAGGCAATCGCGCCCGCCGTGTAATCCCCGATGCCGGGGAGCGCACGCAGCGCCGCAAGATTCCCCGGCAGCTCGCCGCCATAGCGCTCCACGATGACCTGAGCCGCCTTTTGAAGGCTTCGGGCACGGCTGTAATAGCCCAGCCCCTCCCAGCTCTTGAGCAGCTCCTCCTGCGGCGCTCTGGCCAGCGCCAGGACGTCGGGATAGCGGGCCAGAAAACGCTCATAATAGGAAACAACGGTTTCCGCGCGCGTCTGCTGGAGCATGATCTCCGAAATCCAGATCCGGTAGGGATCCCTCGTCCTTCGCCAGGGCAGGTCCCTGTGCCCGACGTCGTACCAGGCAAGAATTGACCGCGTAAAGTTTTCCTCGCTCATATAGTCCTCCATGACGCTTTATTTTACCATGAAAAGCCCCCGGATTCCAGTTTTTCTTCAAAAACAGAAGAATCTCTGCAAAAATTCAAGTCTCAAGCCGTCCGAAAGGAATATTTTTGAAATTCGAAGGAAATCATAGAAACAAAAGAAATTTCTGTTTGTTTTTCCCCTTGCCTGTTTTGCGCAACTCGCGTATATTATATCTTGCTTTAGCACTCACCTCAAAAGAGTGCTAACAAACCCGTTGATAAGACGAAGGAGGTCTATTCAAATGAGCTTGAAACCCCTTTTTGACCGCGTTGTCATCAAGGACGCGGAAATGGAAGAAACCACCAAGAGCGGCCTGATTCTCACGTCCAGCGCGAAGGAAAAGCCGCAGTACGCGTATGTGATCGCCGTCGGCCCCGGCGGCGTCGTTGACGGCAAGGAGATCACCATGCAGGTGACCGCGGGCCAGAAGGTCGTCTATTCCAAGTATGCCGGCACCGAGATCAAGATCGACGGCGAGGAATACAAGATCGTCCGTCAGAGCGACATTCTCGCGATTGTCGAGTAAACCGTCATCATCGACAAGCGCGCAGCGCGCGCTGCAATGAACTGGAGGAATTGTTATGGCTAAGCAGATCATCTTCGGCGAGGAAGCTCGCCGCTCGCTGGAGCGCGGCATCAACGCTCTGGCGGATACCGTCAAGATCACCCTGGGCCCGAAGGGCCGCAACGTCGTCCTGGACAAGAAGTTTGGCGCTCCGCTCATCACCAACGACGGTGTGACGATCGCCAAGGAGATCGAGCTGGAGAACGCCTTTGAGAACATGGGCGCTCAGCTCGTCAAGGAAGTCGCCACCAAGACCAATGACGTCGCGGGCGACGGCACCACCACCGCCACGCTGCTGGCGCAGGCGATCATCCGCGAGGGCCTCAAGAACCTCGCCGCGGGCGCGAATCCGATGGTGCTGCGCAGCGGCATCGAGGCGGCGACCGTCGCCGCTGTTGAGGGCCTGAAGTCCCTGTCCGTGCCGGTCAACGACAACCAGGCCATCGAGAACGTCGCGGCCAACTCCGCTGCCGATGCGACCATCGGCAAGCTCGTCGCGGAGGCGATGGACAAGGTCGGCAAGGACGGCGTCATCACTGTCGAGGAGAGCAAGACCATGCAGACCAGCCTCTCCCTGGTCGAGGGCATGCAGTTTGACCGCGGCTATGTCTCCGCCTACATGGCGACCGACACCGACAAGATGGAGGCTGTGCTCGACAACCCCTATATCCTGATCACCGACAAGAAGATCAGCAACATCCAGGAGGTTCTGCCGCTGCTGGAGCAGGTCGTGCAGTCCGGCCGCAAGATGCTCATCATCGCCGAGGACATCGAGGGCGAGGCGATGGCGACGCTGGTCGTCAACAAGCTGCGCGGCACCTTCACCTGCGTGGCCGTCAAGGCTCCGGGCTTCGGCGACCGCCGCAAGGCCATGCTGCAGGATATCGCGATTCTGACCGGCGGCCAGGTGATCTCCGAGGAGCTGGGCTATGACCTCAAGACCGCGACGATCGACATGCTCGGTTCCGCGCGTCAGGTCAAGGTCGACAAGGACAACACCGTCATCGTCGAGGGCGCCGGCAATCCGCAGGAGATCGCGGCCCGCGTCTCCTCCATCCGCACGCAGATCGGCGAGACGACCTCCGATTACGACCGCGAGAAGCTCCAGGAGCGCCTGGCGAAGCTGGCGGGCGGCGTCGCCGTCATCCAGGTCGGCGCTGCGACCGAGATTGAGATGAAGGAGCGCAAGCTGCGCATCGAGGACGCGCTCGCCGCGACCCGCGCCGCTGTCGAAGAGGGCATCGTTCCGGGCGGCGGCACCGCGCTGCTCTCCGTGCTGCCCAACGTGCAGGCTCTGCTGCCCAAGTTCACGGGCGACGCGAAGACCGGCGTGCAGATTGTGCTGCGCGCGCTTGAAGAGCCGGTTCGCCAGATCGCCGAGAACGCCGGCATGGAAGGCTCCGTCATCGTCGAGAAGATCAAGCGCGCCAAGAAGCCGGGCTTTGGCTACGATGCGCTGAACGACAAGTATGTCGATATGGTCGAGGCCGGCATCATCGATCCGACCAAGGTCACCCGCAGCGCGCTGCAGAACGCGGCCTCTGTCGCGGCGACCGTGCTGACCACCGAGTCCCTCGTGGCCGACATTCCGGAAAAGAATCCGGCTCCGGCGGCTCCGGCGGGCGCTGGCATGGACGGCATGTATTAATCCGATCCCCCTTCACGCGGCTGTCTGTCTTTCCCTTCGCGGGAAACGGTGGACAGCCGTTTTTTATGGTCATTCTCATGCAAGGCAATGGCCTCGGGCATAAAGCAGCGGGCTTTACAGACCATTGTCGGTGTTGTCACCGGCAGCATGCTGGTTTGTTGCCGAAAACGCTGCAAAAGCCGCAGGAGGCGGAAACATGCCGCGTTTGTGTCGGTGCTGTGAATCAGATGTGTCGTTTTCTGGGAATCCGCCGTCAGGGCTTGCACAGGCCTCACGATTTCGTTACAATATCATTGACAGTTGGGGGATATCTCCGCTGTGCCTGCGCAAAAATGGCTCTTTCTGGAAAAAAAGTTGAAAGAATTCGCCATTCTGCGCGTCTATACAGTATAGAGGTCACGCAGGCGCAGCGGCCTGCATCAGAAAGGAGGGAGAATCATGCGCAGAATCCGCTTTCTGCTCATGGCGTTGATGGCGCTTTCAGCGCTGCTGCTCCCCTCCTGCGCTCTTGCAGCCACGCGCGCGCTGCTGATCGCCTGCTCCGAATTCAGCTCCCAGCCCGATTTGGGCGCGGCCAGCTCCGGCAATCTGCATCTGATCGGCTCCGCGCTGATCGGCGCCGATCCCAGGCTCGAGGTGCTCTCCTTTGAGGATGGCACGATTGGCACGCGCGAGGCGTTTGAAAGCGCCGTCACCGACGCGATGGGCGAGGCGGATGAGGACGATCTGTCCATCCTCTACCTCTGCACGCACGGCGTCCTCTCCTCCTCGGATGACGGGCAGGTGTATCTGCTGCTGGGCGACGGCGAAGCGGAGACGCCGCTCTCCGCGCAGGAGCTCTTTGCCATCGTCTCCTCCATTCAGGGGGAGAAGCTCGTGATCCTTGACGCCTGCTATTCCGGGGCGCTGATTGGCCGCGGGCTGCCTGCGCCATCCATCCTGCTGCCCGGTGAGATTCCCGCGCCCCGAAAGCCACAGGAGCTGGTTTTTCTGCCCGCCGATCCGAGCATTCATGTGCTGACCTCGGCGGACGGCACGGAATCGAGCTGGTATTTTGACAGTGACCATCTGGCGACAGGCGCGATTTCCTACTTCGCCTCCGCCTTTGCCACGGGGCTGGGGCTCTACGGCAGCGCGGAGGCCGACGCAAACGGCGATGGCAGCGTCTCGCTCGCCGAAATGCAGCGTTATTTGAATGTCGCCGTGCCCTCCTCCTCCAGCCAGCTCCTTTCCGCTCATGCGGACGGCGTCTTCCTCCCCACGACCTCCGGTCCGATGCTCTCGCGCCCGCTGAGCGGCTTTACCTACGGCTCCTCCCTGCTGCTCACGGACGACCCAACGCTCGAGTTCTCCTTCACCGCCGCACAGGAGACCGCCGTTCAGTATCGCCTGATCGACTATGACAGCGGCCGCTGGAACTGGGAGGAAGCGCAAACCTTCCTTGACGAGGGCGACGACGGCAGCGGTCTTCTTACCCCGGGGCGCAAGACCCGCTCCCTCACGCTGCCGCAGATCGCGCCGCAAGACAGCGGTTATCTGATGCTGCAGGTCTTCTCCGTCACGGACGGCAGCCTCGTGCTCTGCTCCGAGCGCCTGATCGCCGTCCAGCCCGCGCAGAGCGACGCGGCCTTGGCCATCTCCTGCCGGGGAAGCCTCGTCCCCGGTCTTGGGGAGCTGCCCATCGTCGTGGAGACAGAGGTTCCCGTGGAGCTCACCGTCTCCGTGCTCAATGAAGCAGGGGCAACTGTTCGCCGTCTGGCCTCCGGGTTGCTCACCCGCCCGGCCTCCGGTGTGTCCCATCTGTATTGGGACGGCCGCGACGACAACGGGAATCCCGTGCTCTCCGGGCGCTACACCGTCTCGGTCGAGGCGCTGATCGGCGGCGCCCGGCGCAAGGCCTCCTGCGAGGTCATACTCGGCGCATGAGACGCTCACACGCTCCGCCTGAATGGGAGCACGCGGCAGCGCGCCATACCAAGCGCTTCCAAAGCGCGGTCAAGCTCTGCCGCTGCAGCCTGCTCCCCTGCCTCTACGCAAGGCAGCAGCCTGCCAAGCGAAAGTGCGCCAACCTCCGCCGGCATCGGCACACGCAGCAAGGCCGTATTCTCCGGGAGGCTCTCCGCCTCCTGCCAGTGCCATCTGGCCGACGCCAGATCCAGTGCGTCCATATCGCGCTGCGGCGACGGCTGCGGCATGACGACCAGCACGCGCTGCACACCCATCGCCATCAGCTGGCGGCAGGCAAACGCCGTGTCCGTCTCCGCCAGCAGCGGTGAGCCCAGCCAGGTCATCGGCTGCAGAAACGGCGGCGCTGCCATCGCGGCGCGCGCCGCAAAGCCTGTCGAAACCTGCGTCACGAGCGCAGCGCCCGGCTCCTGCACATAGGCCTGGCTGGCAAAGATGACGCGCCTCCCGCTTTTGGCCGTCCGGCATAGAAACAGGCCGTCTCTTCTGCTGAGCACAAGCATCCGCTCGCCCACCTGCGCCAGCAGGAGCTGGCGAATCGCGCCTCCGCCGCAAAGCGCCTGTGCGCCGCCAAGCAGGCGCCTTCGGCCCAGCCACCCCTCAAGGAGCAGCCTTTTGCCCGCCCGCTGGGTCTGAACGGTCGCCTGCGTCATCTGCTCCGCATCAAAACCGGCGCAAAACAGCGCGGCTGGCCAGGCGCCGGCAAGCATCCCGCAGACGGCGACCGGCTCCAGCCCACGCCGCCAAAGCTCCTTGAGCACGCCCACGCCGCAGGCCGCGCAGGCGCCCTCTCCGCAAAGCACCAATCCCAGACGCAAAGCATCGTCCCCTTCCGCTCCGATTTTGCCGCCTCCGCCTCTTTCTGGCCGAAGCGGCGTCATAAATCAGTCTATGTGGGTTTTTCCGCCCGTATGGCCCGGGCGGCTGTTTTTTGCTTTTTCGAGGCTTTCTCCCCCATGGAAAGTGTTTCTTGCTCTTTCGCTCCCGTCACTTTTATGCTATAATGGGTTCGGCATTTTTCGCGCGCATTCGCGCATCTCCGCAGTTCCGGTCGGTACGGAGGCCCCTTTTCGTTCCGGTCTGCGCCGCTTGTATGCGCCGCCTGATTTGTCGAGCCGCGAAAGGAAGTTATTCATGCGTTCCAAACCCATCAAATCCTCAAGTCCGCCCAACCGCCGGCGCAGCAGGCTGCGGCGGGAAAAGCCCAAGCGCGGGGCGCTCGCGCTGCTGCTCATCCTGGTCGTGCTGCTGGTGCTGATGATCCTCTTTACGCCCAACATCGGCGGTCATCCGGCAGCCAATGTCTCCGGCACGGAGGTGCCCTCCGCCGATGCCGCAACGGGAAACACGCATCTGCGCATCACGGAGGTCATGTCCTCCAACCGGACGGCCTATCCCGATGAGACTGGCGCCTTCCCTGACTGGATTGAATTGACCAATACCGGGAATGAGCCCATCAATTTGAAGGGCTATGGCCTCTCCGACCGCTCCGACAAAATCCTCTTCGTCTTCCCGGAGATGACGCTGGAGGCAGGCGGGCATGTCATCGTCTTCGCCTCGGATACGACGAAAAACGCAGCCGGTCAGCCGCTCCACGCCAAATTCAAGATCTCCTCCGCAGGCGATACGCTCTATCTCTTTGGCAGCGACGGTGTCGCCTTCCAGGAGCTTCCCATCCCCGCGATGGATCACGACATGAGCTATACCTTCATCGGCGAGGGCAGCTACATCATCACCGAGCAGTATACCCCCGGCTACGAGAACACACAGGAGGGCTATGCCGAATTCCGCGCTTCGACGCTGCTGACCACGGGTGCGCTGGTGATCAACGAAATCTGCGCTTCCTCGGTCACGACGCTGCGCGACGGCGATGGCGAATACCCCGACTGGATCGAGCTGTACAACGCCTCCGACCGGGCCATCGATCTGTCCAGCTACGCGCTGAGCGACAACCCGGACAAGCTCGTCAAATGGCGCTTCCCGCAGGGCGCCGTCATCGAGCCGGGCGGATACTATGTCGTCTACGCCTCCGGCAAGGACAAGGGGGCTGACAGCACCGGCTGGCCGCATGCCAGCTTCCGCCTGCGCTCCAATGGCGATACGGTCATCCTCTCCGACATCCAGGGCCGCATGCTGGATCTGGTCACCTACGATCTGCTGGAGGCCGATACCTCTTGGGGCCGCGACGAGGAGGGCTCCGGCGCCTTCAAGCGCTTTACCCAGCCCACACCCGGCCTGCCTAATACCCGCGCGGGCGAAATCGCGATGGACACCGCGCTCTGCCTTGCCAACACCTCCGGCCTGTATATCACGGAAGTGATGTCCGGCAATCAGTCCCTCGTTGGCCCCAACGTCAAAAACCCTTACGATTACATCGAAATCTACAACATGAGCGGGCAGGCCGTCAACCTCAAGGGTTACGGCCTGTCCGACAACATCAAAAAGCCCCGCAAATGGCAGTTCCCCGATATTACGCTTGAAAACAACAGCTATCTGGTCATCTACTGCGACACGACGCAGACGACAAAAGACGGCGTTTATTATTTTACGAATTTCAATCTCGCCAAATCCGGTGAGACGGTCTGCCTGTCGACACCGGAGGGACAGGTTCTTGACAAGGTATCCGTTCCGCAGCTCTATGACGACGTCTCCTTTGGCCGCACCCTTGGACAGGCCGGTCTGTTCTACTACTCCGCGCCGACACCGGGCGAAACCAACGGCATGGGCTTCACGGGCTTCGCCGAAGCGCCCTCCTTCCCCCGCTCCGGCGGCCTGTTTGACCGGCCGCTGCGCGGCGAGGACGGTGTGACGATCACCGTGCCGGCCAACTCCGTCGTCCGCTATACAACGGACGGCAGCGACCCGACGGATTCCTCCCCCGTCTACACCGGCCCCATCGAGGTGGAAAAGACGACCGTCATCCGCGCGCGGGCGTATCGCGACGGCGTCAAGCCCTCTCAAATCGTCTCCCAGACGTACCTGATCTCCGTCTATCACACGATGCCCGTCATCTGCCTGACGACGGACAACGACAACCTCTGGAATGAGGAGACCGGCATGTTCGCCGATGGACCAGATATTGACCGCGAAAACACCAATCCGCCCTGGAAGAGCGCGACCTACTGGCAGAAGAACTGGTTCGGCGGCTGGATCGAGTATTACGACGAGAACGGCGTCCAGCAGCTCAGCCAGGGCATGGACTTCCGCGTGATGGGCAATTACTCGCTCGACATGCCGCAAAAGAGCCTCTATATCAAAGCGGACGGGCAGTACGGCGTGGACAGCTTCAATTATCCCCTCTTCGAGGATCGCGAGTTCACGGAATACGCGGGCTTCGTCCTGCGAAACGGCGGTCAGGACGGCCTCTATACCCGCGTTATTGACGGCCTGCAGGCCCGCATCATCGACCAGTCCGGCAGCAGCGTCGCGGCGCAGGCGTGGAAGCCCGTCATCGTCTACATCAACGGTCAATACTGGGGCCATTACAACATGCGCGAGCGCGCTGGTGTCGACATGGTCGCCCAGCACGAGGGTTGGGACAATCCCGACGACATCGACATGCTCGAATCCGACGGTCTGAGCTCCAGTCAGGTCGTGCAGGGCTCCCGCAGCGACTATGTTGAGCTTTACAACTACGTCAAGGAGCACGACCTGGCGGCTGATCAGGAGGCCTACGAATACGTCTGCTCGCAGATCGACATCGACAACATGATCGATTACTTCATCTTCGAGTCGTTCTTTGGCAATACCGACCCGGGCAACATCCGCTTCTACCGCAATACAGCTTCCGGCGACGGCAAATGGCGCTATCTCTTCTACGACTCGGACTGGGGCTTCTTCAACGTCTTGACCGGCAAGAGCATGTCCGGTGGCATCGCCTTCGTCCTCGACGACGGCGGCATGGGCCACGCGAACATCGTCTCCAACATCTTTATCCGCAAGCTCATCAAGGTGCCCGAGATTCAGGATAAGTTCCTGACCCGCTATGGCGAGCTGTTTCAGACCGTGTTCACGACAGAATACCTCACCAACCTGTTCAACCAGATGATCACGCAGATCAAGCCCGAGATGCAGATGCACATGCAGCGCTGGGCCGCGGAGATCGATCCGAAGATCAGCTTCGACCAGCCCAAGAACGCCGAGGGCGGCTACAACTACTGGGTCACCCGCTGCGAGCGCATGCTCACGCGCATCTTCCCCCGCCGCCCCTACTACATCTGGCAGGAGGCCAAGAGCTATTTCAACCTCACCGATGAGCAGATGATCGCCTATTTCGGTCCCTGCCCCGCCAACCCGGATGTATAAATTCACCAATCATATATTGAGGAGGTCTTTCCCATGAAAAGCATCATCAACGACGCAACCGTTACAGAGTGGTTCTCCCAGCAGCTGGCCAACCTTACGCCCACCAAAATGGTGCTGGCCCTGGCCATGGGCTTTCTGGTCGGCCTGATCATCGCGCTGGTCTACCGCAAGGCCTTCCGCGGCGTGCTCTATTCCTCTTCCTTCGCCACGACGCTGATCATGCTGTGCATGATCACCACGCCGGTCGTCATGTGCATCAAGTCGGATATTGCGCTGTCGATGGGCATGGTCGGCGCGCTCTCTATCGTCCGCTTCCGCACGGCTGTGAAGGATCCGCTGGATACCGCTTATATGTTCTGGTCGCTGACGATGGGCATTCTGCTGGGCGCCGAGCTCTACACCATCGCGCTGGTCGCCGTTGCCGGTATCTCCGTCGCCATGCTGCTGCTCTCCTTCTTCCGCCTGCGCACGCCCAATACCTTCCTGCTCGTCGCGCACTATGACCCCGAGGTGGAGGAGTCCGTCATGAGCTTCATCCGCCGCATCAAGGTTCAGCGCCTGCGCAGCAAGACCGTGACCCCCGGCGGCGTCGAGCTGACCGTCGAGGTTCAGCTCCGCGAGCGCTTTGACATCGTCAACAAGCTTCTGGATACCGAGGGCGTCCACAGCGCCACGCTGATCGCCTGCCAGTCCGAAGCCGGCAACTGAGGATAGCCTATGCCAACCATCCGCAATATTCCGCTGCGGCATGAGCTCAAGTATCTGATCACGCCTGCCGAGCTCTCCGTCCTGCGCGGTGTGCTCAAGCCGATCATGCAGCTCGACCCCAACGGAAACGAGAACAACGAATACATCATCCGTTCGCTGTATTTTGACACGATCAACGACGACGCGCTGATGGAAAAAATCGCGGGCGTCGGCAACCGGAAAAAGTACCGCATCCGGATCTACAACTTTTCCGACCGCGTGATCAAGCTCGAATGCAAGAGCAAGTATGGCGACCTGATCTCCAAGCAGTCCGTCTCCATCCCCCGCGACCTCGCCGAGCAGCTGATCGCGGGCGACCCGGAGGGGCTCCAGCGCATGCGCCATCCGCTCCTGCACGACGTTTATCGCGAAATGCGCACGCGGCTGCTTCGCCCCGCCGTCATCGTCGATTATGTCCGCGAGGCATACATCCATCCCGCGCAGGAGGTGCGCATCACGTTTGACAAGCAGCTGCGCACGGGCCTGTATTCGACCGACCTCTTCAACCCCAGCCTGCCGACCTATCCCGTCTTCGACGATCCCGTCGAGGTGCTGGAGGTCAAATACGACGAATTTCTGCCCTCCCATCTTCAGACTGTTTTGAGCGGCATCACGGCGCAGCGCAGCGCCGTGAGCAAGTATACCTGGTGCCGCCGCTACGAAAACAAGGAATTCTGATTATACACGCACAAGGGCCGCAGAACGGATTTCTCCGCTCTGCGGCCCTCTTCTATTCCTGTTTCCCGTTATTCAGGAGAACATGCGCTCAAGCTCCTCGTATTTTTCATGCGTGATGAGCGCGTCCTGATCAGTTCCCGTCAGATGCACCACATAGGTCCAGCGCCCGTAGGGCGTAATGCTGTCGATGACGTTGAGGTTGATGATGTAGCTTTTGTGGCACCGGAAGAAGATCTTCGGGTCGAGCCGTGCCTCCACATCGCCCAGCGCCTCGCTCGTCTCAAAGCGCCGCCCCTGCGTCGCATAGAGCACGGTCGAGCGGTTTTCACGCTGCACAAGCAGGATATCGGCCTGATTGATGAAGTTAAGCCCCTCCTTGTGATGCAGCATGATCCGCCCTGTCGCCGCGGCGCCCGTCATTCTGGGCGCAGGCAGCGTCTGCGCGGGCTGAGCGGCCTTCTCCCGGCTGCTTATGACCGTGCGGATGCGCTCCAACGTCTTCATGACGCGCTCGAGCTTGAACGGCTTGACCATGTAGTCAAACGCATAGACCTCAAACGCCTGCGCCATGTAATCGTCATGCGCGGTCGCAAAGACGAGAATCGTCCGCGGATCGGTATCCTGAATGGAGCGGGCGCATTCCAGTCCGGTCATGCCGGGCATCTCGACATCGAGGAAGCAGACCTGCGGCCTGTATTGTTCCACAAGCTTAAGCAACTCCGGCCCGCTGGCTGCCTCGGCACACAGCGTAAAGCCGCCCGCTCTGGCAATCATCTTGCGCAGAATCATGCGCATGCCCTCTTCATCGTCCGCGATGACGACCCGAATCCCGTCTTCCATGTCCACAACTCCGTTTTTGCTTATGCTTTGGTTTTACGCCGGATAGCCGTCTGCCGCTGGCAGGGCCTCGTCAGGATCTCGCTCATGATGACGCCGCACAGCAGGTCGTTGGCCATCGCCTCGCGCAGCGGATTGGCCGGCGCGGCTTCCTCCGGCATCGCGACAGGCGCGCTGCCCGCGTGGCAGGGATCCTCGCCCTCCTGTGCCTCGCTCATCTGCGCCTGCGTGACGTCGTGCAGATGGACTCCCGGGCCATGCAGACGTTCATCCTTCGCGGCTTTGGTCTTTGCCTCGCTCTCTGCGCTCTCGTGTGAGCGGGCAAACGCGGCGGAGAAGTCCGCCTGTCTATCCTTCTGTGCCGCAGCACGTTTCTGCTTCGCAGACAGAGCCGGTCCTGCTGACTGTCCCTTTTTCTTTTTCTTCTTTCCGTTTCGAACAGCGTTGAATACCGCGAACACAATCAGCACGACGACAACGAGATCATCCATGCCGCTTCCCCCTTTCCGCTCCGGTCAAGCGTCCGGTCATTTCTTGGGGGCATTCGCCGTGCCGCCGCCCAGCGTCGCGATCGACTCGCGCATGGAGGTGTCGGCGATCGTGTTCTGCATCTGGTAGTAATCCATCACGCCCAGCTTGCCTTCACGCAGCGCCGCCGCCATCGCCTTGGGCACCTCGGCCTCGGCCTCGATGACCTTCGCGCGCTGCTCCTGCGCGGCGGCTTTCATCTCCTGCTCGCGGGCGACGGCCATCGCGCGGCGTTCCTCCGCCTTCGCCTGAGCAATGCGGCGATCCGCCTCGGCCTGATCCATCTGCAGCTGTGCGCCGACGTTGCGGCCCACATCCACATCGGCAATATCGATGGAGAGAATCTCAAACGCGGTGCCCGCGTCAAGTCCCTTGTTGAGCACAGTCCGGCTGATCAGATCCGGGTTCTCCAGCACGGCCTTGTGCGAATCCGCAGAGCCGACGGTCGTGACGATGCCCTCGCCCACGCGCGCGACGATCGTCTCCTCGCCCGCGCCGCCGACCAGGCGCTCGATGTTGGCGCGCACGGTCACGCGCGCCTTCGCGCGAAGCTCGATGCCGTCCTTCGCGATCGCAGCGACGACCGGCGTCTCGATGACCTTGGGATTGACGCTCATCTGCACGGCCTGCAGCACATCGCGGCCCGCCAGGTCAATCGCGCAGGCCTCCGGGAAGTCGAGCTTGATGTTTGCGCCGCGCGCGGTGATCAGCGCCGTGACAACGCGGTCGAGGTTGCCGCCCGCGAGGTAATGCGCCTCCATCTTGCTGATCTCCATGTTGAGACCGGCCTTCTCCGCCTTGATCAGCGGCCCAACGATCTTTGCCGGCGAGACGCGGCGGATGCGCATGCCCACCAGCGTGAAGATCGAAACATGGACGCCGGAAGCCAGCGCCGATACCCACAGGTTGAGCGGCACAAAGCTCAAAAAGACCACCGCAAAGACAAGGATCACGATGATGCTGACAATGCCTCCAATTTCAACCATTGTGAAAACCTCTCCTCTCTCTTTTGAACCCGATAAACGGGGTTATTCCCGCACGGCCTTGACGACGATGCGCGCGCCTTCGACGCTGACGATCTCGACGGCCACGCCGCTCTCGATATAGTCGCCCTCCGTGACGACATTCAGACGCACGCCGTCAAAATCGCCGATGCCCGCCGGGCGCAGGACGCTCTTCGTCTGCCCCCGCTTGCCGATAAAGGCCATCATGTCGTCGTTTTTCGTGTGCAGCTCCTCGCGGTCTCTGAGGAAAATCCTTTCCCCGCCGTCGCTGTGCGCGGCCGCGCGCAGCACCCACGAGATCAGCACCGCCAGAATTGCCACCAGCACCAGCAGCACGCCTATGGCCGTCAGGGCGCCAAAGTGAATCCCTGCCAGCACGGTGCCCGCGCCGATGAGCAGGATGCCGGAGATGCCCGGAATGCCGAAGCCCGGCAAAAAGACCTCGACGATGATGAACCCCGCGCCTGCAAGCATGCACAGGATGGAAGGCAACGCTTCAATGATCGTCTGTGCCATATCAATTCCCCCTTCATTTGTACCTTCAGCATACCATAACAAAGCGCAGCGTGAAAGGGATTCTGCCTGAAATGTCCGAATTTCTGCTTCAAACCGCAGTCAGGCGCGAGCGCGCAGCGCCTGAGCCAGCGCGCGGACATCCGCCTCATAGACCGGCTCAAGCGAGCGGTTGTAGATCAGGCTCGCCGGATGATAGAGCGCGAAGAGCTCAATGCCCTCCTGCGCGTTGACCCATTGCCCATGCACAGCGCCGATGGTCGTCCTGCTGCCTGCGAGCGCCTGAAGCGGCGTATTGCCAAGCGTCGCAATCGCCCTGGGCGCGACCTCCGCAATCTCCCGCAGCAGCCACGGGCGGAACAGCGCGACCTCCTCCCTCGTGGGTGGACGATTGCTCAAACGTCCCGTTTTCCCTGTTCGGGTTGGACGGTATTTGACGGCGTTGGAGATGTAGATGTCCTCGCGCCTGAGCCCGGCCAATTCGAGGAAGCGGTCAAGATTCTTTCCCGCCTTGCCGACAAACGGCCTCCCCTGCAGGCTTTCCTGCTCGCCCGGCGCCTCGCCGATAAGCATCAGCACGGGATTCTTCGGCCCCTCGCCAAAGACGAGCGCGTTTTCACGGCCCGGCATGACGCCGGATAGAAACGCCTTGAGCTCCTGCTTATACTTTTCCAATGCTCTTCTCCTCATAAACGCCCAGCTCGACGAGCTTGGCGCGGATCGCCTTAAAATCCTCCCAGGCCGGGCGCTTCTTGTCCTGGTCGCGCAGCAGCGCGGCCGGATGGAAGGTCGGCATAAACCAGACGCCCTTGCGAAGCTGCCAGACGCCGCGGTCGCGCGTGATGCGCATATCGTCGCCCAGCAGCGCGCGCGTGGGCGTGGAGCCCAGGCAGACAATCACCTTCGGCCGCACGAGCGCCACCTGCTGACGCAGATAGTCCATGCAGGCCGCCCGTTCGTCCGGCTCGGGCACGCGGTTCTGCGGCGGGCGGCATTTGACGATGTTGCAGATGTAGACCTGTGCGCGCGTCAGCCCGATGGCTGCGAGCATACGGTCAAGCAGCTGCCCCGCCGCGCCGACAAACGGCCGCCCTGTCTCATCCTCCTGCTGACCCGGCCCTTCACCGATGAACATCAGCGCCGCACGCGGGTCGCCTTCGCCAAGCACGACATGCTTGCGCGTCTGGCACAGCCTGCATTTTTCGCAGGCTCCGACAGCCTCTGTCAGCGTCGGCCAGGATGTCGTCATTGCCCTCGCTTCCTTCCCGGCTCTCCCCCGAAAGCCGTTTATTCTCTCGTGTCTCCCGTGACCAGCACGGCATCCGTGATATTATCGGTCAAATCGGCGAAGGTCATGCTCAGATCCTGCCTCAGCCAGGAAAACAGGCTGCCAAGCATCAGCAGCAGCACGACGATTGCCAGCGCCGCAGCCGCCACGCCAAATACATCCATGACGCCGGATGCGACCTGATAGCCGACCCGGCTCTTTGTTTTCTTCTTCAAACAGGCCACGTCCCTTCTGATTCTGCAACCATTCTACAGGATGGCGCTTTCCCTGTCAAGCCGCTCAAAGATAATCCATCCAGGCGCCGGGCGCCTCGTCGCGCCCCGTAAGATGGCCTGCCTGTTCAAGATGCGCAAAACCATGCTGGCGAAGCGCCTCGTAGGCGACGATCGCCACGGAATTGGAGAGATTCAGGCTCCGCGCACCCTCAATCATCGGAATGCGAATGCAGCGGTCGTAGACCCGCGTCAGCAGGTTTTCCGGCAGCCCGCGCGACTCCTTGCCAAAGACAAGGAAGACGTCCTGCGGATACGAAACCTCGGCATAGCTGCGCGGCGCCTTCGTGCTCGCGTAGAAGAATGCCGCCTCGGGATAGGCCGAAAGCACCTGAGAAAAGTCCTTGTGAATGTGGATTTTGACGAGCGGCCAGTAATCAAGTCCCGCCCGCTTGAGATACTTGTCCTCGAGACTGTAGCCCAGCGGCTCCACGAGATGAAGCTCGCTGCCGGTCGCCGCGCAGGTGCGGGCGATATTGCCCGTATTCTGCGGGATTTCCGGCTCGACCAGGATGATGTGCAGCATGGTTTTCCTCCGTTTTCCGGGATTGCGCGAGCCCTTCTCCTGTGCCGGAGCGCAGGTTTTGTGTCCGCGACTTCTTTATTGTATCGCAAAATCCGCGCCGATGCAAGCCGCGCTTGACGCGCGAGCCTGTCCCGGTGTATGATAGTGCGGTCATGCAAAGGAGGCTGCCGTCATGCGCCATTCCCTCTCCAAATCCGCCGGCATCACGCTGCTCATCGGGGTCAACATCATGTGGGGCCTCTCCTTTATCTTTTCCAAGACGGCGCTCAGCGAGGGCATTCCTCCGATGACGCTGATCTTTCTGCGCTGCCTGATCACGTCGGCGCTGCTCGTTCCTTTCTGCCTGCGGCACGAGGGCGGCATCCGCCTGCACGCGTGGGCGCCCCGCGCCTTCGTGACCTCGATGCTTGGCATCACGATCTATTACTTTTTCGAATACTCCGGTCTTCAGCGCACGACGGCCTCCGCCGCCTCGCTGATTGTCGCGCTCATCCCGATGATGACGCTGCTGTGCCGCGTCGTCTTCCTGCGCGAGCGCGTCTCTCTCGGCCGCTGGGGGCTCGTCGCGCTCTCTCTGCTGGGCGTCTGGCTCGTCATCCGCGCGGATGCGCAGGACGGCGCAGGCTCCCTTGCCGGCAATCTCTTCATGGTTTGCGCCTGCCTCTGCTGGACGGGCTATATCATGGTGACGCCAAAGCTCGCCGCCTCGTGCAGCTCCCTGCGCGTCACCACCTGGCAGTCCCTCGCCGCGACGGTGACGCTGCTGCCCTTTGCCCTCGCCGAGCGACGTGCGTGGGTGCCGCTCTCCGCGAAGGCCTGGCTGTGCGTCTTCCTGCTCGCGGCCGTCTGCTCCGGGCTTTGCTATGTGCTCTACAACGTCTCCATGCGCGTGGTTGATTCGCTGACCGTCGCGCTGACGATCAACATCAACCCCATCACGGCCTGCGTCGCAGGTGCGCTTCTGCTCCGGGAGACGCTCACGCCGATGCAGCTCGCCGGAGGGCTTTTCATCATGGCCGCCGTGCTCGCCGACGCCGTCCTCTCTGCGCGCAGTAGCACAGAAAACAGGGCTTGACAAGCCGGTTTTGAGCGCCTATAATACAGCTAACCGACATGATGCCGGTTGCATCACCGACAAAATGGTGTAAATCCTGCTGCTTTGCGACCGAGGCCGGAGCTTTACAGAAGGACTTACAGAGTAACGCGAGGATGGGAACAAGTAAGCCCGCTCTTCCTGCATCAGAGAGCCGCCGGTCGGTGCGAGGCGGTGCCAGCAGGCGGGCCCAATACATCCCGGAGCACGGCCCCCAACCTTCCTGTATGGAAGCAGTAGGCAGCCGCCGGTACGCCGGATACAGCGTGCAGCCCGTGTCGGCGGGCGGTGAGGAGGCTTGCCGCAAGGCGGCCTTGAACGGAAGTGGTACCGCGTGATTTCACGCCTTCCCGATTTCAGGGAGGGCGTTTTCTTTTCCCTCCCGCAACCACAACAACGAATGGAGGAACCCTGACATGGCACAGCACATTCTCGACCTGCTCAAGGAGCGCGGCTTCATCGCGCAGATGACCTTTGAAGAGGAGCTCTACAAGCAGCTCGAGCAGCCCACCACCTTCTACGTCGGCTTTGATCCGACCGCGGATTCCCTGCACATCGGCCATTACATCCCGATCATGGCCATGGCGCACATGCAGCGCGCGGGCCATCGCCCCATCGCCCTGATGGGCGGCGGCACGGCGATGATCGGCGATCCCTCCGGCAAGACCGACATGCGCAAGATGATGACTGTGGAGACCATCGACGCGAACGTCGCGCACATCAAGGAGCAGATGAGCCGCTTCCTCGATTTCTCCGAGGGCAAGGCCATCATCGCCAACAACGGCGACTGGCTCCGCCACCTCAACTTCATCGACTTCATGCGCGACATCGGCTCGCTCTTCTCCGTCAACAAGATGCTGACCGCCGAATGCTACAAGGCCCGCATGGCGACGGACAATGGCCTCTCCTTCCTTGAATTCACCTACATGCTCATGCAGTCCTACGACTTCCTGGAGCTCTACAAGCGCTACGGCTGCTGCCTCCAGGTCGGCGGCAACGACCAGTGGAGCAACATGCTCGGCGGCGCGGATCTCATCCGCCGCAAGGAGCAGGGCAACGCCTATGCCTGCACCTGTCAGCTTCTTTTGACCCATGACGGCCGCAAGATGGGTAAGACCGAGGCCGGCGCGCTCTGGCTCGATCCCAAGAAGACCTCGCCCTACGACTTCTACCAGTACTGGCGCAACGTCGACGACAAGGACGTCGAGAAGTGCCTCGGCCTGCTGACCTTCCTGCCGATGGACGAGGTTCGCCGCCTCGGCGCGCTCGAGGGCAGCGAGATCAACGAGGCCAAGAAGGTGCTCGCCTTCGAGGTCACCAAGCTCGTCCACGGCGAGGAGGAGGCTGTCAAGGCGCAGGAGGCCGCTGCTTCCCTCTTCGGCGGCGCGGCGATGGGCGGCTCCATCCCCACGACCGAGATCACCGCGGCAGACCTTGAAAAGGACGCGCGCGTGACGACGCTGCTGGCCGTCTGCGGACTCGCCCCTTCCAATTCCGCCGCGCGCAGGCTCGTGCAGGGCGGCGGCGTCAGCGTCAACGATGAGAAGATCAGCGACGTGAACGCCGTCGTGACGGCGGAACAGTTCGGCGCGGAGGGTCTGATGCTCAAGAGCGGCAAGAAGAAATTCCACCGCATTCTCCTCAAGTGATATGGCGGCACAGCTTTCCTATAAGACGCTGCGCGCGGAGAACTCCGCGGAGTTCATCATCAACAAGTCCCGCTTCATCGGCTACGGCTGCCCCTGCGAAACCGAGGAGGAGGCGCTCGCCTTCCTCGCCCGTATTCGCCAGAAGCACAAGGACGCCACGCATAACTGCTACGCCTACATCATCGGCCTGAACGCGGGCATCATGCGCTACAGCGACGACGGCGAGCCAGGCGGCACGGCGGGCCTGCCGATCATCGAGGTCATGAAGGCGCGCGGCGTCGTCAACTGTGCGGTGGTCGTCACGCGTTATTTCGGCGGCGTGCTGCTCGGCGCCGGCGGGCTTGTGCGCGCCTACGCGCAGGGCAGCAAGACCGCGCTCGACGCAGCGGGCGTCGTCGTGATGGAGAGAAGCGTCCGCCATCTGGTCGAGGTCGATTATTCAACCTGGCAGCGGCTTGAATACTTCCTCCGCTCCGCGCCCGTGATCCTCGAGCACACGGAATTCGGCGCAAGCGTCGTCTGCACGCTGATGGTGCGCAGGCGCGACGAAGACGCGCTCCTCTCGGAGATCACCCGCGTCACCGACGGCACCGCCGAAACCCTGCCCGACGGGGAGCTCTTCTATCCCTGGCCGGAGGGTGCGCAGGCATAAGCCCATCCCGAATGCAATACAAAGAAAGGACAGCCGCAAAGCTGTCCTTTCTGCATCTCATCCTTTTACCGGCTCCCCTTGTCGTAGGGAACGCCCTCGGCCTTCGGCGCGCGGGACTTCTTGCTCGTGAACGCGAGAATGACCATCGAGGCGATGAAGGGAATCATGTTGTACATGTTCTGCGTCCAGCCCAGCGCCGCGAGCGCGGGAATGGAGCTGGCGATATTCGCCAGGGACTTGAACAGCGCGAAGAAGACGGCCGCAAAGAATATCCGGAACGGCTTCCATTGACCAAAGATCATGACAGCCAGCGCCAGGAAGCCCGCGCCCGAGACGCCGACCTCAAAGTTCCAGCTGGAGACCGGCGGAATGATGTAGGCCATGCCGCCGATGCCGCCAAGCACGCCGGAGATCATCACGCCGAGATAGCGCATTTTGTAGACGTTGATGCCGACACTGTCCGCCGCCTGGGGATGCTCTCCGCAGGCGCGCAGGCGCAGACCGATTCGCGTCTTGTAGAGCACAACATAGGCCAGCAGCAGACAGACGATGCCGATGAACAGGAAGACGTTGACCGTCAGCGGCCCGAAATCGTAAACAAAGGCGCGGTTGCTGTAATCCAGCTTCGCCGACGCGGAGCCATTGACACCCTTGGCGATGACCATCGCCAGCGCCGTGGCCAGCATGTTGAGCGCCGTGCCGCCGATGGTCTGGTCCGCGTTGAGATTGATGGAGGCGAACGCCAGCAGCACGGAATAGACCATGCCCGCGATGGCAGCCGCCAGCACGGAGACAGTCACGACGCTCATCATGCCCGCTCCAGCCGGCATCATCTTGACGGCGATGACGCCTGCCAGGCCGCCGATGACCATGATGCCCTCCAGCGCAATGTTGATGATGCCGCTGCGCTCGGAGAACATGCCGCCCAGCGCAACCATCATCAGTACGACGGTGTACAGCAGCGTATATTTCAGCAACAGAAACATCAGTCATCCCCTCCTTTGCCCAGATCAGCCGCGCGCCGTTTGCCAAAGAGCGCTGCACGAATCTTGTTTTTGAAGAGCAGAGAGAACGCGCACAGGTAGATGATCAGCGCCGTAATGACATCCGCGATCTCCTTCGTGTAATACTGCGTGGAGAGCTTCGTGCCGCCCACCGTAATATAGGAGATAAAGAGCGAGGAGAAGATTGTGGCAATCGGGTTGGAGCAGGCCAGCAGCGCCGCGCTGATGCCGTTAAAGCCCATCGCCGGAAGCGCCGTAGAAACCTGCGGATTCCACTCCGCCACCGTCGAGAGGTAATAAAGCCCCGCGCCGATGCCCGCCAGCGCGCCGGCAATCGTCATGGAGAGGATGATGTTGCGCTTGTCGTTGATGCCGGCGTACTGCGCGGCGTTCTTGTTGAAGCCGCAGGCCTTGAGCTCAAAGCCAAACGTCGTCTTGCTCAGCACGATGTAGACGACCAGCGCAAAGAAGATGGCGATGAAGATCGCGATGGTCACCGACTGCAGGTTGCCAAAGAGCCCGCTCATCCCGCAGCTGGGGATCATCGACTGCGGCGCTACCTTGCGAAGGCTATGCGTCTTCGTCGTCGCAAGATCATACAGGGGGCTCTTCCCCTTGCCATACATGATGTCGTTCACCAGATACAATCCGATCCAGTTGAACATGATCGACGTGATGACCTCGTTGATGTTGAGATAGGCCTTGAAAATACCCGGGATGGCGCCCCAGAAGGCGCCCAGCACCATCGCCGCCAGCAGACACAGATACCACGGCAGCTGCAGCACAATCGCGCAGTACAGTGCGCCGAACGCGCCCAGCGTGTATTGGCCCGCCGCGCCAATGTTGAACAGGCCGGTTTTGAAGGCGAAGCCCACGGAAAGGCCCGTCATGATCAGCGGCGCGCCGTTGGCCAGCACGGTACCCATGTTGCGCGCGCTCTTGAGGCCGCTGGTCAGAATGACCATCAGACCGTCTCCAAAGGCATGCTCCACGTTGATGATCGCCAGCGCGACCAGGCCCAGCAGCAGGCCAATGACGATGCAGATCAGCGAGGCTGCCACCGACACAAACGCCTCGGAGGACGCCAGCTGTCCGCTAAGGGATTGCTTGTTTTCCATCTCTGCCCGCCTCCTTATCCGTTTCTGCGCGCGCCGGCCATGTACAGACCCAGCTCCTGGGCTGTGGTATGCTTCGGATCAAGCTCGCCGACGATCTCGCCCTCGTACATGACGAGAATCCGATCCGGCACCTCAAGCACCTCGTCAAGCTCCAGCGAGACCAGCAGCACCGCCTTGCCTGCGTCCCGCTGGGCGAGCAGCTCCTTGCGGATGTACTCGATCGCGCCCACATCCAGGCCGCGCGTGGGCTGAACAGCGATGAGCAGGTCGCTGCCCATGTCGATCTCGCGGGCGATGATGGCCTTCTGCTGGTTGCCGCCGGACATGCTGCGCGCCACCGTTTCCGGCCCCTGGCCGCTTCTCACGTCAAAGCGCTCGATGAGCCCTTCGGCATAGGAACGAATCTCGTCAAATCGCAGGAAGCCGTGATTCGAGAAGCGCTCGTGGTTATACTGCTTGAGGACGAGGTTGTTTTCCAGCGTGTAATCAAGCACAAGCCCGTGCTTGTGACGGTCCTCCGGAATATGGCTCATGCCGCAGGCCGTGCGCTCACGGATGGACATCTGCGTGATGTCCTTGTCGTTGAGGAAGATCTTGCCGCTGTCGGCCTTCATGAGGCCCGTCAGCGCGTAAACCAGCTCGCTCTGCCCGTTGCCGTCGATGCCCGCGATGCAGGCGATCTCGCCCCGGCGCACGTTAAAGGAGACGTTGTTGACCAGCGGCTTGCCGTGGCGCTTGCTTTTGACCGTCAGATTCTGCACGGAGAGGATGCTCTCCCCCGGCAGGCAGGGGGATTTGTCCATGATCAGCTGCACCTTGCGGCCGACCATCATCTCGCTGAGCTCCTCCTTGCTGGTGGATGCGACGTCGACGGTGCCGATGCAGCGTCCTTTACGCAGCACGGTGCAGCGATCCGCGACGGCCTTGATCTCGTCGAGCTTGTGGGTGATGAAGAGGATGGATTTTCCCTCCGCCGCCAACCCCTTCATGATCTTCATCAACTCGTCGATCTCCTGCGGGGTCAACACGGCGGTCGGCTCGTCAAAGATGAGCACCTCGTTGTCGCGATAGAGCATCTTGAGGATCTCTGTGCGCTGCTGCATGCCCACGGTGATATCCTCGACCATCGCGTCCGGATCGACCTTGAGGCCGTAACGCTCGCTCAGCTCGATGACCTTCCGCCTCGCCTGCGCCTTCTGCAAAAAGCCGAAGGGCTTGCTGGCCGGCTCAACGCCCAGGATGATGTTGTCCAGCACGGAGAAGACCTCGACCAGCTTGAAATGCTGATGCACCATGCCGATGCCCAGGTCGTTTGCGTCGTTGGGATCGCGGATTTGAACGACCTCGCCGTTCTTGCGGATTTCGCCCTTCTCCGGCTGGTACAGTCCAAAGAGCACGCTCATCAGCGTCGATTTGCCTGCGCCGTTTTCGCCAAGCAGAGCGTGAATTTCGCCCTTTCTGAGCTGAAGCGTGATATCATCGTTGGCGATGATGCCCGGGAACTCTTTGGTGATGTTCAGCATTTCGATGATATACTCGCTCAAAATCACCACTCCTTTGCCGAAATTTCTTGTGGCATCTATTATACCGTATTCATACCCGTTTTAAAAGCCTTTTTTTCGCCAGCTTCCTGCGACAAAAAGCGGCCCGAAGGCCGCTCAGTCTTCCTCGGGCGCCGTGATCCAGCCGAGGGTCATCCTCGCGACGGCGCCGCTATCGTTTTGGAGCGTCAGTACGCCGCCATGGCGCAGCGCTGTCTGTGCCGCATAGCATAGTCCCATGCCCGCATGGCCTCCAGAGGAGCGGTGCTTTTCCTCCGTGTAAAAGGCGCGTCCGGCCAGGCGGAGTGCTTCTGCCGAAAAGCCCGGGCCGCTGTCGCGCACGGTGAGGCTGAGCAGGCCGTCCTCTGCCGCCAGGGAAAGCGCCACCTTGCCGTCCTGCCCGGCATAGCGCGCGGCGTTGTCCAGCAGGTTGAGCGCAGCGCGCGTCACCGCCTCCCGCTCGAGCCTTCCCTCGCCCTGCGGCCGCCCCGACGGGACGAACTCCACTCGCCTGACCGCGCAGAGGCTCGCCCCCTGCGCGTTGAGCGCTTCGGCCAGCGTCGCGAGATTCACCCTCTGCATCCGTTCCTCTCCGTCATCCATCTGTGTGGAGAGCGCCTGAAGCTGATGCATGCAGGCCTGCATGCGCTCTGCCGCACGCTCGATCGCCCTGACCCGCTGCGCCGGCCCGTCTGGCAAGCCATCCTCCTCCAGCAGCTCCGCACTGCCGGAGATGACCGCCAGCGGCGTCTTGAGATCATGCGCCAGCGAGGCGATCTCCCTGCGCCTCTCCTGCTCCAGAACAAACTGCCGCTCAAGCGACTCCGCCAGTGACAGCCGCAGCGCCTCCATCGCGCGGAGGGCCTCCCCCAGCTCCGCCGCGTGCGTCCCGATCGAAATGGGCGTTTGAAGCGACCGACTGACGATTGCCTGGGACGCCTGTGTCAGGCGCTGCGCATCCTCGCGCAGCAGGCGCGCATAGCGCCGCGTGTGCAAGACCGCCGCGCCGCCCAGCAGCCCCGCCAGCACGACGAGCATCATGCTCTGAAAGTCCGGCAGATACGCGGCCAGGCGAGCGCTTTGGTATGGCACGGCATAGTCGTATTGCAGCACGGCCATTCCGCCTCCACCCATCGGGACGAGCCTGTGATACTGCGTGTAGAGCAGCCCCTGCTTGAGCCTTCCCTCCGAGGCGGCACGGCGGATCTGCTCAAGTCGGGACAGCTTCATCGCTGCATGCGCTGTCAGCTCCCCCTCCCGCGAAAAGACCGCCCAGCGGATGTAGTGCGGGACGCTGTCCGGCTCCAGAACGCCCGTATTCCCGATGCGCTGCGCGAGCACCCCGGCCTGAGCGGCCGCCGTGTACGCCGGAAGCACCCAGCCTCTGTTCATTGCCGCCATGAATGCCGTCCACCACAGCAGCGCCAGCACCGCCATCGTCAGGCAGGTCGTCAGCAGATACCGCGCAAACAGCGTCTGCAAACGGGCAGGCCTGCCCGCCTTTACCGCACCCATCTGTATCCCACTCCCCAGATCGTCTCAATCGGATTGTGTCCCGCCTCACGGAACTTCGCGCGGATGCTGCGCACATGCTCCGTCACGACGGTGCTGTCCGCCTGCCCGTCAAAGCCGAACGCCGCCTCGTAGATCTGCTCCTTGGTAAATGCCTGTCCGGGATGGAGCGCCAGAAACTCGCAGATCGCGTATTCGCCTCTGGAGAGCCCGATGGGCCGCTCCCCGCACAGGACGCGGCGCTCCAGAAGATCGAAGACGATCTCCCCGCACACGAGCCGGCTGTGCGGCCTGCGTTCCTCCCGTCGCAGATGGGCGTTCACGCGGGCGCGCAGCTCCGCAATGCGAAAGGGCTTGCAGAGATAGTCGTCCGCGCCGACACCCAAGCCCGTCAGGACATCGCTTTCCTCCGCCCTGGCCGTCAGAAAGAGAATCGGGCAATCAACCAGCGCGCGAATGCGCCGGCAGAACGCAAACCCGTCCTCGCCGGGCATCATCACATCCAGCAGGATGCAATCCGCCCATTTGCGCAGCCGCTCGTCAAACTCATGCGCATCCGCAGCCGCCTCCACCTGATGCCCGTCGCGAACGAGCGCCTCGGCGATCATCCGGCGCAGATCTGCGTCGTCGTCAATCACCAGCACATGCGCCATGTTCCGCCCCTCCTTCTTCCATGTTCATCGCATCGCCCCGTACAGCAGGCAGGAGAGCGCGTAGAGCACCGCGATGTGCGCCGGATAAAACGCGTAGAAGAATGCGCGCAGTCCCCGCCCTCTCTGGCCATTATAGCACAGCATCAGCGGCACAGCAAACGCCTGCATCCACTCGACGTAGACCGTAAACATTTGCGAACACGCGAAGCCCGGCTGCCCGCGAACGACAAAAAACACCAGCACAAAGTGATAGAGGATGGAAACCCCCGCCACCCAGGCAGCCTGAGCCCGCCTGTGCACCCGGAGCGGATAGATGAGCAGGCCCATCAGCAGCACGGGCAGGCTCGTATCTCCCGTCATGCCCCAGAGCGGGAGCCAGGCCGTGCAGACATAGCAGATCTGCGGCGCGAACACCGGCAGCGCGGCAAAGAGCCGGGATGCCGCAAACGGCCACAGCAGCGGCGCGGCCACAGCCACAAGCCCCGACAGCAGCCTGCGGTGCCGCAGAAGGTCTATCCCCTGCCAGACGATCATCAGAATCACAAACGTCGTCAGCATGCTGTTCTCGGGATAGAACCCATCTCCCCGCACGCCGATCCCGCCGTACTGCATGCAAAAGCGAACGGAGGCCATCGCTGCCGAGAGCAGATAGATCCTTAGAAAATAGCGCCTGCGGCTGCGCGTATGTGCAAACCCCTCCGAAAGACAGAACAGATATAGCGGCGCGGCCAGCCTGCCTGCCGACGTAAACCACGACGGCACCCGCCCTGTAAAGCCAAAGAAATACGCAATGTGGTCAAGCAGCATGCTCGCTGCCGCGATCAGCTTGAGCGCCGTGCCGCTCAGAGCGTTTGTCCAGATTTTTCGCATGAGAATGCCTCCCTTCCGGCCTCCATTCTGCCGCAGAATTCTCAGAAAATTGTCAGAATTCGCCCTCTTTTCCTTTTAAAACTGTCTGCGGAAGCAAAGCCTGTAAATTTTTGCGCAAAGGTGTTTCTTTTTTGCCCGCGCTTATGGTATAATGAAGCGGTTGCTTATGGTAACTTTTTTTCCAACCAATCATCTTGATAAGGGAGGACGCACAATATGCAGTATTCCAGAGAAGTGGAAGAGATGGTTTGCGTCGCGAAGGGATGCAACCATGGCCCGGCTCCGATCCCGGAAGAGGGCAAGTGGGTTCAGGCGCGCGAGATCACCGATATTTCCGGCCTGACGCACGGCATCGGCTGGTGCGCGCCGCAGCAGGGCGCCTGCAAGCTGACGCTCAACGTGAAGAACGGCGTGATCCAGGAGGCTCTGGTGGAGACCATCGGCTGCTCCGGCATGACGCACTCCGCCGCGATGGCCGCGGAAATCCTGCCGCAGAAGACCATTCTCGAAGCACTGAACACCGACCTCGTCTGCGACGCGATCAACACCGCCATGCGCGAGCTGTTCCTGCAGATCGTCTACGGCCGCACGCAGAGCGCCTTCTCCGATGACGGCCTCGTCATCGGCGCGGGTCTTGAGGATCTGGGCAAGGGCCTGCGCAGCCAGGTCGGCACCATGTATGGCACGGCCAAGAAGGGCCCGCGCTACCTTGAGATGGCCGAGGGCTATGTGCTCAAGTGCGCGCTCGACGAGAACGATGAGATCTGCGGCTACCAGTTCGTGCATCTCGGAAAGATGATGGCCGCTATCAAGAAGGGCGTCGATCCGAAGGAAGCCTACGAGAAGAACGTCGGCACCTACGGCCGCTTCGCCAACGCCGCCAAGTACATCGACCCGCGCAACGAGTAAGAAAGGAGAGGTATTCATGGCTCAGTTCGAAAGCTACGAGAGAAGAATCCCTCAGATTGAGAAGGTTCTTGCGAAATACGGCTATGCCTCTCTGGACGAAGTGAAAGAGAAGCTGCTCGCCATCGGCGTGGACGTTGATTCCATCGTTCGCGGCATTCAGCCCATCGCCTTCGAGAACGCCGTCTGGGCGTACACGCTCGGCGCGGGCATCGCGCTCGCCAAGCACTGCACCAACGCCGCTGAGGCCTCCGAGGCCATCGGCGAGGGCATCCAGGCCTTCTGCATCCCCGGCTCCGTCGCGGATCAGCGCAAGGTCGGCCTCGGCCACGGCAATCTGGGCGCGATGCTGCTGCGCGAGGAGACCAAGTGCTTCGCCTTCCTCGCCGGTCACGAGTCCTTCGCGGCTGCCGAGGGCGCGATCGGCCTGGCCCGCACCGCCAACAAGGCCCGCAAAGAGCCGCTGCGCGTCATCCTGAACGGCCTGGGCAAGGACGCGGCCTACATCATCAGCCGCATCAACGGCTTCACCTACTGCAAGACCCAGTATGACTATCATACCGGCGAGCTCAAGATCGTCAAGGAGACTGCCTTCTCCGACGGCGAGCGCGCGAAGGTTCGCTGCTACGGCGCGGACGACGTCAACGAGGGCGTGGCCATCATGCGTCACGAGGGCGTCGACGTCTCCATCACCGGCAACTCCACCAACCCGACCCGCTTCCAGCATCCGGTCGCCGGCACCTACAAGAAGTGGTGCATCGAGAACGGCAAGAAGTATTTCTCCGTCGCTTCCGGCGGCGGCACGGGCCGTACCCTGCATCCGGACAACATGGCCGCCGGCCCTGCCTCCTACGGCATGACCGACACCATGGGCCGCATGCACTCCGACGCCCAGTTTGCGGGTAGCTCCTCCGTCCCGGCGCACGTCGAGATGATGGGCCTGATCGGCATGGGCAACAACCCGATGGTCGGCGCGACCGTCGCCGTCGCGGTTGCCGTTTCTCAGGCGATCAAGTAAATCGCATGGCATCCTTGAGAGAGGGGGTATCCCCTCTCTCTTTTTTGTCCCGGTTCTCGTCGCTTTCCTTATCCGCCGCACACGTTTTTTGTCTGTTTCAGCAATATTTTTTATGAGGTCTTGCTTCTGTGTCCCCGGTATAGTATACTACTTTATTATGGATACTAAGGATTCCTAAGGAGGGATTTCCATGGCAGAAGAAGTCAAGGAGAAGAGCAACTTTATCTGGGAAGCCATCAAGGCCGACCTCGCCGCGGGCAAGAATGACGGCCGTGTCCAAACGCGCTTCCCGCCCGAGCCCAACGGCTATCTGCATATCGGCCATGTGAAAGCGCTGGCGGTGGATTTTACCACCGCCGAGAAGTTCGGCGGCATTTGCAACCTGCGCTTTGACGACACGAATCCGACCAAGGAAAAGGAAGAATTTGTCGAGGCCATCAAGGATGACATCCATTGGCTCGGCTTTGAGTATGCGGGCGTCTATTATGCCTCGGAGCAGTACGATCAGATTTACGAGTTTGCGCTCGATCTGATCCGCCGGGGCCTTGCCTATGTCGACGACCTCTCCAAGGAGGAAATCCGTGCCTACCGCGGCACGCTGACCCAGCCCGGCAAGAATTCCCCCTATCGTGACCGCACGCCCGAGGAGAATATGGATCTCTTCCTGCGCATGAAGAACGGCGAATTCCCGGAGGGCTCCCGCGTTCTGCGCGCGAAGATCGACATGGCCTCGCCCAACATCAACCTGCGCGATCCCACCATCTACCGCATCAAGTATTGCACGCATCACCGTACTGGCGACAAGTGGTGCATCTATCCGATGTACGACTTTGCCCATCCGATCGGCGACGCGCTCGAGGGTGTCACGCATTCGCTCTGCTCTCTCGAATATGAGATCCATCGTCCGCTGTACGACTGGGTGGTCAACGTCTGCAACTTTGAGCAGAAGCCGCGCCAGATCGAATTTGCCCGCCTCAACCTGACCGGCACCGTCATGAGCAAGCGCAAGCTGCGCAAGCTCGTGGAGGAAGGCCACGTCGCTGGCTGGGACGATCCGCGCATGCCCACGCTCGCCGGCATGCGCCGCCGCGGCTACACCAAGGCCGCCGTGCGCGATTTCATCGACCGCATCGGCGTCTCCAAGGCCGATTCCACTGTCGACCATCGCCTGCTGGAGCACTGTGTGCGCAACGACCTCAACGAGGTTGCGCCCCGCGCGATGGCCGTGCTCAATCCGGTCAAGGTCGTGCTGACCAACATTCCGGAGGATGCCGTCGAGCTCTGTGAGATCGAAAACCATCCCAAGAAGCCGGAGATGGGCACGCACACCGTTCCCCTCACCCGCGAGATCTACATCGAACGCGAGGATTTCATGGTCGAGGGCACGAAGAAGTTCCAGCGCCTCAAGCCCGACGGCGAGGTTCGCCTCAAGGGCGCCTACATCATCGCCTGCACCGGCTACGATCTGGACGAAAACGGCGAGGTCTCCTGCATCTACTGCACGGCCGATCTGGCCACGAAATCCGGCTGCGAGGGCGCGGACCGCAAGGTCAAGGGCAACGGCAAGACGCTGCATTGGGTCAGCGCCACGCAGAACATGCCGTTTGAAGCGCGTCTGTACGACGTGCTGATTCTCGATGGCGATAAGCCGTCCGAGGAGAGCGCGCCCGCGCCGGATGTCATGGCCACTGACGAAAGTGACGACGCCGAGGAGACGGTCGATTCCGGCGACGACTTCCTGCGACAGGTCAACCCGGATTCCCTCAAGGTCGTGCATGGCTATGGCGAGCCGTGGCTGGCGGAAGCCAAGGTGGGCGACAGCTTCCAGTTCATGCGCACCGCCTACTTCTGCAAGGACAAGGACTCCACGGATGAGATGGCCGTCTTCAACCGCGTCGTGATCCTCAAGGACAGCTACAAGCCGGAGGCCTGACCCCGATCATCGAGAGAAAGAGAGCGATTCTGATGTCTACCGAAGTCCGCACGCGCTTTGCGCCCAGCCCGACGGGATATCTGCATCTCGGCGGTCTGCGCACCGCGCTGTATACCTATCTGTTCGCCAGAAAGCACGGCGGCAAGTTCATCCTGCGCATCGAGGACACCGACCAGGAGCGCGAGGTGCCCGGCGCAGTTGACCTGATCTACAAGTCCATGCGTCAGGCCGGCCTCGATTATGACGAGGGCCCGGATGTTGGCGGCGATTACGGCCCCTACATCCAGACCCAGCGCCGCGACCTCTACCCCAAGTACGCTTGGGAGCTCGTCGAAAAGGGCGGCGCCTACTGCTGCTTCTGCACGAAGGAAGACCTGGAGCAGCAGCGCAAAGAGGCCGAGGCCCGGGGCGAGACCTACAAGTACAACAAAAAGTGTCTGCACACGGTGAGCCTGCAGGAGGCCAAGCGCCGCATCGCCGCCGGCGAGCCCTATGTCATCCGCCAGAACGTGCCGACCACGGGCAAGGCCTCGTTTGACGACATGCTCTACGGCCATGTCGAGGTCGACTGCGACACGCTCGACGACAACGTGCTCATCAAGGCCGACGGTCTGCCGACCTACAACTTCGCCAACGTCATCGACGACCATCTGATGGCGATCTCGCATGTCATGCGCGGCACGGAGTATCTCTCCTCCGCACCCAAGTACAACCTGCTCTACGAGGCCTTTGGCTGGCAGCCGCCGGTCTACCTGCATCTGCCGCCGGTCATGGTTGAGTCCGTGCTGATGGATAAGGCCACCCGCCAGCCGATCCTTGACGATAACGGCAACACACAGCCGGTCGTCCGCAAGCTCTCCAAGCGCTACGGCGATCCTTCGTTCGAGGATCTGCTCGAGAAGGGCTACCTCAAGGAGGCCATCATCAACTTCATCGCGCTGCTCGGTTGGGCGCCCAAGGACACCAACGAGGAATTCTTCTCGATGGAGGATCTCATCCGCGTCTTCGACGAAAAGGGCATCAACAAAAGCCCATCGATCTTCAACACGGAAAAGCTCAACTGGTTCAACGCGGAATACATCCGCCGCATGACACCGGAAGCCTACGCCGAGGCCGCAAAGCCCTGGCTGACCCGCGTGCTCGATCCGGAAAAGTTCGATCTTGACCGCCTCTGCGAGCTGCTCCAGGCGCGTACGGAGATCTTCAGCCAGCTCCCCGGCATGGTCGATTTCCTCGCGGAGATGCCCGAGCTCGACATGACGCTCTTCACCAACAAGAAGAGCAAGTCGACACCCGAGACCAGCAAGGCCGCGCTTGAGTTTGTGAAGCCGATTCTCGAGGGCATTAGCAATTGGACGGAGGCCAACCTGCACGACGTCGTCATGGCCGCCATCCCGCAAAGCGGCATGAAGAACGCGACCGTTCTCTGGCCGCTGCGCATCGCGATCACCGGCCGCGCCGCGACCCCGGGCGGAGCCTTTGAAATGGCCTACCTGCTGGGTAGGGAGGAAACCCTGAAGCGCCTTGACGCCGCCCTGGCGAGGCTGTAAGCCAATTCTGCCTGAAGCGCATACAAATGTCCCCTTCGGTTTTGGGCGCTGCCCATGCCGAAGGGGACATTCTTTATTCGCCTATTGTTTCCTTCGCAGCGCTGGGCTGCAAGGGTCTGCCCGGCATAAGCAGCGTGGGCAGAATACAGACAAACGGATAGAGATACCTGCCCTGCATGACCGGGCCGAGCAGATAAGTCATGTACAGCAAAACCGGCAGGGCGAGCACGAGCAGCCGCTTTCCATCGCCGCGCATCGCCGCAACCAGCACGCAAAGCCCGCAAAGCCAGAAGATCGCGCCCGTGTTGAACAGATATCGCACCCCGGGCACATCATCCGCGCCCGTCTTGAAAATGTGTTCGTCCAGCCATCTCCGGATGCCCTCAAACCGGGCGGGCGAGGTCATATCCGGCTGCGCGAACGGGCCTGTGAGCACATGGTTTTGCAGGCCGACCTCGATGTAGGGCTGCGCGACGCGGTACTTCGAATACGGATAGAGCGACGGCAGCGTCAGGTTGAGAAAGGCATCCAGATAGATGCCCGGATACTGCCGCCCAATGCGCGCCCAGAGCGCAAGCGCCTGAGCGCTATGCGCCTGAAGCCAGTCCGTATCCATCGCGTTCTTGACGGGATCGGAGAGCGTCGGCTCGTAGAGCAGGTAGGCCTGATCCGGGAAGAGCGCATCCATGCAGGCGATATCCTCTTCGGTAAAGCACTCCGGCCTCTCGCGGTAGGCCCGGGCAAGCTGCTGAATCGGCACGGAGAGCATCTCTGCCACGCTGCCATGCGTCGCATCGGTCAGCGCGCCCAGCGCGGCGTTGGCGCCCTGCGCCAGCACGATCACCGTCAGCGCCATGACGAGCAGGCGCTTCATCCTTCTGCCGAAAATCAGGAGGATGACGGCCCAGACGATCACCGCGTAGATCATGTTGTTGCGCAGCAGACAGGCCAGAATGCCGCTGACAACCGCCAGTGCGCAGTGTCTGCGCGACAGCCCCCTGCATGCCTCTTCCACACACAGCGTCACAAAGAGCGCGAAGAAGCCCGAAAAGAGCACATCCTTGATACAGTTGCTCGCCATCGCCATGTGGGTGGGATAAAGCATGAAGAAGAGCACCGCCCAGCGCGCGGCGCGCCTGGATCGGATTCTCGAGAGCGAGGCGCAGGTCAGCGCAAAGCATGCGGCCAGCAGCGTCATCTGCATCAGCGAATACAGCGCCGCGCAGCGCTCAAACGACCCCAACCGGTCGAGAAACGAGAGCGCAAAACGGATCATCAGCGTATGCAGCAGCGGATGGAACATGTCGTAGGCATTCCCCGCGATCTGGAAGGTCTGCCGCTGCGTATCATACATGAACGACCCGGGATAAAACACCAGGAACATCGGCACGAAGCTGAGCAGAATCAGCAAAAAGGCCACCGGTGTGAAAAAGCGTCCCTCTTCCCTGTTGCGTTCAACCGGCTTGCGGCGCGCATCAAGTGCCCTGGGCAGTGCGCAGAGCAGCAGCCACAGCGCCGCCAGTGCGACCGGCATTTTATCCAGAAAGCGCAAAGCCGTCGTGCCCGCCGCGCAGGTGCCGCACTTGTCGATCTGCGAGAGCATCGCAAACAGCGCGGCATAGATTGCCGCGCCGAGGAGGAGAATGAGCATTCTCCCTCTGGCAGAAGGTCTGTTCATGGCTTCTTTCCTCCGTCCTTCCTGATGGTCTCCCGCAGCTCATTGCAGCGCGCCGCACAAAAGAGGCCGGACGAGGAGCTTCCCCGTCCGGCCTCGGTATGCGGCATTACACCGGCATGGTCTTGTTGTCCTTGTCAAGCATCGTGGAATCGATCTTGAGCTTCTGCGCCTGACGGTACTCGAAGAACTTCGGCGCGACCTTCGGGAACAGCGCGTAGGACAGAACGTCCTCCTCCTGCTCGTAGTAGTCGCGGATCTCCTCGCGGTACTTGTCCATCTCGGGCTTGAGCAGATCAGCCGGACGGCAGGTGATGACCTTGTCGTCGCCAATCGCCATCTTGCGAACTTCCTCGTTGACCTCGCCCGGCAGGCGGCCGTATTCTCCGCGCAGCAGGCCCTTGGACTCGTTCGGGAAGGTCTTGTAGCGGCCAAAGAGCACGTTCATGACGGCCTGAGTGCCGACAATCTGAGAGGTCGGCGTGACCAGCGGCGGATAGCCGAAGTCCTTGCGGACCTGCGGGATCTCAGCCAGCACGTCGTAGTACTTGTCCATCGCGTTGAACTGCTTGAGCTGGCCAATCATGTTGGAAAGCATGCCGCCCGGAACCTGATACTTGAGGGTGTTCGCGTCCACGCGCAGCACCTTGCCCGGATCGAGCCAGCCGTCCTTCTGCAGGCGGTCAGCCACCTTGCGGAAATGCACGGCACACTCGCTCATCAGATCCATATCCAGACCCGGATCATACTCGGTGCCCTTGAGCGCAGCGCAAAGGGACTCGGTCGCCGGCTGGGACGTACCCTCGGCCAGCGGGGAAAGCGCGGTGTCGACGATGTCGCAGCCCGCCTCAATGGCCTTGAGGATGGTCATCGCGCCGGTACCGGCGGTGTTGTGAGTGTGCAGGTGGATCGGTAGCTTGGTATTCGCTTTGAGCTTCTTGACGAGGCTGTAGGCGTCATACGGGAGCAGCAGGTTCGCCATATCCTTGATGCAGATGGAATCCGCGCCCATCTGCTCGATCTCCTTCGCCAGCTTGACGAAGTATTCCTCGGTGTGCACCGGGCTGATCGTGTAGCTGATGGCGATCTCCGCCGTGCCGCCGTACTTCTTGGTGGACTTGACGGCCTGCTCCAGGTTGCGCATGTCGTTGAGCGCGTCGAAGATGCGGATGATATCGATGCCGTTCTCGATGGACTTTTTGACGAAGGCGTCGACGACGTCGTCCGCGTAGTGCTTGTAGCCCAGAATGTTCTGGCCGCGGAAGAGCATCTGCAGCTTCGTGTTGGGCATCGCCTTGCGCAGCTGGCGCAGACGCTCCCACGGATCCTCGTTCAGGAAGCGCATGCAGCTGTCAAACGTCGCGCCGCCCCAGCACTCGAGAGAATAATAGCCCACTTTGTCGAGCTTGTCAGCGACGGGAAGCATCTCGTCCAGACGCATACGGGTCGCGGCCTGGGACTGATGCGCGTCGCGCAGAATGGTATCGGTGATAAGCACCTTGCCCATATCCTATTCCTCCTTCTTTGATGGTCCCGCCGCCCGGCGGGAAAGCCTCTCCCGCGGCATGTTTCGCCGCGGAGAGGCGGTTTCTTTCAGGCGATCAGCCGAACATCGAGATGAACACGCCCGCCGCAACCGCAGAGCCGATGACGCCGGCCACGTTCGGGCCCATGGCGTGCATCAGCAGGAAGTTGCTCGGGTTCTCCTGCTGGCCGACCTTCTGGGAGACGCGCGCCGCCATCGGCACGGCAGAGACGCCCGCAGAGCCAATCAGCGGGTTGATCTTGCCGCCGGAGAGCTTGCACATCACGTTGCCCAGCAGCACGCCGCCCAGCGTGCCGCCGCCGAAGGCGAAGATGCCCATCGCGATGATCATCAGCGTGCGGGCCTGCAGGAAGGTATCGGCCTTCGCGGTCGCGCCGACGGTCACGCCCAGGAAGATCGTGACGATGTTCATCAGCTCGTTCTGCGCGGTCTTGGAGAGGCGGTCGGTCACGCCGGACTCCTTGAACAGGTTGCCCAGCATCAGCGAGCCGATCAGCGGCGCGGCGCTGGGGAGCATCAGGGAGACCAGCACGGTCACGATGATCGGGAAGATGATCTTCTCGGTCTTGGAGACCGGACGGAGCTGGCCCATGACGATCTGACGGTCCTTCTTGCTCGTGAAGGCCTTCATGATCGGCGGCTGGATGACCGGCACCAGCGCCATGTAGGAATACGCGGCGATGGCGATCGGGCCCAACAGGCCGGGAGCCAGCTTGGTGGTGACGTAGATGGCCGTCGGGCCGTCCGCGCCGCCGATGATGCCAATGGCGCCGGCCTCAGCGGGCGAGAAGCCCAGCAGCAGCGCCAGCAGGAACGCCAGGAAGATGCCCAGCTGCGCGGCAGCGCCCAGCAGCAGGGACATCGGGTTGGCAATCAGCGGACCAAAGTCGGTCATCGCGCCGACACCCATGAAGATGAGCGGCGGGAAGATGCCCAGCTTGACACCCTGATACAGGTAGTAGAGCAGACCGCCGTTCTGCTTGACGTACTGATAGCCAACCAGCACCTCTCCGTTGTAAATCGGCACGCCAGCCTTGCCGTGGTACGTCGGGTTGGAAATGATTTCGTAAATCGGCTCGTCCATGATGCCGGCCAGCGGCAGGTTGGTCAGCAGCATGCCAAACGCGATGGGCATCAGCAGCAGCGGCTCAAACTGCTTGACAATGGCCAGATACAGCAGCACAAACGAAATCAGGATCATGACGACGCTCTTCCAGTTGCCCTTCACGATCTGATAGATGCCCGAGTCCTTGACCAGGCCCATGACCGTTCCGGTGAAGCTGAAATTCGCCATCGCCTGCTCCACGGTGCCCTCGGCGCCCTCCGCCTCCTCATCCACATAGACCGGGATGAGCGCGTCCGGCTCGGACACCAGTGTCGCATAACCGTTGCCGGCGGGCTCGGCAGCGATCGCTTCCGCCTGCGGGGCAGCGGCTTCCTCGGCGCAAACGGGCAGCGCCGCAAACATGCAGCACAGCGCCAGTCCGAGGAACACACTCAGAATCTTTTTCACAGCGCTTAACCCCTTTGCGAATTATTCGAGCACGACCAGCGCGTCGCCCGTATTGACAGCCGCGCCCTTGCTGGCCAGCACCTGCACGACCTTCGCATCGCGCGGCGCCATGATCTCGTTCTCCATCTTCATGGCCTCCAGTACGACCAGCACGTCGCCCTTCTTGACGGTGGAGCCGGCCTGCACCTTCACATCGATGATGTTGCCCGGCATCGGCGCGGCAACCTTCTCACCAGCGACAGCCTTCGGCGCGGCGGCCTTCGGGGCAGCCTTCGGCGCGGGAGCGGCCTTCGCAGCAGCAGCGGGAGCAGCGGCGACAGGAGCAGCGCCGGCTTCAACTTCCTCGACGGCGACCTCATACTGGGTGCCGTTCACGGTGATCACAAAATTACGCATAATGGAGATCCTCCTCGTCTGTTTTCTCTCGTCTCATGCAGGCTGCCGTTTACATGCGGCTGTAGACCTGCTCCTCGCGTCCAGCGCGGTTCCACGCGGGCGCATTGTTGATGCGGCGGATGGAGCGCACGACGAAACCGGACGTGTTCTCCTCCCCGGCAGCCTCCATCGCTGCGGCCACAGCCGCGGCGATCACGGCGATCAGCTCGCCGTCGTCTTCCTCAGCAACGGTCTCCTCGACAGCCGGCGCGGGCGCCGCCGCAGGGGCGGGCGCGGGCGCAGCAGCCTTCTTCTTGCCCGACGTGGCGCTCAGCACAAAATCCATCAGCTTGATCAGGCCAATCAGGATGATCAGGCCGACGAACACCGTGGCGATACCGACGACGGCAACGGAGAGACCGTACTGCAGCTTCGCAAAGATTCCTGACATCGATCTTTCCTCCCCTGATTACAGCGGCATGTTGCCGTGCTTCTTGGGCGGATTGGAATCGCGCTTGCTCGAGAGGAGCTCCAGCGCGGCGATGATCGTCTTGCGGCTGTCCGCCGGATCAATCACGTCGTCGATGAGGCCCTGCGCGGCGGCGTTGACGCCGTCGGCCACCTCGGCCTCATACTTGGCGGCGAGCTCAGCGCGCGCGGCGACCGCATCGCCCGTGCTGCTCTTGATCTCGTCCTTCCACATCACCTGAATCGCGGCCTCGCCGGTCAGCGGGCTGATCACGGCGCCCGGCCAGGCATAGGTCGCGTCGGCATTTGCGCTGCCGCCCATCGCGACATACGCGGCGCCAACGGCGTTGCCGATCACGAGCGCAACCTTGACGGTCGTCGCCTCACTGTATGCGTAGATCATCGAGGACGCGGCCTTGAGCACGCTCATCTGACGATCGACGGTGTCGAAGATCGTCAGGCCCGTAGAATCGATCAGGGACACCACGGGGATATTGTAGCAATCCGCAAAGCGGACAAAGCGGGTGATCTTCTTCATGCGCTTGTCGCAGGTGTCGCCCTTGCCCGTGTAGACAAACGCGACCGTGCGGCCCGCGAGCTTTGCCAGCGCGGTGACAGCGCCGGTATGGCCCTTGCCGACCTCAACCACAGAGCCGGTATCCGCCAGCTTCGCGATCACGTCGCGGCCTTCGGCGCCAGCCTCCAGGCCGTCGACCAGGCGGTTCATATCCTCTTCGACGGCAAAGGGCGCATCCTCGAGGTTGTTGGCCGGGAGCATGCCCAGCACGGTCTTGACCTGCGCGATGGCCTCTTCCTCGGTCTCGCAGGCAAAGTGCGCCGCGCCGCTCTCGACGGCGGTCTTGCCTCCGCCCAGCTCCTCGGCCGTCAGGCTCTTGCCCATGGTGGAGGCAAGCACCTGCGGGCCGGCAACCAGCAGCACGCCGGCGGGCTTGGCCACAAACACGAGGTCGGAAAGCTCCGCCATCATCGCAGCCGCGCCGACGCACGGGCCGAGCACCAGCGTGATCATCGGCACCACGCCGCTCAGACGCGCCATGTGCGCAAAGATGTCCGCGTAAGCCTCCAGCGCCAGCGCGCCCTCGGCCACGCGCGCGCCGTTGCTGTCGCACATGGCGACCACCGGCGTGCCCGTCTTGCGGGCCAGCTCAAGAACCTTGACGATCTTTTTCGCCTGCTTCGCGCCGACAGCGCCGTCCATGACGGCAAAATCCTGCGCGAAGACATACACCGGACGGCCGTCGACCGTGCCGGAGCCCGTCACGACGCCGGCGTCGGCGACGAGCATGCCCTGCTCGACGAAGCTGCCCGCGTCCAGCAGCAGCTCAATGCGCTCGCGCGCAGTCAGCTTGCCGCTCTTCTTCTGTTTCTCAACGCCCGCGGCATTCCCGGAGAGAATGTCCTGCTTGCGCGAGAGCACCTGATTGAGATCCTGAAGGGTGCTCATTCCACTATCGCCTCCGTAATCATAGGGTTCCGGAGCGGTTTTTCTTGCGATTCTCCGCTCCAGATACAATTTATCCCGTTTACATGATTCAACGGAAATCGCCTTATTTCCTCCCTGTTTTTCAAAAAAAGGGTTTTTGCGACAGAATTAACAAAAACTTAGCGCCCTGGTGGCGGGGCCATCCGCTGAATGACAATCAGCTGAGGCGTATGCGTCGGCGCGCAGAGAAACCGGTGATGCAGCACGTTGTAGCGGCGAACATCGAGCGATGCGGCGTAGTCAAGCAGCGCCTCCAGCTCGCGCGTTCCCTCCTCGTGGCCCGGATAGATGCAGACCGTCGCCATGCCTCCCGGGGCAAGAAGCTCCACAGCAGAAGAAACCGCTTCGAGCGTCGTCTCCACGCGGGTGGTCACCGCGTGCGCCGCGCCTGGAAGCCAGCCCAGGTTGAACATCACCGCCTGCACGGGCCCCTGCACATGCTCGCGCATCGTCTCGTGTCCTGCCAGAAGCAGCTGCGCGCGCTCCAGCACGCCGGCCTGCGCAAGCCGCTCCCGCGTCCTGCTCACGGCGGCCTCCTGCACGTCAAAGGCGATCACACGGCCCGTCTCCCCAACCAGTCCGCACAGAAAGAGCGTGTCGCCGCCGTTGCCCATCGTCGCGTCGACGACCGTGTCGCCCTCGCGCACGCAGCGGCTCAAATAGTCCGCCGCCAGACAGCGCGCGTTGCGCAGCGTGTAGCGCGCCTCCGCTTCAGCCGCCATCTCCATCCGCCCCTTCCCGTGTGCCGTCGAACAGATGCCAGTAGGCGACGGCGCCATCCTGAATGCCGATTTCCAGCATGCCCGTGCTGCCGTCGCCGCGCAGGCAGGCATAGCGCAGCGTGCCGCCGCCGTCCTCGGGCAGGTATTCCCCGCAGGGCGGATCACCGGCTGCCTCCCCAAGGAGATACAACGTGCCGCCGCTGGCGTAGACCGCCTGACGGCAGGCAAACAGCGCAGCCGCCTCCTGCAGGCTCATGCCAACCCGCAGGCCGCGCGGCCCCCAAATCGCCTCGTCCGTCACGCTGACGCCCAGAACGATCTCCTGACCCGTCTGAACGTTGAGCCCGAGCTGCGCCGCCGCGCCGCGATAGAGCAGCAGCCGCCCCTCCGGCAGCGTCTGCACCGCCTCAGGCTCGCCCATGGCGAGCACAAACTGATCCACAGCCGCGCCCAGCGCCTGCGCCCCCATCACCTGAAGATCGCTCTGCGAAAACGGCGCACTCTCGTTCTCCCGCACAAGGAGCGACGCCGCCTGGCGCTGAGCAATCTCCTGCGCGGTTCCAAACGCCTCCTCAGCTTGGGCCTGCGTGGCCTGCGACACGCGCATGCGGATCGTGCTGATCACGCCGCCGTCAATGACATAGGTCAGCGTGTATTCCTTCATTGAGAGGCCCTCGCCGCCATAGCTCACATGCTCCACGCCATAGACGCCGCTTTCGCCCACATAGGCCCAGCTCCAGCCGATGCCCGCCTCCTGTGTGCGCAGCACGTCAAGCGGCGCAGCCCCCGCATGGAGGCTCAGCCCGCCAAGCACCGCGTCAAGCGGCATGCCCACGCGCAGGCCCAGGCAATCCTCGATCTCCTGTGTGCGCAGGTCGATCTCCAGGATGTCCGCCCCGGAGGGGTTCTCCGCCGTCCGGGCCAGCACCGTGCCAAACGCATATTCCAGGAGCACCTGGCCGCCCTTCGCGGGATCGGCGGTCTCCAGCGGATCGTTGAGCAGAGGCTGACCCGGCAGCGCCGCGGCAAAGCCGGCAAGCCAGTTCTCCGCCGTCTGAGCGTCGTATTCTGCGCAGACGGCCAAGCCCGGCAGCAGCGCAAGCAGCAGCGCAAGGCCAGCCGCGCATCGTAACACCTTTCTGATCATCCTTTTCCTCTCCGGCGCATAGCGCCACCGGCGTCATGACGGGCATGCGCCCGAAAACGCGAAAAAACCGGGCGCTTTCCTCCCCATATTCAAAGAGTGCGCTCCCAACCGGCGCCCTGCAATCCCAAAGCGCCCTTGCTTTTTTAGAAAAACATGGTATGATATGAGATGCATATCGCCGGCAAAATCATGCAAAACCATTATAGCAGAATTCAAGCCGGTCTGAAAGGAGTAATTTCCGTGTCTGAGGAACTTCAGCAGGGCTGCGCGCCCAGCGAATGCGGGACAAAGCCCGCCTGCGCCGGTTGCAGCCATAACCACAGCGCCGCAGGCAGCGAACCGCCCAAGGAGCCGCCCAAGGTGCGCAAGGTCATTGGCGTGGTCAGCGGCAAGGGCGGCGTCGGCAAATCCCTCGTCTCCGGCGAGCTGGCCGTCATGCTGCGCCGCATGGGCTACCGCGTTGGCGTTCTGGACGCCGACATCACCGGCCCTTCCATTCCCCGCATGTTCGGCATCCGCGAGAAGGCCTTCGGCGACGGCGAGCATATCTTCCCCGCCGAGACCGAGAGCGGCATCAAGGTGATGAGCATCAACCTCATCCTCGAGCAGGACGACGCGCCCGTCATCTGGCGCGGCCCGGTCATCGCCGGCGCGGTCAAGCAGTTCTGGGAGGATGTCTCCTGGGGCGAGCTCGACGTGATGGTCATCGACATGCCTCCGGGAACGGGCGACGTGCCGCTGACCGTCTTCCAGAGCATCCCGCTCTCCGGCGTCGTGGTTGTCTCCACCCCGCAGGATCTGGTCGGCATGATCGTGCGCAAGGCGGTCAACATGGCCGCCATGATGCATATTCCCGTGCTTGGTCTGATCGAGAATATGTCCTACGCACTCTGTCCTGACTGCGGCAAGCGCATCGAGCTCTTCGGCAAGTCCCGCATCGCGCAGGAGGCCGCCAGCCTCAGCCTGCCCGTGCTCGCCCAGCTTCCGTTTGACGCGAAGGCCGCGCAGCTTTGCGACGAGGGCGCCATCGAGACCGTGGACAATCCGCTCATGGCGGACGCGGCGGCGGCTGTCGCCGGCCAGGTCGGCCTGTAACGGACAGGCCGGCTGAATGAGGCGCATCCTCCCGCCTGCCGCGCGGCATGCAAAACGCCTGATTGTGACCATTCCCGACAAGTAAAGAAACCCCGCAACGGACTGTCAGCCCTGTACGGCTGGCGTTGTCCGCTGCGGGGTTTTTATGTTTAGTGTCCTGTGCCGTATGCCGTGAAGCCAAAATCGACATTCAGACAGGTCTGCCCGGACTGAAGGTTGATGACCTCCGTCTCTCCCGTCGCGGGATCCGCATCGCTGTCGATCTCGCCTAGCGGCGCGCCGAAGCGCTCCGTCAGCGTTCCGCCCTGCGTGTCGACGCGCAGGACGTAGTTGCCCGGCCGCAGGTCAGCAAAGCGGTAGTAGCCGTATTCGTCGCTGACCGTCGTGGCGATCTCCTGCAAGGCGCTGCCCTCCGCCGCGCGAAGCAGCGTGACGCTCACGCCCGCAAGCAGCGGCTCCCGGTAGTCCTGCAGCCCATTGGCGTTTTCATCAAGCCAGACGCTGTCGCCAATCTCGCCCGGGCGGATGCCGCCGACATTGACGTCCTTTCTCGTCTCGCCCATCGCAAGCTCAAACTCGTCCGTCGTGCCGGCGTTTCCGGGAACGACGGGGACGCTTGAAACGCCCGAATCCCCCGCGCTCTGATCGGCAAGCAGCATACCCTCCGGCAATGTGAAGCGTACAGCATAGCGCCCGTTTCGCAGCAGGCGGAAGGCATAGCTGCCGTCCTCTCCCACCTCGGCAGAATCGATTGTCCTGCCCTCCAGGAGCAGCTCCGCCATCACGCCCGTAAGCGCAGGCTCATTCGCGTCCATGCGTCCATCCGCATTTTCGTCGCTCCAGGCGCGGCCGGAAACGGTCGAGCCGATCACGGCGGGAATCGCATCCAGCGTCACCTTCTCGCCCATGGCGAGCGTCATTTCGCCGGTTTCCCCCTCCTGTGCGTCGGGATCAGCCAGCCTGAGCGCAACGCCCTGCGCAAAGAGTGCCCTCGAGGGCAGCGACACGCGCACGCGGTAGCTTCCCGGGCGCAGCGTGTCGAGTCGGAAAGCGCCCGCCTTGTCTGTGGAGGCCGTCGCCACGACCGTGCCGCCCTGCATCAGGGTGACCACAGCGTCGGCCAGACCCTCCTCGTCCTCGCCACAGGCGCCGTCCAGGTTGGCATCCACGCGGAGCTGTCCCTCGATGACAGCCGGAGTGATGGCGCCCACGTCAAGCCCGGAGACGCTTTCGCCCATCGCCAGCGCAAACCGCTGCGTCAGGCCCTCGCTGCTGTCGCTCTGTGCCACGGCGCTCTCGCCGTCCTTCGTGAAGATTCGTCCGTCGGGCAGCGCGATGCAAACCTGATATTCGCCCATACGGACGAAATCGATCGCGTATGCGCCCGTTTCGTCAGTGACGGCTGTGCGCAGCACCTCGCCGCTGAGCGCGTCGATCAGCGCGGCCTGCGCGCCCGCGACGCCGCGTTCCGACGTGCTCCTGCGTCCGTCATATTCGCTGTCCTCCCAGACGGTGCCGCTCACAACGCCGACACCCACCGCACCGCAGTCAAGCTCCAGCTGGTTTTCGCCGGATATCACGGCAATCGCCCCGCTCGTCGCGCTCAGGGCGTCCGTCTGCGGCACGATGCTCACGCGCCTGGTGCCCGCTGCGCTGCGGGCAAAGGCAAAACCATTTTCCAGCGTAAATGTCAGCGCCGCGTCGCCCGGCATCACGCCGTCAAAGCGGTATGCGCCATCCGCACCCGTAAAGGTCTCCATCGTCCTGCCCGCGTCGTTTCCGCTGAGCATGCTCAGCGTCACGCGCACGCCGGGAAGCCCCTCGCTGGTCGTCTGCCTGCGCCCGTCGTCATCTGCGTCATACCAGACCACGCCGCCCACGCTCGAGCTCATCAGCGCGCCGACGCGGATATCCGTCATTGCGCCGCCCATCGTCATCTCGCCCAGCTCAATGCGCTGGCTCAGGGAATCCGAATGCATCGCGGCAGAATCTCCGCCCTCTGCCGTATAGACATAGCCCTCCGGCAGCGTCACGGTCAGATCGTATTCGCCAGGCATCACGCCGCCGAACGAGAACGCGCCGGTTCTGGCCGTCTGCATCTGAGCGACCGGCGTTCCATCGGTGAGACACAGCTCCACCGTCGCGCCGCGAAGGCCGCTCTCTTCCTCGCCCAGCCATCCGTCGTAGTCCGCGTCCGTCCAGATGACACCGCTGACGGTGCCCTGTGTCAGCAGACCATAGCCGATCTGATCCACATGAACGCCGCCCAGCAGCTCAAAGGAGGCCGAGTAGCCGTGTCCGTCGCGCGCGCTGTCAAGCGGCAGCGCGCCGCCCTGCATCGCGCCAGAGAAGACGTAGTCCTGCGGCGCGTCCACGCGCAGCATATAGCTGCCCGGGCGCAGCCCCGCAAAGCTGAAGCCGCCCTGATCATTCGTCTGCGCGGTCGAGAGAATCGTCCTGCCCGTGCCATTCATCAGCTGCACGCTCACGCCCGCAAGCCCGCTCTCGTTCTCCGCGATCACGCCGTCATTGTCGGCATCCACCCAGATTTTGCCCGAGACATCGCTCAGGCGCACGACACCCGCGTCTGCGGTCGACACCGAGGTGCCCGCCGAGACGGTGATGCTTCGCGACATGCCCACCGACGTGTCGCTCCGCTGCACGCCGCCGCGCATCATCGTACGCTCCGTCGCGGAGAAGCCGCATTCGCCCTGCGCCGTAAACCGGACAAAATACCGTCCGGGCGCAAGTCCCTCAAAGATATAGCTGCCGTCCGCCTCCGTCTGCGTCTCTTCGATCACGGTGCCCTGCACGTCGAGCAGCTCCACCAGGACGCCCTCGCAGGCCTCCTCCGTCTCACTGCGCGCCGCGTCATCATCGCTGTCGTCATAGACGATGCCGCCGATGGATCCGGAGAGCATGGCGCCGATATACAGATGCATGCCCGTCTGGCCCATCGTCAGGGCAAACGGCTCGCTGCTGCCGGTTGACAGCGCGCTCTGGGGTACGCAGCTCACCGGATACGAAGTCGTGGCAGCGTCGACGTTCTTCGTCGCACGCCAGAGCCCCGGCATCTGATAGGAGAGAACATATTCACCCGGGCTCACGCCCGCAAAAACGATGCTTCCATCCTCGCCGGTACGGTAGGTGACGGACTCGGCCTCCTCGCCGTCCTCCAGACGAATCAGCGAGATGCTCACGCCCTCCAGTCCTTCCTCGTAGGTGCTCTTCTGCCCATCCACATGCGTGTCCATGAAGACCGTCACGGTGAGCTGCGCCGGGAGCGTCACGCCCGCATCCAGCCCCTGCTTCTGCTCGCCCGGCGCAAGGTCAAAGACCCTGCTTCCGCCGCTCTGGGAGACCGCGCCGTAGACACAGGAGTCTGCGCCATGGCGCGTGAACGTCCATTCACCGCCCAGCTCGAAGAGAACGCTGTATTTGCCCGCGTAGAGACTGTCAAAGGCATATTCGCCTTGCGCATCCGTGATCGTCTCTGCGACCGGTTCGGTATGCCCATCCTGCGCCCGCAGAAGCACAACCTTCACGCCCGGGAGCGTCTGCGCCCCGGAAGCGATCACGCCGTCGCCGTCGTCATCCACGCGCACGGCGCCAGCAATGCTTCCTGCGCGCTCCCCGACAAGGCCGGCTTCGCCGCCGAGCAGGAAGGTATCGCCCTGGCTGAGGTTGACCGTGCTGAGGATCATCCCATCCTCAGCCTCCTCAAAGAGGAAGCCCGAGGGCACCTCGATGCTGACCTCATAGGTTCCCGGAAGCAGGGACGCGGCTCTGAATCCGCCCGTGTCGTCGGTCAGAATCACGACGGGCTCCTCGTCCGCATCCGCTCCGACCGCGCGAATCTCCACGCCAACGCCGCCCATACCCTCCAGGTCGCTTTCCGTGCGTTCAAAAATCCTGCCCTCGACTGCGGCAGCGTAGAGGCAACCCGCATGGACAACATAATCGGTATGATCGCCGTCAATCGTCAGGGGCGCACTCATCCCAAAGCGGGAATCCACAATACCACTGACCTGATGCGCGCTGAAGCGGCTGCTTGAGGAGAAGACAACGCTCTCGCCCGCGTCAAACCGAACCGTGTAAACGCCGCTGGCGAGCGACGTAAACCTGTAGGTGCCCTGCGCGTCGGTGCGGCAGCTTTCCACGACGTCGCCGCTCTGCGAAAGCAGCTGCACCGTCAGGCCCGCGTAGCGCGACTTTTCCGACGCGTTCATCACACCGTCCGCGTTCTCGTCAAAGAAGACCGTGCCGGTGATGCGGCCGTCGCGTCCGGCCGACACGGTGCCAAAGGCCCCATCGCCCACCGCGTCAAACGCGATCTCCCGAGCGTCCGTCCGCAGGATCGTCTCCTCCCTGCCGCCAAAAGCCGTGCGGTAGATCAGCTTGCCCTCAAAGGACGCCTCGGCGCGCAGCGCTACCGTCTCTGACACGCCAGCGCGCACATTGAGCGTCACCTGGCCCGGCGCAAAGCCGTTTCCGGCAATCTCCTCGCCCGTCTGCGCGTTCAGATACGTCACGCGGATGGCGCAGACGTCATCAGCAACATCCGCAAGGTTCACAGCTGTAGGCGCGCTGAGCACGCCCGTCATCCGCGCGTCCGAGGGCTGCCAGCCGCCGCCTGCCAGACAATATTCAACCCGCGCGAGGTATTCGCCGCCCTGCGCGTCCCCCGCCGCGCCCAGCACAACGTTGGCGACGTTGACGCGCGCGCCCGTCTGCGACGCGACACGAACGCTGACCTGGGGCGTTGTGAGCGTATCGCCAGGCTCAAGCTGGGCCAGATCGACGCTCACCAGCGTCAGCCCCTGCTCTCTGGCGGCATACAGATCCTCGATCGCCTCCAGCTCCTGCGACTGCGGAATGCGCGCGCAGGAAAAGGAAACAGGCGTGACATATCCACCCTGTGTCAGATATGGCTCGATGACGACCGTCTGCTCAGCCGTTTCGCTGAGGGCGTAGCCCTGCGCAGCCTCCATCTGGCGCAGCGTATAGGTTCCTACGGGCACCGCCATCGCGTTGCGATAGGCCTTCCCGTCCGGCGCGAAGGTCAGCACGGTCTCCCCGCTCTCGCCGTCAATCAACGCGTATTGTCCGCCCGCAACCAGCTCGCCGCTGTCCGCGTCGCGCTGCTCCAGCTCAAAGAAGCCCCTGTCGCTGGAGACGGCACACTCAAGCTTTGCCTGCTGCCCGGCGACCAGGCGAAGCTCGTGGTATTCCTCATCCGCGGCAAAGCCCTGCGCCGCGCCGAGCTCTTTGAAGTAATACGTCGTTCCCTCCAGCGAAGCCGGGAGCTTGAGCTTTGCGGCCTTGCCCTGCTCAATCTGCTCCGTCGTAACGTTGGACCAGAGCGTCGCCTGCGCGCCCTCCGTGGGATAGGGCTTCATCTGCCCATCCTCCATCGTATAGACGCCGTATTGTCCCGTCAGCGGAACGATATAGGCCTGCAGGCTGTCGCTGAACGTAAGGCCTGTCTTGAGGACGGTCACTTCCGCGTACTCCTCCAGCGGCACCTCCACGGCCGCAACCTCCGCGCCGGTGATGCTGACCGTTCTGTCCGCCGCCAGCGTATAGCCTGCCGGCAGCTGCGTCTGACGCAGCAGATAGGTGCCTGCCGGCAGTGCGCCCGCGTAGAACGCCCCGTCCTGCATGGTCAGGTCAGTCACGGCGCCCGAGGTATCCGCCAGCTCAAAGCGAATCTGCGCCAGCAGCTCGTCGCTCAAGTCGCTGCCCGTCATCCGCACGCGAATGCCGCCCAGCACATCCGACGCCGTCAGCTCCCCCTCGGTCATCGTCTCATTTTCTGTCGCAAAGCGCAGCGCCTCGCCCGCCCGGCAATTCTCCGGCAGGCTGTCCGCGTCAAGCTGGGCGATATATTCGCCCGCCGGCAGCGCAGTGCGCACGCTTCCATCCGCATCGGCAGCCAGCATGACGCCAAGCTCGGTCATGCTCTGCCCTTCCACGCGGTAAAGGCGGACATGCACCCCAGGCATCGCCGCGAAGATTTCGCCACCGCGGTCGTCCAGGCTCTTTTTGCGCACGGTCAGGCGCACCTCGCCATAGCGCTCATGGACGATCTGCACGCGCAGCGCCTCGCCTGCTGTGGCATTCACGCTGTAAACCGGCGCGGCGTCGCAGCTCTGCGGCGCAGTCAGCGTCTCCACGCGCACCTCGCCTGCTGCCAGCAGCGGTGTCACCGCCTCGCCGCTCTCGTCGCAAACGACCTGCATCGTGCTGCCCGTGCTGTCCGTGACGTTGTAAACCGCGCCGGACACGGGCGTGCCGTCAACGCCGACTGAAGAGAGGATCAGCCGCGTCCTGCTGTCGCAGAACACGACGGCCTCGTCCATCGCCGGCAGCTCAAAGGGCAGGGACACCGCCTGCACGCCAAGCGAATTCGCGGTCTGTCCGTCCATTCTCAGCACATAGGTACCGCTCAGCGCTTCGATTTGCGCGTATCCATCCAGCGCGTCCACATCGGCGGCCACCGCACCCTGTTCATCGATCAGCTCAAGCTCGAGCGGCGCCTCCAGGCGCGTCTGCTCCGCCTCGCCCCGCTCGTCAATCCGCTGCGCGACGACCTCGAACGTTCCGCGCTCGCGGGTCAGCAGCTCCGCCGTAACGCGCGTCGCCGCGCCGGCATCGACCTTCAAAAGCAGACCGTCGGTCTGTCTGCTCTCCTCTCCGGCGCAGGAGAGCATGCCAAGCTCCATGTTTTCCGGCAACTCAAACGCGCTCACGCGGTATTCTCCCGGCGTCAGCGCGCAGGAGACCGCTTCGCCGTCCGCGTTGAACGCAAACGGGCCGAAGCTCTCCCCCGTCCATTCGTTTTGCAGCGTGACGCTGCCGCCCTGAATCCTTTCAGCGGTCTGCGCCTGCACGGCGATGCGTCCCGTCGGCTCCATCGCCGCCAGATCGATCATCGTCGACGATCCGCTCTCGACGATCATCTGGCCCATCTCAATGGGCAGCACAGCGCCGCAATCCCCCTCGTAAGAGAAGCGGACAAGATAGCTGCCCTCCAGCAGCGACGCTTGGGCAAATCCTTCTTCGTCCGTGACGATGCTCAGCGGCTCGCTGCCCTCGCGCTCAATCTCCATGCGCACGCCTGCAAGCGGCACATTCGTCTCCTCACCGTAGTCATCGATGCCCGTCAGGCGCATCCGCAGCTGCACGGTGCCGCTGGCCGGATGCTCAAAGACCACACGGGTGCGCGTCGCCGGCTGAACCTGCACAGTCAGCTCGCCGGGCTCCTGCGCCTGTCCATCAACCGTCGCGCTCAGCGCAGGATACACGCTCTCCGGCAAGGCGCTCTCGCGAATCGTCAGCGTCTGCGTGCCGGTTCTGTCCGCGGGCAGAGCGAACGCATGGCTGCCGTCGACCGTCTGCGTCTGCGATGCGCCATCCTCCGTGACAACCGTCAGCTCGACGCCCTCCAGCGGCGTGCCCAGCGAGTCGACCACGCTGACGAGCACCTCGCCGCTCATCGCGTTGGACACGACGATCTCCTCGCCGGTCACGGGAATCGGCTCCCGGTCAAAGGCATAGCCTGCCGGCGCGCTCTCCTGAATCAGATAGAACTCCATGTCCTCAGGCAGGGTGAAGCAGATCGGTTCCTCGCCCGTGCGCACGACCATCGCCTTGCTTGGGTAGAGCGGATTGGCCCAGCGGACCATCTCCCCGCTCCCGGAGCGGACATACACGCCGAATTCGCATCCGGCGAGGCTGTCGATCATCCCGGGCGCGTCGCTGTCCTGAGAGAGCGAGAGCGCCTGCACGCGCAGGCTGATGCGGCCAGTCTGCTGCAGGGTACTCATCGCCGGGACATAGACATAGTCGCCCAGCTTCTTCTCCTGCGCCCCTACCGCCGGGGCAAACAAAAGCAGGGCCGACGCCATCAGCGCCGCGCCTGTTCTGACAACATGCTTGTTCATTTGATATCCTCCGCAAAGCAGGGTAATCCATGATGAATTGACTTCAATTTTAATCCATAAGGCGGGTCTTGTCAAGGAAACCGAATTGTGTTATCCTTGTTGCGGGTTCATGAGGAGGCTTTTCTATGGAAAAAACATATACGGAATCCTTTGTCGTTCGCTCCACTGACTGTGATCAGTTCAGAAAAATGCGGCTGGACGCGCTCTTTACCGCCATGCAGGAGGGCGGCGAGCATCATGCCCATCTTCTGGGCGTCGGCCATGCCGAAATGCTCGGGCGAGGGCTGTTTTTTGTCCTCACCCGCATCCATGTCTCGATGCTGCGCGCGCCGCGCGCCGGTGAAACCGTCGTCCATCAGACGTGGCCGGGCAATGCCAACCGCTTCTTCTGTCCGCGCTACCACGTCTTCACACTGGAGGACGGCACGCCGCTCGTCGCTGCCGGTTCGCTGTGGGTCATGCTCGACGTCAACCAGCGCCAGATCGTCAGCCCGGAGAAGGTTGAGCTCAACTTTCCGGACAACAGCGATCTCCCGGCCCCTATCAGCATTCAAATGCGGCTGCCCACGCTGCGCAATGAGCCGCTGACCAGCGTGCGCACGCCGGTCTACTCCGAGTTTGACATCAACGGCCATGTCAACAACGCCAAATACATCGCCTGGCTGTGCGACGCGCTTGGCCGCGAGACCTTTGAGCACGCGATTATCGGTGACCTGGTCGCCGGCTATGAGCGCGAAATTCGCGAGGAAACGCCGATGAATCTTCAGCTTTCCCGGGATGGAGAAGCCTTCTCCTTCAAGGTCTGCTCCCAGGGGGGCGACAAACACTTTGTTGCCGGCGGAACGCTGCGGGAGGAATCTCTATGAACGACACGCTTTTGGCTCTGCGCGAACGCGCGCTTTCCGATCCCGCCTTCCGCGCGGCGCTGCTGGCCACGCGCAGCGCCGCCGACCCGCTCAGCGCGCTGTGTGATTTTGCGACGCAGAACGGTTTTCCGCTGACGCTGGGCGACGTGATTTCCGACGGAGAGGAATTCTCCTGCAACCAGACGAAGTCGACCAACGGCGGTAATCCCCTACCCTACGACTGCTTTGACGACGCCTACGAAATGTTCTTCGCTTCCATCGAATGAGGTTGTCGATACGACTGGCAGTTTCTGATATCAAAAGGCGGCGAGCAGCTTTCCTGCTCACCGCCTTTTTTGTCGAACATCAGGGCCTGGCCGGCGCACCGCACTTGTCGCACGGCTCCAGCTTGTTGTACGGGCTCTTGGAGAGATCGCCATACGTGAAGCTCGACAGCGGCAGATACTGCTTGTCGACCGTGTAGCATTCGGGATCGATATGGTATTTCTTGCCGCCGTTTTTGTTGTAATAGAGCTTGGTCTTGGCGCCGGGGGTCGGCGTCGGCGTGGGCTCGGGCTCGGGCGTAGGCGTGATATTCGGATCGGGCGTCGGCGTCGCCTGATCGACAAGAATGCCGCTGGAGAGCGAGTTGGGATCGACGGCCCACTTGCCATTTTCGTTGAGCGTGATCGCGTCATACTGATAGGTACGCGTCTCGCCGCTGTAGCTGACGTCCGCCTGGATCGTAATCGTGCGCGCCGTGCTCTCGTCCGTTCCTGTCGGCGCGGACATCTGCCGCCAGTCGACAAGCGGACGGTTCATGAATTTCCAGAAGAGCTGCTGTGCCGCGCCGGAATCGTTGTTGGCGTTCTGCTCAGCCTGCCAGCTGGCAGACGTAAATTCAACCATATCGGCAATAATGCCCTTGCGCCAGCGCTCCATGAAATTCTCCAGTGCGATTTCTGCATCTGATTTGACCGTTGGGACATAAGCGTTTGCCCCGGCATCGCTCAGGCCAAGATCCGCGGTGGATTCATCCTCGCTGCCGCCGGAGATGCCGACGTCCTGCGTCTCCGTCAGCGAACTGCCCGCATAATACCCGTCGGGCACGCTCGTGCTCATCGTGCTGTAATTGAACTGCGGGGTCGCGGAAACCTGAGGAACCGGCGTCAGAAAGCCCGCAGCCGGCTGGCGGACAGAGCTTCTGGATGGCGACGCGCTCAGCGCCGTCACCAGCGTAAAGACAAACGCCAGACCATAAATTGCGGAGAGAATTGTCCTGCCCGGAAAGAGGAACGCGCGGCTGACCCACATCATCGCAAGCGCGGCGACCACGGCGAGCAAAAAGACCCAGCGCACGGGCTGAAAGAAGATCGCCAGCAGCCCCATGACAGGCAGCAGCATGAAAAACACCAGCAGCATCAGCTGGTTGAGCTCTCTCTTGGATTTTTTTGGCTTCGGCTTCTGATCCAGCGCCTTGGCCGAACCGGCGGGCGTGGCAGAATAGCTGGGTCGGTTTGATCGCATATCATCGCCTCCTGTGTGCGAAAAAACAGGGGAAATCTTTGAAGCATCCCTTTATTCATAACGAAGCAGCACAGGCAAATCATCCCGCCGCCGCGTCTTTTGTCGAAGGATGGGCAAAAAGCCCGTAAGAAGTATTATAGCATAGATCGTCAAAAGAAAAAAGCCCCCGGCCTAAAATTCGGCCGAGGTCTCCCGGATGAAGCGATCGATATGCGCCCGAAGAAGCGCCCGCCCATGCGCCCGGCTCTGCGGCTCATCGCAGGCACAGATGAGCAGCCAGAGCGGCGCGTAGAATTCAAGCGCGAGCGTCTGCGGATCCTCCGCGCAGATTACCCCGCGCGCTGCCATCGCGCGAAAGATGCCCGTCATATACGCCACAGGTCCCGCCGTCAGGCAGCTGCTGTGCAGCTGCGCCATCTCCTCGCTGCGATACTGCTCCAGGGTCAGCAGCCTGCGGAACTTTGCGGCAAAGGCATCCCCCGTCCAGAAGTCAAACTGGGCGAGTGTGAACGCCTGAATCTCGCGCATCGTCACCGACAGCAGGCTCTCCTGCGGCACGTCCGTTGGCAGCTCCGGCACGTGGAACTGCCGGGAGCGCTCCTCGTCGATCTTAACCATCCGCGCCACGATGCTCTCGAGGATGTCGTGCTTGTTTTTGTAATGCCTGTACAGCGCGCCCTTGGTGATGCCCAGCTCTCCCGCGATGGCGCTGACGCTTGTCGCCTCGTAGCCGTCCCGCGCAAACAGGCGCAGCGCCGTCTGAAGGATGCGCTCCTTCGTGCTCTCCTGTTGCGGATTCTGCGCGCTGTTCTCCCTCCGGCCTTCGCTGTCATGCTCCATGCCGCTCTTCCTCCTGTTTTCCGGTTTCTGCGGCCGCCCGCACACACGCGCAGGCGGTCACGCCCTCTTTCTCAGGACGATCTTCACGAAATTCAGATACTTCCCGCCGCCGGCCTCCATCGCCCGCCGGTCCCCAACGGCATAGGCATTTTCCTGGCGAAGCCAGTCCGCCCAGACCTCCTCATGGCTCTCCATCTCGCAAACGTCGATGACCTCCGCGTCCCTGCTCCGGCTGACCAGATTTCTCCAGTAGCGCACGTCGTGCATCGTCTCAAGATCCTCCGGCGTCCAGGAGAGCAGCAGCTCCGGCGGCAAATGATCGTGGCAATCCTCCTTCATGCCCGGAATGGCGATATAGACATAGCCGCCCGGCCTCACGAACGGCAGCAGCTTGTCATCCAAAAAGCGCGCGTCCCGGCCGAAATAATGATAGGAATCCACGCTGACCACGGCGTCGAAGTATTCCGGCTCGAAGGGCAGCCTTTCCGCATCCGCCTTGACGGGGATGATCTGCTCCCGGCTCAGCCCCATCTCGTCGAAAAATCGCCGGTTGTCCTCTGGCTCGCTCCACAGATCCGCCGCATAGACAGTAAATCCGTATTCCCGCGCGAGAAAGACGCTCGTGAGCCCCTGCCCGCTGCCCAGATCGCAGACAAGCGCCCTTTCGGGAATTCTGTGCTGGAGCAGCAGTTCCTCCTCGAGCTTGACAGGATTGGGACCCATGATCTTTTTCATCAGCTCTGGCGTGCCGTATTTCTCGCTTCTGGCATACTCCATCGTCTTTTCCTCACTTTCTTCGCGCGCTTCGGTTGATTTTCGCGATGCGCTTGAACTTTTCCTTCTTTTCGGCGAGATAGCTTTCCGTGTCCGCAGCGTAGCGGCTCTCCGCGCAGAGCTTTTGGTAGGATTGAAGCCGTTCCCGGGCAAGCGAGCCGCTCTCTACCGCCGCCCGGACGGCACAGCCCGGCTCGCTGCCGTGTGAGCAGTCTCCAAACCGGCAGCTGGCCGCCAGCGCCTCGATGTCGGCAAAGGACTGCTCCAAGCCCTCGTCCACATCCCACAGACCGAGCTCCCGCATACCCGGCGTATCGATAACCATGCCGCCATGCTCAAGCAGAAACAGCTCGCGCCGTGTCGTAGTATGCCGTCCCCTGCCGTCATCGCGCAGGCCGCCTGTTTGGAGCCGTTCCTCGCCCAGTAGCCGGTTGATGATCGTTGACTTCCCCACACCGGAGGAGCCGAGCAGCGCCACGGTCTTCCCCGGGCGAAGATAGGGCGCCAGCGCGCGCAGCCCGTCCGTCTCCACGGCGGACACGGTCACAACCTCCGCCCCGGCGGCAACGCAAGCAACCTCGGAGAGCCTCTGCGCCATGTTTTCGCACAGGTCAGCCTTGGTCAGCACAACCACGGGCACGGCGCCGCTGTCCCACGTCACGGCAAGGTAACGCTCCAGCCTGCGCAGGTTGAAGTCACTGTTGAGGGCCATGCAGATGAACGCCGTGTCGATATTCGCCGCGACGACTTGGCGGACGCAGAGCGCGCCGGCCGCCCGGCGGACAAAGGCGCTCCTTCGCGGCAGAATGCCCCGGATCATCGCAAACCCCTCTTCCTCCCTGAGCCAGACGAAGTCCCCGACCGCCGGATAATCCCCCACATCCTCCGCGCCATAGAGAAACCTGCCGGATACCTCCGCCGTTCGCTCGCCCGACGAACTGACGACGCGATAGCTTCCCCGATCCTGCGCGAGCACCCTGCCCACAGCCGCCGCCTCCGCGCTTGCCAGCGCCGCGAGCTGCCCTGTCAGCCCATAGGCCGTCATGTCGATGTCTGCCACGCCTTCCGCCTCCCTTCAAAAATAAACGATCGTTTACATTCTCATTATAGTAAACAGTCGTTTACTTGTCAACGGTTTTTTCATGTATTCAAAAAAAGATGCGGCGCAAAGCTACATCTCCCCGTTTATTAAATTGATCAAAGGCCATGTTATCCTCGGAGCCTTATTGATGGGAGATTTTCTCCCCTTTCAGGAGAGAAAACCTTTCAAAAAAAGAAAGAGATGCGGCGCAAAACCGCATCTCTCTGTGTTTGAAGGATTAGAGCTGGCCGTTCTTCTCCTTGATCGCAGCCTGCGCAGCGCTCAGGCGGGCGATCGGAACGCGGAACGGAGAGCAGGAGACGTAATCCAGGCCGATCTTGTGGCAGAACTCGATGGAGGACGGATCGCCGCCGTGCTCGCCGCAGATGCCGCAGTGGAGCGTCGGACGGGTCTCGCGGCCCATCTTGACCGCCATGTTCATCAGCTTGCCGACGCCGGTGGTATCCAGGCGGGCAAACGGATCGGACTCATAGATCTTGTTGGCATAGTAGGCCGGGAGGAACTTGCCGGCGTCGTCACGGCTGAAGCCGAACGTCATCTGGGTCAGGTCGTTCGTGCCGAAGCAGAAGAACTCGGCCTCGGTGGCGATGTCGTCCGCGGTCAGCGCGGCGCGCGGGATCTCGATCATGGTGCCGACCTCATACTTGAGGCTGGAGCCGGCCGCCGCGATCAGCTCGTCCGCAGTCTTGACAACGACGTCCTTGACGAACTTGAGCTCCTTGACCTCGCCGACGAGCGGGATCATGATCTCCGGCACGACGTTCCAGTCCGCATGACGGGCCTGAACAGCCAGCGCAGCCTTGATGACGGCAGCGGTCTGCATCTTGGCGATCTCCGGATAGGTGACCGTCAGACGGCAGCCACGATGGCCCATCATCGGGTTGAACTCGTGGAGGTCAGAGATGACCTGCTTGATGTAGGCGACGGTCTTGCCCTGCGCGTCGGCCAGCGCCTTGATGTCGGCCTCGTCAGTCGGCACGAACTCGTGCAGCGGCGGATCGAGGAAGCGGATGCAGACCGGATGGCCTTCGAGCGCCTCGAACAGGCCCTCAAAGTCGCTCTGCTGCATCGGCTCGATCTTGGCCAGCGCAGCCTCGCGCTCCTCAACGGTCTCGGAGCAGATCATCTCGCGGAACGCGCCAATGCGCTCCGGCTCGAAGAACATGTGCTCGGTGCGGCACAGGCCGATGCCCTGCGCGCCGAAGGCAGCCGCCTGACGGGCATCCTTCGGGGTGTCGGCATTGGTGCGCACGCCCAGCTTCTTGTACTTGTCCGCCAGCTCCATGATACGGCCGAAATAGCCGCTGTTCGGGTCGGCCGGAACGGTCGGGATCAGGCAGTCATAGATGTTGCCGGTAGAGCCGTCCAGAGACAGCACATCGCCCTCGTGGAAGGTCTTGCCCTTGAGGGTGAAGCACTTGTTCTCCTCGTCCATCTTGATGTCGCCGCAGCCAGAGACGCAGCAGGTGCCCATGCCGCGGGCCACAACGGCCGCATGGGAGGTCTGGCCGCCGCGGACAGTCAGGATGCCCTGGGAGTACTTCATGCCCTCGATGTCCTCCGGAGAGGTCTCCAGGCGGACCAGAACGACCTTCTCGCCCTTCTTGCCGTGCTCGACAGCGTCCTCAGCGGTGAAGACGATCGTGCCGGCGGCAGCACCCGGGGAAGCCGCGATGCCCTTGGCGATGGCCTCAGCCTTCTTGAGGGCGGCGGTGTCAAACGTCGGGTGGAGCAGCATGTCAAGGCTCTTGGCGTCGATCTGCATCAGCGCCTCTTCCTCGGAGATCATGCCCTCGTCGATCAGATCGCAGGCAATCTTGATGGCGGCAGCGGCGGTACGCTTGCCGTTACGGGTCTGCAGCATGTAGAGCTTCTTGTCCTCGATGGTAAACTCCATATCCTGCATGTCGCGGTAGTGGGTCTCCAGCGTGTTGCAGATGCCCAGGAACTGCTCGTAAACCTCCGGCAGAACCTCCTTCATCTTCTCGATGGGCATCGGGGTGCGCACGCCGGCGACGACGTCCTCACCCTGCGCGTTCATCAGGAACTCGCCCATGAGGCCCTTTTCGCCGGTGGCCGGGTTGCGGGTGAACGCGACGCCGGTGCCGGAGGTATCACCCATGTTGCCAAACGCCATCATCTGGACGTTGACAGCGGTGCCCCAGGAGTACGGAATGTCATGATCCATGCGGTAGATGTTCGCGCGCGGGTTATCCCAGCTGCGGAACACGGCCTTGATCGCCTCAAAGAGCTGCTCCTTCGGGTCGGACGGGAAGTCCTTGCCCAGCTGCTTCTTGTACTCCGCCTTGAACTGGTCGGCCAGCTCATGCAGATCCTCGGCGGTCAGCTCGACGTCATAGGTGACGCCCTTCTTCTCCTTCATCTGGTCGATGAGCTTCTCGAAGTACTTCTTGCCCACCTCCATGACGACGTCGGAGAACATCTGGATAAAGCGGCGATAGCAGTCCCAGGCCCAGCGCGGGTTGCCGGACTTCTTGGCCAGAACGTTGACGACGTCCTCATTGAGGCCGAGGTTCAGGATGGTATCCATCATGCCCGGCATGGACGCACGCGCGCCGGAGCGGACGGAGACCAGCAGCGGGTTCTCCATATCGCCGAACTTCTTGCCGGTGATCTTCTCCATCTTGGCGATGTGCTCCATGATCTGAGCCTGGATCTCGTCATTGATGCGGCGGCCATCCTCATAATACTGGGTGCAGGCCTCGGTCGTGATGGTGAAGCCCTGCGGAACCGGAAGGCCGATATTCGTCATCTCGGCCAGGTTCGCGCCCTTGCCGCCCAGAAGGTTGCGCATGCCGGCATTGCCTTCCGTGAACAGGTAAACGTACTTCGTCATACTTGTTCTTTCCTCCTTCAAACATTCATAATCACTGCAATTTGTCAAAAACTGCATGATGATTGGCGCAGAATGCGACCCTGAAAAATGGCCGCACATGCCACATTATACGGCCTTTTTCGTGATTTGGCAATCACTTTTTCTCTGAAAAATCCAGTTTTTTTCCCTTTTTTTACAGATTCATCAGACGATTTGCCTGAATGACGAAAACCGAACGATACTTTTTATCCGATGTGTTCACATTCAGTTTCTGCCAAATCCCTGCCCGCCCATGGCGTGACGCCGCCGCGCCGCCGCAAGCAGCGCGCGCCGCTCCTCCTCCCGGCCCTGCTCCCGCATAACCGACAGGAAAACCTCGCGTGCGCGAGCAAGCAGGCGTCCGTCTCCCGTGAGCATCAGCGCGGGCATCACCGGCTGGCCGTGCTGGCGCGTGCCGAAGAACTCTCCCGCGCCGCGCAGCTCGAGATCCTTCTGCGCAACGGCAAAGCCGTCATGGGTCTTCGTCAGCGTGCGCAGGCGATCGTTGGGCTCAGCCATCAGGAAGCACCAGCTCTCCTGCGCCCCGCGCCCGACGCGCCCGCGAAGCTGATGCAGCTGCGCCAGGCCGAAGCGCTCCGCGCCCTCGATGACCATGATCGTCGCGCGAGGCACATTGACGCCCACCTCAATGACCGTCGTCGCCACCAGGACATCGATCTCCCCGGCGTAAAACCGCCCGAGCGTCTCCTCCTTGAGCTGCTTGTTCATCCGTCCGTGGACGAGCCCAACCGTCAGTGGGGCGAGCGCCTCCGCCAGCTCGCGCTGCTCCGCGGTGGCGCTGCGCATCGGCTCGGCCTCCTCCATGCCCTCGCCGACCAGCGGACAGACGACATAGGCCTGATGCCCCTTTTCCGCCTCCGCGCGGATGAAGGCATACATATCCTGCCGCTTTTCCTCCGGTACGATACGTGTGGTCACTGCCTTGCGCCCGGGCGGCAGCTCGTCAACCGCCGATAGATCCAGATCGCCGTAGAGGACGAGCGAAAGGCTGCGCGGAATCGGCGTGGCGCTCATCACCATGACGTGGGGCGAGAGCCCCTTGCCCTCGAGCCTCGTGCGCTGGCGCACGCCAAAGCGATGCTGCTCGTCCGTGACGACCAGCCGCAGGTTTTCGAACTCCACGCCCTCGGAGAGAAGCGCGTGCGTGCCGATGACGACCTGCCATTCGCCGCTGGCAATCGCCTCCCTCGCGCGCCTGCGCTCGGCAGCCGTCATCCGTCCCGTGACGAGGCCGCACGTCACGCCCAGCGGTGTCAGCGTCTCCACAGCGCTTTGCAGATGCTGCGCGGCCAGAATCTCCGTCGGCGCCATAAGCGCGCCCTGTCCGCCTGCGCGGACACACAGATACAGCGCGCACAGCGCGATCAGCGTCTTACCGCAGCCCACGTCGCCCTGAATCATCCGTGCCATTGCCCGATTGCCGCGAAGGTCCCTCGCGACATCCTGTATGGCGCGCCGCTGCGCCCCTGTCGGCGGAAAGGGCAGGCTTTGATAAAAGTCTCCAATCCATTCCTCCTGAACCTGAAGCGGCGCAGTCTCCCGCCGCTCGCCCGCCTCGCCCATGACAGCCGCCTGGAACAGAAGCAGCTCCTCCAGGGCCAGCCGCTCCTTGGCCCGGGCAAGCGCCTCCACGCTCTGCGGAAAGTGTGCCTGCCGCAGCGCCTCGCGCCTGTCCATCAGGCCAAGGCGGCAAACGAGGCTTTGCGGCAGCTCGTCCGGCTCGTCGTATTCCTCCAGCAGCAGCGCGACCGCATCGCGCAGCGGCTTCTGGCCGACGCCCGGCACAGCCGCGTAGACAGGCGTGATTTTGCCCGGCTCTTCGAGGGTCGGGTTGATGACAAACAGCCCCGATTTTTTTCGCACGGCCTGCCCGAAAAGCGTCACCTGCTGTGTATCAAAGAGCCTGTCCTTCATCCACGGCTGGTTGAACCACATGCAGCGGATCTTCCCGCATTCGTCCGCGATGACCGCCGAGACCCATTGCATGCCCCTCGCCCGGTGCAGCGCGGGCTTCCCCGTCACAAAACCGGCGAAGCAGCCCTGCGTCCCCTCCATCATCTGTGCGGGCGAAAGGGGCTGCGTCGTGTCGCGATAGCTAACGGGCAGCGTCTCGACCAGATCCCGCGAGGTGACAATTCCCTTTTTCGCGAGCGCTTCGAGCCGCTTGGGCCCGAAGCCCTTGATTTCTGACAGCCTGCGCATGCATCCTCCCTGCGGTGTCCCCGCCTCTTTCTTTTTTGAAAACTGGGCTTTTGAACCGAAAATGCCGCGTCCGACGGGACGCGGCATGGTTTGCTTTCCTCAGCCCTGTCTGCGGCCTTACTCGGCCGAGATCAGGTAGTAGTACAGCGGCTGGCCGCCATACTGCACCTCGACGTCGAGATCCGCAAACAGCGCGGCAATCTCTTCGCCCAGCGCGTTCGCGTCCTCCTCCTTTGTGTCCTGGCCATAGTAGATCGTGATGAGCGCGTCACCTTCCTCCACGACATGCTGCGTGAGCTCGATGGCGATATCGTGAATGCTCTTGCCGACGACCTCGATACGTCCGTTGTGGATGCCGATGATGTCGCCCTCCTTGATCTCCTTGTCCTCGAACACCGTGTCGCGGACGGCAAAGGTGATCTGACCGGTCTTGACCTGCTCGGCCGCTGCCGTCATGGCCTCGCGGTTCTCCTCGACGCTCGCCTCCGGGTTGAAAGCGATGACGGCGCCGATGCCCATGGCGACGTTCTTCGTCGGCAGCACGACGACCTCCCGGTCGGAGAGCTCGGCCGCCTGCGAAGCTGCCAAAATGACGTTCGAGTTGTTGGGCAAAACGAAGACCGTCTTCGCGCCGACGCCCGCAACGGCCTCGAGGATGTCCTCGATGCTCGGATTCATGGTCTGACCGCCCTCGACGATGTGGTCAACGCCCAGGTCGGTAAAGATGCCGGAGAAGCCCTCGCCCAGCGATACGGCCACCATGCCATAGTCCTTGAGCTCCTCCTGGGCAGACGCCTGCTCGGCCTCCTCCTGCTGGCGCTTGAGGTCGGCGGCCTTCTGTGCCTCCTCGGCCTGGCGCAGACGCTCGCGGCGCTCCTCGGCCATGTTGTCGATCTTGAGGTTGACCAGCTCGCCCAGCTCGCAGGCGTACTGAAGCGCCTTGCCGGGCTCGTTGGTGTGCACATGTACCTTGACGAGCGAGAAATCACCGACGACGACCACGCAGTCGCCGATGCGCGTCAGACGCGTGCGGAAACGGTTGACGTCGTCCTCGGTGACGCCGGGGTTCATCTCCTGAATGATGAATTCGGTACAGTATTTGAACTTGATCTCCTCAAGGGAGTCGTGGTCATCCTCGAACTCAAAGGTCGCAGCATTGCCGACATCGACGGTGGTCTCCTCGATCTTCTCGCCATTGAAGGCTGCGCGCCAGCCCTTGAAGACCGTCAGCAGGCCCTGTCCGCCGGAATCGACGACGCCCGCCTGCTTGAGGGCGGGGAGCATGTCCGGCGTCTTGGCGAGAATCGCCTCGCCGCTGCGGATGACCTTGTCAAGCAGGCCGGGCAGGTTGTCCGGATGCTTGATGACGTAGCGGGCGGAATCCTCCGAGATGACGCGGATGACCGTCAGGATGGTGCCCTCCTTGGGCTTCATCACGGCCTTGTAAGCCGTGTCGGCGCCGGAGCGCAGGCCCTTGGCAAATGCCGCCGCGTCCACCGTCTCACAGCCCTCGATACCGCGCGCAAAGCCGCGCAGAATCTGGGACAGAATGACGCCGGAGTTGCCGCGCGCACCCTTGAGCGCGCCGCGCGCCGCCAGATCGGCGAGCTTGGACGCGCTGGTCACATCCTGCGCGGCAATCTCCCGAACGGTGGATTTCATCGTCAGGGACATGTTGGTGCCGGTATCGCCGTCCGGCACAGGGAACACGTTCAGCGCGTCAATCGCCTCGCGGTTCTGTTCAAGAAGATTGGCTCCCGCGATAATCATTTCCTTCAGGAGCAATCCGTCAATCGTTTGCTGTGACAAAGAATTCGCCTCCAGTTTCCGTCAGGGATCAGACGCGGATACCCTCGACCGAAATATTCACTCTGCGCACCTTGGCGCCAGTCATGTTTTCAATCTTATAGCACACCTGGGACTTGATGATGTTGCAGACCTCGACAATCGAAATGCCGTATTCCACAATGATGAACAGGTCGATATCGATTCCTCCGTCCGTCACGTTGATCTGAACGCCCTTGGTCAGGTTCTCCCTGCCAAGCCATTCCACAAAGCCATCCTTGGCGCGCTTTGAGGACATCGCAACGATTCCGTAGCACTCCAGCGCAGCATAACCCGCCACTTTCAGCAGGACATCTTCACTGATCGTGATCTGACCCAGATCATTGTTGATTTTGCATTCCATAAAACACCCTCCTCGCGCAGGGTCATAGCGACCCGGAAATCTCAATGGATCATTGTACAGTATACAGGAAAAGCCCTCTTTTTACAAGGATTCGGGGAAAAAACCTGCCGACGTTTTTCCGCTTTCCTGCGCATGCCGGTCAAGCTGACATCCGTTTTTCAATTTATTCAAAACAAAATCGAAAAAACACTTGTCAAATCGGCGCTCAGGTGCTAGAATAACTGTGTTATGACTGTTTACGCACCAGAAGGAGGTGTGATCATGGGAAAGATTTGTGAGGTTTGCCAGAAGGGCGCCATGAGCGGCCACAACGTCAGCCATTCCAACCGCAAGAGCAATCGCGTTTGGCTGCCGAATACCCAGCGCGTCCGCGTGACCGTTGGCGGTACCGTTCGCCACATGAACGTCTGCACGCGTTGCCTGCGCAGCGGCAAGGTCGAGCGCGCGCTGTAATTTCTCAATCGCGTCGTTCTGAGCGTCTGTCTGAAGAGACAGGCGCTTTTCTTTTTCCCTTTCGGTTTTTATCCGTCCGTATGCCCCCATATCCCAAATAGCGCCGGCTCCATCAGCGGGGTGTTCGTAAGGCAGGGAAACAGGCAAAAGGCGTGACGAAAGTGGTCACGCTCTTTTTCATGCAAGGATAGCCGCTTAGCGGCGCAAGGGATGCAGCACGGCATACAGTGACGCTCCCAGACGTTCAGGGGGCCGAGCTGTTCGGTTTTGCAGAGCGCACATACGGGTTTAACCCGTATGGAAGTGCGCCATCCAACGCTCTAAAGCGTATCCAAGACCCTTCTGATATTCTTCTCGTTTGGAATAATGGTGTTGATATCCACTTGCGGATGCTCCTTGACATAATCTATCAGAAAGTCAAGCAGATTTTCCTTCGTTTTCATATAATCGTCAATAATTGTCTGGTCATCAAAGCCCAACCTCTTCAGTATGATTGCTGATACAACACCTGTCCTGTCTTTTCCCGCTCCACAGAAAAACAGAACATTGCTTTTTGCACCCATAATCGTTCGAATAATCTCATCCATCTGTTTATCAAGCATCCCCAGGTAAACAGCTGCGACTTCCTCGGGTGATTTGGGCGTGTCACCTCCGCCGGTTACCGGCATATGATAAAATGTAAATCCTTCTTCTGTTTCGAGGCGGCAGGGTGTTTGCTCATATTCCCTCTTTTCCCGTAGGTCTACAATCGTTGTAACCTGGTTTTGAAGCAGCCATTCAACCTCTTCGTCCGTCAGTTTTTCAGGGCAATCACTTCTGATGAACCGCCCGTCTCCGGTCGGTAGCAGTCGTGTATTTCGTGTCGATTGCAACAGCGAAGGCATATGCGTTCCTCCTCAAAATCCGAATTGCATATCTTTTTGGCACCATACTATCACAGAACGGAAGTAAGCGCAAGAACGGCCACAGCAGTTCGGACTGCTGTGGCCATTCTTGCAGACGCCCGCCTTTGCAGCCCGGCGCTTTTGGTCTCTTACCGTTTTCCGCTCAACAGCCGAAGCAGTCCGCGCAGAAAGCGCGGCGCCCGGACGCACACCATCCTGATCGCCAATGTCCGCTTCCCTCCCCCTTCATCGCAGCAGCAGGAATCCCGCCACGGCCAGCGCCAGACCCAACGCGATCAGAAACAACCTCGCCGGGAGGCAAACAAAAATCAGCAGCACGCCTGCGAGTACGAGGAGAACGCCCGCAAGCCGCTTCCCCTGCCATCCGCATCTGCTCACGCACATTTCCCCCCTCCCACGCATCCTATGCCATTGCCCGCGCTTTCTTGCCAAAAGAAAGAACCCGGGCTTGCCGCCCGGGCTCCTGTAAACACCCGTCGTTTACTTCATGACCTTCGGATAGGTCTTGACATCGGCCTCGGAAACCCACTGCGTGATCGCTGCGTCATAGGCCGCGTCCTGCGCGTCTGTGAGCATTTCGTCGTGGATATCGTTCTTGATCTCGTCGGTATACTCAACCTCACCCTCAGCCACGTCCGTCGCATACTGGAGGATGTGGTAGCCGTAGCTGGTCTTGACGAGCTCCGTGCTCACGTCGCCAACCTGCTCAAGCGCCATCGCCGCATCCTGGAAGCTCTGCTCGTAGAGGGAGAGGCCCTCGCAGACCAGGTAGCCGCGGCTCTTGTTCGGCTCGGAATTCATGCCGGTATCCTCGCCATAGGTCTCAATCAGCGTGTCAAAGTCCTCACCGGCGAGCGCCTTGTCAAGCGCCTCCTGAGCGGTCGCCTCGATCTCCGCGTAAGCCGCCAGCGTGGTCTCCTCCAGCTTCGCCTGGGAATCGGTCAGCGTCTCCTGCGCGGAGGCAATCTGCTCCTTCAGCGCTTCGACCTGCGCGTTGTAGCTGGCAAGCGCCTCCTCGTCATAGGCGGAGGTATCCTCGGCGCTCAGCTCGTCGAGCTGGCTCTGCGCGTCGTCGATCGTCGACTGCGCCGTGCTGACCGCGCTGTTCAGCTCGCTGATCTCGCTGCTCTTCTCGTCAGAAATCTTGACCAGCAGGTTCTTCACGCCGCGGTAACCCGCCGGGACGTAGTAGCAATCCGTACCATTGTTCATGTACTGCGCATACAGCGCCGGATTCGCGTCAAAGCTCTCCTTCTGCGAAGCGACGCGGCTGTCAAACTCCGCCTTCACCTCGTCGTCGGAAACTGCGACATCCTTGGTCGCATATTCCTTAAGCAGATCCTGCTGAACGCTGAACGTCTGGCTCTGCACGAAGTAATCACGGGAATAACCCGCCGCATTCAGATCCTTCTCGAGCATCTCGTCAAGCTCAGCGTTGGTGATCGTCGCGACAGGCTCGGCAGTTACCTGCGCCTCAGCAGGCGTGGCCTCGTCCGGCGTGGCGGCGGCGACAAGCGCCTCTTCCTGCAGACGGGCAGCTTCCTCCTCGACGGTCTCCAGATCCGGGTAGTTCTGATAGCGCATCAGCATCTTGTAGAAGGAAATCATGCTGTCCGCGTAGGACTCCACCTCGGAAGTATCCTCCTCGCCGAGCGGATCAAAGCCGAGCTCGACCAGCTTGTCGGCGACGACCTGGCTCTCGATGAGCTGCTCAAGCGCAGACTCCCCGTAGCTCTCCAGATCCTCCTCGGTGAGCTCCATCGTATAACCGAAATACTGCTGCATGTACTGCTGATAGTAGCTCGCCAGATAGTCGCGCGCGGCGAGCCACTCTGCCTTGGTGATCTCGGTATCGTTGACCTTCGCCACAACCTGCGCGCCATCGAGCGCCTCGTCATATCCGATCAGGTTGCAGCCGGAGAGCATCACAACCGCCAGCGCGAGCATGGCGATCAGTGCAATTCCCTTTTTCATCGTCTTGTTCTCTTCCTTTCAGCCTCGTCTCGGCAATATACGATTCATTATAATAAGTGCGCGAAGAATTGTCAAGCCGTGCCTGCGTTCTTCTGCATGTCTCGGCTCTTTTTCCCGGAAAATCGCGCCTGGTTTCACGCGCAGGACAGCAATTCGCCCGTAGGCGCTCATTCTCCATGGACAGCAATGCCGAAGTAGCGCGAAAGCGTGCTGTTGGGCCATTCGCCGGGAGAATCGGCGAGCACAATGTCCATCGTAAAGCGCGACCGGGCGGGTATGCCCGACACGGCAACCTCCGTTTCGCCCGCCTGCGCGGCGGTCTCGATGCGAGAGAGCTGCGCTGCCCACGCCGCCTCATGCGCGGCGGTATCGCGCATCGCGACAGCGCCGGACACGAAGCAGACAGACAGCATCAGCGCCATCGCCGGCGCCAGCCCCTTTACGCTCCTTGCCAGCCAGTCATCGAGCAGCGTCAGCGCGGCGGACAGCGCAAGCACCGTCACAGCAGTAAACGACCTGTCTGAAATCTGCGGCGAAGCCACCAGCGCATAGGCGCTCAGCAGCGCGCAGAGCGCCAGCAGCGCGGCCCGCTCGCCGCGCATTGCGATCCCCCTCCGTCGCCCGAGGAAAAACAACAGCGCCGCACACACCAGTGGAACGCCCGCATAGCGGATCAGGCACCAGGTCACCACCAGCGCCCTGTACAGCAGCTGCGCAAAGAGCCCGCGCGACACCTCTGCGGAAGGCCGCGCGAAGTTCCCCGGCGCCAGCAGCATCAGCATCACGCCAGCCAGCTCCGCGCCCAGCGCCGCCACCCGCCATGCGCGCACGCTTTTCCCTCTGCGCATATCCAGCAGAAGCAAAAGCCCCATGACGACCAGCACGCCGCATGCCGTGTTCTCGTTCGTCCAGCCCGCCAGAAAGCAGAGCGGCAGCGCGAGCGCTCCCCGCCGCCAGCCACCGTCAAAGAAGCCGCCCTCACGCTCGCTTTTGGCAATCAGCAGCGGAAGCAGCGCGAGCACCGTGCCGAAGAGATAGTTGCAGGCGCCGTCGAGCCAGAGAAACACCGTCGCAAAAAACGGCACGAACACGAGCAGCTCCGTCTGCGCCGCCAGCAGCAGCGCGGCACTGTGAGGCTGTTTCCTCCTCCCTGCCAGGGAGAGGAGCTCCAGCAACAGCAGCACATACATCGCCGCATTCACGACGTTGAACACCGGTTTGCCCCAGTACAGGAAGAGCTGCGCCAGCGCATGGACGACGCTGCGCCCGCCCCAGAGCCTGTAATGGGCCGCCTGGGAGCGCAGGATGTCGCCAAGTCCGCTCAGGCGCTCGCCCGTGCTCCAGCTGAAGCTGTAATCGTAGTCGTCCATCATCAGCGGCGTTTGCGCATTGAGCGCCAGCATCAGCGCAAAGCTCAGCACCAGGCAGCATAAAAACAGGACGCGCTCTCTGCTCGCGTCCCTCATCGCTCGGTTATGCATGGTCCGCTTCCTCCGCCCCCTCCGCGCGCAGCGGCTGCAGGTCAAGCACATAGTTGCCGTGGCTGGTCAGCGCCACGTCCTTTCCGACCAAGGCCGCAGGGCTTTCCTTAGCGCAGTCATACAGATACCGCTGCTCGCCCTCCTCGGAGAGATCCTCGTAGATGTTGAGGATCAGCTCATTGAACCAGACGCCGTCCCTGAAGACGCGATCCTCTCCCAAACGGACAACGGTCCCTGCCGTGCGCCTCGTCAGCCCGCTCGTCACATCGCTTAAATACCGCGCGTAGCGCAGGCACGGTGAGACGAACAGATCCCAAAGCAGAATCATCACGCCGCCGCAGAGGATGACCGCCGCCATGCACAGCGGCTCTATGCGCGCGCAAAAGGCCGCCACCGCAAGCGCGGCAAACGGCAGGGCTGCCAGCAGCATGAAGCAAAGCTCACGGCCCGTCTTTTTCCTGTTCTGCTCAATATCCAGCTGCGTATACATCATGTCCGAATCCCTCATTCCCTGGGAAGCGGCACAAAGCGAACGCTTCCATGGTCGTCATAATAAATGGTTCCCGTCGAGCCGCGCACCTCGCGCCTTTTCGCGCAGAGCAGAAAGAGCTTCGCATTCAGCTCCGGCCCGCCTCTTCGCACGAGTGCGTCCTTCCAGACCGTGTAGGTGCATCCGTCCCGATATCGCGTGCAGTAGAATGACTTTGAATTTTCGGCCACCTTGCCCTTCGAGCACAGCGGACAGGCCAGCCCGAGATCTCGCGGCTTTTTGGCGCGGCCGCGGGTCTCTTCCTGCGCAAAGGCGACGTCGGGCGCCTCCTTCGCCTGGGCAACCAAGAACGCCGCCAGCCGCGCGATGCCCTCGCGGAAGCGCTGCTCGCCGTCCTTGCCCCGGGCGATCTCCGCAAGCGCGCGCTCCCAGCGCCCCGTCGTCTCCGGCGAGGCGATCTCCGGCGGCACCGCTTCGATCAGATGGATACCCTTTTCCGTCGCGATCAGGTTTTTTCCGCTCCGGCGGACATAGCCAACCTCGATCAGCCGCTCGATGATGGCCGCCCGCGTCGCGGGCGTGCCCAGCGCGCAGTCCTTCATCTCTTCACGGAGCGCCTCATCCCCGATCTGCCGGCCCGCATGCTCCATTTCCGAGAGGATTGAGGCGTCACTATGCTCCTTGGGGGCTTTTGTCTGCTCCTGCTTTACACCCGCGGCGCGGCAAAGGCGCAAGTCGCCCTGCGCAAGCGCGGGCAGGCTCTGCTCCTCCTCGTCCTTCGTGCGGCGCTTTTCGCGCATCCCGCGGTAAACGGCCTTCCAGCCCTCCTGCGTGACCGCCTTGCCCGTGCTCAGAAAGCGATCCTCCGTGCCCTCCGTGCAGACCGCCGTGACAGCGCGCAGCGCGTCGTATTCGGTATTCGGATAAAACGCCGCCGCCAACCGCCGCGCCACGAGGTCGTAGAGCTTTGCCTCGTCCGCCGTCAGCGAAAGGCCCGATGCGCGCCTGCCCGTCGGAATGATCGCGTGGTGATCGGTCAGCTTCGCGTCGTCAAATACGCGCGGCGTCAGCGTGACGCCAAAGGCAAGGGCCTGCCGCCCGATCTCCTCAAGCTCCCCCTCATAGCTGCCCAGCGTCTTTTGCACCTTGCCCAGCATGTCGTGGGAGAGATAGCGGCTGTCCGTCCTCGGGTAGGTCAGCAGCTTGTGCTGCTCATAGAGCTTCTGCGCGGTGGCCAATGTCTTCTTTGCCGTGAAGCCGAACTGCGCGTTGGCCTCCCGCTGCAGCGTCGTCAGATCGTAGAGCAGCGGGGGACGCTCCGTCTTGTGCTCTCTGGCCGCCTCGACAACCTTTCCCTCCCGGCCCTTGACCCGCGCGGCGACAGCCTGCGCCTGCTCGCCTGAATCGATTCTCTTTTCGCCTTTTGCGTTGATCCAGACGCCCTTGTAATCGCCAAAGTCCGCGCGGACGGTGAAGTACGTCTCCGGAACGAAGCTGTCGATCTCCCTGCGGCGCTTCACGAGCATGCTCAGCGTCGGCGTCTGCACACGGCCAACCGACAGCAGCACGCCGTAGCGCAGTGTGTAGGCGCGCGTCGCGTTCATGCCGATGAGCCAGTCCGCGTCCGCCCGGCAGCGGGCGCTGTGATAGAGCGCGTCGTACTGTGATGCGGGCTTCAGGCTGTCAAAGCCTGCGCGGATGGCTTCGTCCGTCATGGACGAGATCCACAGCCGCCTGACGGGCTTGCGGCAGCCCGCCTGCTCATAGATATAGCGAAAGATCAGCTCGCCCTCCCGCCCTGAGTCCGTCGCGCAGACGATCTCCTCCGTCTGCGCGTCATTCATGAGCTTTTTGATGATGAGAAACTGGCTTCTCGTCTTTTTGATGACCTTGGTCTCCATCCTCTGCGGGAGAATCGGCAGATCGTCCGCGTTCCATCTCGTATAGCGCGCGTCAAGCTCCTGCGGCTCCTTGAGCGTCACCAGATGCCCCAGCGCCCAGGTCACGACATAGCCGCCGCCCGTCAGGCAGCCCTCTCCCTTCGCGCCTGCGCCCAGCACCCGCGCGATGTCCCGCGCGACGGAGGGCTTCTCCGCGACAACCAGCGTTTGCATCCTTCACCTCAGGCGCCCTGGGCCTGCTGCAGGCTGGCAAAGCGCGTATACTGTCCGAGCCAGGCGAGCTTCACGGTGCCCAGTGGGCCGTTGCGCTGCTTGGCGACGATGACCTCCGCGATGTTCTTGTCCTCCGTGTTGGGGTCGTAGTATTCCTCGCGGTGCAGAAACATGATGACGTCCGCGTCCTGCTCGATTGCGCCAGAATCACGCAGATCGGAGAGAATCGGACGCTTGTCGCTGCGCTGTGCGCCAGCGCGCGAAAGCTGCGCCAGCGCTACCAGCGGCACGTTGAGCTCCTTGGCGATCGACTTGAGGTTGCGCGAAATCTCGCTGACCTCGTTCTGCCGGTTCTCGACGTGGCCGTCCGCGCTCATCAGCTGGAGGTAGTCGACGATCACCAGATCCAGCCCGCGCTCCATCTTGAGCCTGCGGCAGCGGGAGCGCAGCTGCGAGGGCGTAATGCCCGAGGTGTCGTCCATGTAGATGTTCGAGGCCGCCAGCGGGCCCAGCGTCGAGGCGAGCGACAACCAGTCCTCGTCGCGGATGGTGCCGTGACGGACGGATTGCATATCCACCCGGGCGTCCGAGCAGAGCAGGCGCATCGCAAGCTGGTCGTTGGGCATCTCCAGCGAGAAATAGGCCACCGAGCGGCCCGCGTGCATGCCTGCGTAGCCCGCGATATTCAGCCCGAAGGCCGATTTGCCCATCGACGGGCGCGCGCCGACGATCACCAGCTCGCCGCCGTGCAGGCCCGTGAGCAGGTTGTCCAGATCCACAAAGCCCATCGGCACGCCGTCGATGCTGCCCTTGAGCTCGACGAGCTTCTCGATGCGCATGTAGGTGTCGGGCAGGACGTCGCCAATGTGCTTGAGCGTCGAGCCCTCGTGGCGGCGCATGATGATGTCAAAGATCGACTTTTCCGCCGTGCCCAGGATGTCGGCGATTGGATCGGTCTGCGCATAGCAGGAGGCCGAAATGTCGCCCGTCGCCTTGATCATCCGGCGCAGCGTCGCCTTTTCGTCGACGATCTGCAGGTAGGCGCGCGCATTGACCGTCGATGCCACGCACTGGGACAGCTCGACCAGATATCCGGAGCCACCCACGCCCTCCAGCGTCCCGCGCCGCGTCAGCTCGTCGTCCACCGTCACCAGGTCGATCGGCATGCCCTGCGCATTCAGCGCGTGCATCGCGTCGAAGATCTCCCTGTGCGCCGGCTGATAGAAGTCGTCCGCCGTCAGCATTTCAAAGGCCAGGCTCAGTGCCTCTCTGTCCTGCATCATGCAACCGAGCACGCTCCGTTCCGCGTCCGCGTTGTTGGGCGGCACACGCATGATGGGTTCGTCCAAGCGTCCTTCCTCCTTCTCCCGGCGAGCGGTTTTGTTTTTCGAATGAATGGGCGCGAGGCATCCTCCCCGCGCCAAAGCACGCTTTACAGCGCCCTCAGCCTCAGCCCTGCGCGGCGACCTCCACGCGCGCCGTCATCTCCGCAGTGATGCCAGCGTAGAGCCAGACGCTGACGGTGAAATCGCCCGCGTTGCGGATGTTGGCCACCTCGATGCGCCGCTTCTCGACCTTGACGCCGTACTGCGCCTCCAGCGCCGCGGCGATCTCCTGGGAGGTCACGGAGCCGTAGAGCCTGCCGCCCTCCGCGCCGCGCGCGCTGATGCGGATGATCTTGCCCGCGAGCTGCTTCGCCTTCTCCTGCGCCTGCGCGCGCTCGACGTCCTCGCGATGCTTCTTCGCGGATTTCGCGTTTTCAATCGCGTTAAGGTTCGCCGCGCTCGCCTCGCGCGCCAGCCCCTTGGGGAAGAGGAAATTGCGCGCGTAGCCGTCCGAGGCCTCGATAATCTGGTCCTTTTTGCCGGTTCCCTTGATGTCCTTGAGCAGAATCACTTTCATGACGATATCCTCCTGAATGATCAACCGAAATTTCGGTGTTGTTCTCTTCCGTATCCGCGCCTCAGCGCCCGCTTTCCCGGGTTGTGAAGCTGATCTCCCAGCCGGTCTTGCCCAGCTTTTCGCGCCGCTTGGTGATGTCCACCGCCTGGTCGGCGATGCCCAGCACGACCGCCATCGACCGCAGCAGCGTGAAGCCGAGGACGAACACGACCGCCTTGATCAGGGAACCCTTGCCGCGCTCATGGAACAGATAGCAGACCGCCGCAATGCCCTGCAGGCTGAAAAGCAGCTCGACAACGCCGGTGAACACATAGTACATGCTGCTGATCCGGCCCGCGAAGAGCATCGAAAACACCAGCAGAATGGCCCACGTTCCGCCGAGCACCCTGCCCCAGCCCCCCGGGATGCGCCAGGTGTGCAGCGCCGGACAATCGACCGCCTCGCCCCGGGTGCGCAGTCCCTTGCGCAGGGCAGCCTGACCGATGACGCCCGCGGCGATGGAGCCCGTCGACATCTGCATCGGGATCTCCAGGCGGAGCATCGAATCGATCGCCAGAATCAGCTTGTCGATCATCTCGCTGCGCATTTGCGCGTCTATCGAAAGAAGCCCCGAGCCCTCCAGGTAGGAGAGCCCGTCCGGCTCCGCGATCACGCCGAGCTCCATGAGCATGACCAGCAGCGAATCGCCCATCTTTCCCGCCGCCTCAAACGCCTGACGGCACAGGCCGGAGATTGCGGTCACGATGTCGCTGCCCGCCAGAAGTGTCAAAAGGCCCATGATCATGCCGCAGGAGATGAACATTACCGCACTGCTCATACCGGCGCTGATAAACATCGGGCTGCCGCGCTCCACCAGCACAGCCGAGACGATCAGCACCGGCGCCAGGAACAGGAAGACGCTCAGCGCGCCCCAGCCGCCCAGAAAGAAGCAGCTGAATCCCGTCAAAATGGCAAGGCAGCCGCCCGCACTGACGGGCCCGGCATAACCGAGCAGCCACAGCAAAACGACCGGAAGCAGCATCAGAATCTGCGGAACCGCCAGCGAGAGCACCAGCCCGGGCGAGAGGAGGAGGCAAAGCACAAGGCTCAGCACGGTCACTCCCCATCTGTTTCTCTGCTGAAACACAGAAATCCTCTGGTTTTCCATGAAAATCCCTTCTTTAATGGACGCGATCCGTTTCATCGGACGCGGCACACATGCGCAGCAAAAGCCGCCAGAACACAAGATGCAGAATACTACGACTTTTAACATTATAGCGCATTCTTGCGCTTTCGTAAAGTTTTATTCGGCCGGGTCACTTCGTTCTCTCCCACTCCATGCAGCGAGCAGAGCGCCCATGGCCGTGCAGCAGGAGAGTGCCAGCACCTCCAGCGCCAGCAGATACGGCAGGTAGCCCAGATGAAAAAGCGGCTCCAGCGGCGTCCCCGCCGGCGGTGCGCTCAGAAACATGAAGTCCGTTCCCAGATGACGGTTGACAAAGAAGGCCAGCAGCGCCATGCCCTGCAGCGCGATGAGCACATCCGGCGCGTGTCCGCGTCTGGGCCTGTGTCCCCGCAGCATCTGCACGAGCGGAATGAGGACGATCAGCGCATGCGTCGTCACATAGGAGGCTGTCAGCAGCGCCTGACAGCGGCTTGAGGCGGGCGCCGGGAAGATCAGCGCCAGCAGCGCGCCCGGCATCCCGACGTACCAGAGGAAGTCGAGCGAGCCCTGATTCGCGTGAAAAGCCGCCCCCAGCGCCAGCAGCGCCGACAGGCTGCACAGGTGCAGCGGCAGCGCGTCCGCCGCTTTTCCCTCCGCCAGCAGCAGGCCCTCCGTCGTCAGAAGGGATATGAGGAGCAACGCGCCCATCGCCCGCTCCGGTGCAGCCCGGCGTTTCATGGCCATCCCTCCGCTCTCAATTCTTTTGTCCTCAGGATGGCCTGTTTTCCGGCGCGCTATGCCGGCGCCGCGTCGCTCACGCCCTGCGCCGCTCGCGTCCAGTGTCCACTCTCCAGCGCAAAAAGCGTCTCGCTGAGCATGTCGAGCATCAGCAGTTTTTTCCCGCACGGGAAGAGACGCGACGCACGGCCCGCCGCGCTTCTCTCGTCAAGCACGCGTGAGCCATCCTCCGAAATCTCGTAAAGGTGCCCGTGCGTCGCCGCCAAAAGCGCGCCGCGGCAAATCGCGAGCGTTCCGGGCATGCCGCAAAGCGTCAGCGTCCGCCGCTCCCCGCCCGGGAGCACGGTCGTCAGCGTCGAGGAAAGGGTCTCGCTCAGGCAGAGCGCATGAACTCTGCCCCGCTGCATCGCCACGCTGACGACCATGCCCGGCATCGGCAGGCTGCCAATCACGTCAAGCGTCGACGCGCACAGCAGCACGGCACGCGCGCATTCTCCACCGGCGACAGCAATCACGCGTCCGGCTTCATCCATCGTCATCGCGCAAGGCCCCATGCCCACGCGGTTGACGACCATCGGTGCGCCGGTCTGCGCGTCGAGCATCAGCAGGCTGTCCGCATCGCCGCACAGCGCATACAACCGCTTTCCGTCCACGGACAGGCTCAGCGCACGGACGCCCGGCCCGCCGGCAAAGAGCGCCGTGGGCATCAGGCTCTGCGCATCCAGCCGCCAGATCACATCACCCGGTGCGCAGGCGCAAAAGAGCATGCCCTGTCCCGCACAGAGCGCGCCCACCCCCTCAAGCCTCGCCGTCTTTCCCCAGAAAAGCCCCGGCGCAAAGAGCTCTCTGAGTCCGCCGCCGCCGGAAACGATCACCCTGTTCTCCACGCCGCAGCCCCCTTCCCCTTCTTTTCCATCGTATGAGCGCTCTGCCCGGGGCGTCCCGGAGAAGAAATCCGCGAAAAAGCAGGAAACATGCCGTTCGTGTCGAAAAAAGAATTTCGTTCTTTTTACACAACTCTGCCGTATCCCGGCCCACAGGAGGAATCAGCCATGTACACCTATAAGACGCGCGGCGTGTGCAGCCGTGCCATTGAGTTTGACGTCGAGAATGAGAAGATCACCGCCTGCCGCTTCATCGGCGGCTGCGCCGGTAACACGCAGGGCGTCGCGGCCCTGGTCATCGGAATGACTGTCGAGGAGGCCATCCGCCGCCTCAAGGGCATTCAGTGCCGCAACGGCACCTCCTGCCCCGACCAGCTCGCCACCGCGCTGGAGCAGTATCAAGCCGGTCAGGCCAGCTAAGCTTTTTCCTGTCCCGACGAGCACCAATCGACATGCAAAGGGGCTGTCAGGCAAATTCCACGCATTCCAGAAAGGGTTTAAGGTCATTTGGCTTTTTGAGCCTGGGGTTTTGCCCCGACGCCCTGCCAAAGGACTTTGGGATGGCCCTTTGGAAACCTTGGGCACAAAACCCTGGTTTCCCCTGAATTGCTGGATTTTTTGCCTGTCAGCCCCTTATTTCATGCGGTTGACCTTACGCGTCGCACTTTTTGAAGATGCCGCGCTCTCCCTTGACAATCGAGCGCGCCGGGACGACGCCACGCACGCAGGAAAGCGGATAAACCTGGCTCTCCCGGCCGATGATCGTGCCGGGATTGAGCACGCTGTTGCAGCCGATCTCCGCAAAATCGCCCAGCATCGCGCCAAACTTTTTGCGGCCCGTCTCATAGTTCTGCTCGCCGTGGACGACGACATTCTTCTTGTCGCCCTTGACGTTGCTGGTGACGGCGCCTGCGCCCATGTGGGCCTTGTAGCCGAGGACGGAGTCTCCGACATAGTTGTAATGCGGCACCTGAACACCGTCAAAGAGGATGCAGTTTTTGAGCTCCGAGGAGTTGCCTACCACGCAGCCGCTGCCCACAAGGATGCTGCCGCGCAGGAATGCCCCGGGACGCACCTCGCTGCCGCTGCCGATGACGCAAGGTCCCTGAATTGTCGCCGTTTGGGCAACAGCAGCATCTTTGGCAATCCACACATCCTCGGCGGGATGCTCATACGCCTCCTGCGGCAGCGCCCGCCCGATCGCCAGCACCGTCTCGCCGATGCGCGAGAGCGCCTCCCAGGGGTATTCGCAGGTCTCCAGCAGCGCAGCCGCGCGCGTATGCGTCAGATCAAAGAGGTCGCCGGTTCGAATCGCGTCCATCGTTTTTTCCTCCATCAGGCCAGACCCTCGGCCTTCATCGCATCGATCATCTCATTCACGCATTGCTCGGCGATGCGCTCCTCCTCTGCCTCCGCCATCACGCGGATGACCGGCTCCGTGCCGCTCTCGCGCAGCAGCACGCGGCCCGTGTCGCCCAGGCGCTCGCCCACTCTGCGGACAACCTCCTGCACATGCGCGTTCTCCCGCACGGCCGCCTTGTCGCTCACGCGCACATTCTTGAGTACCTGCGGATAGGTCGTCATCGGTGCAGCCAGCCGGGACAGCGTCTGTTTGCTGTCCAGCATCGCCTCCATCAGCTCAATGGAGGTCAGAATGCCGTCGCCCGTCGTCGCATACTTGCTCAGGATGATGTGGCCGGACTGCTCGCCGCCGACACAATAACCGTTTTTCACCATATTCTCATAGACGAAGCGGTCGCCGACCGCCGTCTTTTCGTAACCGATGTTCTCCTCGTCAAGCGCCTTGTACAATCCGAAGTTCGACATGACCGTCGTGACGACCTTGTTGCCCCTCAGCTTGCCCTCCTTCTTCATCTGCCGGGCGAAGATGTACATGATCTTGTCGCCATCGACCACCTCGCCGTTCTCGTCGACCGCCAGGCAGCGATCCGCATCGCCGTCATAGGCAAAGCCCACGTCGAGGTGGTTTTCCAGCACGAACCGCCGCAGCCCATCGATATGCGTCGAGCCCGCGTTCCGGTTGATGTTCTGGCCATCCGGCTCTGCGTTGATCACATAGGTCTTCGCGCCCAGCGCCTCAAAGACCGTCCGCGCGATATTCCAGGCGCTGCCGTTGGCGCAGTCAAGGCCGACGCGGACGTTCTTGTAGGAATGCGCCGCCAGAGAAATCAGGTAGCCGACGTAGCGGTTGCGGCCGGAGACATAGTCGACGATGCAGCCGAGCTCCTCGCGCGTTGCGGCAGGAACATCGCTGTCCAGTCCCAGCGCGGCGAGGTTCCCATCCAGATACGCCTCGATAGCGTCCGTCGTCTCGTCGTCCATCTTCTCGCCGCGGCTGTTGATCAGTTTGATGCCGTTGTCGTAGAAGGGATTGTGCGAGGCAGAGATCATCACGCCGCAGTCAAAGCTGTCCACGCGCGTGACATAGGCGACGCTCGGCGTCGTCGTGACGTGGAGCATATAGGCGTCCGCGCCCGTCGAGGTCAGGCCTGCGACGATCGAGTACTCGAACATGTAGCTCGAGCGTCGGGTGTCCTTGCCGATGACGATGCGCGCCTTTCTGCCCAGCCTCGCGCCGTAAAACCAGCCGATGAATTTGCCGATCTGGTAGGCATGCTCGCTCGTCAGGCCAACATTGGCCTCTCCCCGAAAACCATCCGTTCCAAAATATTTGCCCATACAGTCTTCCTTTCGGTCCTATACAGATGCCTGCGCCGTTTCCGGCCACTCTTCATCCGTCATTCTATGCCTGTCTTTCCTGAGCCATCCGTCATTTTGATGACCGATGTGATATCACTTGTGCGTTTATGGTTCTGCATCCGCGGCAGTTTGAGGCGGCAGCGTGGGTCGCCAACAATGCCTGTTTTATTATGGTTCTCTTTTCCCCGGTTTGTCAAGCGAATGACGCCGGCTTCCTCCGTTTTTGTCAGTTTGCCTTTGATCGGCCTGCAAAATCAGAGCAGTTTTTCAGAATATGTGCAGGTGTATTTTTTTTCCCCCCCCCAAAACCGGAAAGGCTCGTTGATCCGGTAAGCAAAGGGCGATGCGCGCCCGGCGCACATCGCCCTTTCTCATGATGATTCCGCATTCGGGCGAGGCGCTCAGGGCGCCTCATAGGTCCTGGCCTCGCGCGTCTTGTCGATCTCTGTCACGTTGACGACGTAATCCCGCACAAAGCCGTAGGTTTTGCCGGTCTCCGTCGAAACCTCGTACCAGATGGCGCCGTCCTTATCCGCATATTTCTCCAGAATCATCAGCTTGACGCCTTTGGAGAGCTGGCGGACAAGCTTTGCCCCGGATGCCGGCTTCTCGCGGACATTCGCCTCGCGGTTGGTCGTCGCCTTACCGATGATCTCCCGATCGAGCAGCGCGCTCTGCGCAGGCACGGCGGTCGGCGCAGGGGTCTGCGCTGCGGCCGTCTCCGGCGTGTCGATCTGCGTGCCTGCATCCAGCGTCAGCACATAGTCGCGCATATACCCGACCGTGCTGCTGCCCTGCGGCTGCACCTGATACCAGATGCTTCCGTTTTTATCCGTTTCCACGGCAAGGATATCCACCGCCTTGCCCTTCTTGACCGTCGTGAGCACCTGTCCATTCATCGCCTTGCGCAGGTTGGCGTCGCGGTTGGCTTTGGCCGTCCCGATCGCGGCTGCGTTGGCGTCCACCTGCTCGCTCTCCGGCTCCTGCGAGCCGGGCTTGGGCGTCGCTGTGGGCTTGGGTGTCGCCGTAGGCTTGACAATCGTTCCGTCCACGCTGACGACATAATCCCTCATCCAGCCCTCCGAGAGCGCATCGTCGACCGTCACATTGTACCAGACATTGCCCTTCGTGTCGAGCAGCGCCTCGTGAATCGTGACCGCGTCGCCCTTCTTGGTCTGCAGCTTCACCTTGGCCGTCGAGGACGGGTTCTCGCGAAGGTTGGCCTCTCGGTTCGTTTGTCCCTTCGCCAGATCAGCCCTCGGCGTCGGGGTAGGTGTCGGTGTGGACGTCGGCTCCGGGGAAGGTGTCGGCGTCGGCGTAGGTCTTGCGGTAGGCGTCGGCGTCGGCGTATTGCTCAGAATAATGGGCAGCGGCGTCGCCGTAGCCTCAACGGCCGGGGTCGGCGAGGGCATCGGCGTCGGAGAGGGCGTCGGCGTCGTTTCAACCGCCGCCTGCCCGGCAGAACCCGGCGTCTGCATCGGTTCCGGGGTGGGCGTGTTCGTCAGAATCAAAGCAGACGCGGAAGCCGTCGGCGCCTCCGTGGGGAGCGCCTGCGCCGCAGACGTGGGAGCGAAGACAATCGCGCCAGTGGCCGGTGTCTGCTCAGGCTGCGGCGTATCGGTCGAGGCGGCTGGCAGTTGCCCGGCGCCTGCATCATTTCTTCCGTTGATCACCTTGACGACAGTCAACGCAATCAGCAGGACGAGCAGCAGCGCAATGACGGCAATCAGGATTCTGATCAGCCCTCCGCCCCTCCGTCCGCCGCTGTTTTTCCTCTGCGAAGCATTCGTCAGGTCAGCTTCATCTTCGCCGTCCGGCTCGTAGGTGTCATAATCCTCATAATCCTCGTAATCGTTTTCTTCCTCCGGAAGCTGCGCAAAAGGGTTCTCGCGCTCCACAGAATCCTCTCGATCACGTCTGTTGGCCATACCTGCCCCTCCTCATCCGCTGCGATAGATAGTACTATTATAGGGTTTCCGGCAAAGCCTTGCAAGTGTTTTCTCGTCAAATGTCGTATTTTGGCAGACAATCCATGCAAAACACCCTCCCGGTTTCCCGGGAGGGTGCAGTTCAATTCGTTCAGGCGTCTTTCAGATGCCCGCGCGGCAGAATCCCGAAGGATCAGTCGTCGCTCGCCATCCTCTTGTACGTCTCGAGGCGGCGCTTCGCGTCTTCCTCGTTGATCTTGTAGGCCTCTTCCGCCTTCGCCGGGAACAGCTTCGCCAGGGAGGCATAGCGGACCTCGCCCTTGATGAAGTCCTGATAGCTCTCGGTCGGATCCTTGCTGTCGACGGTCAGCGGGTTCTTGCCCTGGGCCTCGAGATCCGGGTTGTAGCGGTACAGCGGCCAGTAACCGCAGGCCACAGCGCGCTTGATTTCCATCTGAGCATGCGCCATGTTGATGCCGTGGTTGATGCAGGGCGCGTACGCGATGATGAGGGACGGGCCGTGATAGGCCTCAGCCTCGGTCATGGCCTTGAGCAGCTGCGCCGGATTCGCGCTCATGGCGACGGTCGCGACGTAGACATAGCCGTAGGACATGGCCATCATGCCAAGATCCTTCTTGCGGGTCTTCTTGCCGGAGGCCGCGAACTTGGCGATGGAGCCGGTCGGGGTGGACTTGGAAGCCTGTCCGCCGGTATTGGAGTAAACCTCGGTATCGAGCACGAGGATGTTCACGTCCTCGCCCTGAGCGAGCACATGATCGACTCCGCCGTAGCCGATGTCGTAGGCCCAGCCGTCGCCGCCGAAGATCCACTGGCTCTTCTTGACCATCATGTCCTTCATGCCGGCGATCTGCTTGCACAGGTCGCAGTCCTTGCCCTCGACGAGCTCAGCCAGCTTCGCGGAGGTCGCCTTGGACTTCTCGCCATCGTTCATCGTGGCAAGCCAGGCCTCGCAGGTCTCCTTCGCCTCGCCCTCGACCTTCTCGGAGAGCTCGGTCACGAGCGCAGCCAGCTTCTCGCGGCGCTGGGTGGTCGCCAGGTTCATGCCAAAGCCGAACTCGGCGTTGTCCTCGAACAGGGAGTTCGCCCACGCCGGGCCCTGGCCCTTGTCGTTCTTGGTGTAGGGAACGGTCGGAGCGCTGCCGCCATAGATGGAGGAGCAGCCCGTCGCGTTGGCCACCATCATGCGGTCGCCGAAGAGCTGGGTAACGAGCTTGACATACGGGGTCTCGCCGCAGCCCGCGCAGGCGCCGGAGAACTCGAAGAGCGGCTTGAGGAACTGGCTCTCCTTGACGTTGGCTTTGTTGATGAGGGCCGGATCGACCTCCGGGATCGTCTGAGCGTACTCCCAGTTGGCCTCTTCCTTCTTCTGCTCAGCGAGCGGCTCCATGCTCAGGCACTTGCCCAGGCAGACATCGACGCAGTTGCCGCAGCCGGTGCAGTCGAGCGGAGAAACCTGAATGCGGAACTGCTTGCCGGCGAACTGCTTGCCCAGCGCCTTCTTGGTCACGAAGGTCTCGGGAGCCACGCCCTCGTCCACCAGATACGGACGGATCGCCGCATGCGGGCAGACCAGCGAGCAGAGGTTGCACTGCACGCACTTGGTGACGTCCCACGCCGGAACCTTCACCGCGATGCCGCGCTTCTCATACTTGGTGGTGCCGGTCGGGCAGGTGCCGTCAGCCGCGATCGCGGAGACGGGCAGCTTGTCGCCCTCCTGCGCGAGGATCGGCTTGATGAACGCCTTGTAGTACTCGTCGCCCTCGATCTCGACAGGCTGAGCGCCGGTGGTGGCATTGGCCCACTCCGCCGGCACCTTGACCTCGCGCAGACCGGAGATCGCGATGTCGATGGCGTCCCAGTTCTTCTTGACGACGGCGTCGCCCTTCTTGCCGTAGGTCTTCTTGGCATACGCCTTCATGTACTCGTCAGCCTGGTCATACGGGATGACGTCCGCGAGCTTGAAGAACGCGGCCTGCATGATGGTGTTGATGCGGTTGCCCATGCCAACCTTCGCCGCCAGATCGATGGCGTCGATGGCATAGAACTTGATGTTCTTCTTCGCCAGCATCTGCTTCATGGAAGCGGGCAGCTGGGCGTCGAGCTCCTCATCGCTCCACTGGCAGTTGAGCAGGAACGTGCCGCCATCCTTGAGGGTGGAGAGCATGTCGTACTGCGTCACATACGCCGGGTTGTGGCAGGCGGTGAAGTCGGCCGCGTCGATCTGGTACGGAGACTGGATCGGCGTCTTGCCGAAGCGCAGGTGGCTGACCGTCAGACCGCCGGACTTCTTGGAGTCGTAGGCGAAGTACGCCTGCGCGTACATGTCGGTGTGGTCGCCGATGATCTTGATGGAGTTCTTGTTCGCGCCGACGGTGCCGTCAGAGCCGAGGCCGTAGAACTTGCAGCTGATGGCACCAGCCGGAGCCGCGTTGAAGATCTCGCCAACCGGCAGGCTGGTGTGGGTCACATCGTCCACGATGCCGACGGTGAAGTGGTTCTTCGGCGCGTCGAGCTTGAGGTTGTCAAAGACAGCCTTGACGTGGGTCGGCGTGAACTCCTTGGAGCCGAGGCCATAGCGGCCGCCGACGACCTCGATCTTGCGGCCCTGCTCGGTCAGAGCGGCCACGACGTCGAGATACAGCGGCTCGCCCAGGGAGCCGGACTCCTTGGTGCGGTCCAGGACGGCGATCTTCTTGACGGAAGCCGGGATCGCGTCGACGAAGCGCTTGGTGTCGAACGGACGGTAGAGATGCACGCTCACCAGGCCGACCTTCTCGCCGAGCTCGCCCAGCTTGTTGACGGCCTCGGTCGCGACGTCGCAGCCGGAGCCCATCGCCACGATCACATACTCCGCATCCGCAGCGCCGACGTAGTCAAACGGATTGTGCGGACGGCCGGTGATCTTGCCGACCTCTTCCATGACCTCCTCGACGATCGCCGGAGTCGCGTCATAATACTTGTTGGCAGCCTCACGGCCCTGGAAGTAGATATCCGGGTTCTGCGCGGTGCCGCCCAGATGCGGATGATCCGGGTTGAGCGCGCGGGCGCGGAATTCCTCGACCTTGTCCCACGGCACCAGCTTCGCGATATCCTCGTAGGAAATCTCGTCGATCTTCTGAATCTCATGAGAGGTGCGGAAGCCGTCGAAGAAGTGCAGGAACGGCACGGAGCTCTTCAGCGTCGCCAGATGCGCGACGAGCGCCATGTCCTCCGCCTCCTGAACGGAGTTGGACGCGAGCATGGCAAAGCCGGTCTGACGGCAGGCCATGACGTCAGAGTGATCGCCAAAGATGGACAGCGCATGGTAGGCAAGCGCGCGGGCGCTCACGTGGAAGACGCAGGGCAGCAGCTCACCAGCGATCTTGTACATGTTCGGAATCATCAGCAGCAGACCCTGGGACGCGGTGAACGTCGTGGTCAGGGCGCCGGCCTTCAGAGAGCCGTGAACGGCACCGGCCGCGCCGGCTTCGGACTGCATCTCCGCGATGCGAACCGTCTGGCCGAACAGATTCTTGCGATCATGAGCCGCCCAGTCATCCGCAACCTCCGCCATCGGCGAAGACGGGGTGATGGGGTAGATCGCTGCCACGTCGCTGAACGCATAAGCGACATGGCTGACAGCAGTATTGCCGTCAACGGTCATTTTCTTAGCCATTGGTATAACCTCCCTATGTAAATCAAGGATGAACACCTGTGTGAGGTCCGCCGCTGCGCAGGGATGAGCGCCAACGTCCAGTCCTCGACGTTTCTATTATAGCCTTCCGACAAAATCATGTCAAGGCAACGAGGGAAATTCGCCCTCTTTTTTGTGCAGTTTTCGGATTTTTCCGTGCTGCTCGCCCCTTGACAGAAAACAAAAATGCCGGGCAGACCGGGGTGTCCGGCCGCCCGGGAAGGCTTGCCGTCCCGGGCGGAGTTGCTTCCCGGGCCTCTTTCCGCCGCCGGGCTTGACAAAGCGTCACCCGCTCTGTACAATAAGGAAGATTTTTTGCAAAAGAATCACGAAAGGAGCCGCTTATGACGCTCACCTCGCTGCATTTTCTGATCGTCTGTCCGCTCGTCGCCCTGGCCGGCTTTGTCGATTCCATCGCCGGGGGCGGCGGGCTGATTTCGCTGCCCGCCTATCTGATCAGCGGGCTGCCTGTCCACGCCTGCATCGCGACCAACAAGCTCTCCTCCTCGATGGGCACGACCGTCGCGACCGTCAGCTACGCGCGTTCCGGGTTTATCGACTGGCGGCTTGCCCTTCCCTGCTCCGCTGCGGCGCTGGCAGGCGCAGCGCTGGGCGCAAACATCGCCCTGCTCATCAGCGACGCCGTGTTCCGCGCGATCATGCTCGCCGTTTTGCCGCTGACAGCGCTGTATGTGCTGCGCCGGAAGCATCTGTTTGACGAGGACGCGCGGGAGGCGCTTCCCTTCGCGCGCATGGCGTTGCTCGCCGTGGCCATTGCCTTTGCTCTGGGCCTGTATGACGGCTTCTACGGCCCCGGCACGGGAACGTTTCTCATCCTCCTGCTGACCCGTTTTGCCCGCCTGAACCTGCAGCGCGCCAACGGCATCACCAAGGTCATCAACCTCTCCAGCAACGTCGCCTCCCTGGCCGTCTATCTGCTCAGCGGGCAGGTGTTGCTCGCGCTGGGCCTTTGTGCCGGCGCGTTCAGCATCCTGGGCAATTTCCTCGGTTCCCGCTGCTTTACAAGCAAGGGTTCCTCCATCGCCCGTCCCGTCATCCTGCTCGTGCTGACGGTCTTCTTCCTGCGAACGGTGCTCGAATTTGCAGGCATCCTCTGATGCCTTTTCGGGCATTGGCTCGATTCTCCATCAGCAAAGCTCCCCTCTCCCGCGAGCCCTCCGGCCCGGCAGAAAGGGGAGCTTTTCTCAATCCCGTTTATCGCTCCATGTGGATTTCGGGCAACTCGATGGCCCGGTTCAGCCAGGGAATGCCATGCAGCGCAGCCCCAAGCAGCGCGGCCATCAGCCCCCAGCGCAGCAGCCCCCGCCCAAGCTCAACCCGGCAAACCTCGCGCGTCACAACCCGCACAGCCGGCGCCGCTGCGCCCGCGAGCGCCCAGAAGCGGTTTCTAAGCGAGCTCAGCTCGACGATCACCTCGGGAATCCACTCCGTGAACACCAGAAGCGGCTGAATCGAGAAAGCGGCCAGCGCCCATAGCGCAACGGCCAGCAGCCCATAGCCCAGCAGGCACAGCGCCGCGCTCCCCGCGATGGGCAGCACCAGGTCGCGCGCGTAGCGCGTTCTGAGCGCCTCAACCATGCGGCATACACGTCCCCAGGCGAAGGCGTTCATCCGCCGCAGCAGGGTCAGCAGCACCGCCGTGCCCGCAAACAGCAGCGCCCAGCGCAGCGGCATGACCGAGCCGAGCTTCAGCTTGCCCAGACTGTAAAAGCTTCCGCCGCCCTTCCAGGCGCCAAGCGCATCCTCCATGAGAATGGCCGAACCGACGGCGCTCAGCGGTTTGGCCACGCACAAAAGCGTCTGCGCCGGCAGCGCATCAGCCGACGCCGCCGTCACCGGCACATAGGCAATGAATTCGTCCGTCTCCCCGACGCGCCTGCCGCCGCGGATCACCCCCGCGACCTCATAGCCAACGCCGTTCAGCGTGACCTTCTGCCCAACAGGCTCCTCACCCGAAAGGAGCGTCAGCGCCGCGCGGCTGTCCAGCACAATGGCATGCTCCGCGCGCCGAATGTCGCCCGCGCTGACCAGTCTGCCACGTTCAAGCGTCTCATGGACAACGTCAAAGTAACCCTCGCCCACAGCGTAGACCGTCGCCGTGATGCTCCTTCCCTCGCCAGCGGAAATTGCCTGTCGCTGCGCCCGCGCCGCCACGGCATAGGCGCCCAGCGAATCCGCAAGCCCATCCATCTGCTCCTGCGCTTCCCGGGCCAGCGCCCCGAGGTCACCCGTCTGCGCGTCCGCAGGCGCGCACAGCGCATATTGGAGCACACCCGGCGTCGTCAGCAGCAGCGCCGCGCCCAGCAGCATCAGCGCCGCGCCCAGCGCCATCAGCAGCACACCGTGATGCTTTCTCCGGGCGGGCCGCCTTTCCTTCGTCTCACTCGGCATAGGCCATGACCTCCGAGCCGTCGGAAATCTCCCGGTCCTCCATATAGGCGATGCGCTGGCGGCTCAAATCGGTTTCCAGCGAAGCCGTCGCGCCGACCTCCGCGAGCACCCTGACATCCTGGCGGCTGACCTTCATCGTCTGCTCGCCCAGCGCATTCTGCTGCGTCGTGACAACGTAGACATACCGGCTGTCCCCCGTGCCGCGCACGGCGCTGACAGGCAGCAGCGTCGTGGCGCTCTGCGCCCGGTAACTGGCCGTCATCGCGATGGGCGAAGCCATCAGCGAAGCCGCGCCGCCAAGCGTCGTGATCTCCTTGTCCGTCAGCTCAATGTCGATATAGGCCTTTCCCTCTTCATCCACACCGGTAGCCGTCACCTTTTTTGTGACCGTCTTGGCGCCCTCTTCACCGATGGTCACCTGTGTGCCCTTCTCAATCCTTCGGGTCAGGCTGCTCACGTCCGCGCGCAGCACGCCCTTTGTTCCCCCGGCGCTGAGCAGCATCGCGGCGCTCTGGCCGCCAAAGCTGTCCCCCGCCTTGACGTTGATCTCCAGCACATAGCCGTCCTCCGGTGCACAGACGGCCTTTGCCTGCTCGCGCAGCGCGTTCAGCTCTGCCATTCTCTCCTGCGCGTCGGCGATCTTTCGCTCAAGCTCCCGCGTCTTCGTGATGGTGCTGACGACGTCCTCGCTGATGCCCAGGCGGTTTGCGCTGGCAAAACGCTTTTCCGCCTCCGCGACGGCGGCGTCCGCCTCGTCCGCAGTCTGCTGGCTCTTGAGCAGCGCCTCGTCGCGCACATTTTCCGGCAGACGGCCATCCTCCAGCGGGACGCCCGCGAGCCTAGCCGCCGTCCGCAGCGTCGTGCCCGCCTCGAGCTGCCGCTCCTGCGCGTCCGTCAGTGCGTCATAGGCCTGCAGCCAGAGCTCCTCCGTCCGTTTGAGACGAAGCTCGCCGTTTTTGCGCGTAAGCTCCAGCAGCTCCTTCTGCGCCGACGCGCAGGTTTCGCTCAGCTCGTCAAGAGCCCCTTGAAGCCCTGTGACCTCCGCTTCAAAGAGGATGTCGCCCGACTTGATCCTGCGCCCCTTCGCGACGCAGACGCGCCGGATGACGGTGCTTTGATCGGAATCCAGTCCGTCAAGGCCGATCTCCCGCGTCTGGGGAAAGACAAGCGTTCCCGTGAGCCTGATCTGCTCCTCGAGCTTGCCCGTCTTTGCCGTCACGATTTTCACCTTCGCCGTGGTGATCGTTTTGATCGTCCCGGAAAAGAACATGCACAGCGCGACCGCCGCCAGCAGCGCAATCAGCCCTTTGACCGCAAATCTCTTCATCGTCTCTTTCTCCGTCGTTCTCCTGCGGGCGCGGCGTCTTTCCCTCCGCGCCCCTCTGGTTATTTCAGCTCCGTGAGCTGGACACCCTCGAGGATATCCTGCTCAAAGAACAGGTAGACAAACAACGCCGGCAGCATGTACAGCGCCGCGCCGGCAAATTCAAAGCCCGTGCTCTCCTGCGTCAGCTGGTTGAAGACCACGGAGAGCGGATAAAGCTCCGTATGCGTGGTCAGATAGGTCAGCGGCTGCTCGACCAGGTTCCAGCATTCCGCAAAGGACAACGCCGCTGCGCAGCCGAGCATCGGCCGGCAGACCGGCAGCACGACGTGAAAGAAGCATCGCACCGTGCCAGCGCCGTCAATCTGCGCCGCCTCGAGCATCTCTCCGGGCAGCGACACCATGTACTGCCTGAGCAGAAAGATAAAGAACGGTGACACGGTCATCGGCAGGATAACCGACCAGGCGGTATCAAGCAGCCCAAGCCGCCGCAGCGTCAGGACGTTGGGCACCATCGTCACCTGAAATGGCAGCAGCATCAGCATGATCACGGCGAAGAAGATCGCGTCGCGTCCCGGAAAGCGGAAGCGGGAGAGCGCGTAGGCCATCGCCGGAATGATCAGCGTTTGCCCCAGGAGGATGGCGCAGGCGTACATCGCCGAGTTGACAAAGTAGCGAAGCACCGTCATATCCTCGATCAGAATATGGTAGTACTGGCTGAGCGAGAACATGTCCGGCGCGAGCTTGACCGCCATCCATGCCGTCTCATCAAAACTGCCGCGCGTGCCCAGAAATGCCTTGATCTCCGCAGGTGAAAAAAAGGAATACAGCAGCGTCAGCGCCACCGGCAGCAGCACGATCACGGCCAGCAGCGACAGCATCAGCCGCGCGGCCAGGTGCCTGTGCCTGAGGCGAGCCCGACATCGTTTCATTGCTTCCGCCCCCCTCATGCCACGCTGCGCGCCGCGCGCCGCTGCAAAAGAAACAGCGCGCCAAAGATCGCCAGCACGAGCACGGCGAAGGTATACGCCGCCGCAGTCACCAGCTGGTAATTGAGCTTGCCGAACATGTTGTTCATGTAGTTTTGCAGCGTGTAGACCGAGTAGTCCGGATACGCGCCCGCAATGAAGTAGACCTCCTTAAAGATCTTGAACGCGTTGATCCATGCCAGCACGAACACAAGAAACGCGCTGGGCGTGATCAGCGGGAGCGTGATGCCGAAGGCGCGCCGGAGAAATCCGGCGCCCTCCAGCTGCGCGTATTCGTAGAGCGGCTGAGGAATCGATTGCAGCGCCGCCAGAAAGATGATGACACAGAATCCGAGGTTTTTCCACAGGAACATCAGCACGATCGGGACGCGCAGCGCGCCGCTCTCCAGCCACAGCACGCGCTGCATGCCCAGCGCCGAAAGCACCCGGTTGACCGGCCCGCCGTAGTCAAAGACCACCAGCCAGATCAGCAGGATGGCCGAGGACGGCGCCAGATACGGCAGCAGCACGCCCGAGCGGAAGAAGCCGCCAAAGGGCTTGATCGCCCCCAGCGCCGCCGCCAGCAGGAACGAAAGGAGCCACAGCAGCGGCGCGCCGATGAGCGAGAGCTCCATCGTGTTTTTGAGTCCCAGACGGAACATGCTGTTTTCAAGCAGCGTGCGGTAATTCGCCAGCCCGACGAACGCGTTTTTGTAGCTGCCGTCCGTCAGGCTGTAGCGGATGCCGTCCACAAACGGGATGAAGTCAAACACCAGCAGCATCACAAGCCCCGGCAGCAGAAACAGCAGCACCGATTTCTTTTTTGAAAACATGCCCGCCTCCGGCCTCAGTTGCCCTCGAGCCTGCGCATCTGCAGCGTCTTTTCCAGCTCCGATGCCAGCTGCTGCGCGCTCAGAGCGCCGTCGAGGTACTGCTGCACCTGCGTGTACGCATCCGAGCCCCAGATGGACTCCTTTTGCAGCGTCAGCATGGCTGCCTGCGCGCGGTAGCGCTCGATGGCCTCGGGCGAAACATCCCAGCGGCCATTTTCGAGGAAGTCCTCACGATAGCCCTTCATGTCCTCCAGATTCTGCATCAGCTGCTCGCGGGTTTCCTCGTCCTCGGCCGTCTCCAGTGCCGTTTCCATCTCCGCGATGCTCTGGTCGTAGTAGGAAAGGCTCTCCTCGTAGTATTCGTTTTCGATGGGCTCGTTGATCGACGGGTCCATCTGCATCAGCGTGCGCTGGTTCAACAGGCCGTAGGCCGTCTCAAGGTACTCGATCGCCGCCTCGCGTTGTTTGGAGAAGGGGTTGACAAACGCAACCGTCGCGCTCATGGCGATGAGCGGCTTCCCGCCCTCCTCGATGGCCAGCGGCGTCGGCGTCTGCGATTCCTCATACCAGCTCCCCACGTCGATGGAGGTCGTGCTCATGATGATGTTTTCGGGGTTGTATTCCCAGGAGCCGTCGCTGTCGTATTCCTCCGGCATGCCGAAGCCGTCCCAGTCGATCTGCTCAAAGGCCTCGCACAGCCCGATGAGCACCTCGCTGCCGCGCGCGAGGTTCGCCTCGTCCGCCTCCAGCCAGAGGAAGTAATCGTTGAGCATCAGGCCAAAGACCTGCTGGCGCGCGTCGTCGCGGATGTAGCCCGGATCCAGCAGCGACGCCTCCGGCACGTCCTGCATCCGCCCGTCCGCCAGATCGGCAAGCAGGGCAAACATCTCCAGCCAGTTTTGAGGCAGCTCCTCCTGCGTGAAGCCCAGCTTCTGCGTCAACAGCTGCGTGTTGAGCGTCATGCAGCTCGACCAGATGCCCATCGGCACGGCGTAGAGCTCGCCGTCCTTCATCATGTTATCGCGAAGCGCGGGATACATCGCCTCCACGCTCTCGCGCAGCGTCTGGCTCCCGCCCAGCTCCGCCATGAAGCCGCGCTCCATCAGCGCCTGAAAGCCCAAATCATCACTGCTGAACGTGTACAGATCGATCTCTTCCGAGCGGTTCATCATGTCCTGGAGGACAGCGCCGCTGTCCACGCTGCTGATGGAAACCAGATACTCCGGGTGCGCGTCCGTAAAGGCATAATACGCCGTGCGGATCTGCTCGTTCCCGCTTCCGTTTCCGATGCGCAGCCGCTGCTCCGGCAGCTTGTCAAGCGTCACGTCGCGCCCCACCACGCCCTCATAGCTCGAGACGATATACAGGTCGCCCAGCAGCACGGCGGCGGCATCGGTGTACACCTCCAGCGGCATGTCGCCGAATTCCTCCGGCTCGCCGAGGCCCGCCTCCGTCACCGGGCAGCGCCACACGCTGCCCGACGCCGAATAATACAGCAGGCTGCGCGCCTCGTCGAAGACGACGCCGCCCGGATAGCTGTAGCCCTTCGTCGGCACGACGCCCAGCTCCGAGAGCGTCTCCCCGGCGATGTCGTAAACCAGCAGCGAGGTCACGGGATAGTCGCCGCTGTAATCGACAGCGATCATCAGCAGGCGCCCCTCGCCATATGCCGCCAGGCCATTGATCTCCAGATCGGTCTCCAGCGTCAGCGTGTCGACCGTTCCCGCCTGCACGTCGAGCACCAGAACCTCGCGCCCGTTGTCGCCGTAGCTCAGCGCGTAGAGCAGCCCATCCGCGTAGCAGGGATTCTGCAAATCCATCATGCCGTAGCTGCCGTCGCCATAATCAACCGTCAGCGCGTCGCCCAGGTCAATCGCGCCGGCAAAGGAGGGCGTGCCGTCGTCGGCGATGTCGATTTCAAGCAGCAGCGCGCGGGTGTTTCCTTCCTCCCCGTAGACGCCATAGAGACTGTAAAGCTTGCCATCTATCGGGATCATCGTGCTGTAGCGCGAGAGGCTCTCGCTCTGGTCAAACTCGAGCTCGTCCTCCCCGAACGTCAGCGTGTAAACGCCGTTCTCATCCGGTACGCCGTTGGGTATGCTCTGAAGCTCGTCGTAGCCCTCGACCGTGACAAGCTCGTCCGTCTCCGGCGACCAGAAATAGAGCTTGTCCCAGCTTGTCATCAGCAGCCTGTCGCCCCAGACGAGCATGCTGGAGATGTAGTCGTCAAAGCCGTTTTGCCCCTGTACGGCGATGGTCTTGTTGCCCACGGCCAGCGCCTGCGGCATGATCAGCAGCATCAGAGTTGCCGCCAGCGCCGCGGCGCGGCATAGCCAGCTTCTGTTCTTCCCTTGATTCATGTGCTTCCTTTCCGTGCGTCACTGCACATAGACGACAACCGTCATCCCAATGCGGACGGTCTCGTCGGGTTCAAAATCGATGTAGGCGACGTAGTTCGCCGCCTGTGAGGCCGCGCCCTCCTCTGCCTTTTCGCTCAGGTAGGAGATCGAGGCGATCGTCCCCTCGTAGCGCTTTCCGCTGTCGGCATCCCAGTTGAACTCGATGCTCGCCTTTCCGCCGACGCGCACATCCGGCAGATCCGCCTCAGAGATCTCCATGCGCACCTGCATCCGCTCCTCGGGATAGATCGTCGCGATCTTCGCGCCCTTCTCGACGCTCGTGCCGTTGCCCGCGTCCACGCTGGCGATGACGCCGGCCGTGTCGCTGACCACCTGCTTGTCCGGCGCATAGAGGCCGTCAAGCGTGCCGCTGACCGTCTCAAAGAGCAGCTCGCCGCGCTCAACCCTGTCCCCCGCGCGCACATGCATGCGCAGCACGCTGCCCTCGCCCGTGACGGCGACGGGCGCCGTTCTGCCGACCTCGCCGCGTCCAATGCGCGATTCCGCCGCGTAAGCCGCATCGCGGAAGACGCCGACGCTCTCGCCCATGTAGAATTCGCCGCCCGTGACCTCGACGGTGAACTTGCTCTCGTCCTCCTTGTCCACCGCCGTCACGATGCCTCGGCCCTGGTGGCTGCCGTCCTTTGTGCAGGAGAGATAGACTGTCTCGCCGATGTGGATGTATCGGTTCTCGCTCGAGTTGTAGGCCTTCTCCGTGCTGCATGTGAGCGTATAGCGGTTGATCGGCTCAATATACACCAGCGCGCCGTAGCGCTCCTTGATGCCCTCCGCGCTGTCGCCCTCGCTGGCGAACACGCCGGACACCGTGCCGTCCGTCATGGCGTAGGTCTTGTTCGTCTCAATGACGGCGATCGGGTCGCCGATCTTCACGCTGTCCCCCGCGCGCACGGCAACCTGCCCGACAATACCGCCGTAGGGCGCGGCGATCACCTGCGCGAAATCCGCCGTCACCTCGCCGCCAAAGACCGTCTCGCCCAGCGCGCAAACGGGCAGACAGGCGGCCGCCGCCAGCGCGGCGGCGATCCTCTTCCTCATCATCTTTCTACCTCCGGGAAGAAGGAGTCGTAGGGCTCCTCCATCATCTCCGCCGTGCCGATGAGCACATCATAGCGGTACATCGGCTGCGCGGTATCTTCCTCGAGCAGGTACGTCTCTCCTTCGACGGTCACGCTGAGCGCCGTCTCGCGAAGCAGCTCATCCTGCAAAAGCGTATAGGCGAATTTGCGCGTCGATACGCCGCCCGCCTTGAGCTTTCCATACTGTGTGCCGCCGGTAAAGCCCGCTGTCGGAATCGCCGCGATATACTCGCCGCTGCGCAGCACGAGGTAGTCGACGCCGCTGTTGTAGAGCAGCTTGTATACGTCGCCCGAGAAGTTCCAGGTATTCGCGCTTCCGGCGTCCTGCGCCTCGAGCACCAGCGTGTTGGGCGCGTCCAGCTGCTCGCCCTTCGACGGCAGCCAGGTCTCCATCCGGGCCGTGAACGTCCCCGGCTTCTGTCCCTCGTCATCCTCGCGCGTGAGCGTCAGCGAAAGCGTCTCTGCGCCCGCCGTCAGTTCCTTCATCGGCTCCTGCGGGAAGACGAGCTCCAGCGCGTTGTAATTCGCGGTCGAATAGTCGAGCGTCTCCCTGACGTGGCGCACGGGCGGCTTGCCCGAGCCTCCGCCGCCCCCGCCGCCATACGAGGCGCTCTGACCAAAGACAAAGCCCTCCTCGTTGTAGGAGACGTGGCCCGCGAAGTCGCGCACGGCGATCTGCCGCTGGTCGATGACCTCGCCCTTGCGGCCCGTGAGCAGATAACCCGTCTCCGAGGGCACATAGGGCTCCCAGTTGTAGCCATAGTCAAACGAAATCGCCTCGAGCCCGCTGGCCTCGTCGCTCACGTCGACCACCGCCGCGAGGCTGCTCCATTCCGCCTCCGTCAGGTATGGCCCCTGCGGCGGCTGCGTGTCGATCATCAGGTCATACTGCGGCGAGAGCGCCGCCACGTCGCCCATCATGTCCATAATCGCAAAGCGCAGGCTCAGCCGGCCCTCCTGATCGGGCGTATAGCTCTGCGCGTTCTCGTCCAGCAGTATCAGCCGCTCATCGCAGATGAACACGCCATAGACATAGCGCTTGCGCTCATCCTTCCCGATGCCCGAAAGACCGAACTCAGGCATGGCGGTCATCCATTTGCCCGGCGTATAGCCCTCCGGCGTCACGGTCAGGTGAAGCTCCGGTTCAGGCGTTGGCGTAGGTACGGGCGTCGGCGCGGGCGTTTCCTCCGGCTTCGACGTTTCCTCCGGCGGAGCGGTCGGCTCGGAGGGCGTCGCCTCGCCGGGCTCGTCCGTCTCCTCCGGCTTCGTCGTCTCCTCGGGCTTCGTCGTCTCCTCCGGCTTCGTCGTCTCCTCGGGCTTTGTCGTCTCTTGGGGCTTCATCGTCTCCTGGGGCTTCGTCGTCTCCTCCGGCTTCGTCGTCTCCTCGGGCTTTGTTGTTTCCTCGGGCTTTGTCGTCTCTTCAGGATTCGTCGTCTCCTCGGGCTTCGATGTCTCCTCTGGCTTCGTCGTCTCCTCGGGCTTCGATGTTTCCTCCGGCTTCGATGTCTCCTCGGGCTTCGATGTCTCCTCCGCCGCGATGCGCGCCGCCTGGACGATCCAAATGCCGCTGTCCTCGCCCTCTTCGGTCAGGACAATCTCATAGCGCGAGGCGCCGCCCGGAAAGACCGTCCTGTCCGGCAGGAACGTCACGCGCGCGAGCAGCTCCTCTGTCAGGCCCTTCACCTCGACGGCATCCGTCGTCAGCAGGTACACCGTCGCCCGTCCGCCGCCTGCGCGCACGCGGTCGAGCACGCTCTGCAGCTTGCCGGCGATCCGGCTGCCATCTGCCAGCTCCGCCCATGCCTCGCCAGAGGGAATGAATTCTTCCTTTTTGTCTGCGGACGGCGTCTGCTGTGCGGCGGGCGTCTGCGTCTGCTGTGCGTTGGGCGTTTGCGTCTGCTGGGCCTGCTGCGCCAGTTCCCGCAGCTTTGCTTCTTCTTCCTCCGAGATATCGACTGAATGGGCCGGCGGCTCCTTGCCCGCCTCTGGCGGCGTCGCTTCCGCAGCGCACGCCGACGGCATGAGCATCGCCAGACAGAGCAGCCATGCCGTTTTCCGTCTCCTCTTCATCGCCATTTCCTCCCGTAAAAGATCTCCACTCATATAGACGCGCATATCGTCCTTATTCTTTCACACTAAGAAGTGCATGTCAATATGTTTTTAAATTATGCACATTCTTTATACTATATTTTTATTCAATTATTACAATTTTATGTATTGTGGACGCTTTCGATGCAAGCCGCGCCCAAAAAACACAAAACGCGGCCCTCTCTTTGGAGCAGCCGCGCTGTTTTGCCATTTTCTCTCAGCTCGCGATGATTTCCTCCGCATCGAGGATTTCTCGCGCGATGTCGATGATCCGCCGTCCGGAATCCATGCTCTTTTTCTGCATGCGGTAATGGGCCTCCGATTCGCTCAGATGCAGCTGGTCCATCAGCCTGCCCTTGGCCCGCTCGATGACCTTGCGCTCCTCAAGCGTGCGCGACAGCTTCTGCGCCCGCGCGCGCAGCTCGCCCATCCGCGTCCGGCAGTGCGCCAGCACGCGCACAGCCTGCACAAAAGCCTCCTGGCTGATCGGATTGCTCAGCGTCATCACGTTCGCCCCGCTCGCGCCTCTGAAGTCCTGTGGCACGATCATCAGCACATCGCTGCCCTCGCCCAGCTTCTGCGCCAGCTCCGCGCCGGTCATATCCGCCAGCCGCCACGTCGTCACGAGCAGAAGCCCCTCCTCCCTCGCCTGGGAAAGCGCCTCTTCTCCGGTGGTGCAGACGTCCGCTTCGATATCCGCATTCGCCAGAATGGCGCGGAGCTTCTGCGCCACATGCTGCGACGCCGCGATTAACAACCGTTCCCCCTGATCCTGAGCCATACCCATTCCTCCATTGTGCAGGGAAGCCTCTGTTGGGCATCCCTTGCCCGTGTACGCCGACATTATAGCAAGCGCTTTCGTCATTTTCAAGTGGATTTGACGAAATAATCTTCAATTCTTGCATTTTTGTCAATTTTTATCTTTTTTGCATCAAAAAACTGAATAACCAGAACCAATCCCCCCACATTCACTCCTTGTCTTGAGGATCATCGCCGCTTCTGAACCGTAAAAAAAGCGGCCAGCGGCCGCTCCCGATTCCAGCCAACTCTGCATGATCCCTCCATTTCCCTTGAAGGCCGATGGGGATGCAGTTTCTATGGTATAAAAAACGCTCTCCCTGGCCCGGAAGAGCGTCAATGATGAAGTTATCGATCCTGATAGGCAAGCGCCGCGCCGACGAAATCGCGGAAGAGCGGGTGCGGACGGTTGGGGCGGCTCTTGAGCTCAGGGTGATACTGAACGCCGACGAACCACGGATGCTCCGGCAGCTCGACAATCTCGACCAGATCGCGGTCGGGATTGACGCCTCCGATGCGCATTCCGGCCTCGATAAACTTGCTGCGATACAGGTTGTTGAACTCGTAGCGATGGCGGTGACGCTCGAAGATATCCTCCGTGCCATAGGCCGCAAAGGACCTCGAGTCCTTCGCCAGATGGCAGGGATACTTGCCCAGGCGCATCGTGCCGCCCTTCTCGTCGATATTCTGCTGATCGGGCATCAGATCGATGACCGGGTAAGGCGTGTTGGGATCAACCTCACTGGTATGCGCGCCGTTGAGTCCGATGACATGGCGGGCAAACTCGATCACCGCCATCTGCATGCCCAGACAGATGCCGAAGAACGGCACGTTGTTTTCACGCGCATACTGAACGGCAGCGATCTTTCCCTCCAGGCCGCGGGAGCCAAAGCCGCCCGGGACAAGCACGCCGGCGCAGCCCGCAAGGCGCTCGCGGGCGTTTTCGGGGGTCAGTTCCTCGGCCGCCACCCACTTGATTCTGACCTTGGCATGGTGGTAGATGCCGCCGTGCGTGAGCGCCTCGACGATGGAGAGATACGCGTCCGGCAGCTCGACATACTTGCCGACGACCGCAATGCTGACCTCACGCTCCGGCGTCAGCAAGCGCTCCACCATCTCGCGCCACTCGGTCAGGTCGGCCTCCGGCACGTCGATGCCCAGCAGGCGGCAAACGCAGGCGTCCATGCCCTCCTCGTGGATCATCAGCGGCACCTCGTAGATGCTGCGGGCGTTGAGATTTTCAAAGACACAGTCGGCGGGAATATTGCAGAACAGGCCGATCTTGGCGCGCACGTCGCGCGGAATCGGCTGCTCGCTGCGGCAGACGATGATGTCCGGCTGGATGCCCATGCCGGTAAGCTCCTTGACGGAATGCTGCGTGGGCTTGGTCTTGAGCTCGCCCGCGGCAGAGATGTACGGAACGAGCGTCACGTGGATATAGATCACGTTTTCGCGGCCGACCTCGCTCTTGAGCTGGCGCGCAGCCTCGATGAAGGGCTGGCTTTCAATGTCGCCAACCGTGCCGCCGATCTCGGTGATCACGACGTCCGGCGCGTTTTCGCTCAGCGAAACCTCCAGCATCCGGCGCTTGATCTCGTTGGTGATATGCGGAATGACCTGAATCGTCGCGCCGAGATATTCGCCCTTGCGCTCGCGGGAGATGACCGTCCAGTAGACGCGGCCGCTGGTCACGTTCGCCGCCTGCGTCAGGCTCTCGTCGATAAAGCGCTCGTAGTGGCCCAGGTCGAGGTCGGTCTCCGCGCCGTCATCGGTCACATAGACCTCGCCATGCTGATACGGATTCATGGTTCCGGGATCGACGTTAATATAAGGATCGAATTTCTGAATGGAAACCTTGAGTCCCCTGCTCTTGAGCAGCCGTCCCAGAGACGCCGCCGTGATGCCCTTGCCCAGCGAGGAGACGACGCCGCCCGTGACAAAAATGAATTTCGTATGCATCATGAACCCTCCCGTTCTATCCGCAGCCAGAAAAACAACACCGGAATATTATATCACCGCTCGGGAAGATTTCAAGCTTATTTGAAGAATTTTTTTGAATTCCTGCAAATATATCCATTTTTGCACAAAAGATGACACAGAATCGAATTTTTCATTCACTGGAAACCGTCATTCTTCTGTACGCGCTCCATGATCACTTGTGATAGAGGCTGTTCTTCTCGTAAACAGGCTCACAGGTCAAATTGAGGCCCAGCCGCTTGAAGACGCTGTCGTCCACCGTGGAGAGGATGACCGTGGAATGGACGTCACAGTCCGCCAGCTCCGAGAGGCACTGCATGGCGCGCATGGCGTTTTCATCGCTTGCCGCGCTGATGGAGAGTGCAATGAGCATCTCATCGGTATGCAGCCGCGGATTCTGGCTCTTCATGTATCCCGTCTTCAGCGTCTGAATCGTGCCAATGACCTCGGGCGAGATGAGCTTGATCTCGTCGGGAATGCCCGCCAGCGCCTTGAGCGCGTTGAGCAGCATCGCCGCTGTCGCGCCCAGCAGCTCCTTGGTTTTGCCCACGATCGTGCGTCCGTCGGCGAGCGTGATGGCCGCTGCGGGCGCACCGGTCTTTTTCGCCGCCGCCAGCGCGGGCTCCACGCAGGGACGATCCATGCGCGATACGCCGGCCTGATTCATCAAAAGCTCGATCTTGCCCACGCTCTGCGCGTCTCCGTCGCCCCGGCGCAGCGCCATCTGCGCGGCGTAATAGCGCCGGACGATCTCCTGGCGGGAGGCCTCGCACACGCACCCGTCGTCGACGATGCAGTTGCCCGCCATGTTCACACCCATATCCGTAGGCGACTGATACGGCGAATGGCCGTAAATTTTTTCAAAAATCGCGCGCAGCACCGGGAAGATTTCCACATCGCGGTTGTAATTGACAGTCACTTCGTTGTATGCCTGCAGGTGGAAGGGATCGATCATGTTCACGTCGTTCAGATCCGCCGTCGCGGCCTCGTAGGCCAAATTGACCGGATGCTTGAGCGGCAGATTCCAGATCGGGAAGGTTTCAAACTTGGCGTAGCCCGCCTTCACGCCGCGCTTGTGCTCGTGGTAAAGCTGTGAAAGGCATGTCGCCATCTTGCCGCTGCCCGGGCCGGGCGCGGTCACGACGACGATTTCGCGCGTGGTTTCGATATAATCATTTTTGC
>JALFVL010000018.1 GCA_022787165.1 Clostridiales bacterium
CCGGCGCATATCCAGATGGAGGGCTACGGCGTGCCGCAATACGCGAACGTCCAGTACCCCTGGGACGGCTGGGAGGCCATCGAGCCGGGCGAGATCCCGCAGGAATTCAATCCCGTCGCCTGCTATGTGAAGTACTTCGCGTTGCCGCAGGCCATGCGCGGCAAGCGCGTCTTCGTCTCCTTTCAGGGCGCGGAGAGCTGTGTCGCCGTCTGGCTCAACGGGCATTACGTTGGCTTCTCCTCCGACTCCTTCACGCCGCATGACTTCGAGCTGACGCCCTACCTCGTCGAGGGGGAGAACAAGCTGGCCTGCCGCGTCGAGCGCTGGTGCTCCGGCAGCTGGCTCGAGGATCAGGATTTCTTCCGCTTCTCCGGCCTGTTCCGCGACGTCTTCCTCTACGCGATTCCCGAGGTGCATCTCTTCGACCTGAAGGTCAAGACGCTGCTGGATGATGCGTATCGCGATGCCACGCTCGAGGTGCGCGCGCAGCTTGAGGGCAGCGCGCCGGGCGCGAAGCTCCTGCTCGCGCTCAAGGATGGCGATCAGACCGTGCTGACCGCCGAGGCCCCCGCGCAGGGCGAGGCTGTCTTCGCGCTGCCCGTCAAGGCGCCCCGCCTCTGGAGCAGCGAGCAGCCGAACCTCTACGACCTGGAGCTGACGCTCGCCGCTGCGGACGGCAGCGTGATTGAGGCCGTGCGCCAGCGCGTCGGCTTCCGCCGCTTCGAAATCAAGGGCGGCGTCATGTGCCTCAACGGCGTGCGCATCGTCTTCAAGGGCACGGACAGGCATGACTTCTGCGCCGAGACCGGCCGCGCGATCACGCCGGAGAAGATCCGCCGCGATCTGCTGACCATGAAGCGCAACAACATCAACGCCATCCGCACGAGCCATTACCCGAACCACAGCGCGCTCTACGCCCTGTGCGACGAGCTGGGCCTGTATGTGATCGACGAGAACAACATGGAGACGCATGGCGTCTGGGATCAGGTCATCCGCAAGGAGAAGCCCATCGAATACGCGCTGCCGGGCAACCAGACGGCCTGGCAGGATATCCTGCTTGACCGCGTCAACTCGACCTACCAGCGCGACAAGAACCACCCGAGCGTGCTGATCTGGAGCTGCGGCAACGAGTCCTTCGGCGGCAATGTCATCTACGAGATGAGCGCGCTCTTCCGCCGGCTCGACGACACGCGCCTGGTGCACTATGAGGGCGTCTTCAACGACCGCCGCCGCAACGAGACGAGCGACATGGAGAGCCAGATGTATACCTCCGTCGCCGATATCCGCAAGTTCCTCGCCGTGCACCGCGACAAGCCGTTCATCCTCTGCGAATATACGCACGCGATGGGCAACTCCAACGGCGCGATGCACAAGTACACCGAGTATGCCTACGAGGAGCCCCTCTACCAGGGCGGCTTCATCTGGGACTACATCGACCAGAGCATCGCGGAGAACGGCCGCTACGGCGGCACGCGCTATACCTATGGCGGCGACCACGGCGAGCGCCCGACCGACTACAACTTCAGCGGCAACGGCATCGCCTATGGCGACGGCAGCGAGAGCCCGAAGATGCAGGAGGTCAAGTACAACTATCAGAACATCGTCGCGGAGGTCGGCAAAACGAGCGCGCTCATCCGCAACCGCAGCATGTTCACACGCACGAGCGCGTATGACTGCGTCGCGATCCTCGCGCGCGACGGCGTGGAGATCGAGCGCGCGGCGCTTGAGACCGACATTGCGCCGCTTTCCGAGCAGACGATTGCGCTGCCCTTTGCGGAGCAGACGCGCGGCGGCGAATACGCCGTGACGCTCTCCTTCCGCGAGAAGAAGGAAACGCCCTGGGCGAGCGCCGGGCATGAGGTCGCCTTCGCGCAGGGCGTCTATCAGGTCGCGCGCGAGGCAAGGCGCGTCTGGCACAGGCCGCTGCGTGTCATTCGCGGCGCGGTGAACGTCGGCGTGAAGGGCGACCGGTTTGAGGTGCTCTTCTCCTTCCTCAATGGCGGCCTGGCCTCGTACCGTTGGGGCGGCCGGGAGATGTTCCGCTCGATTCCGATGCCCAACTTCTGGCGCGCGCCGATTGACAACGACATGGGCAGCATGATGCCCGCGCGCTATGGCCAGTGGAAGCTCGCCTCGCTCTACGCGACGCACAAGCCGATTGACGGCGGCTTCCATTTCAACCGCCCCGCCGTCACGGAGCATGAGGACGGCTCGGTCAGTATCGCCTATCTCTACAACCTGCCGACGACGCCGGCTGCGCAGTGCGACGTGACCTACACCGTCCATCCCTGCGGCAAGGTCGACGTGACGCTGGGCTATGACCCGGTCAAGGGCCTGAGCGAGATGCCGGAGTTCGGCATGATGATGAAGATGGACGCGGACTGCGACCGCGTGCGCTTCTACGGCTATGGCCCGGGCGAGAACTACGTCGACCGCCGCGAGGGCGCGAGGCTGGGCATCTTCACGACGACCCCGAGGGACAACGTCGCCCACTACCTCGTCCCGCAGGAATGCGGCAACCGCACCGGCGTGCGCTGGGCGGAGGTCAGCGACAGGCGCGGCCACGGCCTGCGCTTCGAGGGCGACGGCATGGAATTCTCCGCGCTGCCCTACACGCCGCACGAGCTGGAAAGCGCGCAGCATGAGGACGAGCTGCCGCCGGTGCATTACACCGTGATCCGCTGCATGAAGATGCAGATGGGCGTGGGCGGCGATAACAGCTGGGGCGCGAGGACGCACGAGGAATACCTGCTCGACGTGAGCAAGAGGATGGAGTTCACCTTCAGCTTCGTCGGCATGGAATAAACCGCAAACAGCATAAAGACCCCGCCGGAGCATTTTCCTCGCTCCGGCGGGGCGCTTTGTTTTCTGCGCTTCGCGCTTATCGGTCAAGCAGCGCCGCCCATGCCTCCGGGAAGCCGCACAGCGCGAGGTCGGCCTCCGGGAAGTCCTCCGCGAGCTCGCCGATGCCGCGCACAAGCCTGCGCCAGACGATTTCGCGCCCGGCGACGGGGCGCAGCGCCAGCAGCAGCGGGAAGAGGCGGTCGCCGGCGTATTCGGCTTCCTCCGGCGGGAGCAGCGGCTGGTCTTCAAGCGCCTGGTTGTAGAGGCGGCTGTAATGCGCGCAGATGTTGCGCACGTCGACGGCGGCGGCGATCAGGCGGCTGAGCGCCTCGGGCGTCATGCCGTAATCCCGCGAGATGGCCCATTGGTCGCCCTCCCTCATCAGGTCAAAGAGCTGGCCGAGCATGCCGAAGGTGAACAGCTCCACCGCGGCCCAGATCGGGAACTGCCCGCCGTATTTCTCGTTGTGATGGCGAACGAAGGGCAGCGCGCCCTGCCGCTTGACCTCGGTTTTGAACTTGCCCACCAGCGCCTTGTGCGCGGAGGCGCCGTTGGCGAGCTTTTTGTCGGCAAAGTGCTCCGCCTCCAGAAAGCCCAGCGGCCCGTAGGTCATCGCGAGATGGTAGGCGATCTTCGCGCGCAGCTGCACCTCGAAAAACTCGAGCACGGGCAGCAGCAGGTGGCGCAGGCCCATGTCGAACTGATAGAGCGCGTAGAGCGTATCGAGCGACACGCCGGGCAGGAAGCGCTCGGGGTCGTCCGCGCGGCGCAGGTGCTTGCCATAGGTGGTCAGGCGGTAGTAGTTGACCGTGGAGAGAATGCGCCGGGCCTGCTGCGTATCGTCGATCGACAGACCATGCGCGTCCATCAGGCGCTTGGCCTGCTCCTCGTAGCTGCGCGCGGGCTTGACGGGCGCGAAGGTTTTCTTTTTTGTCATAGAGCCTCCCAGAATACCCCAAAAAAAGAGGGGCGATAGGCGCGAAGCGAAGAAGGGTCAAGGGATGAAATCCCTTGTGGGGCTTGGAGCAACGCCCCAATCGTATCCAATCAGAATCAAGAAAAAGCAGTCTCAGAGCAGGCTGCGAAGCGGCCTACGATTGAGACGGGTTTCCTGCGCGAAGAAGGAACTCGCCTGCAATCCTGCCCGCAGCAGAGAGGGCTTTCCTCCACCGATCTGCGCCAACAAAAAGCGCGGCTCCCCGCCTGGGAGAGCCGCGAAGGGTCGTATGCCTTTGGCCGGGCGCTGCGCCCCGCCGCTTACTTCTTGTTGATCTCGAGCACCTTGTCGCGAAGCTCCTTCTCGAGGCGGCCCAGCTCGATGGAGGCTTCCGCGCGCTTTTGCGCGCCCTCGCGCTGAATCTTCTGCACCTCGGTGAGCGTGTCGATGAGGGCGGTGTTGGCGACGCGGATGGTCTCGATGTCGATGACGCCGCGCTCGGCCTCCTTGGCCGTCTCGATGGTGCCGACCTTGAGGCGCTCGGCGTTGGAGCGGAGCAGCTCGTTGGTCATATCGGTGACGGCCTTCTGCGCCTTGAGCGCGGTCTCGGCGTGCTGCATGCCCAGGGCGATGACCATCTGGCTCTTCCAGAGCGGGATCGTGTTGACGATGGTCGACTGGATGCGCTCGGCGAGCACGTTGTCGTTCTGCTGCATCAGGCGGATCTGCGGGCCCATCTGCACGGAGACCATGCGCGTGAGCTTGAGGTCGTGGATGCGCTTTTCGAAGCGCTCGATGAGCTGCGCGAAGTCGTTGGCGGCCTGCGCGTCGGCGGGATCGGCGGTCTCCTGCGCCTTGGCCAGCAGCGGCGGCAGCTCCTCCTCGCGCAGGCGGCGCAGCTTGAGCTCGCCCGCGATGATGTAGAGCGTCAGCTCGTGATAGTATTGCTCGTTCTGTGCGTAGAGCTCGTCGAGCATCTTCGCGTCGGAGATGAGCTGCTTTTGATGGCCTTGCAGCGTGGCGATGATCTCCGTCACATTCTGCTCGACCTTCTCAAACTTCGCCTTGAGCTGGGTGAGGGAGTTGCCGGCCTTCTTGAACAGCCCGAAGAGGCCGCCCTTCTTGCCCTCGTCCACATCAAAGCCCTTGAGCTCAGCAACCAGATCGGTCAGCATGTCGGAGATCGCGCCGGTGTCCTTCGTCTTGACGTCCTCCAGAATCTTGTCGGAGAACTGGGAGATCTTCATCTGCGCGGCGTTGCCGTATTTGAGCACGGTTTCGCTGTCGCTGATGTCAATGCGCTCGACGAAGGCGAGCACGGCGGCCTGCTCCTGCTCGGAGAGGTTGTCAAAATTCAGGGAATCGTCCTGGGCGGCGACGGGCTCGGCCTTCTCCTCGGCCTTGGGCACGGGCGCCGCCTGCACCGCGGCCTGCGCGGCAGGTGCGGCCTGCGCGGCAGGTGCGGCCTGAGCTTCCTGCGCCACAGGAGCCTCCTGGGCCGGATTCTCCTGCTTTTCGGGCTCGTCGCCCGGAAGCACCAGAGTCGGAATATTGTGATCCATGAGCTTGCTCTCCTCTTTCTTTCCTGTTTCTTGCGTCCGGCTTGCGAGCGGGGGATGGCGGCGCGAAGCGCCGGAGCCGGGCGCGTGACTGCCGGGCTTGCCGGCAGATGGCTGGAAGGCCTGATCCTCTTTGGCATAGGCCTGCGGCGAAAGAAACTACTCGCCCTTTTATCCATGATACACCAAAAAGGAAGGCCTGTAAAGCTTTTCTTTGTGTCAGTTTTATGGTAGAATAAGCGTCGATGCGCGTGCGTCGCGCCAATGGAATGCAAAGGATGGGAATATCCATGACGAAAAAGGAGCTCTTTGCGGACGGCCTGCTGCTGCTCACGGCGCTGATTTGGGGCAGCGCGTTTGCCGTCGTCAAAAACACGCTGGACAGCTTTCCTCCGGCGGCGATCATCGCGATGCGCTACGCGATTGCGACGCTGCTGACCGCCGTCGCCTTCCGAAAGCACCTGCGCGGCATGACGCGCGGGGATGTCGCGCGCGGCGCGATGGTCGGGCTGCTGCTGGCCGCGGCCTATATCGTGCAGACGATCGGGCTGCAGTTTACCACGGCGGGCAAGAATGCCTTCCTGACGACGGTGTATGTGCTGCTGGTGCCGTTTGGCTGCCGCGTGCTCTTCGGGCAGCGGCTTCGGAGGGCAAATTATCTGGCCGCGGGGCTGATGCTCGCGGGCATCGGCCTGCTCTCGCTGGAGGGCGAGATCGGCGGGCTGAACGTCGGCGACGCGCTGACGGTTCTGTGCGGCGCGCTCTTTGCGGGGCATATCATCGCGGTGGAGCGCTGCCAGCGGGAGACGGACGTCTATGCGCTGATCGTGCTGCAATTCGGCTTCGCGGCGCTGTATGCGCTCGTCTACGCGCTGCTCCTTGAGCGCGGGCGGCCGCTCGACTTTAACGCAGGCTCCGTCGGCGGGCTGCTCTACCTGGCGATTTTCTCCACGACGATCGCGATGAGCCTGCAAAACATCGGCCAGAGCATGGCCCCGGCGTCGCATTCGGCGATTCTGCTGTCGCTTGAGTCGGTGTTCGGCGCGCTCTTTTCCTGCCTGCTGCTGGGCGAGCCGATGACGCCGAAGATTCTCGCCGGCTTTGCCGTGATCTTCGCCGCGCTGATGGTCAATGAGCTGGCGGGGAAGCCGGCGCAGGCCTGACCGCGGCGAATGAGCCCGGCGCAGGCTGTGAATCCAAACCGGCATGATGCCGGTTGCAAGCCCTCCGAAGTGTTGTAAAGCCCGTTGCTTTGCGCCCGAGACCGGAGCTTTACAGAAGGATTTACAGAGTAATGAAAAGGCCGCTCTCCTTCCCGGATGGGGAGGCAGAGCGGCTTTTGCCGTGCGGTCGGGCTCAGAGGATATCCCCCAGAATCTCCCGCTCGGCGAACAGCGCCGTTGCGCCGCCGGTATGCCAGAAGACGACGGTGTCGCCCTGCGCGACGCGGCCCGTGCGGATGTAGTCGAGCATGCCCGCGAAGGCCTTGCCGGTGTAGACCGGGTCAAGGAACAGGCCCTCCTCGCGCGCGAGCAGGCGGATGGCCTCGCTCGCGGCGGCGTTGGGCTGCTCGTAGCCGGGCAGGTAGTAGCTCGTGTCGACGCAAAGGTCGAGCTCCGGGTCGATGGAGAGCGTGCTGTCCAGCATGCGCAGCACGGCGTTGCCCAGCTCGGCCACCCTGCGCGGATAGGCGACGGGGTCCTTCGGGCTGGCGGAGATGGAGACGATCCTCGTGCCGTCGTAGAGCAGCTTGCGCCCCGCTGCCAGACCGGCGAGCGTGCCGCCCGTGCCGGTGGAGTGGAAGAGATAATCGGCGGTCACGCCCAGCGCGCCCAGCTGCTGCGCCAGCTCGACATAGCCCAGCGCAAAGCCCACGGAGCCGATGGGGGCTGCGCCGCCCATCGGGATGTCGATGCAGGGCCGCCCGCCAAGCGTCAGCTCCGCCGCGCGGGCCGCGCCCATGACGAAGGAGCGCGCCTCGGCCTCGGCCTCCGTCTCGCCCGGCTCGATGGGCACGATGTGGATCTCCGCGTCGAGCATCCGATCCAGCAGCAGATTCGCGCGCACGTCCCGATCATCGGGCGGGACGACGGCGGTCAGGTAGAGGATCGGCTTCATGCCCAGACGGCGGCAGGCCGTCGCGGTCTCCATCGCGTGGTTGGACTGCGTCGCGCCGTAGGTGACCGCGTATTCGCAGCCGTTTTTCTTCGCCTCGCCCAGCAGAAACTCGAGCTTGCGCACCTTGTTGCCGCCAAAGAGGCTCATGCCGGTGAAGTCGTCGCGCTTGATGTACAGGCTCACGCCCAGCCTGTCGCTCAGCCGGTCGAGCCGCTGCAGCGGCGTGGGGAAAAAGCCGAGCGAAGCGCGCGGCAGCTTGTCAAAACGGGGAAGCACCTCGTCGATTCTATCGTTCATAAGCATTCATCCTTTCCTTAAATCCTAAAGTGCAAGCCTGCGCCTCACGCGCAGAAAAATGAATGATGGACAGGCAGGCGCCCAGCGCGACACGCACGCCCTCCACCATCTGCGCAAGCGTCATGGAGGCATAAATCGGCCGGGAGAGCGCCTCCGGCTCGGCTTCAAGGCGCCTCAGGCGGCGTGCCGCGGCATAGGCGGGCTGGTTGGGCACATGCATGAAGCCCGTGCGCACCGGGAAGGGCGCGGTCTTCGCAAAATGCGCGAGGCGGTAGGCCATCAGGTTGCACAGGTAGAGGCCGGTCGTGGCGCATTTCTCCATGGGCGCGCCCGGTTTGCTTTCCTGCAGGGAGCCCATGTAGGCGGGAATGCCCGCACGCAGCATCGCGCGCGTCATTGCCTCAAAGGGCAGCGTGCCGCGCAGCACCGGCTCGCCGCCGGGGATGAGCTCGCCGCTGCGCTCGGCCTCCGCGCCGGGGTCGTCCGGCCGGGCGTCGCGCCCCTCGCACCAGTTGACCCCGTAGGGCTCCGGGCGCATCGCGGGCGAGGCCGCGTCCGTGCCCAGCGCGAGGATGATCTGCGGGCGCAGCGCGCGCGCCGCCGCCTCGACCGGGGCGAACGCGCCGTCCCAGGTCACAGGGGCGATCAGGCTGTGAATCCTTCCGGCCGCGCCGCTGCCGTCCTGCGCAAAGAGGAATTCCCCGTCGAGCGCGCGGGCAATCGCCTCGGCGTTGTTGATCTCCCCCTCCGGGATGCCGCGGAACCAGCCGTAGCCAACGAGGAGAATTGTCGTTTCCGGATGCGTCATGTTGTCCTCCTGACAGGCGGGAAATGGGCCCCGCGCAGTGCTCGGGCAAAGCCTGTCCAGAAGAGATTCAAGAAAAAAAGGCGTTTTCCTTCCTTGGCGGGAAAGAAAACGCGGGTCAGGCGGTGCGTCAGGACAGGGGCGGCGCGTCGATTTGGCTGAGCACCTCGCGCAGCTGCGCAGCCGAATCGAGCAGGCGCTGGCGCTCGGATGTATCCAGCGGAATCTCGAGCACGGCCTCCACGCCCTGCCGCCCGACGACCGAGGGGATGCTCAGCGCGAGAGAGCGCAGGCCGTATTGGCCGCTGAGCGCCGTGGAGACGGGCAGCACGGCGTGCTCGTCGCGCACGATGGCGGCGGCGATGCGCGCGACGGCCATGGCGATGCCGTAATAGGTCGCGCCCTTGCGCTCGATGATCGCGTAGGCGCTCGTGCGCACATCCTCCTCGATCTGCGCCAGCAGCGGCGCGCAGTCGGGCTGGCCGCGCAGCGCGAAGCAGTGCGCCAGGTCGATGCCCGAGACGTTCGCGCCGCTGAAGACGGCCAGCTCGCTGTCGCCGTGTTCGCCGATGACGACCGCGTGAACGCTGCGGCTGTCCACGCGCAGCTGCTCGCCCAGCAGCTGCTTGAGGCGCGCGCTGTCGAGCACCGTGCCCGAGCCGATGACGCGCGCGGCCGGATAGCCGGACAGGCGCTGCGCCTCGCAGGTCAGAATGTCGACCGGGTTGGAGACGATCAGCAGGATGCCCGAAAAGGGCGTCGCGCGCAGTGAGGCGATGATGGAGGAGAGGATGCGCAGGTTTTTGCCGATGAGGTCAAGGCGCGTCTCGCCCTCCTTCTGGTTGGCGCCAGCGGTCACGATGATCAGCGCGCAGTCGCCGACGTCGCCGTAATCGCCCGCGCGGATGCGCATCGTCGCGGCGTAGGGCAGCCCGTGGGAGAGATCCATCGCCTCGCCCTGCGCGCGGCGCGTGTCGGCGTCGATGAGCACGAGCTCGGAAAACAGCGCCGTCTGCATCAGGCTGAAGGCGATGGAGGCGCCGACGTGGCCGCAGCCGATGATCGCGGCCTTTCCGGGATTCTCTGCATGGTTCATGGAGCGTTGTCCCCTTTCTGCCGGCATGATGCCGGCCTCATTTCCGACGAAGCACTGTAAACCCCGCTGGTTTTGCGGGCGAGGCCGGGGCTTTGCAAAAGATTTGCAGAGCAGAGAGACTGCCAGCCTCTTGTTTGCCCGGCGAGGCGGCGCTTTATGCGCGCCGGTTGACACGCGAGCGGCGAACGTGCTATGATGAAAGCAAACCGAAGGAATACCGGAATCCATGAAGAAGAGAAAACGCGCCGCGGACAGGCTTGCGGCGGGGAGGAACGACGATGCAGTATACGACGCTTGAAAAGCTGGGCGCGAGGCCGTCGAGGCTGGGCTTTGGCGGCATGCGCTTTCCGACGACGCCGGAGGGCGCCATCGACGAGCCGCGCGCGGCGGCGATGCTCGACAGGGCGTACAGGGCCGGGGTCAACTACTTCGACACCGCCTATTTTTACCATAACCATACCAGCGAGGCGTTTTTGGGCCGCGCGCTCAAGCGCTATCCCCGGGAGAGCTTCTATCTGGCGACCAAGCTGCCCATGGCGGTGATCGATTCGCTTGAAAAGGCGAAGGAGATCTTCGAGGGCCAGTTCGCGTCCCTGCAAACGGAGTATTTCGACTTTTACCTGCTGCACGCGATGAATGGCGCGCGCTATGACCAGACGGTCGAGCTGGGCATCCTCGATTACCTGCTTGAGCAGCAGAAGGCCGGGCGCATCCGCTATCTCGGCTTTTCCTTCCACGACAGTTACGAGGCGTTTGAGCGCATCCTGACCTCGCGGGAATGGGATTTCTGCCAGATTCAGTTCAACTATATGGATATCGATGTGCAGGCCGGCATGAAGGGCTACGAGCTTGCCACCCGTCTGGGCGTCCCGCTTGTCATCATGGAGCCGGTCAAGGGCGGCAGCCTCGCCACGCTCAGCGACGAGATCACCGCGCCCTTGCGCGCGGCGCGGCCGGACAAGTCCGTCGCCTCCTGGGCGATGCGCTGGGTCGGCAGCCTGGAGAACTGCCGCGTCATCCTCTCGGGCATGTCCGACGAGGCGCAGGTGGAGGACAATCTCGCGACGTTTGAGACGTTTGAGCCGCTCTCCGCGCGGGAGCAGGAGATCGTGCGCGAGGTGCGCGAGGCGATCAGAAGCCGCACGTTCGTCGGCTGCACGGGCTGCCGCTACTGCATGCCCTGCCCGTTTGGCGTCGACATCCCGCGTAACTTCCGCATGATGAACGAGCACGCGATGTACACCAACGACCGCCAGCGCATGGCGGTCTGGAAGGACATGGAGGCGGCCGAGCGCGCGGACAACTGCCGCCGCTGCGGAAAATGCGAGAAGGTCTGCCCGCAGGCGCTGCCCATCCGCGAGAAGCTCGCCGAGACCGCCGCGGTCATGGCGAAGGCGTGATGCCATTCCGAATTGCTTTGGCATGCGCGAAGCGAAGAAGGGAGTTTGAGGGATGAAATCCCTCAGGCGGGTCATAGGGCGGCAGCCCTATCGTACCCGATCAATCAAAAAACGTAGTCTCAATCGCAGGCCGCAAAGCGCCTGCAATGAAGACGGGTTGGATTCGCAAAGCCAGAAACCAATCAAAAGGAGAGAATCAACATGGAAGAGATCGTTCGCAGCGAACATCGCGCGCTTGTTTTCAAGATGAACCGCAAGCAGGCGGCGGCCGTCGCCCGCTATCTCAAGGAGCATTCCGCCTCCCCGGAGACCATCTTCGCGGTGGATGTGGACACGAAGGAGCTGATCCTGCAGGCGAAGACCGCCCACGAGGACGACATCCTCGTGCTCGACGGCGAGGAGGACGTCTTCGAGGTCGAGGAGGAGATCGTCGAGGAGAACGAGGAGGTCTTCGTCGAGGAAACCGAAGACGGGGAGCCGCAGGGCTGACCCGTGCGCCCCGGGCACACGCAAAGAAAGAGCAGGAGCTTCGCCGAAGGGCGGGGCTTCTGTTTTGCTTGGGCCGTGCAAAACCGCATAAATGCCTCCCAAAGCGGCCAAAGTAAGGCGCACAAGGAGGTTGATCCCAGTGAAAAAATGTTGCATGATGGTCCTCGCGGCGCTGCTGGCGATTCTGCCGTCGGCCGTGGGCGCTCAGGGATTGCCTGGGCTGCTTCAGGCCGCGCAGGAGGGCGTCGGGGCAGGGCTGACGGAGGGCGTTCGCCAGGCGGGGCTGGCGCTTGACAGCGATCTTGCGCTGACGCTGACGGTGGGGGAGCCGCGCCTGATGGAGGGGCAGAGCCTCACGCTGACCCTCACGGCCGAAAACCCGCGCCCCGTCGATACGCCCGTGACGATTGAGCTCAATGTGCCCCAGCGGCTGAGCATGGCGCAGCCGGCATCCTGGCAGGCCGTGCTTCCGGCGGCGGCGATTGACGCCGCGTCCGGCACGCTGACGCCCTCGGTCACGACGTTCACCCGTGAGCTGGCGCTGGCGCCCGGCGGCACGAGTGAGCAGGTCACGCTGGAGGCCGAGATGAGCCTGGGCACGCGCTTCTATCGCGCGCGCACGGCGCTGGCGCTCTGCGTCTCCGATGTTTCCGCGCAGGCGGCGCTTCTGGGCGGCGACGACGGACGCGCCCGCCCGGGCGAGGCGCTCGCCTATCGCGTTGAGGTGACCAACGCGGGCCTGGCGGATAAGGACGTGGCGGTCGAGCTGATCCTGCCCGAGGGCGTCACGCTCACGGGCGCGCTGCCGGAGGGCTTTTCCCGCGTGGGCAGCCGCGTGAGCGGTCAGGTCTGCGCGCAGGCGGCGCGGGTGGATGAGGCCGGCGCGGCAGCGAGCCTCGCCGCGCTCGAGTTCCCGGTGACGGTCGACGCGGACGCGCTCGAGGGCGATGAGGACGCCACGCGCCTGTTGACCGGCTCGCTGCGCGTGGGCGGGGAGCGCGTCGCGCTGCCGCGCGTGCAGGTCTGCGCGCCGCAGGTGACGGCAAAGCTGATCGCCGATACCGACAGCCTGGAGGCGGGCGAGGCGGCGGAGCTGCGCATCATGGTCGTCAACACGGGCCTGGCCGACGCGGATGTGCGCCTGACCTGCGTGCTGCCCAAGGGGCTGACGCTCGCCGGGGAGGAGACCGAGGCGACGCCGGGCGAGCTGGCCGCGATAGCGCCCGAGGATGACGGCGGCGCGCCCGCCGCGCAGGCGCTCAGCCTGACGCAGACGGATGCGCCCAGGGCGCAGGCGGACGGCTCGCTCCTGTACACGCTGCATATCGACGCGGCCCGCGAGGAGGAGGGCGGCCTCTGCGCCGCGACGCGGACGATCCGCCTGCGCGTCGTCGCCGACGAGCCGCAAAACTTCAATGAACAGATTCTGGGCGCGTCGCTGGCCTGGAGCGCGGATGGCGGGCAGACGCAGCTTGGCGAGGCCGTCGCCCTGCGTGTCAGCCGTCAGATGGCGCTGGGGCTGACCCGCGACGAGTGGAACGGCATCTTCTGGGCCGGTCTGCTGCTGACGGTGACAGTCGCCTGCCTCTGCGCGGCCGTCCATTCGGACAGCAAGCGGGAAGACTACTACCCCTGCGACTGACGCATGGGGGGAAGCTGCGCGTTCCCGGTTCAGGCCCGGTGCTGATGCACCGGGCCTGATCTGTTTTGACCGGCGGACGGTGACAAAAAAAGACAAATTACTGCAAAAAAAGGGAAAATGCGAAGAAACGGCTCGCGAGGGATTGACATATACAGACAGCTGATATACAATCATTTTGATAAACTCCAAATGATATGCGTGGCAGGGCATCAAAAAAACGGGAGGATAAGAGGATGAGGTTGCAAAAGACGATTCGCAGATTGACGGCCTGGCTGCTCAGCGCAGCCATGGTGCTTGGCGGCATGCCGGTGGCGCTGGCAGAGGAAGTGACGACGCCGGACGAGGCGCCTGCACTTGAGAAGACGGCCGCGCCTGAGGAGACGAGCGCGCCTGAGGAGACGAGCGCGCCTGAGGAGACGAGTGCGCCTGAGGAGACGAGCGCGCCTGAGGAGACGAGCGCGCCTGAGGAGACGAGTGCGCCTGAGGAGACGAGCGCGCCTGAGGAGACGAGCGCGCCGGAGGAGACGAGCGCGCCTGAGGAGACGAGCGCGCCGGAGGAGACGAGCGCACCGGAGGAGACGAGCGCGCCTGAGGAGACGGACGCGCCTGAGGAGACGCCTTCGCCTGACGTGACGACCGTGCCCGAGCCCTTGCCGACGGCCTGCCCGCATTCCTCCTGGTGTACCGAAGTGGAGGACATCGACGTACGCTTTGAATGGGTGGACGCGAGCACCGACCGCTATGTCTGCACGCGCGTGGAGAAGAAGATCTGTGATATTTGCGGCGAGATGTTTGAGCGCACGGAGACGCCCTACCAGGATGAGCCGGAGGCGCATATCTGGAACACAAGCGGAAAGTGCTACAAGTGCTTTGAGATGAACCCCTGCGAGCACACGAGCGCGTATATTGTCTACTCCGAGAAGAATGTGCAGTATACGCCCAATGAGGGCGGAACCCACACGAGGACGTTTGACCGCATGGCGCAGCAGAAGTGCCCGGACTGCGGCATGGAGTGGGAGGCGGTGCTCGACGCGGCGGGTCAAACCGCGACGGAGGGGCACAGCTATGGCTCAGATGGAATCTGCATGTACTGCCAGGCGGCCAGCACCGACTGTGCGCATGCGAACGTCTCGGTGTATGAATATCAGGTCAACCATCAGTACAGCGCCGACGACAACAGCACGCATACCGTGACCTACGACGTCATGCGCACCAGCACCTGCCGGGACTGCGGCCTCTCGCTCGGCGAGGAAAAGGTGATCACTGGCAAGACCCGCACCGAGCGGCACTGCTGGAGCTCCGACGGCGTATGCGGCGCCTGCAATGCCCAGAATTCCTGCGAGCATGCGCGCATGATGAGCGCCGACGGTGACTCGATTGAGAGCTGGACGGACAATGGAGACGGCACGCACACGGTGACCTATACCCTCATGCGGCAGAATCATTGCCCGGACTGCGACATGTGGTTTGCCAGCGAGACCGTCGCCAGCGGGCTGACCCGCAAGGAAAGCCACAGCTGGAGCGCCGAGGGCCTCTGCTACCAGTGCCAGGCGGAGAACGACTGCGAGCACCGCAATGTCGAGATCAACGAGTACAGACGCCACATCAGCTCCAGCGACAACGGCGACGGCACGCACACGACGACCTACAACGTCGAGCGCGAAAAGCATTGCCTCGATTGCGGTCAGTATTATGCGAGCGAGGTGATTGCCGCCGGTCAGACCTGCGTGGAAAACCACAGCGACACCGGCTTTACCGGCGACAACCGCTGCGCGGGCTGCGGCGCGGAAAACCGCTGCGCGCATGAGAACACGGAGGCCTTTATCCAGCAGGGCAACGCCGTCTACACGGACAATGGAGACGGCACGCACACCGTCACCTACGACAAGGGCACCCAGACGCACTGCCTGGACTGCGGTTTCTGGTTTGACACGGTCTACACGGAGAAGGGCCTGCAGCGGACGGAGAAGCACAGCTGGAATGAGCAGGGCGTCTGCTGGGCCTGCAACGCGAAGAACACCTGTGCCCACGATCATACGGAGACGATTGAATGCTCGCGCAACTGGGAATATCGGGATAATGGGGACGGGAAGACCCATACGACGACCTATGAAAAGGGTACCCAGACGCATTGCCTGGACTGCGGCGCCTATTATGGTGAGGTCTGGGAGGGGGCCATCACGACCGAAACCGTGAACCACGACTGGTCGGAGAAGGGCATCTGCTGGAACTGCAACGCGAAGAACGCCTGTACCCACGATCATACGGAAACGATTGAATGCTCGCGCAACTGGGAATATCGGGATAATGGGGACGGGAAGACCCATACGATGACCTATGAAAAGGGTACCCAGACGCACTGCCTGGACTGCGGCGCCTATTATGGTGAGGTCTGGGAGGGGGCCATCGCGACCGAAACCGTGAACCACAATTGGAACAGCGAGGGCTTCTGCTGGGACTGCAACGCGAAGAACGCCTGTACCCACGAGCATACCCGCACGAAGTATGGCATCGAGGGCAAGCAGAGCGCCAAGGATAATGGCGATGGTACGCATCTTCTGACCTACAGCGTGGGCAATCAGACGCATTGCGAGGACTGCGGCTGGTATGATGAGGTCGTGTGGACGGAAAATGGCCTGACCAGAACGGAGAACCACGGCTGGACGGGGGAGGGCACCTGCTGGGCCTGCAACGCGAAGAACGCCTGTACCCACGAGCATGCCCACACAGAGTATGGCATCGAGGGCAAGCAGAGCGCCAAGGATAATGGCGATGGTACGCATCTTCTGACCTACAGCGTGGGCAATCAGACGTATTGCGAGGACTGCGGCTGGTATGATGAGGTCGTGTGGACGGAAAATGGCCTGACCAGAACGGAGAACCACGGCTGGACGCCGGAGGGCACCTGCTGGGCCTGTAACGCGGTCAACCCGTGTACGCATGAAAACCGCAGGGTGGAGACCGTCATCGGCGGCGAGATCACCTATACCGACAACGAAAACGGCACGCATACGATGCGCTTTGACCAGGGCCAGCAGGAGTTCTGCAGGAGCTGCCATCAGCCGTTGAGCGATGTCGAATGGACTGAGCTGGGCGCGACCCGCATTGAAAACCATGACTGGGACGAAAGCGGCAGCTGCCGGGCGTGCGGCGCGGTCAACACCTGCCCGCATGAGAACACGCAAGTGGGTACCAACAGGGTCGCCAGCTCCTACAAAGACAATAATGACGGCACCCACACCGAGACCTATGACACGGTCAAAGTGGTGTATTGCCGGGATTGCCATTCCGACGTCTCGAGGGAAACTCTGGAGACCGGCCTGACCCGAACCGTCAAGCACAGCTGGGACAATGAGGGCATCTGCTGGGCCTGCGGCGCCAAGAACACCTGCACGCACGCGAACAAGAAGACCGACGAAATTGGCCGCGACCACGTCTATGAGGACAACGGCGACAATACCCACAAGGTCACCTTTGAAAGGGGCACCGCGGAGCACTGCCTTGACTGCGATCAGTGGTTTGAGATGGTCTGGACGGGCGAAACCGTCACCGAGTACTGGCCGCATAACTGGGAGGACGAGGGCATCTGCTGGCACTGCGGCGCGAAGAACACCTGCCCGCACGAGCATGTCGATGAGAACGACGGCTGGCGCTACGACGACGACACGGTCATCACGGACAATGGCGACGGCAAGACGCACACGATCACCGCGATGACCATGATCGACCGGGTCTGCCGCGACTGCAACATGTGGCTCGGCGAGAAGGAAAATGGCGTCAAGACCTGGTCCGACATCCATGAATACGTGGAGGGCGGCACCCGCTGCGACTACTGTGGGTTCGTCAACACCTGCACCCATCCGTCGATGGCGCCCGAGGACCTCTGGTATGACGTCGTATGGACGGACAACGGCGACGGCAAGACGCATACCACCAGCTACGAGCTTTGGAGGGTGGATACCTGCCCGGACTGCGGCTGGATGAATTGGGACACGGAGACCTACGTCAAGGATTGCACGGAAGTGCAGGAGCACTGGTTCGAGAATGGCCGCTGCCCCGACTGCTTCGCGGAGGCGCCCGAGGAGACGCCCGCGCCCGAGGAGACGCAGACGCCCGAGCCCGTGAAGACGGAGACCCCGGTCCCGACGGCGACCCCGGCTCCGACGGCGACCCCGGCGCCGGCGCAGACCGCTGCGCCCAGCAGCGGCGGCAATGGCGGCGGCAATGGCGGAACGACGAACGCAGCGCAGCCGGACGCGGATATCGATTTTATCGCGACCCCGGAGCCCATGGCGACGGCAGCGCCGGAGATGGTCAGCACGCTGCTGGATACGGTCGCCCAGGCGGAGACCGAGGGCAGCGAGGTGAGCGTCGAGGTCGTCGGCGCGCAGGAGGTCTTCAGCGAGACGGAGTATGAGCAGCTCAAGACCCTGCCGGCGCAGGAGCAGATGCTCGTGACGCTCGCGTCGATCGGCCTTGAGGATGTCGTGCAGTCGGCGCTCACGTCGATGGATATGACGCTCTCTGCCGAGGCGGAGACGCTGACGGCGCAGGTCGCCGAGCGCTTCGCCGCGATGGGTGAGGAGGAGCGCGCGCAGGTCGAGGAGAAGCTGACGCAGCTCTTCCCGAAGACCGAGGTGACCGTCGGCGGCGTGACGTATGAATACTTCGTCGTCGATCTGGAGATCACGGTGGATGGCAAGGTGCGCGTGGAGCGCTACGGCTTCCGCTACGACGAGGAGCTCGGCCAGTGGCTCTTTGAAAAGCTCGATCTGGTCGACATGTACGTCCAGGCGGCGTAAACGGACAAAAACAGGATATGCAAACCCGGCCCGGTGCGAAAGCACCGGGCCGGACCTTTCTCTGCCCGCCTTGCGATTGAAGAATCGCGCGAAGCGTGCTATAATCGTGCCAGACAGGCGGAGCGGCGCGCGAAACAGGCCGCTTCCGCAGAGAAAGTGAGGCAGAAACCATGCTGAAAGGAATTTCCCCGATTCTGAGCCCGGAGCTGCTCAAGATCATCGCCGAGATGGGCCATGGCGACGAGCTGGTGCTCGCCGACGGCAATTTCCCGGGCGCGTCGATCGGCAAGCGTTGCGTGCGCTGCGACGGGCACGGCTGCGCGGAGGTCATGCGCGCGATCGTGCAGCTCTTCCCGCTGGACGACTTCGTCGAGAAGCCGCTGGCCGTCATGCAGGTGCCGGCGGGCATGTTCCCCGGCGACCGTGCGCCGGTCTGGCAGGCCTTCCGCGAGGCGGCGGATACCGACCTGCCCACCGCGCAGTTTGACATGATGGAGCATGACGCCTTCATGGAGCGCGCGAAAAACGCCTACGCCGTCGTGCAGACCGGCGAAACCGCGCTCTACGGCAACATCATCATCCGCAAGGGCGTCGTGCGGCTCTGATGGCCGCATGGGCCCCGAAACCCCAAAACAGAGAAACCCCCGAAGGAGCTTCCTTCGGGGGCCTTTGCTGTTTTGGACGCTGCGGGGAGAAGGCTCAGTGCTTCTTCGTCAGCGGGGTCAGATGCCAGATCTGGTCGTTGTATTCCTTGATCGTGCGGTCGGAGGAGAAGATGCCGCTCTTGGCGACGTTGATGATCTCCTTGCGCGTCCAAGCCTTCTGGTTGAGGTAGTCGTTGCCCAGACGGGTCTGCGCCTGCTGGTAGGAGCCGAAGTCCTTGAGCACGAGGTAGGGATCGGCCATGCCGCCGTTGTCGGAGAAGACGAGCGCGCGATAGAGGCCCTCGAACATCTTCGGGTTGTCCGGTGTGAGGCTGCCGTCAAAGAGCATGTTGAGCGCGCGGCGCAGCTCGGCGTTCGTCTCGTAGATATCCAGAGAGCGATAGGTGCCGGCGGCGTAGATCGCCTCGACCTCCTTGGAGCGCATGCCGAAGATGTAGCAGTTGTCCTCGCCCACCAGCTCGGCGATTTCGACGTTCGCGCCGTCGAGCGTGCCGATGGTCACGGCGCCGTTCATCATGAACTTCATGTTGCCGGTGCCGCTGGCCTCCTTGGAGGCGGTGGAGAGCTGCTCGCTGACCTCGGAGGCCGGCATGAGCATCTCCGCGGTGGAGACGTTGTAGTTCTGCAGGAAGACGACCTTGATCATCTTGCTCGCGCGCGGATGCTGCGCGATCTTCGCGGCGACGACGTTGATGAAGTGGATGATCTCCTTGGCGCGGCGGTAGCCCGGCGCGGCCTTCGCGCCGAAGATGAACGTGCGCGGCGCCATGGTGTAATTGGGATCGTCGCAGATGCGGTTGTAGAGCACGAGGATGTGCAGCGCGTTGAGCAGCTGGCGCTTGTACTCGTGCAGACGCTTGACCTGCACGTCGTACATCGTGTCCGGATCGAGCTCGAGGCCCTGATGGCGGTTGATCCAGCGGCTGAAGCGCGCCTTGTTCTCATGCTTGACCTTCGCGAATTTCTCGATGAAGGCGGCGTCGTCGGCGAACGGGAGCAGCTTCTCCAGCTCCATCGTGTCCTTGCGCCAGCCCTGGCCGATGGTCTCGTCGAGCAGGTCGGAGAGGGCCGGGTTCGCCAGCATCAGCCAGCGGCGCGGGGTGATGCCGTTGGTGATCGCCAGGAACTTCTCGGGCATGATCTTGTAATAGTCCGCAAACGTGGAGCGCTTGAGGATATCGCCGTGCAGCTGGGAGACGCCGTTGATCGCGTGGGAATACGCGATGCACATGTTCGCCATGTGCGCCTGATCGTAGGCGAGAATCGCCATGTGGCCGATGCGGTCCCACTCGCCGGGGAAGCGGTCAAACAGCTTCTGGCAGAGGCGGCGGTTGAGCTCCTGCATGATCGAGTAGATGCGGGGCAGGGTCTCGCGCATCATGCTCTCCGGCCACTTCTCCAGGGCCTCGGCCATGATGGTGTGGTTGGTGTAGGCGACGGTGTTGCGGGTCAGGCGCTCCGCGGTCTCCCACGGCAGATGCTCCTCGTCCACGAGGATGCGCATGAGCTCCGGAATGACCAGCGCCGGATGCGTGTCGTTGATGTGGAAGGCGACCTTCTCGGGCAGATCCTCCATGTTTGTGCCGTAGACGCGCTTGAAGTCCTTGATGGCGTATTGCAGCGTCGCGCTGACGAGGAAGTACTCCTGCATCAGGCGCAGCTTCTTGCCGTTGTAGGTGTTGTCCTCCGGATAGAGCACCTTGGAAATCTGCGCGGCGATGGAGTCGCTCTCCTCGGTGGAGCCGTTGTAGTCGCCGGCGGAGAATTTTTCGAGGTTGAAGTTCCTGGGCAGCACGGCGCTCCACATGCGCAGGCGGTCGACGACGTCGCTGTCATAGCCGACGATCGGCAGGTCATACGGAACGGCGATGACGTCCTCGGTGTTCTGCAGGGAGACGTAGTTCTTGTCGCCCATCCAGTTTTCGCTCACCTGGCCGCCAAAGCGGACGGTCACGGCGTCGCGCTGGGTCGGAATCTCCCAGGAGTTGCCGTAGGTCAGCCACTCGTCCGGCACCTCGACCTGCTGGCCGTCAACGATGCGCTGGCGGAAGAGGCCGTATTCGTAGCGGATCGTGCAGCCCATCGCCGGGAGGTTGAGCGTCGCCAGCGAATCGAGGAAGCACGCGGCCAGACGGCCGAGACCGCCGTTGCCCAGCGCCGGTTCCGGCTCCTCGTGGAGCACGCCGCGCAGGGTCAGGCCCAGCTCCTTGAACGCCTCCTCATACTCCTTGGTCGAGCAGAGGTTGAGCAGGTTATTGTGCAGCCAGCGGCCGGTCAGAAATTCGATCGAGAGATAATACAGGCGCTTGGCTTTCTCGCTGCGGCGAGCTTCCTTTTCAAAGCGCCACTTGAGCATGATCTGGTCGCGCACGGTGGAGGCCACGGCGGCGTAAATCTGCTTGGGCGTCGCTTCCTCGATGGTGCAGCCGTAATAGCGAAGCAGCTTGTTGAGAATGGACTCCTTGATGGTGTCTTTGGTGTATTCGTTCATGAGAGGCATAAAAATGTAACCCTCCTGGCTTAGGTTCAGTCCGGATTCTGCCATCCGCACTTCGTGTCCGGCGTGCCGCTCCAGCACTTGGCGGAAGGACAGCCAATGGTCATTATAACATAGTTGATACGGAGTGACAAGGCAAAAAAGCCCGTCTTGTCTGCAATATTTGAAAAAAATGGCATGAAACCATGCCATTTTGAGATTTTATATCCCTCATTTTACGAACAATAACGCTTGTCATTAACAAATGTATCACTCCTGAGCGCGCCAGATCACCGCGCCGAGGCTGCTGAGTTTCTTTTCCAGATGCTCGTAGCCGCGGTCGATGAAGCAGGTGTTGCTGATCTCGGTCGTGCCCTGGGCCATGAGGCCCGCGATGACGAGCGCGGCGCCGGCGCGCAGGTCGGTGGCCTCGACGGCGGCGGCATGCAGCTGCGGCACGCCCTCGATGACGGCGGTCTGCTCGAAGATGCGCACGCGCGCGCCCATGCGCTCCATCTCGGCGAGATGGCGGAAGCGCGACTCGAAGATATTCTCCACGACGGTGGAGGTGCCGGTCGCCGTACACAGCAGCGCGCTCATCGGCTGCTGCAGGTCGGTCGGGAAGCCGGGGTAGACCTGCGTCTTGAAGGTGACGGCCCGGTGCGCGCCGATAGAGCGCACGCGGATGGCGTCGTCGCGCTCGTCCACCTTCGCGCCCATCTCCAGCAGCTTGGCGGTCAGGGCCTCCATGTGCGTGGGGATGCAGCCGCAGATGGTGACGTCGCCGTGGGTCGCGGCGGCGGCGATCATGAGCGTGCCGGTCTCGATCTGGTCGGGAATGACGGCGTAGGGGCGGCGGCTGGCGAGCTTCTGCACGCCGCGCACGCGGATGACGTCCGTGCCCGCGCCCTTGACGCGGCAGCCCATTGAGTTGAGGAAGTTCGCCAGGTCGACGATGTGCGGCTCCTTGGCGGCGTTGTAGATGGTCGTCGTGCCCTGCGCGCAGGCGGCGGCGAGCATGACGTTGATCGTGCCGCCGACGGTGACCATGTCCATGAAGACATCGCCGCCGGTGAGGCCGTCAGCCGTGGCGGTGACCAGGCCGTGCGCGGTTTCGACGCGCGCGCCCAGCGCGCGCATGCCCTTGATATGCTGGTCGATGGGGCGGCGGCCGATGTCGCAGCCGCCGGGCAGCGGCACCTGCGCCTGGCCAAAGCGCGCCAGCAGCGCGCCGATATAATAGGAGGAGGCGCGCATCCTGCGGCAGAGCTCCAGCGGCACGTCGGTGCGGCAGATGCTGCTGGCGTCGACCTCCATCGTGCCCAGGGCGGGATCCCAGTTGACGCGCGCGCCCAGGTGGCGCAGCGTCTCTACGGAGACATGCACGTCCTCGATGTCGGGCAGATTCTCGATGACACAGGGCGTCTGGCTCAGAATCGTGGCCGGAATGATGGCGACGGAGGTATTCTTGCCGCCGCTGACGCGGACGGTGCCCTCCAGCCGCTGCCCACCGGTGATGAGCATTCTCTCTTCTTGAGCCATGCGTGTCCTCCTTGGCGCGGCCTTGCGCCGCTGTACAAATCTTCAATTTATATATTATACACGGCAGGGGGAGGTTTGGCAAGGCTTATTGATAGACGGCCCGGCTTCCACCGATATACGGCAGGCGCGAATAGGCGAGCACGAGGTTCGCCTCACCCACGCGGGTAAGGCCGATGCGCAGCGGCACGGCGACGGGACGCAGGTGCATGCCGATGAGCGTGTCGCCGATGTCGATGCCGGCCTCGGCCTGCACGCGCAGCGCCAGCGCGGGCTTCTCCAGCAGCCTCCATGCGGCCGCAGGCACGCTGCCGCCCGCCTTGGGCTGGGGCACGGCGCAGACCTGCGTATAGCCCCTGCGGCGCAGCGCGTCCCGCTCCAGGACGACGGCGCGGTTGAGATGCTCGCAGCACTGGAACGCGGGCTCCATCTCTCGCGCGCGGCAGGCGTCGATCATCGCCCCGGCAACGACGGGGCCGAGCTCCGGCACGCTGGCCTTGCCGATGCGCCCGCCGGCGATCTCGCTGGTTGAGCAGCCCAGCACGATCAGGCTGCCCGGCTCCAGATGGGCGCACAGCGCCGAGACGGCCTCGTCAACGGCTGCGCGGATGTCTTCGCAATCAGCGGTGTTCATGGTTTTCGCTTCCTTTCAAACCAGGTGGTGAATCAAACAGATGACGTCAGGGCTGCCGCCCTGAAACCTGCCCGGGGCGCCGCCCCGGACCCCGCAAGGGGCATACCCCTTGATTCTTTTTTGCTTCGCGCAGAAAACAGCAGCTTATTCGAATTGAGCCCTGTACATGGCGTAGTAGAAGCCCTTCGCCTGCATCAGCTGGCTGTGAGTGCCGCGCTCGACGATCTCGCCGTGGTTGACGACGAGGATCTCGTCCGCGCTCTCGATGGTCGAGAGCCTGTGCGCGATGACGAAGCAGGTTTTGCCCGCCATCAGGCGGCGCATGGCCTGCTGAATCAGCCTTTCAATGCGCGTGTCGACGTTGCTGGTCGCCTCGTCGAGGATGACCATGCGGCTGTCGAGCAGCATGGCGCGCGCGATGGTCAGCAGCTGCTTTTGGCCCTTGGAGATGTTCGCGCCGTCGTCGGTCAGCACGGTGTCATAGCCGTTTGGCAGGCGGCGGATGAAGCTGTCGGCATGGGCGGCCTTCGCCGCGGCGATGACCTGCTCGCGCGTCGCGTGCTCGTTGGCATAGCGCAGGTTGTCGTAGACCGTGCCCTCGAAGAGCCAGGTCTCCTGGAGCACCATGGCGTAGGCGGCGCGCAGGCTGCGCATCGTGTAGCCCGTGACGTCGCCTTCGTCGACGCGGATGCGGCCGCTCTGCGCGTCGTAAAAGCGCATGAGCAGGGAGATGAGCGTCGTCTTGCCCGCGCCCGTCGGCCCGACGACGGCGATCAGCCGCCCAGGCTGCGCGTCGACGGAGAAGTGCTTGAGGATCGGCTGAGCGGGGTCGTAGCCGAAGGTCACGTCCGCAAGCTCGACGTGACCGCGCGGCTCGCGCAGCGCCCGCGCACCGGGAGCGTCCTCCGGCTCGGCCGGCTCGTCGATCAGCGCGAAGACGCGCTCGGCGGCGGCCAGCGCGCTTTGCAGCTCGGCGAAGACGTTGGCGGCCTCGTTGATCGGCCCGGAGAAGCGGCGAGAATAGAGGATGAAGGAGGAGATCGAGCCGATGCTCATCTGCCCGGCGCAGAAGAGCAGCGCGCCGAACGCGCTGACCATCGCCAGGGAGAGGTTGTTGATGAAGTTGACGAGCGGGCCGATGACGCTGCCCTCGTATTCGCTTTGATAATATGCCTGCACGGCCTCCTCGTTGATGGCGTCAAAGCGCTCTATCGCGGCGTCCTCGCGGCAGTAGGCGCGCAGCGTCGTCAGGCCGGAGAGCTGCTCCTCCACGAAGCTGTTGAGCTCGCCGAGCTTGCGGCTGCGCGCGCGGAAGAGCGGCTTGGTGACGGTCGCGCGCCGCCGCCCCAGAATCAGCGAGAGCGGCACGGTCACGCAGAAGACCAGCAGCAGCCGGGGCGAGATCGTCGCCATGAAGAAGAGGGAGCCGGCGACGGTCACGACGGTCGAGAGGATCTGAACGATGTCGTTGGAGAGCGACTCGTTGACCGTCTCGATGTCGTAGGAGATACGGCTGATGATGTCGCCGGAGGGATGCTCGTCAAAGAAGCGGACGGGCAGGCGCATCAGCCTGTCAAACGCCGCCTCGCGCATGCGGTAGACGACGCCCCGGCTGATGTGGATCATCAGCAGGGAGAGGCCGTAGGAGAGCAGCGCGCTGGAGGCGTAGCAGGCGAGCATCAGCGCGCATTTGCGCAGGATGACGGGCCACAAAATGGCGTCCGGCCCGATGGCGTCGATGGCCTCGCCGGCGAGCTTCGGCCCGGCGAGCGCGAGCAGGTTGCCCGCGACGGTCAGCGCGAGGGCGAGCGCGAAGAGCGCGCTCTCGCGGGTCATCGTGCGCAGCAGGCGCAGGATGGTGCCCTTCGTGTCGCGGGGCTTGGGGGCGGAAGAGGCGGGCTTCATGCGTCAAGACCTCCCATCTGCGAGGCGTAGAGCTCCTGATAGACGGCGCAGGAGGCGAGCAGCGTCTCATGCGTGCCGCGCGCGAGGATGCGCCCGCCGCTGAGCACGAGGATCAGGTCGGCCGAGGCGACGGAGGAGACGCGCTGGGCGACGAGCACCTTGGTGACCCCGGCGTAGCGCTCGCGAAGCGCCGCGCGCAGGGCGGCGTCCGTCCTGTAATCGAGCGCGCTGGAGGCGTCGTCGAGCACGAGGATATCCGGCGTGCCGCACAGGGCGCGCGCGATCATCACGCGCTGCTTCTGCCCGCCGGAGAGGTTGTTGCCGCGGATGGCGAGGCTCGTGTCAAAGCCCTGCTTGTCGTCCTGCACGAAGGCGTAGGCCTGCGCGTCGCGCGCGGCCTGCGTGACCTGCGCGTCCGTGAGCGGGCGGCCGAGGCGGATGTTTTCGGCGATGGTATCCTCAAAGAGCGTGTCGGACTGGAAGGCCGCGCCGAAGTGCGCGCGCAGCTGCTCGCGCGGGATCGTCCGCGCGTCCTGCCCGAAGAGGCGCACCTCGCCCTGCGTGGGGTCGTAAAAGCGCATGAGCAGGCGGATGAGCGTGCTCTTGCCCGAGCCGGTCTCGCCGATGATGCCCAGCGTCTGCCCGCGCGCGAGGGAGAAGCTGATGTCCTCAAGCGCGGTTTCGCCGCTGCCGCCGTAGCGGAAACAGACGCCGTCAAACTCGATGGCTGGAGCGTCCTGCGCGGCAGGAGCGTTCTGCGCAGCCGGGGCGGGCAGCGTCAGCATGTCCTCGGGCAGGTCGATGACGGCCATGACGCGGTCGGCGGAGGCCGCAGCGCGCGAGAAGACGACGAACATCTTGGAGAGGTTGACGACGGCGTTGAGGATGATCGTGAAATAGGTCATGAAGGCGAGGATGCGGCCGACCTCGCAGTGTCCGCTCGCCACGCGCAGCGCGCCGACGAGGATCACGACGATCTGCGCGCCGTTGAGGAGCATGCTGGTCATCGGGCCGACGCGGGCCATCATGCCGCTGGCCTTCTTTTCCCTGCCGATCACCTCGCGGGAGACGGCGTCAAAGCGCGCGCGCTCCGCGTCCGTCTTGGAGAGCGCCTTGATGACGCGGATGCCGGCGGCGTCCTCGCGCACGAGGCGCACGAGCTGGTCGCTCGACTGCTGCACCTGATGGTAGAGCGGGATGCTCACGCGGGAGATCCGGATCGTCAGCAGCACGATCACCGGCAGCACGGCGACGAGCACCATCGAGAGCACGGGATCGAGCGTCAGCGTGATGAGGATGCCGCCGACGGTCAGGATCGGCGCGCGCACGCCCAGCCGCTGGACGCGCCCGAGCATCTGGTTGATGTTGTAGGTGTCCGTCGTCAGGCGGGAGATCAGCGAGGGCTTGGTCGCCGCGTCGGTCTGCGCGGCGGAGAGGGTCATGATCCGCGCGAAGAGGTCATGGCGGATGGCGCGGGTCGTGTCGCGCGCGACGGCGCTGGCCATGCGGTTGGCGATGACGTTGAAGGAGAGCGCGCCGAACGCGCACAGCACCATCGCCAGCGCGCACAGCGCGATGCTCCGCCTGTCGCCCGTGGGCGCGACGTCGTCGATGATATAGGCGAGCAGCCAGGGCAGCAGCAGATCAAAGATCGTGCCGGTGAATTTGATGACGAAGCCGAACGCCATGCGCGCGTAGCAGGGGCGCAGGTAATGCGTCAGAACCTTTTTCATAACCGCCTCCCTCCTGATCGCAGGACGCGCCCGGATCGGATTCATTCGTTTCCATGCATTGCCTTTCATTATAGCACGATGGGGCAGCCTGTGCAAAAACGGCGGCGGATTTCAGCGAAAAAATTGAAGGATGGAGGCAGATATGGTACAATCAACGCGGAAAGACGGGAGGAATCGCCATGAAGGAGACGAGTTTGCATCTGGAAGATGCGCTGCGGGGCGCCGCGGCGCAGGGAAAGCTGATCATCACGGGGCACGACGCGCCGGACGTCGATTCCTGCCTGTCCTGCGCGATGCTGCTTATGCTCGCGCAATTCTGGGCCATCCCGGCGCGCATCGCGCTGCCCACGCCGCCCGACGAGGCGGCCATGCGCGTGCTGCCGCGCCTGGGGCTTGACCCGGCGCCCTGGCGCGGGGACATCCATGAGGACGACTTCCTCGCGCTGGTCGATCACCATCAGCCGCTGCACGGAGGCCGCCTCGCCGCCGTGATCGACCATCATCCGACGGACTACCCGCCGCAGGCGCCGTTTGTCCTTATTTCGCCCTCCGGCGCCTGCGCGATGATGCTCTACCGCCTCATCCGCGCGGCGGGCATGCCGGACGAGGGGCAGCGCTTTGAGCGGATGGCCGTGACGGCGCTGTACCTTGACACGATGGCGCTGCGCAGCGCGAAGATCCCGACGCAGGAGGCGGCCTGGGCGAGGGCGCGCGCTCTCGCGCTCGGGATGGATGTGACGTGGCTGACCAGCGAGGGGCTGGGGCTGGAGAACATGCGCCGCCCGGCCCGCGAGCTGGCGCGGCTGAGCCTGAAGACCTATGACTTTGGGGGCGTGCGCGTCTGCTCGAGCTATGTGCAGACGGACGCGATGACGGAGGAAAAGCTCGGGGAAATCCTCGCCGAGGTGCGCGCGGCGCTTGAAGAGAGCGGCGCGGCGCGCTGGGTCTTCCTCGTGCAGGACCCCGTGCGCGCCAGGACGGAGGAAATCGACCTCACGCCGGACGGGAAGATGGAGCGCATCGGCTATGACTTCCTCGCCTCGCGGGGCAAGAACATCATGCCGCGCGTGGAGCGGGAGATCCGGCAAGCGCAGAAGGGGGAAGGGGAGCCATGAACGGCAGCCTTGAAGCGGCGCTTTCGGCGCTGGCGGCGCGCTATGGCGGCGCTGCGCTCCAAAATGACGCGCAAGCGATCAGCGAGCGCTACCGGCTCAGGACGGGCACGGGCCAGCGCCTGCTGACACGGGAGCAGGAGGCGGCGGCCTACGCCCTCTCGCGCATGCCTGCGACCTTTGCCGCGGCGCGCGCGGCGCTTGCGTGGTCGCTTGAGGCCTCGGGGCTCTCGCCCCGAACGCTGCTTGACTGCGGCGCGGGGACGGGCGCGGCTTCGTTTGCCGCGGACAGCCTGCTTCATCTGGAGCGCATCACCTGCCTGGAGCGGGAGGCGGCGATGCGCGGGACCGGCAGCGCGCTGATGCGCGAGGCCGGCGGGGCGCTCTCCTCGGCCGCCTGGCAGGAGGCCGATCTGACGGCGGGGACGCCGCTGCCCCGGGCGGAACTGGCCGTCGAGGGCTACATGCTCGGCGAGCTGGCGCAGGACATGCGCCTTGCCGCCGCGCGGCGGATCTTCGAGGCGGCGGAGCAGATGGCCGTCTTCATCGAGCCGGGCACGCCGCAGGGGTTTGCCAATCTGCGCGCCGTGCGGGAGGCGCTTGAGGCTCAGGGCGCGCATGTCGCCGCGCCCTGCCCGGCGGGCACGGGAAAATGCCCGATGGCGGGGGAGGACTGGTGCCACTTTGCCGTGCGCGTGCAGCGCTCGCGGCTGCACAAGGCGCTCAAGGGCGGCGAAGCGCCCTACGAGGACGAGAAATTCGCCTATCTCGCGCTGACGAGGATGCCGCCGAAAGCGCCCTGCGGCGCGCGCGTGCTGCGCCATCCGCAGATTGCGCCGGGGCGCATCACGCTGACGCTGTGCGAGGGCGGGGAGAGGACGCAGCGCGCCGTCACAAAAAAAGACCCGCTTTGGAAGCGGGCCAGAAAGCTCGGCGCGGGCGAGGGGCTTACAGCTTTTCAAACAGCCCCGCGTGGCGCAGCGCCGGATGCAGCGCGGAATACAGAATCGGCGCGACGATGAAGGCGAAGGCGGCGTTGGTCAGGCTGGCGATGCCCTTGGTGGCCATCGTGGACCAGATGCCGCTGATCGTGACGCCGTCGATGCTCAGCGTGTCCTCGAAGGACAGGCCCTGCACGAAGCGCAGCTGGATGAAGGATTTGAGCAGATAGAGCGCGGTGTAGGTCAGCGCGCCGATGACGCAGCCGATGACGATGCGGACGTAGTCGGCCTTCTCGAGCTTTGTCTTGCGGGCGGTCTTGTAGGCGATCAGGCCGGTGACCAGCGCGATGGCGCCCTTATTGATGAAGGTGATGATGAACTCGAGGCCGTAGCCGCCGACGATGTCAAACAGGCCGTTGCCGATGCCGGCGGCCAGGAAGCCGGAGACCGGCCCGAGCAGCAGGCCGCAGAGCACGCAGACCGCGTTGCCGGCGTGGAAGCGCGAGGCGAAGAACGGAATGCTGATGTAGTTGGAGACGCAGGCGATCGCGGCCATCAGGCCGATGAAGCAGATCCTGAAGGTGCTGTCGCGGCGGGCAGAGCGGTTGGCTGTCATGGGAAAGACCCCTTTCTTTGGATCGAATGACCGCATTATAGCACAAACTGGCATGATGTAAAGGGCCAGTTTAGAAGAAAATGACCATGCCAGTTTGCGGCCACGGGGCGTTGAGCCGGGCATAAAAATATGTTATAATGAAAAGAAGGCTGTCCTTTCCCGCAGGAAGAGGGCAGGATGACAAGGATGTTGGAGGCACTATGAACCTGAGCAGGCTGCGCCGTCCCGCTGCTGCGGTGGCCGGCATGACGCTGGCGCTCTTTGTGGCGCAGGCGCTTTTGATGCAGAGGACGCTGCTGCATCTGTTGACTTCCTGGGACGCGTGGGCGCTCTCCGCGCTGTTTGCGCTGGTCTACGGCGCGGCGCTTTCGCTCATTGCCGCGCTGGAGCGCCCGAAAATGGGCGCGCTGCTCTTTGCGGGCGGCTTTCTGGCGCTGACGATGCTCGCGCGCGTCGCGATGCTCGACTTTGAGACGGCGGATTATGTCTCGTTTCTCTCGGGCTGGGTGCAGATGTTCCGGGAGGGCGGATTTGCGACGCTCTCGCAGAACGTGGGCGATTACAATCTGCTTTATCAGTATGTGCTGCTGCTGGTGTCCAGATCGTCCCTGTATGACCTGTACCTGATCAAGCTCTTCTCCGTCGCCGCGGATTACGCGCTGGCCGTCGTGATGATGCGCGCGGCGCGTCATGTCGCAGGGGAGCGCGCGGCCATGCCCGCGCTGCTGCTGGTCAGCGCGCTGCCGACCGTGCTGCTGGACGGCGCCTGCTGGGGCCAGTGCGACGCGGTCTACGTCTCGCTGATCGTGCTGAGCCTGCTGCTGCTGGAGACGGGCAGGCCGACGCGCTCGGCGATGGCGCTGGCGGTGGCCTTCGCCTTCAAGCTGCAGACGATCTTCTTCTTCCCGGTCGTGCTGCTGGCGTTGATTCACGGGAAATACAGGCCGCGTCACGCGCTCGCCTTCTTCGGCGCATATCTGGTGACGATGCTCCCCGCGCTGATCGCGGGGCGGCCGTTCCTTGACGCGCTGTCGGTCTACGCGAACCAGTCGATGGGCCAGTATTACGACCGGCTGACCTACAACGCGCCCAACCTCTACCTCTTCTTTCCGATGCTCGAGTTCGCTTCGAGCCAGGAATACACCTGGATGCGCTACATCGACGGCGTGGACAGCCTGGGCACCAACGCCTACCTGAACGCGGATCTGCTGCCGGCGCTGCAGAGCGCCGCGCTCTTTGCCTGCATCCTGCTGACGCTGATTGTCGTGATCTACTGGCTGATACACGCCAGAGAGATCACGCCGGAGATGACGCTGGAGCTTGCGCTGTTCTTTGCGATCTTCCTGCCGTTTGTGATGCCGAAGATTCACGAGCGATACTTCTACCTGGCGGACATGCTCTCCGTGCTCTACGCGATAAAGCGCAGCGACCGCCGGTTTGTGCCGCTGCTGGTCGTGACGGCGTCGGCGATGAGCTACGTGCCCTACCTCATGCGCCAGCGGCCCATCGACGAGCGCTGGCTCGCGCTGATGATGCTCGCGGCGCTGGTCGTGGTTTCGCATGACCTGCTCGCGCGGATGCGGCAAAACCGCGCGGCGCTTGCAAAGGGAGGCGAGGCGGCATGAGGAACAGATTGCTTGAGACAGGACGCGCCTTTGTGCGCCGCGCCGATGAGATCATGACGCGCCTGCGCCTGCCGTTGGGCGCGGTGCTGGCGCTGCTGCTGGCGGCGCTGACGGCGGCGTTCAACGTGGAATCCGGCCCGCTTCGCAACCTCAACGATATCGGCGGCTGGAGCAACCGCCTGCTGTTTATCGCCCTGACGGCGGCCGTGCAGATGATGCTGCTGCTTGCCTGCGCGCTGCTGCACAGGGGGCGCTTTGCGCGCCTCGCGCTGAGGCAGGTGATCCTGACGGCGGGGCTGCTCATCGCGCTGATGGGCATCAACCAGAAGAGCTATGCCTATGTGACGCTGATCCAGCCCCTCGTGCGCGCGATGGACGAGGGCGGCCTCGCCGCCGCGCTGGCGATGGAGACGAACCTCTCCGCCCCTGCGCTCACGCTGCTCTACGCGATCACGCGCGGGCCTGTCTACGACATGTACCTCGCCAAGCTGTTTGCGATCACCTGCTTTTCGCTGACGGCGCTGCTGGCCGTGCGCGCGGCCGACCGGCGCGGCTTTGGCATCCGCGCGGAGGTGCTGCTGACGCTTATGATGATCCTGCCGCAGGCGTTTTTAAGCGCCGCCTGTGTGCCGCAGGTCGAGGGCTTCGCCGTGCTGCTGCTGGCGATGTCCGCGACGGCGCTGGACGCGGAAAAGCCGCATCCCCTCGCGGCGGCGCTGTGCTTCGGCGGCGCGGCGGCCGTCAGCGGCGCGGCGCTGTATGCGCTGCCGCTCTACGGGCTGCTGGTGGCGAGGAAGCGGATGCAGGCGGCGCATCTGGCCGCCGCCGGGCTGCTGATGCTTGCCTGCCTGCTGCCCGCCATGAGCGCCGGCATGGCGCCGGGCGCGGCGCTTTCAAGCCTCGTGCGGGCAAACTTCGGTCTGCCGGACTACGCCGCGGGCAGCCCGACGATAATGAGCATCATTCCGCGCGCCAATCCGCTGGAGATGCCGGAGGCATTCCTGCTCGGGCATCTCGAGTCGCTTGACCTTCTCACCAACGATCAGCAGTTCTACACGCAGGCGCATTTTGAGCAGGTCATGCGCGGGCTGTCGATTGCGGCGCTGGCCGTGTACGCGGGGCTGTGCGCGCTGGGCCTGCGCAAACGGGGCATCTCCCCGCTGCATCGGGCGATGGCGCTGACGCTGGCGGCGCTGTATTGCTGCCCGGCGGCGAGCATGGGCGCGTGGCTGGCACTCGACGTGCTCTGCGTGATGGCGCTCGTCGGGGAGCCGGGGCTGCGCCTGCCCGCGTGCCTGCTGCTGTTTGCGACGGCGGGCGCGGGCTGCTATCCGCTGACGGCGGAGATTTTGCTGCCGGTGGCGGCGGCATGGGCGCTGTGCGGCGTGAGCCTGTGCATGCTGCTTGACGTGATCCCGATGCACAGAGGGACGGCGCGGAAGGAGGCATCCTGATGGAGGAAAGAAACGCGCGGCTGAGGATCTGCTCGCGGATGCGCGAGCCGGACGGCGCGCTGCACGAGATCAAAAACGCGCGGCGGGGCGTCTTCCGTGAAGAGGGAAACGGCATCGCGCTCGAATATGACGACGAGCAGGACGGCGAACGCGCCCATATCCTGTTGACGGCGGATGCGCGGGGCGCGCAGATGGTCAGGCGCGGCATGACGAGCGCGCGGCTGCGCTTCCTTCCCGGCGAACGGATCGCCAGCGCCTATGTGACGCCCTATGGCGAGATTCCCGTCGCGGTCGACACGCACGGCGTGTCCATCGAGCGCGGGGAGAGCGGCGGCACGCTGCTGCTCGATTACGACGTCTATGTCGGCGGGGAGCGGACCACGTCGACGCAGCTGGAGGTCGCATGGCGGCTGTGAGCGGCAACCCGGCGGTCGCGCTTCGGGATCGCGCGCGGGAGGCGATGCTCGCATCCGGTGGGCGCGGATTTGTCCGCTTTCTGCCGCCGGGCGGCGCGCTGCTGGCGACGGACGCGCTTGGCCGCGCCACGCAGGAGCAGGCGGAGGCAATCCGCGCCGCGCTGCGGGCGGCGGGCTTTGTCTGCGCGCAGTCGGGCGCGCTGCTGCTGCTGACGCCGCAGGACGCGCTGCTGGCGGCCGCGCCGGAGACGAAAACCGGCGTCGACTGGGCGGGCGAGGTCTATGCCGCGCAGGCGCTGGCCCGGCGCTGGCAGGCGCGGCCGCCCCTGCCGCTGACCCCGGCGGGACGGCAGCTCATATTGGAAACCCTGCGCCTGATCTGGCAGCCGCGCTCGCGCGTGCTCGGGGGGATCGATGCCTTGCGCGCCCGCGCGGCGGTCATGCTGCGCGGCGGCGACGCGAGCGGCCTGCATGAGGCGGGCGCGTATCTGGGCGCGGCACTCTGAGCGCCGCGCGCAAGGAACGGGAGGAATACTTCATGGAGCTTCAATGGATCGGCCACGCCTGCTTCCGCATGACGGCGCAGGATGGCACAGTCGTCATCACCGACCCCTATGACGAGAGCGTGGGCATCGCGATGCTGCCGCTTGAGGCGGACCTTATCACCATGAGCCACGGGCATCACGACCACTGCGAGACCTCGCAAATCATCGGAAATCCGACGATTCTGCGCGGGACGCAGGCGGGCGGCGCGGGCAGCGTGAAAACCCATGCCGTGATGAGCTTTCACGACGGCGCGCAGGGGCGAAAGCGCGGGGAGAACGCCATCCGCATCTTTGCAATCGATGGCCTCAAGGTTGTGCACATGGGCGATCAGGGCTGCATGCCCGCGCCGGAGGCGCTGGAGGCGATCCGCGGCGCGGACGTCATGATGATTCCCGCGGGCGGGACGTACACCGTCGACGCGGCGGGCGCGCGGGCGATCATCGAGGCGGCGAAGCCCCGCTGCGTCGTGCCGATGCACGTCAGGACGGCGAACTGCGGCTATCCCATCGCGCCGGTGGGCGAATTCCTCGCCTGCATGGGCGCACAGGATGCCGCAGCGCAGGCGCGCGTCACGCTGCTGAGCGGGAAGATCCCGGAGGGCGTGCTGCTGCTGTCGCCGCTGGCGGATTCGCTGGCGCTGTAACGGCTTGCCCTTGCGGGAAGCGAAGAAGGGGTTTGGGGATGAAATCCCCCAATGTTCCCAGATCGCGAAGCGAACCCCGACGGGGAATCGTCGCAGCGTTCAAATGAATTTGAGAATCGCATAAAAAGACAGCGCGGCTTCATCAAACCGGATGAGGCCGTTTTTTTGCGCCCGTTTTGACCGCTCTCCATTTGTGCGATTTTAATCCCGTCCCATGGATTTTAATGCGGTTTTTATGCCTCCTGTGTGATAATAGCATTAAAGTCAGGAAAAAGGCAGGATTCACATGGACACACGCAAGGCCCGGTTTCATTTTACCTCGGCGCAGGTGATCATCGTCGGCTTTCTGAGCGTGATCCTGCTGGGCGCGCTGCTGCTGAGCCTGCCCTGCGCGACGCGCAGCGGCGAGCGCGCGCCGCTGCTTGACGCGCTGTTCACCTCGACCTCGGCCGTCTGCGTGACGGGCCTGGTCGTGCGCAACACGGCGACCTACTGGTCGCTCTTTGGGCAGGCGGTCATCCTCGTGCTCATCCAGATCGGCGGCATGGGCGTCGTGACCCTCGCCGTGACGATCACGATGATCTCCGGGCGCAAAATCGGCCTGATGCAGCGCAGCACGCTGCAGGAGGCCATCTCGGCCCACCACGTCGGCGGCATCGTCAAGCTGACGGGCTTCATCCTGCGCACGACGCTGCTGCTGGAGCTTGCCGGCGCGGCGCTGCTGAGCATCCCCTTCTGCCGGGAGTTCGGCCCGGCGCGCGGGCTGTGGTATGGATTGTTCCACTCGGTTTCAGCGTTTTGCAACGCGGGGTTTGACCTGCTGGGCGACCCCATGCCCTACGCCTCGCTGACGGCCTACGCCGGCCGGCCCCTCGTCAATGTGACCGTCATGGCGCTGATCGTCACCGGCGGCATCGGCTTTCTGACCTGGGAGGACATCGGCACCAACCGCTTTCACCTGCATGCCTACCGGATGCAGAGCAAGGTCATCCTGCTTTCTGCGCTGCTGCTGATCGCTCTGCCGGCGGCGTATCTGTACGCCTTTGAGCTTTCGAAGGGCGCCATGGCGGATATGCCCGCCGCAAAGCGCGCGCTCGCCGCGCTGTTTCAGTCCGTGACGACGAGAACGGCGGGCTTTAACACGATCGATCTGACCGCGCTGAGCGAGACGGGTCAGAGCGTGATGATCCTGCTGATGCTCATCGGCGGCGCGCCCGGCTCGACGGCAGGCGGCATGAAGACGACGACCGTCGCCGTGCTGCTGCTCTCCTCGGCAGCCGTATTCCGCCGGCGCGAGACGATCCGCTGCTTTGGCCGGCGCATCGAGGAGAGCGTCGTGCGCGACGCTGTTGCGATTTTGCTGATGTATCTGCTGCTGTTCTTCTTGGGCGCGCTGGCCATCAGCCATCTGGAGGGGCTGCCGATGCTGGCCTGCCTGTTTGAGACGGCCTCGGCCATCGGCACCGTCGGCCTGACGCTTGGGCTGACGCCGGGGCTTTGCACGGCCTCCCGGGTGATTCTCATGGCGCTGATGTTCTTTGGGCGCGTGGGCGGGCTGACGCTGATCTTCGCGGCATTCTCCGGCACGCAGCATTATGCCGCGCGCCTGCCCCGGGAGAAGATAACCGTAGGATAACAAAGGAGAGAGACACCATGAAATCCATTCTACTGATCGGCCTGGGGCGCTTTGGCCGCCACGTTGCCATGAAGCTCAGCGAGCTGCATCATCAGGTGATGGCTGTCGACCAGAGCGAGGAGCGCGTGGAGGCTGCGCTGCCCTACGTCACCAGCGCGCAAATTGGCGACAGCAAAAAGGCCGCGTTCCTGGAATCCCTGGGCGTGCGCAATTTCGACGTCTGCATCGTGGCCATCGGCGACGACTTCCAGAGCTCGCTGGAGACGACCTCGCTGCTCAAGGAGCTGGGCGCGCGCTTCGTCGTCGCCCGCGCCGCGCGGGATACGCACGCCAAGTTTCTGCTGCGCAACGGGGCCGACGAGGTCGTCTACCCCGAAAAGCAGCTGGCGAACTGGACAGCCATCCGTTACAGCTCCGACCACATCCTCGACTACATCGAGCTGAGCCAGGAGAACGCGATCGTCGAGGTCTCCGTGCCGCCCGCGTGGATCGGCAGGAGCGTGGGCGAGCTGGACGTGCGCAGGAAGCACAGCATCAACCTGCTCGGCGTGCGCGCGGACGGAAAGCTGAACATCAACGTGACGACGGATACCCGCTTCACGGGCAGGGAGACCGTGCTCGTGCTGGGCAGCAACCGCGCCATCCAGAAGTGTTTCCATACCTGAGAAAATGACCCGGCCATTCAGAAAGAAGGAATTGCCGTGAGAGAACTGCTGCTGATTGCAAGCGCCGCCGCCGTCATGCTGGCGGGCTTCCCCATCATGAAGCGGGCGGATGACTTTATCGCCCGCTGGGCCCGCCGGGAGGACGGGGAGAGCGAGCCAGGCGCCGCCTCCGCCCCGGAAGCCGCGCCGCAGACGGGCCAAAAGGCGCCCTCGCCGCGCAGGCTGACGGGCGCGCGGGTGCGCCGCCGCATTGCGCCCAAGGCCTCCCACCCCGTTTGACAGCCATATTATAATGGAGGGGTAAGGGAGGGGGAAGCCATGAAGCCGCGCGGAAAACTGACCATCTATTTCAGCTATGCCGACGGCGTCGGCAAGACCCGGGCCATGCTTGCCTCTGCGCAGGCGCAGCAGCGCGCGGGAAGGCGCGTGCTCGTGGGGGAGACGGACGGCGCAGTGCCGGACGCCGCCGCCCTGGGGCTGCCCTGCCTGCCGCCGCGCAGCGTCCGCGGCACATCCCTGCGCGAATTTGACCTCGATGCCGCGCTGGCGAGGCGGCCGGATGTGCTCGTGCTGCCCGGTCTGGCCCACGCCAACCCGGAGGGCTGCCGGCACGAAAAGCGCTATCAGGACGTGCAGGAGCTGCTGCGCGCGGGCATTGACGTCTATACGACGCTGCTCGTCGCCCAGCTGGAGGGGCAGCGCGAGGCGGCTGCCAGGCTGAATGGCAGGGAGGAGCGCGAGTGGATTCCCGACGCGCTGTTTGACGCCGCGGAAAGCGTGGAGTTTGTCGACCGCGAGCCCTCGGCGCTCTCGCCCCTGCCGCAGGGGCTTTCGCAATCCCAGCTGCTCGCCCTGCGGGCGCTGGCGCTGCGCCGCTGCGCGGACAGGCTCAGCCTCTCCCGTCAGACGCCCGACGGCCCGGCGGTCAGCGAGCACATCCTCGTCTGCCTCTCCGCCGCGCCCTCCAACGCGCGCGTGATCCGCATGGCCGTGCGCATGGCGAATGCGTTCCGCTGTGCCTGTACGGCGGTGTTTGTGCGCAACCCGGGCGCAAAGGCGATGCCCGCGGCGGACAGGGAGCGCCTGAAGGCGAACATGAAGCTCGCGGAGCAGCTCGGCGCGCGGGTGGAGATCGTTCCCGGCGAGGATGTCGCCTTCCAGATCGCCGAATACGCGCGCCTGTGCGGCGCGACGAAGATCGTCCTGGGCCGAAGCATCGCCGCGCGGGGGCATTTGCTCAATCAGCCCTCCATCACGGACAGGCTCATCCAGCACGCGCCGGGAATCGAGATTCACATCCTGCCTGACGGCGAGGCCCAGAGGCGCCTTCAGCCGCGCCGCCTGCGCCTGCCGCACGTCTCGGTTTCGGACTTCGCCAAGACGCTCGTCATCCTCGCGCTGGCGACTGCGCTGAGCCTCGTCTTCTACGAGATGGGCTTCAGCGAGGCCAACATCATCATGGCCTATATCCTGGGCGTGCTGCTGACGGCGGTGGTGACCAGCAACAGGCTGTGCAGTAGCGCCACTTCCATCGCCAGCGTGTTCATCTTCAACTACCTGTTCACGGAGCCGCGCTTCACGCTGGAGGCCTACGACACGGGCTACCCCGTGACGTTTCTGATCATGCTGCTGGCCGCGCTGATGACGGGCACGCTCGCCTCCCAGCTCAAGAACCACGCCCGGGAGGCCGCGCAAACCGCCTACCGCACGCGCGTGCTCTTTGACACCAATCAGCAGCTCAGCCAGGCGGCGGATGGGCGCGATATCCTCGCCCTGACGGCGCAGCAGCTGATCAAGCTCTTCAAGCGAGACGTCGTCATGTATCCCGTGCAGGCGGGCGAGCTGGGGGAGGGCGTCGCCTACCCCGCGCGCGGAGCGGGCGGGGTGGACGCGCTCATGGGCGAGCGCCGCGTCGCGCAATGGGTGCTGAGGAGCAACCGCCAGGCCGGCGCGACGACGGACACCTTTGCCCAGGCCAAAGGGCTTTATCTCGCTATCCGCATCAACGAGAGCATCTACGGCGTCGCGGGCATCGCGATGGGCAGCCAGACGATGACCGACGCGGAGCATGGCATGCTGCTGGCCGTGCTGGGCGAGTGCGCGCTGGCGATGGAGAACGAGCGGAACGTGCGCGAGAAGGAGGCGGCCGCGATGCAGGCCCGCAGCGAACAGCTGCGCGCCGACCTGCTGCGGGCGATTTCCCACGACCTGCGCACGCCGCTGACCGCCATTCTGGGCAACGCCAGCAACCTGATCGCTAACGGGCGCGAGCTGGGCGAGCAGACGCGCCAGCAGATCTACACCGATATCCACGACGACGCGACCTGGCTGATCAACCTGGTCGAGAACCTGCTCTTCGTCACGCGCATCGAGGATGGGCGCATGAAGCTGCGCTGCTCCGTCGAGGTGATGGACGAGATCCTTCAGGAGGCGCTCAGCCACGAGAGCTGCAAGGGCCGAAACCACAGCATCGTGCTGCGCCGCAGCGAGGAGCTGCTCTTCGCGCGCATCGACGCGCGGCTCATCATCCAGGTGGTCATCAACCTGGTGGATAATGCGATCAAGTACACGCCGCCCGGCTCGCACATCGAGCTCTTCGCGCGCAGGGACGGCGATTTTATCCGCGTCAGCTGCGCTGACGACGGGCCGGGCATCGCGCCCGGGGACAGGGAGCATCTCTTTGAGATGTTTTACAGCGGAAAGAGCCGCCGGGCGGATGGGCGGCGCAGCCTGGGCCTGGGCCTGGGGCTGTGCAAATCCATCGTCAGCGCGCACGGGGGCACGATCTGCGCGCAGGACAATCATCCCCGGGGCACGGTCTTTTCCTTCACCGTGCCCGCGCAGGAGGTCGATCTTGATGAACAAGCTGTTGATTCTGGTTGTTGAGGACGACAAGTCCGTCCGCAACCTCATCGTCACCACGCTCAGAACGAACGGCTACCGCTTTACGGAGGCCCCGACAGGCGAGGAGGCGATCATCCAGGCCTCGTCCCACAACCCGGACGTGATCCTGCTGGATCTGGGCCTGCCGGATATGGAGGGCATCGACGTCATCCGCCGGGTGCGCGGCTGGTCGAACGTGCCCATCATCGTCATCAGCGCCCGCACCGAGGACGCCGACAAGATCAGCGCGCTCGACGCCGGCGCGGACGACTACCTGACCAAGCCGTTCTCCGTTGACGAGCTGATGGCCCGCCTGCGCGCGACGCAGCGCCGCCTGGCCTATACCAACACGAGCGCGCCCGCCGATTCAGCCTTTGTCAACGGCGCGCTGCGCGTGGATTACGCCGCGAACACCGCCTCCGTCAACGGCGAGGAGCTGCGGCTGACGCCGATTGAATACAGGCTGCTGTGCCTGCTGGCGCAGAACGTGGGGAAGGTGCTCACGCACACGTTCATCACCCAGAAAATCTGGGGCAAGAGCATGGAGAGCGACATCGCCTCGCTGCGCGTATACATGGCGATGCTGCGCAGGAAGATCGAAAGCGCCTCCGGCAGCGAGACGCAGTACATTCAGACGCATATTGGCATCGGCTATCGGATGATCAAGCTCTGAGGCGCCGGAGGCTGCTCCCCCTCCCCGGGGACAGCGTCGGGCCATGCGCCGCCGCCGCTTCGCCCTTCGCATTCCCCCTTTTTCGGGCATGGAAACGCTCCCTTTATGAGGGACAGTGATTTTGATTCGCACTGTCTGTCATAAAGGGAGCGTTTGATTGCCCGGAAACCAGGGGACTTTTTGTTTGGAGGGGCCGGCGGATGACGCCTGCGCGCAGCCGCTGAAGGCTTGCTGGCGTGAGCGCGGGCGTCTGATTCGGGAAGCGCGCCTTACAGGTTTTCGGGAAGCAGCCAGCCCTTGCAGGGGAGGATATACTGCTTCTGCCTGGCGGCGATATGCTTGTTGGACTGGCGGTATTGCTGCGGGGAGACGCTCATGATCTGCTGGAAGTTGCGGTTGAAGCTGGAGATGGAGGAGATGCCCACGGCCTGCGCAATGGCGGTGATGGGATCGCTGGTGGTGTTCAGGCGGATGCAGGCCTGCCGGATGCGGATGTAGATGACGTATTGCAGGGGCGTGGTGCCCATGATGGAGAGAAACAGGCGGCGGAAATGTGTCTGGCTCAGGTGGCACAAGCCCGCCAGCTTTTCCACGTTGCAGGGCTCGACGTAGTGGTTGTTGATGTATTCCAGCGCAGGGCGCAGCACAAAGGCGCGGCTGTTGGCGTTGGGTTTGTGCGCCGTGGCGTTCAGCAGCAGGCGCAGCTCCGCGCTCAGCAGCAGGGAGTAGAGTGAAAACAGCGGGGAATCCGAATCATGACGGTCGCGCGCCTCCTCCAGAAGGCAATTCGCCAGAAAATAGATGCGGGGATGGCTGTCCCTGGTGATGTGCAGAAAGCTGCCCATGAGGCTGGAGAGCGTCGGCTGTTGGGGATTGCGCGCGCCGGAGAGCGTGCTCGCGTCCAGATCGACAAACAGGTAGTCCCACCGGCTGCGGCAGCCGGGCGCGGAACAGGTGGTGTGGGGCAAAAAGCGCGGGATGAGGAAGACGTCGCCCGCCTTAAAGGGATAGGTGACGCCGTTTTCAAAGCCGAGCAGGCCGCTGTCGGAGAGGCAAAAGCCGATTTCCAGACAGTTGTGAAAATGCAGCCGGTCGCTCATCACATCCGAAATCCGCCATTCCTCGCCGGAGAGGCACATGAACGGCATGTCCGGCTGAAGCTCATAGATCCGGTATTCGATGATATTTTTGGATTGACGGCCCATATTCACCCTCCTTAGGACGCTGTTTTTCGCGAAAATGGCATATTTGCATGGTTCACTTGATAGTATACCACCAAATTTGCCCATAGGTAAAGCGATTTGCTTTTCGATGATGGTTGAAAATGGGAGGTGTATGGTTGTTTTGTTGTAGAATGTGGAAGACAAAAAAATTATAATCAAGACAAAGAAATGGAATTGTGTACTTTGAACAGAAAACGGATGAAAGCTCAACGAGGAGGGGTTCCTGTGAACGGAAAGCGCGTCGAACGCGGCGATTTGCGCTGCGTCAATAGGATGCGGGTGTACCTGAAGAACAACTGGCAGCTCTACGCGCTGCTGGCGATTCCGATCGCCTTTGTCATCATCTTCAAGTACGCGGCCTATCCGGGCATGCGCATCGCCTTCATGAACTACAAGCCCGCAAAGGGCTTTGACGGAAGCCCCTGGGTCGGCATGGATACCTTTGTCAAGGTCTTCAAGGACAAGAGCTTCCACACGGCGCTCAAGAACTCCCTCATCTTCAACTTTCTGGATCTGATTATCGGCTTCCCGGTGCCGGTGATTCTGGCGCTGATGCTCAACGAGCTTCGCTTTGAGCGCTACAAGAAGGTTTCCCAGACGATTCTGTATCTGCCGCATTTTCTCTCCTGGCCGATCATCGCCTCCGTCATGCTGACGCTGTTCAAGCCGGAAACGGGCCTGGTCAACGTGACGCTGATGAATCTGGGCATCATCGACAAGGGTATTCCGTTCCTGACGGAAAAATGGCATTGGGCGGTCAGCTATCTGCTCATCGGCGTATGGCAGAACATGGGCTGGGGCTCGATCATCTATCTGGCCGCGATCACCGGCATCGACGCCGAGCTTTACGAGGCGGCGACCATCGACGGCGCGGGACGCTGGCGCAAAATCTGGAATGTCACCCTCCCGTGCATCCGCGGCACGATGGTCACGCTGCTGATCATGAATCTGGGCCGCGTGATGGGCTCCAACTTCGAGCGTCTGGATTCCTTTGGCAACGTGCAGGTCAAGGATTTCCAGTATCAGCTGGCCATCTACATCTATGAAAAGGGCCTTGCCGGCGGCAACTTCTCGCGCGCGACGGCGGTGGGCCTGTTCCAGTCCCTTGTCGGCCTGCTTCTGGTGCTCTCCTCGGACAGGGTGGCCAAGAAGCTCGGCGACGACGGCCTGCTCTAAGCGGAAGGAGGGAATCTTATGGCCAAGACAGCTCAGGAAAAGAAGGCTTCGCTCTGGAAGGGCGTCAACCGCGTGCGCATCAGCGATTTTGTGATTGCCCTTGTGATCCTCCTTCTTTCGCTGACGTGCATCCTCCCCTTCATTCATGTCACCGCCAAGAGCGTGTCCTCCAATACGGCGGTCATGTCCAAGTCCGTGTATCTGTGGCCCAAGGGCTTCAATATCGACGCATACATCTCGATCTTCCGGGACGGCCAGCTGACCCATTCGATGCTCTACACCATCTGGGTGACGCTGCTCTTCACCGTCATCGGCATGGCGATCACGATCTGCGCGGCCTATCCGCTGTCCATCAGGGGGCTCAAGGGCCGCCCGGTGTTCGCGTTCATTCTGATGTTCACGATGTATTTTTCCGCGGGTCTCATCCCGGAGTATCTGCTCTACAAGGATCTGCGGCTGATCAATACCATGTGGGTGCTGGTGCTGCCGCTGTGCTTTGCGCCCTACAACATGCTGATCATGCGCTCGTTCCTCTCCTCCACCATACCGGACAGCCTCTATGAGGCGGCGAAGCTGGATGGCGCGAGCCACTTCCAGACGCTGTTCAGGATTGTGCTTCCGCTCTCCAAGCCGATTCTCGCGACGCTTTCCCTGTTCTATGCGGTTGGCCGCTGGAACGCCTACGCCGACGCGAAATACTACATCACCACCAAATCGCTCCAGCCGCTGCAATACCTGCTCTCCAATATGGTGCTCAACTCCGGCAACGACGCGATCTCGCTGTCGGAATCCGCAGCCGCGGATACCACGCCGGAGGTTTTGCAGGCAGCGACGATCATGTTTGCCACCCTGCCCATCATCATGGTCTATCCCTTCGTGCAGAAGTATTTTGTCAAGGGAACGATGATCGGCGCGGTCAAGGGCTGAGTTTGGGATCATGACAGAGCATCCTGTCATACCATATATCAAAAGGAGGAAATGAATCTATGAAGAAGCTGCTCTCTCTGGTGCTGGCGCTGGTTTTGGCGCTGTCCCTGGCGACTGCACTGGCGGAAACCCCGGCGTGGGAGCCGTTTGCGCAGACCGTCACCATCACGGTTCCGGTGTATGACCGCTCCAAGGTGGGCTACCCGGCCGTCGACGACAACTACTGGACGCAGTACATCCAGAAGGAATTCGGCGACAAGTACAACATTGACGTCAACTATGTGGCCATCCCGCGCGGCGACGTGATGACCAAGTACTCCCTGCTCATCGCGGGCGAGGAGACCCCGACGATCATGATGGAGTACGACTATCCGAAGGTTGCGCAGTGGGCCACCGACGGCGCCATGCAGGTCATCGACCTGGAGAAGTTTGCCGAGGTCGCGCCGACCTACTACGGCAAGATGGTGGAGAACAACCAGCTGGGCTACACGGACATCAACGGCGAAACCTACTTCGTCCTCTCCGAGCGTCCCTACTACAACACCACCTACACCTACGCGACCTTTGTGCGCATGGACTGGCTGCGCGCTGTCGGCTATGACCATGTGCCCAAGAGCTACGAGGAGCAGGTCGACGCGATCAATAAGATCATCGAGGCTGGCCTGACCGATCAGGCGCCGCTGGGCCTGGGCATCCCGACCTCCGCGTATGTGCAGAACTTCGCGTACCGCGACATCCCGGTCGACGAGGCCGAGTGGGCGCAGCATTCCTCGCTGGGCACCGCGTCCCTGTCCTGGGAGCCGACGAAGGAATACCTCAAGCGCCTGAACAGCGAGTACCACATGGGCTGGTATTCCTCCGAGTTTGACCTGGAGAAGGATTCCAAGGGCGCCGCGACCGATCAGGCGCAGACGGACTTCATCAACGGCAAGACCTACCGCTACGGCGGCTACATGTCCGCCAACGTGTCCTGGCTGACCGCGTTCTTTGAGAACAACCCGGACGCCGAGCTGGCGATCGAGAGCAACTACGCCGGCGTGGACGGCACCGTGGTGCCCGATGCGCAGCTTCGCGCGGACAACCCCTTCGGCATGATCGTCGGCTTCTCCTCCTACGCGACCGAGGACCAGCTCAAGGCGGCCTGGATGCTCATGGAGTGGATGATTCAGCCGGAGAACCTCTTCGTGCTGGAGAACGGCGTCGAGGGCGTCACCTACACGATGGGTGAAAACGGCCTGCCGGTCGTCGTCGGCGATTACACCGGCCCCGAGATGCTCAACCACAACATGAACATCGACATGACCTGCCTCGTGCATGCCTCCAAGGTGGTCGGCACCATCGAGGACAGCCTCGCCGCCATCACCCCGCAGGGTGTGCCGCAGGACTTCTATCCGATGCTCAAGGCGAACTACGATGAGCTGGCCGAGATCGCCGCGAAGGGCAACGCCTATTCCGACCCGGTCTTTGCCGTGGCCATCGAGTCTGAATCCGAGTACAGCGCGTCCCTGCTGAGCCTGTATCAGGAGAGCTTCGCCAAGCTGGTCAAGTGCGACCCGGCCGAGTTTGACGCCCTGTATGAGCAGCTGAGCCAGGATTATCTGGACGCCGGCTACCAGGAGATCATCGACGAGCGCCTCGCCGCCTATGAGGCCGGCCAGACGACCAAGCTGCCGCAGCGCTGATTTCCGCCGAATCCCGAATCGTTAGTCCTTGTGTAGGCACAAAGGCCCCGCACAAGGGGAACATCCCATAGGACAATGGACAGCCACAGCAGTCGCGCTGCTGTGGCTGTCCTTGTGCTTTATCGCGTGAGGTGATCATACTTGAATGCCCGGGGCGTTTTGCTGCGCGCACCGATGAAAAGCGCCCTCTCCGGCAGGCGGAGAGAGCGGGAAGATTATAGCTGCATGATTCGGGTTTCCAGCGGCTTGAGCGACACATGGACATCGCCCTGCGGCGTGCGGATGGCGGCAGAGGTTTCTTCCTCCGCGTTGTTGAGCGCGACGAGGATGCGGTCGGCGGGATAATAGGCCGTTTCAACCAGCGCGTTGTCGGAAAGATAGAGCGGATCAAGTCCGCAGCAGTACAGCATCGTCTCCAGCAGCATGCGCGTGGATTCCGGGGAAACGGTGAAGTGGCTCATGTACACGGCCTTGCCGCGGCCGAAGGCATGCAGGGTCATCTGCGGCACGCCGCCCTTTTCGCAGAGCACCTTCGTGTCGCCGCCGGTGAGCAGGATGTTCGGGTTGTTGCCCAGCGCATCCGCGCAGACGGCGATGGGCACGTCCCTGTCCACCTCAAATTGCCAACGCCCGTGGCAGACGCGCTCCCCCTTGTCCACATCCACGCCCAGAACATGCGAAAGACGGAGCGTGTGGTCGTATCCGGCGACGGCGGAGGGCTCGCCCACGCCGATGAACGTGCCGCCCTCGTGGACAAAGCGCGTCAGCCCGGCAACCAGCGCGGGGTTCTTCCACGCGTCGCCGCCGCTCCAGGCATCGCCCATCCGCCCGGCGTTGATGACCACGTCGCAGTCCCGCAGCGCGCCGCGCAGCACATCCTCAAAGCTGATGAACCGCACGTCGACGGGCAGGCCGGAAAGCGCCTCGTTGATGTGGATGAGCGCGTGGCGGTCCGTCTCGTGGAAATGGCCGGAGAGCGTCCAGGAGCGAAGGCTGCCCCATGTATGCAGCACGGCCACGCGGCAGGGCAGCGTATAGGGCGCGCCGCTGCCGTGCAGCGCCCGGATGCGGCGGAATTCGTCGGCAATCTCCGTGATGGCATCGACAAACTTCGGATAATCGAGTGTCAGATGCAGATACCCGCCCAGGCCGATGCGGTCGACCGGCTTGCGCACGAGCGCGCGGCGCACGCTGCGCCAGTAACGCAGCGCGTCCTTTTCCGGCTCGCCGCCTTCGCTGAAGGTGGGCAGGCCGCCAAGCCCCACCGGGAACAGGTACGGATGGAAGCGCAGTTCGTGAACGGGCACATCGGCGCACGCGCACAGGCGGCACTCGAAGCCGGAGAACACGCACTTGATCAGCCCATCGAAGCCGATGGAGGCAAAGCGTTTGCCGCAGGGCTCCATGCCCACCCAGCTGTCGTCATAGAAGACATAGGCCTGCTTGCCGTGCCTGTGGATGATCTCCACCAGCGCCCGGGCCTTTTGGGCGACAAACTCCTGAATGAACTCCATGTAGTCGCGCTTGGCGGGCGTGGGCGGCATGTGCGTCGGCTGATGCCTGCCGCCGTTGACGAAGTCCTCCGCGGTGAGCGCGTAGCCGTATTGCTGCCTGAAGGCATCCAGCGCGGCGGGGCTGACGGTAAAGTCATAGCTGGCCCAGTCTGTAAAGAGGTGGCGGTTGCGCAGATCCGCCCCCCAGATCCACACGAAGTTGTAAAACAGGCTGGTCAGGCGCACGACGTCGGTCTGCGGGTTCTGGATGCACCAGTTTTCCAGCCAATCCTGCAGGAATTGCCATGCGGCGCCGTGGCGCGGGTCGAGCTGGCGCAGATGCTCGCTCGTCCAGCCGTTGGTCGTGTGGTTGTACATGTTGATCTCCTCCCAGACGCGGTAAGCGAGGAAGGAAACCGTGTACTGATGCCACGGCGTGACGCCCTGCACCCGCACGGCGCCATCCGCATAGGTGATGCCGCGGGTGACCTCGACATTTTCGGTGCGGTCATAGACCTGCATGTAACGCAGCGCATCCGGCGATTCGTTGATCACCAGCTGCTCCGTGAAATAGCCGTCCATGAGGGGGATCACGACGCTTGTGCCCTCGGCGGTGACAGCCCTGGAGCACAGGAACGTCTGCTGCTGCGCATCGGGATGCTCCAGCGCGAAGGCATTGTGCTCGCGAATGACGCACAGGGTGGAGTAAATGCGGTAGCCTGCCCCGGTGATCTCGGGGGAGAGCTTGGTGCCGTCGCTGTCGCGGATGACATCCGCGCCCCAGCGCCCGGCCAGCTCAAGGGTCAGGGCTTCATAGCCGGCTTCCCCGGGAAGCGTAAATCCGTCTCGCTTCATCGTCATTCTCCTTTACAGCGCGCCGTCCACGGTGCGGCTCCCGGCCTCCAGCACGGCGGCGAGGAACGCGAGCGCGAGGCCCTGGCCCCAGCCCTGCGTCCATTTGCGGGGAATGCCCATGTAGCCCTCGCGGTCGCGCATGACGGCGGTGCCGGCGGATACGTTTTTGACGCGCCCCTCGGGCGTCACGTTGGCCAGAATGCCCTCTACCGCCCGGTCGATGTATTTGAGGTGCAGCGGGTTTCCCTTGATGACCATGGCGGCAGCGATGCCCGCCGACGCGGAAACCTCCTCATAGCTCTCCGCGTCGTCAAGAATGGTGCGCCACAGGCCGTTTTCCGTTTGCAGAAGCTTGAGCGCCGCCAGCTGCTCGGCCAGCGAGCCCGCGATTTCCAGATATTTGGGATAGAGATAGCACTGCGGCAGCGTGCGGCCGACCTGGCTCATGGTGTAGGCCGCCCACGCGTTGGCACGGCCCCAGTAGAAGCCGGAGAGATGCGTCTTGCTCACATGGCTGTAGCCGTGGTACCACAGGCCGGTGGTCTCGTCCTGAAGGTACTGGATGTGCCAGTAATACTGGCTCAGCGCGTCGTCGATGAGCGCTTCATCCTTGAGCATCACGCCGGCGCGCAGCATGAAGTAGGCGGCCATGAACAGCGTATCTGCCCAGCACTGCTCCGGAAAGTCGTTTTTGTCCGAAACGGTATGCTGGAGCACGCCGTCGCCAAAGCGCAGCGCACGGTGGCGCAGGTAGTCAAGCTTGCTCAGCGCGATTTGAAGGTACTTCTCCTCGCCCGTCACCTCGTAGAGCGTGAGCATCGTGTGGCCCATCGCGCAGGTGTTCACCGTCCAGCCGGGAAGCCCCAGGCCGATGTATTCGTCCACGCGGTTGCGCAGCAGCTCGAGGTATTCCTGCTTCTGCGTCACGCGGTAGGCCTCGCAGATCCCCAGATACGCCACGCCGCAGGGCCAGTCCCACATCATGTCCATGTTCATGGTCCGGCGGACGATGGCATCCATAGCGGAAAGCACGCGTTCCTGGTCAAAATGGATGTTAGCCATAGCGGTCTTCCTCCTGCCAATCAGATCAGAAATCATTCCCATGTTTTGATGAATTGATTATATCAGAACGACAACTTGAATTCAAATTCAAAGCCGCCGAAGACTGCACAGATTCGGCCTAAAACTATTCAAATTTGTCCATATTGCATGATCGCTGCTGCGAATTTTGCCTGATTGAGATAAAATACAGATGGATGGCAGGAGGTGCGAACAGATGGAGAACCGGCAGCTGCACGATGCCGCATGGCCGTGCGCAGGGTTTGAAACGGGTGCGTTTGCGCAGGGGGCGGGCCGCGTCGCGCCGCGCTGCGCGCGCATCCCCGCGCCGCAGGGACGGCTGCGCCTGGAGGTGACGGTCGCTGCCTCGCAGGATACCGAGGAGGCGCTGCTCTTTTCCAATCACCGCCGCCTGCTCTGGCGGGGCGCGCTGCGCGCAGGAGAGCGCCGCCGCGTGTCCGCGCTGATCATGACGCATCCCTTTCTCCCGGAGGACGGGACAACGCCCGTGCCCTGCGGGGCTGTCGAGCTGGCCCTGTGCGCGCCGGGCGCGGTCATCGACGATGTCTGCGCCGGGCCCGTCTGCGCGCCTGCCGTGCTGCTGATGGGCGATTCCACGGTGACGGATCAGGGCGCGTTGGCCCCTTATGCGCCGGGCGCGACCTACTGCGGCTGGGGGCAGATGCTGACGCCCTTCCTGAATGAGGCGGCGTGCGTGGGCAACTTCGCGCGCTCGGGCATGACGGCGGCGTCCCTGCGCGAATCGGGGCTTTATGACCTGCTCTGTGGTCAGATTCGCGCAGGCGATCTGGTGCTCATGCAGTTCGGTCACAACGATCAGAAGCGCCCGCAGCTTCAGGCGGACGGCGGCTACGCGGACGCGCTGAGAACGTACATCGACGAGCTGCGCGCAAGGGGCGCGCGGCCGGTGATGGTCACGCCGCTGGCGCGCAACAGCTGGTGGAACGCGCGCGAATACAACGACCTGCTCGCGGCGTTTGCGGCGTCCGCCGCGCGCGTCGCGCAGGAAAAGGGCGTTCCCGTGATCGACCTGCACGGCTTTATGCGGGAGGTGATTGTCAACAGGGGCCGGGAGGCGGTCAAGCCCCTGTTCCATGTGGGCGATTACACGCATACCAACGACTTTGGCGCCTGCCTCGCGGCAGGGCATGTGGCCGGGGAGCTGGGACGGCTGGGGCTGTTGCCCGTCCGCGCGCTGCCGCCATGGATGCCGCATGGGCCGTATGACGTGCCGGCCTGCGATCAGGGTGACGAATCCCTGCCGCCCACGGGGTTGGAGGCGCTCTATCGCCGCTATGAGACGGAAAACGGCGGCGCGGCGCTTGACCGCTCCGGCGCGCTGGAGCTGATCTGCCGGACCTGCGGCCTGTTTGCGGTCAACGAGCCTGTCCCTCTGCCCGCCGATGTGCAGATGGACGACGCCTGCGCCGGCGATGTGCGCTGCGCGCTGCAAAGCAGGCTGATTCTGCCGGGCATGCTGGAGGGCGGCTGTCTGCGTCCGCGCGAGCCGGTGCGCAGGCAGGACTTTCTGACCATGCTCTCGCGCGGCTACGCCATGCGCTGCGCGCCGGTCGATTTTGCGCGGCAGGCGGACAGCGAGGAAACCATCATCACGCGCCGGGAGGCGGCAGTGCTCTGCCGCCAGGCGAAGATCTAGACACAGGAGGAACGTATGGAAAGGATCATCATCAACGCGTTGCGCTCCCGGGGGACGATCAACCGGAACATCTACGGGCATTTTGCCGAGCATCTGGGCCGCTGCATCTACGGCGGGCTGTATGTGGGCGAGGATTCGGAAATCCCGAATGTCAACGGCATGCGCGCGGACGTCGTGCAGGCGCTCAAAAGGCTTCGCATCCCCGTGCTCCGCTGGCCGGGCGGCTGCTTTGCAGATACGTATCACTGGCGCGACGGCATCGGCCCGCGGGAAGGACGCGCCTCCATCGTCAACACCAACTGGGGCGGCGTCACGGAGGACAACAGCTTTGGCACGCACGAGTTCATGGAGCTTTGCCGCCAGCTGGGCTGCGAGGCGTATATCTCCGGCAATGTGGGCTCCGGCACGGTGCAGGAGCTGAGCGACTGGATTGAATACTGCAACATGGGCGGCATATCGCCTATGGCCGCGCTGCGCAGGCTTCATGGGCAGGATACGCCCTGGCATGTGCGATACTGGGGCATTGGCAACGAGGCGTGGGGCTGCGGCGGCAATATGGACGCGGCGTATTACGCCAACATCTGCCGCCAGTACGCCACCTACATGCGCGATTACGACGGGGAACACCGGATCGTGAAGATCGCCTGCGGCGCGAACAGCGACGATTACCACTGGACGAAGACCGTTGCCGAGCGCGCGGGTCATGCCGTCGATGCCATCAGCCTGCACTATTACACGGTTCCCACCGGGGAATGGAGCCACAAGGGCGCGGCGACGCAGTTTGACAGCGCCGAGTATTTTGAGACGCTTTCAAGGACGCTGAAAATGGAGGAGCTGGTGGAAAACCACAGCCGCGTGCTGCGCGCGGTGGGCAAGGGCAGAACGCTCGGCCTCGTCGTGGACGAGTGGGGCACCTGGTATGACGTCGAGGAGGGAACCCACCCTGGCTTCCTCTACCAGCAGAACGCCATGCGCGACGCCCTCGTGGCGGCCATCAACCTCAACATCTTCAACAACCACTGCGACAGCGTGATCATGGCGAATATCGCGCAGACGGTCAACGTGCTTCAGGCGATGGTGCTCACGGAGGGCGACCGCATGCTGCTCACGCCGACCTATCACGTCTTTGAGATGTACAAGGGCCATCAGGGAGCGCAGCAGCTGGAATGCTACGCGCAGACGGGGCTCATCGGCGGGCAGCAGGTGCCGCAGCTGCACGCCAGCGCCAGCCGCGACGCGCAGGGAAGCCTGCTGCTGACCGTCGCCAACCTGAGCGAGCGCGACAGCTGCCCGGTCACCTGCATGATCGAGGGGGCGGAGGTTCGCGCGGTCAGGGCGCGCGTGCTCAGCGGGGATGCCCATGCGCACAACACGTTTGACGCCCCGCGCGCCGTGGAGCCGCGGGCGCTTGACGCGCAGCTTGCGGGCGGCGTGCTGACGGCCGTGCTGCCGCCGTGCAGCGTATGCGCCTTCACGCTTTCGGATCATGCAGGCGCGTAAGACGGCATGCAGGCAGTGCCTGCTGCGGGATATGCTGGATCGGGCGGAATACGAGCGGACGCTCGAGCGCGCGCGCCGGCTGCTTCATGACAGGGTGCGCACGCCGGAGGCTCAGTATGAGGCGCGGCTCGCGCTGTGCGCCGCGTGCGACCAGCTGGAAAACGGCACCTGCATGCGCTGCGGCTGTATGGTGGAAATGCGCGCCATGCGCAGGGACATGCACTGTCCGCCGCCCAGAAGCCGCTGGTAAGCCCGGCGAGGAGGAACAAGCGATGAACGAGCTCTTTGTGCTCTCTACGGACAGCGCCTTTACGCTGTATTGGGACAAGCCAGAGGCCGCGAAGCGCGGCCAGACCTATGACGTCTGGGTGAACGGCGGAAAGGCGGCGACGGTTTCCCGCACGCACGTCACGCTCGAGGGCTTTGCCCCGCTGACGGAGGCGGAATTCACCGTGACCTGCGCGCTGGAGGGCGGAATGCTTCGCCTGCAGGCGCGGGGCAAAACGCGCGCGGCGCGGCGGAGGATCGACGTGACGAAGGCGCCGTATCTGGCCGTGGGCGACGGCGCGGCGCTCAACACGGCGGCGCTGCAAAGGGCGTTTGACGACTGCACGGCGGAGGATTGCCTCTATTTCCCTGCCGGGGTGTATCTGACCGGCGCGCTGCGCGGTCACAGCGACATGGAGATTGTTCTTGACGAGGGCGCCGTGCTCCAGGGAACCGCCGAAATCGGGGACTACCTGCCCAGAATCAGGAGCCGGTTTGAGGGCATCGAGCAGATGTGCTATTCAAGCCTGCTGAACTTCGGCACGCTCGATCACGCCAGCGGCCCGAACTGCCGCAACATCCTCATCCACGGCAGGGGCAAAATCGCCAGCGGCGGGCAGACGCTCGCCTGGCGCATCATCGAGGACGAGCGCGAGCGGCTCAAGGCCTATCTCCAGGAAAACGCCGCGCTGGTGGCGACGTGCGAAAACGACCACACCATTCCCGGACGCGTGCGCCCGAGGCTCATCAACCTGAGCAACTGCGAGAATGTGCGCATCAGCGGCCTCACGCTGGAAAACGGCGCGAGCTGGAATGTACACATGGTATACAGCCGGGGCGTCGTGACCGACCACTGCGTGTTCCGCTCGCAGGGCGTGTGGAATGGCGACGGCTGGGACCCGGATTCCAGCGAGGACTGCGCGCTGTTCGCCTCCCAATTCTACACGGAGGATGACGCGGTTGCCATCAAGTCCGGCAAGAACCCGGAGGGCAACGCGATTGCCCGCCCTACGCGCGGCATCCGCGTGTTCGACTGCTACAGCGCGTATGGGCACGGCGTGGTCATCGGCAGCGAGATGAGCGGCGGCGTCGAGGATGTGCGAATCTGGGATTGTGACCTGCGCGTGTCCATGAGCGGCTTTGAGATCAAGGCGACGAAGAAGCGCGGCGGCCATGTGCGAAATGTCTCCGTGCGGGACTGCGTGCTCCCGCGCGTGATGATGCACGCCGTGACCTACAACGACGACGGCGAGGGCGCGCCCATGCCGCCGATGCTTTCCGACTGTCTGTTTGAGCGCCTGACGCTCACGGGCATGTATCAGGCCACGCAGGGCGGGGGCGAGCTGCTGCCCTGCGCGCCGGTTGAGCTGACCGGCTTTGACGTGCCGGGCTACGAGGTCAGGAACATCGTGTTCAGGGATGTGACGATCGCGGACGGCTGTCCGGGCATCGTCGTGCGGCGGGCGAAAAACATCACGCTTGAGCGCATCGAATCCATTGAGGAGGTGTAGGCAAATGGCACAGGGCAAGCGCTGCCTCGCCGTGGACATCGGCGCATCCAGCGGGCGGCACATCGTCGGCTGGATGGAGGAGGGAGAGCTTCAAACGCGGGAGGTCTATCGCTTCCCCAACGGCGTCATGGAGCGGGATGGGCATCTGACCTGGGATATGGAAAGCCTCTTTGCGCATGTGGTCAGGGGCATGGAGCGGGCGCTTGCGGCGTACCCGGACATCGCGACGATGTCCATCGACACATGGGGCGTTGATTACGTGCTGCTTCGGGATGGGGAAGAGGTTTCCCCCTGCCATGCCTACCGGGATCACAGGACGGAGGCCGTGATTCCTCAAACCCATGCGCTCGTCCCCTTTGAGACGCTGTATGCGCACACCGGCTGCCAGTTTCAGCCGTTCAACACGATCTATCAGCTGATGGACGATCTGAAACGCGGACGGCTTGAAGGCGTGACCGGCATGCTGATGATACCGGAATACCTGATGTACCGGCTCACCGGCGTCATGGCGCGGGAATACACCAACGCCACCACGACGGGCCTGGTCGACGCGAAGACGGGCGAATTTGACCTGGCGCTGACGGACAGGCTCGGCCTGCCGCGCGCGCTCTTCCCCGCGCTGTCCGGGCCGGGCACGGCGCTCGGAGCGCTGAAGGAGGACATCGCGCAGCGCATCGGCGGCAGCCTCACCGTTGTGCTCTGCGCGACGCACGACACCGGCTCGGCGGTGGAGGGCATCCCGATGGAGGGCAACCAGCCGTACATCTCCTCGGGCACATGGTCGCTGCTGGGCGTCAAGACGGAGCGCCCGCTCACGGACAGCGGCAGCATGGCCGCCAACTACTCCAACGAGGGCGGCGTGGGCTACAACCGCTACCAGAAGAACATCATGGGCATGTGGCTGGTCAACGAGCTGCGCCGCGACCTCTGCCCGGACGCGCCGTTTGGCGAGATCGTGGCGTCGGCGCAGGCGAGCGACTGCGCGCTGCTCGTCGACGCGAACGCGCCGGCATTCCTCGCTCCAAAGAGCATGAAGGCGGCGTTTGACGCGGCGACGGGCAACCGGCTGCGCACGCCGGGCGACTACTTCTGCTGCGCATACCGCAGCCTTGCGGCAAGCTACCGGGACGCGCTTGATGAGCTGGAGCGCAACACGGGCAAGACCTATGACAGGCTGTACATCGTCGGCGGCGGGGCGAAGAACGAATTCCTCAACCAGCTGACGCAGGAGGCAACCGGCAAGCAGGTCGTCGCCCTGCCGATTGAGGCGACGGCGCTTGGAAATCTGAAAATCCAAATGGAGGTTACGTGATATGGGCTACATGGAAGCAAAAGAGCGGTATGCCGCGCTTAGCGTCGATACCGACGCGGCGCTTCACAAGCTGGCGGCGGTGCCGGTGTCCATCCACTGCTGGCAGGGCGACGACGTGCGCGGCTTTGACACCGATCCCAGCAAGCCGCTGACCGGCGGCATCCAGACCACGGGCAACTACCCGGGCCGCGCGCGCACGCCGGAGGAGCTGATGGCGGACTTTGACGAAATGCTGCGCCTGTGCCCCGGCACGAAGAAGCTCAACCTGCACGCCAGCTATGCCATCTTTGAGGAGGGCGAGTGGGCCGACCGCGACAGGCTCGAGCCGAAGCACTTCAAAAAATGGGTCGAGTTCTGCAAGGCGCGGGGCCTGGGCGCGGACTTCAACCCGACGTTCTTCTCCCATCCCAAGTGCGATCCGCTGACGCTGTCCTCCCCGAACGAGGAGACCCGCCGCTTCTGGATCGAGCACGGCAAGGCGTGCATCCGCATCAGCAGCTACCTGGCGGAGGAGCTGGGCCAGCCCTGCGTCATGAACATCTGGACGGGCGACGGCTTCAAGGATATCCCCGCCGACCGCATGGGCCCGCGCGTGCGCTATCGCGAGGCGATTGACGAGATTCTCTCCGAGCCGTATGATTTTGCGAAGGTCAAGCCCTGTATCGAGAGCAAGGTCTTCGGCATCGGCGTGGAGGCATACACCGTCGGCAGCGCGGAGTTTGCGCTCAGCTACGCCGCCGCGAACATGGACAAGTGCATTCCGCTGATGGACAACGGGCACTATCACCCGACCGAGGTCGTCAGCGACAAGATTCCCGCGCTGCTGACGTTCTTCCCGGAGATCGCGCTGCACATCACGCGCCCCATCCGCTGGGACAGTGACCACGTCGTGCTCTTTGACGACGAGACGCGCGAAATCTGCAAGGAGATCGTCCGCTGCGGCGGGCTGGATGGGCGGGTGAACATCGCGCTTGACTACTTCGACGCGAGCATCAACCGCGTCGCCGCGTGGACGGTCGGCGTGCGCAACCTCCAGAAGGCGCTGCTCTACGCGCTGCTCACGCCGAACGACGCCCTGAAGCGGCTTCAGGATGAGGGCGACTTCACCGCGCTGCTCGTTAAGCAGGAGGAAATGAAGACCCTGCCGTTCGGCGAGGTGTGGGACGCATATTGCGAGAGGGCGGGCGTCCCGAAGGATGGCGAGTGGTTTGATGAAGTCAAGCGCTATGAGCAGGACGTTTTGAGTAAGAGAAATTGATACTGAAATCTTCAATAGAATGCGCGAAGCGAAGAAGGGGTCTGGGGACTGGTCCCCGGGCTAGGGGTTTGGGGGGTGAAATCCCCCAACATCCCCCCGTCGCGAGGCAAACCCAAAAAACGGAGGCATTCATATGGGCATGCTCGATTTGACCGTGATGAAGAACTACATCCGCATGGCGGACGACGGCTGGCAGCAGGGCTGGCATGAGCGCAACGGCGGCAACCTCACCTATCGCCTGACGAAGGACGAGGTCGCGCAGATGCGCCCCTTCTTTGATGACAATCCGCGCGAGTGGGTGAACATGGGCGTCGCCGGCAAGAACCTCGCGGGCGAGTACTTCATCTCCACCGGCTCTGGCAAGTACATGCGCAACGTCATCCTCGACCCGGAGGACTGCCTGTGCGTCGTGGAGATCAACGAGGCGGGCGACAGCTACCGCATCGTCTGGGGCCTCAAAAACGGCGGACGCCCCACCAGCGAGTTCCCCAGCCACTTCATGAACCACTCCGTGCGCGTCGATGCGACGGACGGCGCCTGCCGCGTGATCTATCACGCGCACCCGGCGAACGTCATCGCGCTGACGTACGTTCTTCCGCTGACCGATCGTGACTTCTCCCGTGCGCTGTGGAAGAGCGCGACGGAGTGCCCGGTCGTGTTCCCGGGCGGCGTGGGCGTGGTGCCATGGATGGTGCCCGGCGGCGCGGATATCGCGCTGGCGACCTGCGAGAAGATGAAGGACTACGAGGCCGCCGTCTGGGCGCATCACGGCCTGTTCGTCTCCGGCCCGGACTTTGACACGACCTTCGGCCTCATGCACACGATTGAAAAGTCTGCGCAGATCTGGGTGCTCGCGCATTCCTGCGGGCAGGAGCGCCAGACCATCACTGACGACGACCTGCGCGCCATCGCAAAGGAGTTCGGCGTGACGCTGCGCGAGGAATTTCTTAACTGACAGGAGGAAAAACGGATGGAACGCATGGCCTGGAAGGGACGCATCAAGCCCGGCTGCAAGGCGGAGTATATCCGCCGCCATGACGCAATCTGGCCGGAGATGAAGCAGCTGCTCAAGGACGCGGGCATCTGCAACTATACGATCTTTGCCAACGGCGAGGAGCTGTTCGGCTACTACGAGTGCGAAAAGGGGATTGCCTTTGCGGAGCGGACGCAGGCGCAAAGCCCCATCGTCGACCGCTGGAATGCCTACATGGAGGATATTCTGGAGCTGGAGATGGACCCGGTGACCGGCGCGCAGCCCAAGCTCGAGCCGGTGTTCCGGCTGGACTGATCGCCGCAAAACAAACTCATGAAGAAAACCGCTTCCGTGGGGCAGGGCCTTGCGGAAACGGTTTTTTCCTTATGGGCTTTCAGCGAAGCAGCTGAAGAATCAGCCTGGCTGCCAGGTCGACCTGCTGGGGAATCAGCGCGATGTTGGCCCGCTCGCGGAGGGTGTGCATGCCCTCGCCCTGAAGACCGAGGCCGTCAAGCCCGAGGCCCGTCCATTCGCCGCGCCTTTGATCACGTCTTGCGCAGGATTTCCCTGGGCGGCTCGATTTCATGGGCCAGGGTATGCTCGGTCAGCTCCGAAAGGAGCCGGAGCTTCCGGTTGAGCATGGGCCTCATGCAGTTGGGAACATGCTCCTGATGCGCTCGATGGATCGCGACGCATTCCCTGCAGTTGCCGTGATACCGGCAGGCCTTCAGGCAGGGGCAATGATCCCACCCGGCGTATTCCTGCCTGAATTGGGCGACGAATTCCTCCTGAAGCGCAAGCCCCTCCGCCCGGTCTCCCCGGTGAAAGGCGGCCATCGCTTCCTTTTCCTTTTCGTTGTCATCGATTTTCATCGTCAACACCTCGCTGCCGGACCGGCCATGGCGGCCGTTTCCCGGAAAACTGTCATTACATGCCCAGATATGCGCTGCGGACAGCCTCGCTGCTGAGCATGCTCTCTCCTGTGCCGTCAATCACGGTCTTCCCGTTCTTGATGACATAGGCGTAATCGCACATTTCAAGCGTCTGCGTCACGTTCTGCTCCACGATGATGATGGTGATGCCCATTTGGTTGATCTCGCGGACAAAGTCAAAGACCTCCTCCACCAGCTTGGGCATCAGGCCGAGGCTGGGCTCATCCAGAATGAGCAGCCGCGGCTCGCTCATCAGCCCCCGCGCAATGGCGACCATCTGCTGCTCTCCGCCGGAGAGGGAATTGAACAGCGTCGTCTTTCCCGCGCCGTTCGGGCCCACCACGCCGACGATTTCGCCTTCTCTGGCCTCAAAGCTGATATCCTCGTTGGCGACAAGGCCGCCAAATGCCTTTGTCGCGTGCTCCACGCTCAAGATGGGCTTCGCGCCTTGAATGGTCATGCCGCAGGCACCTCCTTTTTGGCAAAACGCTTTTTCAGCCTTCCAGGGATCGACAGTACCCCGTTGGGCAGGAAGAGAACAACCAGAATCACCAGCGCGCCGTAGATGATCAGGTCGATGCCCGTTCCCGTGCCGCCGAACCAGACGCGCGTATTCTGGGAGATATACGTCAGCACGGTTGCCCCGACGATCGGCCCGAACACCGTTCCGCAGCCGCCCATGACCGTGACCAGACAGATCATCAGCGAGATGGACAGCGTGCTGGAGGTATAGGGATCCACATACTGAATGTACTGCACGTACAGACTGCCTGCCAGGGAGGTGACCATGGCGCTCAGCGCAAAAGCCAGTGCCTTCGTGCGCGCCGTGTCGATGCCCACGCTCTCCGCCGCGTGCTCATTGCCGGAGATGGTGCGCAGCGCATAGCCGAAGCGGGAGGCGTCCAGCCACAGGGTAAACGCGATCAGCGCCACCACCACCGCCAGAACAATGTAGTAATAGATCACCTTGTCGCTGTTGGCGGAGAGCTGCAAATACATCCCTATCATCAGGAATTCGCCCTGAGCAAAGCAAAGCAGCCCCATCACGCCCCAGATCAACGCAATTCCGATGGCGACCAGCGCGATACTGGAGCCATTGATACATCCCTCCACAAGGATTTGAGCAAGCTGAGTCCCCATCCCGATTCGCCTCCTGATTGACTGTGCAAATCCCTCCGCAAAGCTCCGGTCTCGGATGCGAAGCGGCGGGATTTACCACATTTCGCCGGTCATGCCGGTCAGATGAAAGAAAACTGCCGCGTGCGGGCCTCCGCGCGCGGCAGACCGTTGTGTTTACCGCTCAGACCAGGGGGTGTAGGGATAGACCACCTCGGCAGCGGCGCTTTCAAACGGATACACCGTCACAAACGCGCCGTCGATCAGCTGCGTGATGATGCCGCCCGCCAGCACGTTCTGGCCGGATTCGTCAAAGCGGATGCCGTTCCAGGGAACGATCAGCTGTCCCTCGTTGGCGACGTCCAGATTCTGAAGCGCTTCCTGAACGGCGTAATTCTCGGTCGATCCGGCCGCGTCAAGCGCGTAGGCCAGAGCGAAGACCGCCGTGAAGGCCCGCGCGTAAGCGTCGTTCATGTCGGCGCCGGAGGCCACGTCGGAGACAAAGCCCTTCGATACCTGATACTCCTTGAACATGTCGTTCACGATCTTCACGTTAGGGTTGGTCACGCTCAGATCCAGCGCAAAGAGGTTGGTCGACAGGGTGTCGTTCATGTTGACCGCGCCGACGGTTTCCACGGTTTCGGTTGCGGTGAAGCCGGCGCGCTGGCCGATGAGCAGCTTTGGCGTCCAGTTCTGCTCCTTCATGGTGCGGTACAACAAGATGGCATCCGAGTTATAGCTGCCGCACATCAGAACATCCGCGTTGGCTTCCTTCAGCTTCATCACCTCTGCGGAGAGGTTCGTCGCGTTCTGGCTGTAGGAGATGTTTTCGACGATCTCAAAGCCGTATGCCGGCGCCTGCTCTTCAATCTGGACGCGCAGCTTCGCGCCGTATTCGGTATCCTCGTGGAACAGCGCCAGCGTGTGGATGTCAAGCCCCTTTTCATCCCGCAGGCTCGCCAGGAATTTGAACGTATCCTCGATAAACGTTCCGTCGTGCGGCGTGGTGCGGAAGAACCACTCATAGCCGCGCTCCGTCAGATCCACGGAGGTGGAATCCGCGTTGATGAAGGGAATTTCGCTGCGCTCCGCCACGGTCGAGGCCGTCTTGGTGACAGCCGAATTGTAGGCGCCGATGATGACGTCCACGCCGACCTCCTCGATCAGGCGCTCCGCTTCAGACTGGCCAATCTCGGCGTTGCCCTGCGTGTCCGAAACGGTCAGCAGCAGCTTTCCGCCGTCAAGACCGGGGATGCCCACCCCGGCGGCAAAGGGAAGATCCAGCTCCGGATGCTCGTTGTTGATGATGTCCGTTGCCAGCTCGATGGCGAGCACATCCAGCTAGCCGATGGTGGCGACGTTACCGCTGAGCGGATAGAGAATGCCCACCTGACAGTCTGCGGCCAGCGCCATGCACGGGGCGAGCAGCATGACCAATACCAGCAGCGAGGAGTACAGCTTCTTCATGGGGATAACCGCCTTTCTCTTCCCTTCATCCATGATGAGCGAAGGTAAAATGAAAAAGCAATGAGGCGAAAATTCATTTCAACCTCATTGCTGTTGTCGGGCATTATATCATCCCTTTGCGGGCCTGTCAACACGGCTTTCTGACGGGCAGAAATTCAATTATACATGCCGACTTTATCAAAACAATATTTTTATGCAATATGATGTTTTTGGGGGTTGATTTGAGAAATCGAACGAAATATTTCGTTCAATTTTTGACCGAAGAGCTTTGGAAAAAGCCCGCGAACGAAAAGCCTGATTAAAAGCGAATGAATATTGCAATTTCTAAAATTTCATTATTGCGAAATCGAGCGGTTTCGCCGCGGGCTGCCCGGAAAGTGCAGCCCCTGGGGAAGGGCCGTCTGCGCCGTGTCCGGTTCACGGGCAGTCCTCCATGGAATCAAGCGCAAGGGTCAGCTCGCAGTGAGCGCGCGCATGAGGCCCGGGGGCATATGAAGGCCATTCAGCATCGATTGGCGCCGACAACCCTGAGAAATTGCTTGGCGATGTACATGCAGCCCGTCTGGTTGGGGTGGATGCGGTCCCACGCGATGTTGCAGGGATGCATGTGCGCAAACAGCGCGTCCCATGCCGCCTGCAAATCGACGAAGACAAGGCCGTATTGCCCGGCAAGCCTGCGCGTGATGGCGCCATATTCGTCCATGCGCGCGCGCATGGGATCGAGCCGGTTTGGCTCCATGAAATAGGGCGACATGAGGATCATGCCCTTCACGTGGGGCAGCGTGCGCTCAATCAGCCGGGCATAGGTTTTTTCAAATTCCTCCGGCGGGACGTGCGTTTCGGGCATATACGGGCAGTCAAATTGCCGCCAGACGTCGTTGATGCCGATCAGCACGCTCACCCAGTCGGGCTTGCGCGCCATCACATCCGTCTCCCAGCGCGCCTGAAGATCGCGCACCTGATTGCCGCTGATGCCCATGTTGACAATGCGAAGAGCGAGCTCCGGATACATGCACCCGAGCAGCGCACCCACGTCCGCGACATAGCTGCGCCCCCAGGCGTCGGATAAGCCCTCTCCCACCGGGCGGGCACGCTCGTAATCCGAAATGGAATCGCCGATAAACAGCACGGTCTGACCTTTTTCAAACAGCATTTGCGTCTCCTCCTGCGCGGTTATCCCTGCCCATAATAGGCGTTTTTGCCGTGCTTTCGCAGGTAGTGCCTGTCAAGCAGCTCCTGCTGCATCGGGGAAATCTGGGGATTGAGCATGGCCGCGTGGAAGGCCATGAAGGCCAGCTCCTCCAAAACCACGGCATTGTGTACGGCGTTGCGCGGGTCCGTGCCCCAGGCAAACGGGCCGTGAGCCTGCACCAGTACGGCGGGAACCTGGGCAGGATCGATGGAGCGTGAATGGAATGTCTCCACAATCACGTTTCCGGTTTCCCGCTCATAGGCCCCTGTGATTTCCTCCGGGGTCATCTGCCGCGTGCAGGGAATTTCCCCGTAGAAGTAATCGCCGTGCGTGGTGCCGTAGGCGGGAATGCCACGCCCCGCCTGCGCCCAGCTGGTCGCCCAGCGGGAATGGGTGTGGACGATGCCGCCGCAATCCGCGAAGGCGCTGTACAGCGCCAAATGGGTGGGCGTATCGGAGGAGGGCTTCCATTTGCCCTCGACCCGTTCCCCGGAGGTCAGGGAGACGACCACCATGTCATCCGGGGTCATGTGGTCATAGTCCACTCCGGAGGGCTTGATGACCACCAGGCCGCTTTCCCGGTCGATACCGGACACATTGCCCCAGGTAAAGGTCACCAGGCCGTGCCCGGGCAGCAGCAGGTTTGCCGCGCACACCTGCTCCTTCAGCGCTTCCAGCATCACAGCACCTCCAAGGCTGCCCGCTCCACCCGGAGCAGGCTTTTGTATTCTCTGATATAGGCGTTGAAGCCGTCCACATCTGCGGGGTCGGGGGCCAGCGTTGTTCCACTCACGCCGTTGAACACGCGGGTGTCCAGATAGTGCTCCAGCGTCTCATCTGCACGCTTTTTGAGCATGTATGCCGCCAGAAGCGCCATGCCGTACGGGCCGCCCTCGCCCGCCGTTTCCATGCAGGTCACCGGAGCGTTGCATGCGGCGGCCAGGTATTTCTGCCCCACCAGGGGCGTCTTGAACAGCCCGCCGTGGCCGGTGAGGCTGTCGATCGCCACGCCCTCGTCTGCCAGAATGTCCATGCCGATCTTGAGCGTCGCCATGGAGGCATAGAGCTGCGCCCGCAGGAAGTTGGCCAGGGTAAACCGGGCATCCGGACGGCGAAGCACAAGCGGCCTGCCCGCATCCATGTGGGTCACGCCCTCGCCCGCCAGATAGTTGCACACCAGCACGCCTCCGCAGTCGGGATCGCCCTCCAGGGACTTCTGATACAGCCCTGTGTACAGTTTCCCGGCATCAGGCCTTGCCCCAAACAGCCCCGCGGCTTCCGACAGAATGCCCGCCCAGGCGTTGGAATCGCCGGTGCAGTTATTGCAATGCACCATGGCGACCGGTTTGCCGGTGGGGGTGGTCACCAGATCGATCTCCTCATAAACCCTTTTCAGCGGCTGCTCCAGAACCACCATGGAGAAGATGGAGGTTCCGGCGGACACATTGCCCGTTCTGGGCGCGACGGCGTTGGTCGCGGTCATGCCGGTGCCCGCGTCCCCCTCGGCCGGGGCGAAGGGAATGCCGGGCGCCAGCAGGCCATCGAGCAGCGCCGCGCCCCGCTGCGTCAGGAAGCCGGCGTTCTCGCCCGCCGGCAAAACCCGGGGCAGAATATCCTTCAGCGTCCAGGGAAGTCCCCGCCCTGCGATCAGACAGTCGAACTTTTTCAGCATTTCCGCGTCGTAGCACAGGCTTTTGCTGTCGATGGGGAACATGCCGCTGGCCTCGCCCACGCCCACGGCGTTGACGCCCGTGAGCATGTAGTGAACATAGCCCGCCAGGGTGGTGATGTGGGCAATCCGATGGACATGCGCCTCGCCGTTCAGGATGGCCTGATACAGGTGGGCGATGCTCCACCGCTGGGGGATGTTGAAGCCCAAGAGCGCCGTGAGCTCCGATGCCGCCGGGCCGGTGACGGTGTTCTGCCAGGTGCGGAAGGGGGCCAGCAGGTTCCAGTCCGCGTCAAAGGCCAGATATCCGTGCATCATGCCGGAAATGCCCATGGCGGCGATGCGCTCCCGATGCCCGACGCCTGCCAAAGCGGCCTTCAGGCCCGCAAAGACCTCGTCAAGCGAATAGGTCCAGATGCCGTTTTCAAGGGTGCTGGCCCATGTGTAATCTCCGGCGGAGACGGGAATGTGGCGCTCGTCAATGGTCACCGCCTTGATGCGCGTGGAGCCAAATTCGATGCCGAGATACGTCTTCTTACATTCCATAGCTCCCTCACTTCAGCTTCCAGGCCAGATCGTTGAGAAAAAGCTCCTTTTCCAGGCTCTCCACGGTGGTGCCCTTTGTGATGTGGACGAACTCAATGTCCATGATTCTCGCCCAATCCTTCATCATTTCGGCGGTCACATCATAGCTGAGCACCGTATGATGCGCGCCGCCGGCGGTGATCCAGCATTCCACGCCGGTGGTGAGGCTGGGCTCTGCCTGCCACATGACCCGCGCCACAGGCAGATTCGGCATGGGCAGAATCGGCTTGACGCAGTGAATATCCTGACAGATCAGCCGCAGGCGGCCGCCCATATCCACGAGGCTGACCACGATGGCGTCGCCCTCCTTGCCCTCAAACACCAGCCGGGCGGGAGCCTCCCTGTCGCCGATGCCAAGGGGATGCACCTCGATGCGGGGGCGATCCGCCGCCAGGCTGGGGCAGACCTCCAGCATGTGCGCGCCGAGGCTGTACTCCTGTCCCTTGACCAGATGGTAGGTGTAGTCCTCCATGAAGGCGGACGCGCCGTTGCCCTCTTCGCCCATGGCCTTGAGAATGGCGGTCATGGCCGCGACCTTCCAGTCGCCCTCGCCGCCATAGCCGTAGCCCTGAGCCATCAGATGTTGGCTGGCAAGGCCGGGAAGCTGGCGCATGCCATAAAGATCCTGGAAGGTGTTGGAGAAGGCCATGCAGCCCTCCTCGTCCAGCATCTTCTTCATGGCGATTTCTTCCCGCGCCTGATAGCGCACAGTTTCCAGATCATCCGTGGCGAAGTCGTAGGCGGCGCGATAGGCGTCCATCAGGGCGTCGATTTCGGCGTCGGTGACAGCGTCCATGGTCTGCGCCAGCTTGCCCACCGGCCAGGTGTTCACCTGCCAGCCCAGTCGGGTCTGCGCCTCCACCTTGTCGCCCTCGGTGACGGCGACCTCCCGCATGTTGTCGCCAAAGCGCATGACCTTGAGCTGCCTGGAAAACGCCGCGCCCACCGCCGACCTCATCCAGTCGCCCAGCCGCTTGCGCACGTCCTCGTCCTGCCAGTGGCCCGCGATGATCTTGCGGGGCTTACGCAGCCTTGCGCCGAGAAAGCCGTGCTCCCTGTCGCCGTGGGCCGCCTGGTTCAGGTTCATGAAGTCCATGTCGATCTCCTCGTTGGGGATCTCCCGGTTATACTGAGTGGCCAGGTGGCACCAGGGCTTTTGCAGCTCCGCCAGGCCGTTGATCCACATCTTCGACGGGCTGAAGGTGTGGCACCAGGTGACGATGCCGGCGCAGGCGTCGTCGTAATTGGCTTCCTTCACGACCTCCGAGATTTCCCGGTTGGTCTTGGCCGTGACCTTGTACACCAGCGGGTAGGGCAGCGATACGGAAAGTTCCTTCGCCATCTCCTGCGCGCGCGCCGCAACGGTTTCAAGCACCTCCGGGCCGTACAGAAACTGACTGCCCACCACAAACCAGAATTCATACTTCTTCATGCGCATCGTTTTCCTTGATCCTTTCTTTGCTCTCTTTTTCACAGGGTTCCTTGGGATTCGTGAATTCCTTTGTTTACGTCGCCATTCCTTATGCTTATTGTAACATACATTCTTAATGATTTCAATTTGGGATGGCTGTCATTGCTCCTTTTTCCTTGGCCGCTCCGGCTCGGCCTGACCTGCGCCTCAGAAACGGGACCGGGCACGATCGAAATGCACGAAATGCTTTCATTTGACATATAGATGAAAATTTTCCAGACATTTTACGCGGCGCTTGCCGTATCCTTTGATGATCGAATAAGCCCTGACAAATTCTCAGAGCAAATTTCCTAAACAGGAACCATGTCTGCATATTTAGGCGTTAAATCTACGCGCACATCCTCGACGAGAATCGCAAGATCAACGCGCAGAAATTTGAGGCCTCGTTCTATGCCAACCCGGACTTGCGCTCGGTCAGAGCGCCGCAGGAGCAGAACAATTTTTCACAGCCCCAGCCGGCGCAGGACGTCAGCGACTTCGCCACCCTGCTGCTTCAGCTCCAGAAAAAGCCGGAGCTCGTCAGCTCCCTGGCGGCGCTGATTCGCGGCTAGGCGTGGCGATTAGCAGTTTTCTCAGCAGATGGCCCGCAGGGCCTGCAAACGGTTCGTTTCCAATTAGCAGATGATCCGGCAAGGCGCTGCGCCGGAAGAAGGGAGGGATGCGATCAAAAGCGCAACAAAAAAACACCGCAAACCCTTGAGTTTACGATGTTTTTGGCGCACCCGGCGGGATTCGAACCCACGGCCTACCGCTTAGGAGGCGGTCGCTCTATCCTGCTGAGCTACGGGTGCAGGGACCCGGTTTCCCCGGGAAACCGTTTACCGGTCTTCTATTATAGGGGAAACCGGGCAAAATGTCAATGGAAATCAGTCGCCCAGCGAGATGCCCATCGCGCGGGCCGCGCGGATCGCCTGCGCGTCGTTGGGCACGAACTTCGTCTTGCCCGCAACCTCGGAGAGCGGATGATGTGTGACGGTGTTGCCCGCCATGCCGACGGCCTGGCCGTATTCCTCACCCGCGATCAGCTTGGCCGCGTGGACGCCGAAGACCGTGGAGAGCATGCGGTCGTAGGCGCTCGGCGTGCCGCCGCGCTGCACATGACCCGGGATGACGGCGCGCGCTTCGACGCCAACCTTCGCCTCCAGCTCCTTGGCCAGACGCATGGCGATGCTGCTGAAGCCCGTCTCCTGGCGGAAGGCGAGGCGCTCCTTCTTCTTCATCTTCGCTTCTTCGACCGTCATCGCGCCCTCGGCGACGGCGACGATGGAGAAGGTCTTACCCATCTCCGCGCGGCGGCGAATGGCGTCGCAGACCTTCTCAAGGTCGTAGGGGATCTCCGGCAGCAGCACGATGTCCGCGCCGCCGGCGATGCCGGAATAGAGCGTCAGCCAGCCGGCCTTGTTGCCCATGATCTCCACGACCATGCAGCGGCCGTGGCTCGCGGCGGTCGTGTGGATGCGGTCGATGACCTCGGTGGCGATGTCGACGGCGGTGTGGAAGCCGAAGGTCACATCCGTGCCCCAGATATCGTTGTCGATCGTCTTGGGCAGGCTGACGACATGCAGGCCCTCCTCGGAGAGCAGGTTGGCCGTCTTGTGCGTGCCGTTGCCGCCCAGGCAGACGAGGCAGTCGAGCTTCATCTTCTTGTAGTTCGACTTCATCTCCTTGACCTTGTCGACGTTGTCGTCCTCAATGACGCGCATGTTGCGGAAGGGCGTGCGGCGCGTGCCCAGAATGGTGCCGCCCAATGTCAGAATGCCGGAGAAGTCGGACTGCTTCATCTCCTTGTAGTCGCCGGCGATCAGGCCGGCATAGCCATCCTGGATGCCGACGATTTCGGTGTCAAACATGGAATAGCTCGCGCGGGCGACGCCGCGGATACAGGCGTTCAGGCCGGGGCAGTCGCCGCCGCTGGTGAGGATGCCGATGCGTCGTTTCATGGGGAATTACCTCCTGCTGTCAAATGGATCGGCCGCGCGCCGGCCGACGGGTGCAAACGGAATGATGGATTACCCTTATTCTACCACCTTTGGAGGCGGGTGACAAGTTGCAAACCGTATGCGCCGCCCGGATTTTCTCGGCTGGGAAGAGACGGCCTCAGGCCACCTGTGCCGTGCGGCGACTGCATAGCTTCGGCCACGGAAGCCGGGCAGCGGAAAGCGCGGAGTGGTTCGGAAGAGAGGGCGGCCTCAGGCCGCCTGTGCCGTGCGTGGGGTGGTCTGATGACTTATACATACCCGACAAATCCATCCGTCCGGTTTTGCCCTGAATCTTGACGGGGAAGAAACCGGGTGATATACTGTAAGCAAGTATGATGAAGGATGAAAGCGGCTGCCCTGCCGCCCCAGCCCTTCCTTAAATTACCGTTGGATAATATCATAGGGAGGTTTTACTCATGGTTCAGCTCAATGCCAAGACACTTTCTTCCATTTCAATGGCGCGCGGCGTCGCGCCGAAGACCGAGCGCATCATTCAGTTCGGCGAGGGCGGCTTCCTGCGCGCCTTCTGCGACTGGATGGTGGATATGGCCAATGAGAAGGCCGGCATGGATGCGGGCGTCGTCATCGTGCAGCCGATCGAGCGCGGCATGGTCTCCATGCTCAACGAGCAGGATGGCCTGTACACCCTGATCCTGCGCGGCCAGGTGGACGGCAAGCCGAGCAAGGATACCCGCATCATCCAGAGCGTGACCCGCGGCCTGTCCCCGTATGAGGACTTTGAGGGCTACCTCGCGCTGGCGCACAAGAAGGAAATCCGCATCATCATCTCCAACACCACCGAGGCCGGCATCGTTTACACCGGCAAGGACAGCTTTGACGACAAGCCGCAGGCCTCCTATCCCGGCAAGCTGACCCGCCTCCTCTATGAGCGCTTCACCGCCTTCGGCGGCGAGAAGGGCACCGGCTTCATCCTCCTGCCCTGCGAGCTGATCGACTACAACGGCCGCAACCTCGAGGAGTGCTGCCTCAAGACCGCCGAGCAGTGGGGCCTCTCCGAGGCGTTCAAGACCTGGCTCAAGGAGGAGAACGTCTTCTGCTCCACGCTGGTTGACCGCATCGTGACCGGCTATCCGCGCGGCGAGGCCGAGAGCCTCTACGAGGAATTCGGCTACCGCGACAACATGCTCGACACCGCCGAGCCGTTTGGCCTCTGGGTCATCGAGGGCCCGGCCTGGATTGAGGACGAGCTGCCCTTCAAGAAGGCGGGCTGCAACGTCGTCTTCACGCAGGACGTCTCCCCCTACAAGCTGCGCAAGGTTCGCATGCTCAACGGCGCGCATACCTCCATGGTCCTTGGCGCCTACCTCGCGGGCCACGAGATCGTCGGCGACTGCATGGCCGACAAGACCATGCGCGCCTACATGAGCCAGGCGCTCTTTGACGAGATCATGCCCACGCTCGACCTCCCGAAGGACGATCTGGAGGCCTTCGCTTCCGCGATCTTCGAGCGCTTCTCCAACCCGTTCAACCGTCACCTGCTCCTCTCCATCGCGCTCAACAGCCAGAGCAAGTTCCGCGCCCGCGTGCTGCCGACCATCAAGGAGTATGTCAAGCGCAAGGGCAGCCTGCCCAAGATCCTGACCTTCTCCATGGCCGCGTTCATCGCGTTCTACTGCGGCAAGAAGAAGGAGGACGGCAGCTTCGCCGGCGTGCGCGCCGCGGGCAACGAGTACCCGATCGCGGACGACCAGTTCGTGCTCGACTTCTTTGCGGGCCTGACCGGCAAGCCGGCGGCGGAGATCGCCCATGCCGTGCTGACGAACGTCGATTTCTGGGGCAGCGACCTGACCACCGAGATCCCGGGCTTCGAGGCGTCCGTCGCCGCGTCGCTCGAGGCGATCTTCACCAAGGGCGCCAAGGCGGCCATCGAAGAGGTCGTCGGCTGATATGAGCAAGATCATCAAAATCACCGACCGCGACAACGTCGCCGTCGCCCTCGAGCCGCTTTGCGCGGGCGAGAGCTACCTGGGCGTCACGCTGCGCGAGGATGTCCCCGCAGGGCACAAGTTTGCCCTGCGCGACATCGCCGAGGGGGAGAACGTCGTCAAGTACGCCTTCCCGATCGGCCATGCGACGCAGCCCATCGCTGCGGGCAGCTGGGTACACACCCACAACGTCAAGACCAACCTCTCCGGCATGCTCGAATACACCTACAACCCGCATCCCTGCGCGGTGAAGGTGGATCGCGAGGCGACCTTCGAGGGCTATGTCCGCGAGGATGGCCGCGTCGGCATCCGCAACGAGGTCTGGATTGTCAACACCGTCGGCTGCGTCAACGGCACCGCCAAGACGCTCGAGAAGCTCGCGCAGGAGGCCTACGGAGACCGCGTCGAGGGCATCCATTGCTTTGTGCATCCCTACGGCTGCTCCCAGCTGGGCGAGGATCACAAGAACACGCAGAAGCTGCTCGCCTCGATGGTCAACCATCCCAACGCGGGCGCAGTGCTCGTGCTCAGCCTCGGCTGCGAAAACAACAACGTGAACGTCTTCAAGGAGGTGCTCGGGCCGTACAATCCCGAGCGCGTCAAGTTCCTCATCACGCAGGAGCATGAGGACGAGATCGAGGAGGGCATGAAGCTCCTTGACGAGCTGACCGCCTACGCCTCTCAGTTCAAGCGCCAGACCGTCCCGGCCAGCGAGCTGGTCATCGGCCTCAAGTGCGGCGGCAGCGACGGCCTCTCCGGCATCACCGCCAACCCGCTGCTGGGCGCCAGCTCCGATCTGCTCGCGCGCCACGGCGGCACGACGCTGCTGACCGAGGTGCCCGAGATGTTCGGCGCGGAGACCATCCTCATGGACCGCTGCAAGGACGAGGAGACCTTCAACAAGGCCGTCGCGCTGATCAACGACTTCAAGGCCTACTTCATCCGCCACGGCCAGGAGGTCTACGAGAATCCCTCCCCGGGCAACAAGGCCGGCGGCATCACGACGCTGGAGGACAAGTCCCTCGGCTGCACGCAGAAGGGCGGCACCGCGGAGGTTCGCGGTGTGCTCAAATACTGCGAGCCCGTGAAGGAGAAGGGCCTCAACCTCGTGCAGGGCCCCGGCAACGACCTGTGCGCCATCACGGCGCTGATGGCCTCCGGCGCGCAGATGGTGCTCTTTACCACTGGCCGCGGCACGCCCGTGGGCGCGCCCATCCCGACGGTGAAGGTGGCGACCAACACGCCACTGGCGCAGAAGAAGCATAACTGGATCGACTTCAACGCCGGCGTTCTGGCGCAGGGCGCGGATATGGGCGAGACCGTCGAGGAGTTCTTTAAGAAGATCCTCGCCGTCGCCTCCGGCGAGCAGACCCAGAGCGAAAAGCACGGCTACCGCGAGATCGCGATCTTCAAGGACGGCGTGACGCTGTAAGCCGGCTTCGGATGCTTTCTTAAGCGCGAAGCGAAGAAGGGAGTCTGAGGGACCGGAGCCTGCCGCCCGCTGTGCGGGAAACAGGCAGGCGGAGCGTCGGGAATCGCAAGGAGCGGCAGCATGCCGCGACTATGCGAGTTCCCCGGATTGAAATCCCTCAGGCGGGGTTTGGGGCGGCAGCCCCAACGTCTCCATACGGCTTCTCAACCATTCCGATATAAGCTTGAACTGAAGGAGGACGATTCCCATGAAAAAGTTTATGGATGCGGATTTCCTGCTTGAAAATGATGTGGCGAAAAAGCTGTATCATGAGTACGCAGAGAATATGCCGATCTACGACTACCACTGCCACATTCCGCCGGCACAGATCGCGGAGAACCACAAGTTTGCCAACATCGGCGAGCTCATGCTCGGCGGCGACCACTACAAGTGGCGCGTGATGCTCTCCAACGGCGTGGACGACAAGTACATCCGCGGCGACGCGAGCTGGCTGGAAAAGTGGAAGGCGTTCGCCGCCTCCCTCAAGTACTGCGTGGGCAACCCGATGTACCACTGGACCCACCTGGAGCTCCAGCGCGTGTTCGGCATCTACGACATCCTCAATGAGGACACCGCCGAGGATATCTGGAACCGCGCCAACGCACTGCTGGCCAAGGACGAGTACCGCTGCAAGGGCCTGATCGAGAAGTTCGGCGTGAAGCTGGTGTGCACCACCGACGATCCGGTCGACGATCTGCGCTATCACAAGGAGATCGCCGCGCAGAACAACTCCTTCAAGGTGTATCCGGCCTGGCGCCCGGACAAGCTGCTGAACATCGACCGCGCGGGCTTTGCGGCGTACATGGACACCCTGTCCAGCGTCTCCGGCGTGGCCTGCACGAGCATCGAGAACGTGCTCAAGGCGCTGGAGATCCGCCTGGATTACTTCCATGCGTGCGGCGCGCGCGTGTCCGACCATGCGCTGGACACCGTGCCGTATGTGAAGCCTGACCTCGCCAAGGCGGACGCCGCGCTGAAGAAGGGCCTGGCCGGCGAGACGCTCACGCAGGAGGAGGTCGACGTCTACAAGACGACCCTGCTCGTCAAGCTGGGCGGCATGTACAAGAAGCGCAACTGGGTGCAGCAGTACCACATCGGCGCGATGCGCAACAACAACCCGCGCATGTTCGCCAAGTACGGCGCGGACGTGGGCTTTGACTCCATCGACGACACCTGCATCGCCGAGAACCTGACCCGCCTGATGGCCGACCAGGAGCGCGAGGATAACCTGCCCAAGACCATCCTCTACTGCCTCAACCCGAAGGACAACTACGTCATCGGCACCATGCTGGGCAACTTCCAGGGCGACGGCATCCCGGGCAAGATCCAGTTCGGCTCGGGCTGGTGGTTCTGCGATCAGCAGTTCGGCATGATCGAACAGATGAAGTCCCTGGCCTCCCTGGGCCTGCTGGGCCGCTTCGTCGGCATGCTGACCGACTCCCGCTCCTTCATCTCCTACACCCGCCACGAGTACTTCCGCCGCATCCTGTGCAACCTGATCGGCAAGTGGGTCGAGAACGGCGAGTATCCGGAGGATTATGAGACGCTGGGCGAGCTCGTCAAGGGCATCTGCTACAACAACGCCGTCGAATACTTCGGCATGAAGGTCGACTGACCGGCACCGACAGGAGGCATGCTCCCATGCAGACGTTTGTCAAAGGCGAAGCGCCGCAGTGGATTGAGCTGGGCGGCGGCCAGCGCCGCAAAATCCGCGCCTACAACGGCGAAATGATGCTCGTGGAGGTCGGCTTTGACGCCGGCTCCGTCGGCGCGGATCACAGCCATCCGCACACGCAGATTTCCTACGTGCTCGAGGGCGAATTCACCTATCACATCGAGGGCGAGACCCGCACGATGAAAAAGGGCGATTCCATCGTCGTGGACGGCGGCAGGGTGCATGGCTGCACCTGCCTGAGTGCCGGCACGCTGCTGGATATCTTCGCTCCGATGCGCGAGGACTTTGTGAAATAGGGCTGTCTCGGGCTTTGCCCGGATTTCAACCGATAAAGGTTTAAAAGCTTAAGGAGGTCATTCCCATGGACGTTATGCAGCAACTCTCCCTGATCGGCATCGTGCCGGTCATTGCCATCAACGACGCGAACGACGCTGTGCCGCTGGCCAAGGCCCTGATCGAGGGCGGCCTGCCCTGCGCCGAGGTGACGTTCCGCACCGCCGCGGCGGCGGACGCCATCAAGAACATGACCGAAGCCTTCCCGGATATGGTCGTGGGCGCCGGCACCGTGCTCACCTGCGAGCAGGTCGACCGCGCTGTGGCCGCGGGCGCGAAGTTCATCGTCTCCCCGGGCCTCAACCCGACCACCGTCAAGCACTGCCAGGAGATCGGCATCCCGGTCTGCCCGGGCACCGCGAACCCGAGCGACATCGAGGTTGCGCTCTCCCTGGGCCTGAAGACCGTCAAGTTCTTCCCGGCTGAGGCGGCCGGCGGCCTCAAGTACATCAAGTCCATCGCGGCGCCGTATGTCGACATGAAGTTCATGCCCACCGGCGGCGTCAACGAGAGCAACCTGCTCGACTACCTCTCCTTCAAGAAGATCATCTGCTGCGGCGGCAGCTGGATGGTGCCGGGCGACGCCGTCAAGGCGAAGGATTGGGACCGCATCCGCGCGCTGACCGCCTCCGCCGTGCAGCACATGCTCGGCCTGGAGATCGCGCACGTGGGCATCAACAGCGCCGACGAGGCCGAAGCGATGGAGACCGCGACCAAGCTGTGCAAGCTGCTGGGCTGGACGATGAAGGTCGGCAACAGCTCCATCTTCGCCGGCACGGGCATCGAGGTCATGAAGACCCCGTTCCGCGGCGCGAAGGGCCACATCGGCATCAAGACCAACTTCATCGAGCGCGCCAAGGCGTATCTGGAGATGCAGGGCTTCGAGTTCGATCCCGCGAGCGCCAACGTCAAGGATGGCCAGCTCAAGGCGATCTACCTCAAGGACGAGATCGCGGGCTTCGCGATTCACCTCGTGCAGAAGTAAGACAGAAACTGAAAAAAGAGAGCACGGCCTCCCTGTGGCGAAAAGACGCCATGGAGGGGCCGTGCCCTTTTGCATCTGCGGATATGCCTGAATCGGGGGATGGGGGGAGGGAAAGGGGACGCTCCTTGATCCAAGAGGAGGATCAGCGATTCTCCAGCGGCGCCATCCTGTAGCCGACGCCGATTCGCGTCTGGATGTATTGCTCGCCGTCGCTGCTTTGCTCGAGCTTTTTCCTGAGCGTCGTCATGAATACGCGAAGAGAGGGCACGCTCTTTTGATCCAGGCTTCCCCAGACATCGCGGATGATCATGCTGTGGGTCAGCACGCGGCCGGTGTTCTGCGCCAGCAGCTTGAGAATTCTGTATTCGATTGGCGTCAGATGGATGACCTCGCCCTTGACGGTCACTTCCATCGAATCATAGTGAATGCAAAGACCGCCGTTTTCAAAGACGGTAGAGGTATCGGTCTTTCCGCTGTAAAACTCCACGCGCCGGGCTGCTGCCCGCACGCGCGCCATGAGCTCATCGACATTGAAGGGCTTGGTCACATGATCGTCCGCGCCGTGATCCAGCGCCGCAATCTTGTCCGCGTCATCGCTTCGGGCGCTGACGATGATGATGGGGTTGATGGTCACCCGGCGGATTTCATCCACGACCTGAATGCCATCCATGTCGGGCAGGCCGAGATCCAGCAGAATCACATCCGGATTCTGCGTCCGCACCTGAGAGACGGCGGAGGCGCCGTTGTATGCGCTGATCGAGGCCAGCTGCGCTTCCTCCAGCGCGGTTTCAATCAGCGTCCGGATGGCCTTGTCATCCTCGATGACGAGGATTTTGTAGGGCTTCTGGGTCATAAAGAATTCTCTCCTTCCGGTTTCTCTGTCAGGAATTCACGGGCCAGGTCAATGCAAAAGACACTTCCGTGCGGGCTGCGGTCGCGCACGGACAGGCTGCCTCCATGCGCCTGCACAATCGTTTTGTAGAGCGACAGGCCAAGGCCGATGCCTCGCCGTCCGTCGCCGTATTCGTTGTTGCCCGTGTAGAACATGTCAAAGACGTGCTTCTTCTCGGCGTCGGGGATTCCCGGCCCTTCATCCGCCACCTCAATGCGCACGCGGTCATGGATGGCATAAGCCTTGACCTCGATGGCGGAGCCGGCAGGCGTATACTTGATGATGGATTTCTTCAAAGCGGCCCGGGGCAGGGACTCCGGCTATACGGTCGTGATCGGCTGCGGCAGGCTGGGCGCCAGCCTGGCGAACGCCATTTCCGACAAGGAAGCCAGCGTCATGATGGTGGACAGGGATGAGCACGCCTTTCGCAAGCTGGGCAGCGCCTACGGCGGGCTGACGATGACGGGCGACGCGACGGACATCGCCGTGCTGCGCAGCGCGGAGATTGAGCGCGCGGACACCGTTGTCTCCGTCACCAACGACGACAACACCAACATCATGGTCGCCCAGATCGCGCGCAATGTCTACCACATTCCCAATGTCATCTGCCGCCTGTACGACCCCGAACGCGAGATCGTCTACAAGGAGTTCGACATCGACACCATCTGCCCGACGGTTCTCTCCACACGGGAGATTGACCGTCTGCTGGACCGGGCAAAGGGGGAGAAGGAGGCATGAACATGCAGGTTCTGCTCATCGGGGGATTTGACATCGCGAGGACGCTCGCCGATTCCCTGCTCAAGAGGAGGTATCAGGTGACCGCGATTCACCCGGACTACGACTGCTGCCGGCAGCTGGCGGACATCAAGGGGCTTCAGGTCATCTGCGGCGACGGCTCCAAGCCCTACATTCTGGAAGAAGCCGGGGCGCGCCGGACGGACATCGCCATCGCGCTGACGGACAGCGACGCGGACAATCTGGTCATCTGCGAGCTGTGCAAAAAGCGCTTCGGCGTGACCAAGACCGTCAGCGTCATCAAAAACGCGGAGAACACGGTGTTCTTCAGGCAGATGGGCGTGGATGCGGTGGTCTGTGCGACGAACACCATCACCGGCATCATCGAGCAGCTTGCCTTTGTCCACGATATGACCGCGCTGATCCCCGTGGGCGACGGACGCGTGAGCATCGCGGAGGTCTCCATCCCGGAGGGCGCGCCCGCGGTGGGCAAAAAGCTCTGGGAGATCGGCCTGCCCCGCGAGGTCATCGTGGGCTGTGTCCTGCGCAAGGATCAGACGCTGATTCCGCGCGGCGATACGCGCATTCTGGCGGGCGATTCGCTGGTGCTGCTCTCTTCCGCGCATCAGGAGACGGACGCTATCCGCGCGCTGACGGGACGGTGACGCACGATGAAGCGAAGCATCACCCGCGTCAGCAACGTCGGCAGGCTGACCGTGCTCATCGGTCTGCTGCTGCTTGCGCCGCTGCTCGTGCTGCCCTTCTTTCCGGAGGACGTCCGGTTTGCCGCCGCGTTTCTCGTTCCGGGCGGCGGATCCATCCTGCTGGGGCTGGCGCTCTGCCTGCGCGTGCGGGTGTACCCGATGTCCATGCAGGAGGCTGCGCACCATGGCAATCTGCTTGTGCTCTATATCTGGCTGTACGGCTGTCTTGCGGGCGCGCTGCCTTTTGTGCTCGGCGGCAGGCTCACCTTTGTGCAGGCGCTGTTTGAGGCCGTCAGCGGCTGGACGACGACGGGGCTTTCCGTCATGGACGTGACCATCACGCCGCCCATCTTCCTCTTTTACCGCAGCTTCATGCAGTTCTGCGGCGGCCTGGGCTTCGTGATGATCATGATGACCTTCGTGCAGGGCAGGATGGGCATGCTGCTGTACAACGCGGAGGGACACCCCGACAAGCTCATGCCCACGCTGCGGGAGACGGTGCGCACCATTGTGCTCATGTACATGGCGTTTCTTTCCGTCGGCGTCGCGGCGTATGTGCTTTGCGGAATGCCCCTGTTTGACGCTGTGCTGCACACGATGGGCGCGCTCTCGACCGGCGGCTTCTCCAACTGGGCGGAGAGCATCGGGGCATACCACAGCGTCGCCATTGAGGGCGTCACCATCGTCCTCATGCTGGTGGGCACGACCAACTTCGCCATCCTGCTGCTCATCGTCCGGCGAAAATGGCGGGATGCCTTCCGCTGCAGCGAGGTTCGCTTTCTGGGCGCGCTGCTGGCGGTCTTTGTGCCCATCACGGCGCTGGTGCTGATGACGGGGCTGTACATGAGCCTGGGCGAGGGGATTCGGCAGGCGCTGCTTAACATCGTCTCCGCGCTGTCGACCACGGGCTACGCGACCATGAGCTATGAGCCCTGGCCGCAGGCAGCTCTCGGCGTGATGATTCTGATGATGCTCATCGGCGGCGGAGCGGGCTCGACGGCGGGCGGCATCAAGCTCTCGCGGACGTTGATTTTGCTCAAGGCGTCCTTTGCCGAGCTTCGCTCGTGCCTCTCCCCGGAGCACGAGGTGCGCACGCCGTTCATCGTCCGCGCGCAGGGGAAGACGCCGGTTGAGGGCGCCATGCTGCGCTCCACGGCGGGCTTTGTGACGCTGTATCTGATGCTCTTCGCGGCGGGCACGCTGCTGCTGTGCATGACGGAGAGCGCGCCGCTGGCAAGCTGCATGTTCGAGTTCGCTTCCTCGCTGGGCACGGTGGGCCTGTCCATCGGTTTGACCGGGCCGTCGACCTGCGCCGCCACACTGCTGGTGGAGATTGCGGGCATGCTGCTGGGCAGGCTGGAGATCTTCCTCGTGTTCACGGGCCTGGGGTCAGCGGTGTTTCTGGCTCAGCAAAGAAGGCGCGCTGTCCACAAGGGCGATCTGTAACAGGGTCTGCCGCAGATTGAAAACCGGCTTTCCTACGGCTGCTGTGCCGGGGAAGGCCGGTTTTCAGGTGTTTCTCTGTTCCTTGGGGAGGAGCCCCTCACAAAGGGCAAATGCCAAGGGCTTTCGCGGCGCGTTTGACGGCAGGGCCTGTCGCGTGTGAGCGAAAAAAGCGTCGGCAGACGGAGCTGTTCAAAGGGATGGCCTGGTAATCTGAGGCCCTGCAATCACCGGCGAAAGCAGATCACATGTCGGGAGAACCGAAAGGATCGGCTCTCCGCTTTTCTGGTGTGGAGGGGGAGAGCTTGCCTGCGGAAAAGCGCATGACGGTCTCCGACATATCCGTTTCGTCCCAACCAAGTCCACTAACCTCTGAACCGTTGAAATACACGGGAAAACGGAATTCGATGCGCTTCACGATGCGCCCGTCGCTCTGGCGCTCCGGGTAAATCTCCACGCGCTCGATGAAGCTGTTCATGAAGGTCTTCTTTTCCAAATCGGTGAACTGGTCGTACAGCTTGTCGAAGTAGAGCAGGAACTGATAGACGTTGTCGGTGGAAATCCTGTGCTGGCGGATGTTGTCCATGCGGGTCTGCACCTCGGCGATGCTGACCTCGATGGAGGCGATCTGGTCGTAGACCCTGTTCTGCCGCTCCTGCAGATCCTGCGCCTTGCGGGTGTAATGCGGGTCGTCGAAATCAAGCGAGTCAATCTGTTCGCCCAGCCTGTCCTTGGTGCCCGTGAGCTGGCGGAGCTGCTTGCGCAGGGTCTCCATCTCCGCGTCAAGCTCGGCGGTGTCCAGCTTCCCGCCGATCTTCTCCCGGATGCCCTGCTCAAAGGCGGGCGTGTTGACCAGCTTGTGGATGATTTCCTCTACCGCGCCGTCGATGATTTCCTCGCCCCACTGGTGGTGATAGTCGCAGCGCTTGCCATCCACATGCAGGCGGTGCTTGCAGGCGTAGTAGAAGTAGTCACGATAATAGGTTCCGTCGCCCTTCTTCTTGCGGTTCACGTTGCCGTACATGCCGCCGCCGCAGACGGGGCACTTGAGCAGACCGGACAGGACGTGCTCGTGGTCGAGACTGTGCGTCTTGATCTGGCGCTTGTTGGTCTGCTGGCGCTGCTTCTGCGCGAGCTGCCAGTCTTCCTCGGAAATGATGGGCTCGTGAATGCCGTCGTAGAGCGCATAGTCCTTCTGCTTGACGATGTGGTACTGGTTGCGGGTGCCGGGAATCTTTTCGTTGTGCCTGCGCCCGTAGGCCAGCTTGCCGCAGTACACGGGATTGTCAAGCACGCCGATGAGGAAGGAGCCTGTGAAGGCCTCCCGCTTGTTGTTGTGGCGGCAGACCTTGCTGTACCCGTGCTCGTTGAGCCAGTTTGCGATTCTGGCAGTGCCCATGGTGGTGTGGATGTACTTGTCATAGATGATGCGGATGACCTCGGCCTCTTCCTCGGCAATCTGCAGCTGCCCGTCCTCGAGCTTGTAGCCATAGGGCGCAAAGCCACCGTTCCATTTGCCCTCGCGGGCCTTCTGCCTGCGGCCCTCCATCGTCTGCACGAGGATGTTCTCGCGCTCAATCTCAGCGACGGCGGAGAGGACGGAAATCATCAGCTTGCCGCTGTCCTTGGAGGAATCAATGCCGTCCTCCACGCAAATCAGGTTGACGCCGAAGTCCTGCATCCGCTGCAGGGAGGTCAGCACATCGGCGGCGTTGCGGCCGAAGCGCGAGAGCTTGAACACCAGCACAAAGGAGACGCCGTCCTTGCCGGATTCGATGTCCCGCAGCATCCGTAGGAACTCCGGGCGGCCCTCAATGTTCTTGCCGGACTTGCCCTCGTCGCAGTATTCCCCGGCGACGAGCATGTTCTGGAACTCCGCGTACTTGCGCAGCTTGTCCTTCTGCGCGTCCAGGCTGTAGCCGTCCACCTGCATGGAGGTGGAGACGCGGGTGTAGATGTAGCATTTCATTCGCTTCATGGCTTTTCCTCCCGGTGGTCGGGTTTTGCCGCACCCGCATGTTCCTCAAGCTCAAGGAGGAACCTGTCGTAGTCGGAAAGAAACTCGCGGTCCTGAATGACGCGGTACTTTTCAAACTCGGTTTCCGCATGCAGCCGGGCAATTTCCGCGGACACCCTGCCCGCATCCCTGAGCAGACCGTATTCGAACATTTCAATGAAGCGGTTCAGGCGGATCTCCCAGTCCTGCATGGTCAGCGGGATGTGACGCTGGGCCATGTTCTCAGCGAAGTCCAGATAGGAGGTGACCATGCGGTTCAGCTGCCCAAGTTCGTCTTCGGTGAGGTAATTCTTGGCGATGGACACGTCGGACTTCTTGATCTTGCCGTCCGGCGCGTCCTGCCAGGTGATCAGGCCCATGTGATCTTTCGTATGGTCGGCGCGCTCCATGATGAGCTCGGCGGCGGTGTGCCCGTGCACGGCGAAGTGCATCTTGTTCTGCACCGTGGCATAGAAGCGTTTGGTGGCGGCAGAGGTACGATCATAGTCAATGGCGGTGGCGTAAAGGTCGGTGATCTTCTGATAGAACTTGCGCTCGCTGGCGCGGATCTCCCGGATGCGCTCCAGCTGTTCCTCAAAGTACTTGTCGGTCAGATAGGTGCCCTGCTTGAGACGTTCGTCGTCCATGACCCAGCCGCGAATGGTGTACTGCGTTGCGATCTGATTGACCCATTTGCGGAACTGAACGGCGCGCTCGGAATTGACCTTGAAGCCGACCGCGATGATCATTTGCAGGGCATAGTGCTGGACGGTGTACGGTTTGCCGTCTGTGGCAGTTATCCGAAATTTTCGGATAACTGAATCCTCGGACAGCTCGGAATCGTCAAAGATTTTCTTGATGTGATAATTGATCGTTTTGACACTCACGTCATACAGCTGCGCCATCGTCCTTTGCGTCAGCCAGATGTTTTCGTCCTCATAGCGTATTTCGATGCTGCCCTGCGGGTCACCCGTGGAGGCGACATAGGTCAGCACCTCCGCCGCGCTGGAACGGATGGGCGCGGGCGTCTGCTTTTCTCTGGACATGGACATTCCTCCTCGTGCGGTTTGTGGAAGCCTTCACCGGCCCGGTTGAATACGAGCCGGTGAAGGAAGGTGGTTCAGGCGCAGATGATTTCGGTCATCACGTTGTGCTCCGCTTCGGTGCGCGCCAGATTCATGAGCCCGACCCACTTCATGGGATCTTCAGCCTTCAGGGCTTCGGTGATGCCCCAGCTTTGAGCATATCCCTTCATGAGCACATCAAAGCGCTCGCTGGCCTGCTCATCGACAGTGTGCAGATAAGCGTTGAGTTCTCCCGTGAGCATCAGCCTTTGGAAATGCCCCGGATGGTTCGATTCCAGGTGCCGGAGGTGCAGCCGGCCCCATTTGCCGATAGGCTGCTGCTCTGGAAGCTCCAGATCCGGGAAGTAATAGTCGCCGTGAAGGGTGTAGCTCAGACCGTTGCGCTCGTCGGTGATATGTTGGGGCAGCGCGCGGTTCTCAGGGACAGGATGATTTTGAAGCATGGTGCACCTCCTGTCGATTTACAATGACTGTTCGTGTATTTTGTCCCAACTGCATTTTATTACGCAGCTATATCATATGTCAAGGGTTCTTCGGAATTTGTTTGAAAGGATGGATTGGGAGAACTGTCCCAACTCGTTTTGCTGTCAGTGGGAAGAACGGGAAACTCAACCTTCCCGCTGTACTTTTCGATCATTTCGGCAAGAAAGCCGACGCACCGCTCAAAGGCGGCGTTCTGTTCAGGTGTTCTTTTGAGCAAAGTCATGATTCCTCCGATAGTGGGTTGATCGGTGGTGGGTGCATAGAGATTGATTTCTCCTTTTGTTTTGCTTTCTGTAAAATAAGGCATAAGAGAATACCGGATTTCCTTGCGTACATACGTACATGTGTACAATCCCCATGTATGTGTGTACGTATGTACACAGAGAATCGCGGAAATTCTCACTTATAGGGAATTTCAGATAAACGGGTTGTCATCTGAATAATCGCGCTGCCAGCCGTCTGCCGTCCTGAGCGGGAGCTTTAGCACCGGCTCAATGCCTGTAAAGCCCCACACGCGGCGGCCGACAAGATTCGTCAGGTTGTTGGAGTGCTCGATGTGGTACTTCTTCTGGTTGGCGATCAGGAATTCCGAGAAGCTCCGGTTTTTGAGCGGCGAGAAGCCGTTCTCCCGGCACCAGACGGTATAAATCTCGTAGAGCTCCTGCGAGCCAACCTTCCCTTCTGGCGTGAGGCGAATGTAGTCCCCGGCCTCCATAAAGAGCAGCACGTTGTTGGCGTCCTGCTTAATCGTTTCCCGGTTGGAACGGGCACGGGCGCTTTCGGTGAAGCGGAAATGATTCGCTACCAGACGCTGCAGACCCTCAAAGGCCCAGAGGAAGATGCCTTCCAGCTCGCGGCACATTTTCTCGGCAATGTCGGGATCATCCACCCGGTCAGGCGGGCGCTCTATGGTAGTCAGGATCAGCTGGCGGCGATAGAAGCCGTTGCTTCGGTCGTAAAGGGATTGCAGGTCGCTGTTGGAAAACGCCAGCAGCCGGGCGAACATCCAGCCCTGATAGCTTTGCCTGCCCTTCTTTTCCAGATCCATGCGGCCCTGCGCCGTCACCAGCGATTTGACGTAATTGGTCTGACGCAGGGCTTCCATGCGCATGTCGTCGTCGATCAGCAGATGGATGTGCTCGAGATCGGCACGGGCAAAGCGGTTCTCGGACACCTTGCCCACGCTGCCGTCCTTGGCGTTGCAACCAAAGAGATGGGACAGAACGGTGCCGATCTGCGACTTGCCCTCGCCGCCGCTGCCCTTGATGACCATCATGCGCTGTCCCTTGTTGCTGGGAATCAGGCAGTAGCCGATGTATTCCTGCAGGGTGGGGATGTCATCTTCATAAAGAAGGCCATGAAGAAATCCCAGCCACGTTTCCGGGCTGGGCGCGGAAGGATTGTAGGCCACCGGAAAGCGGCTGCGCACGATTTCATCCTTGGACGCAGAGAACGAGCCATCCAGAAACAGCGTGCCGTTTGCGACGTGAATCCGGTCGGTCTGCGGTGGGAAATCGTCGATGTGCGCCGTGATTTTCAGCAGCTCGATGATGCTGGCAATCTTCTTTGGAACGCTGGTGGACGCATACGGCTCGATGATCTGAAAGATTTCGGTCTTGAGCGGCGCTTCGTCAGTCATGCGGCCTTCCGGCGTGAAGAAGCTGTTCTCGGTAAAGAGCAGCTTGTGCGAAGCCAGAAACTCCCGGCAGAAAGCCGCCTCGTTGATGCTCTGCCCGTCGTACCAGGGCGGGAACTGGTCAGGCCGCAAACGCTTCGTCATGTGCCTCCGCCTCCTCTCTGTGAGCAATGTTCCAGCGCTCGATGCTGCAGATGGTGCCGTCGCCGAACAAGGAGTCAGCGACGTCTTTACGCACAGAAGCACTGGCATCGTACAGACGGTCAATTATATAGGATACCTGCGGCAGCGCATGGCTTGCAGATACGAAGCGGTCGTCCCATTCATCCGAGGGCTGAACAGGAGCAAATCGTTGCTGACGGTTTTTCAGGAGCCGTTCATATTCAATCAATACGGAGGCGCAGTGCCCCTCCCGCTCTCGTTGGGATTCCTCCTGCCGGATACGGGGAGGTGCGACGGCGGCAGATGCCGGCGTGTTGGGGTCGATGCCGAAATCTGATGCCAGCTTGCGTGCGGCATCGAGGGGAGATAAATCGAATAGTCTGGCAGTGAAGTCGATCACGTCGCCGGTGGTATGGCAGCCGAAGCAGTAGTAATAGGTTTCATTGATTTTCATGGAAGGCGTCTTATCCGGATGGAACGGGCAGCGGCACATGCCACTGCGGTCAACCTTGACGCCGTAATGTGCAGCCGCCTGTGGGACGGTTATGCGGGCTTTGAGGGTATCGAAAATTCTCGTATCTTTCACTTCCTTGTATTGTGTAGGTTTTGTAGGGATTGATTGTTTAAGATGTGCTTTCAGGTTAGCGGCTGTTATCCCATGCTTTATATCGGCTGCGTTCATGGGTGCTACGCTGGGACAGCAGCCGATCAATTTCATCCGAGCCGATTGTGCGGGTCAGCCTGTCCAGCCGGGAAGCCTTCTCCTGCACGACCTCGTTGGTTTCCGCCTTTCGCTTCCAATAGGCGGTTTCTCTGAGCATGTCAGTGTTCTTCTGCCGCTCGTTGACCAGCAGGTCATAGACCTCTCTCAGCTTGCGGACGAGCTTTTTGATGACCGGGAGAGCCTTGTTCTCGCGGTAGCTTTTGGCGGTTTCCAGCATTCCGGTGTCGGGCAGAAGCTCGTCTGCGGAGCCCAGATTTTGAACAAATGCTTTGACATCTTTGTCGTTCTTCGCAAGCGCATCAACCTTCCTTTTCATGGCTTCAACTTCACGCTCAGCCTCCTCCCGGTTCGCCTGTGCCAGACGAACGGCCTGCTCCGCGCTTTGCTGCTGCGCCATGAGGGTGTCGAGGGCTTCCTGCTCCTTCATGACCTTGAATTGCACGGTGGTCAGGTGCTCTTCCGTGCTGCCGCGTTCGCCGCGCGCCACATCGGTGTAGCCCGCCGCGAACATGGCGTCGTGGTACTGATCCTGCAAAACGCTGTAGGATTTCTTCAGAATGATCTTGCCGGTTTTCGTGCGCATAGGCTCTCCGAATTCATCCAGCACGGGCCGGGACTGCCACTTTTTGCTGTGGCTGACCTGCATGATGGTCTCCCTGACGGTGCCAACCAGCGCCGGGTTCTTGCAGCGCTTCGACCACAGAATCTGCTTTTCGACGACGGGCACATAGACCACGTGGAGATGGTAGTGCCAGACGTCGTAGCCGAGGGCTTTGCTCATGCCCTGGTTGCGCTCGTCAGCGTGCATGACGGCGGAGAGGATGTACTGCTCGCCGCCGACAATATCAACGGAGGCCCGGTATGCCTCGGCGTAGAACGCCTTGGCGTATTCGTAGCCGCCGTGATTATGAAAATATGCGGAGTTGACGTCGAAGACCAGCTCGCCGTAGTGGACGGCGTCCTGCTTGAGACCTCGGGTGGAAATGGTGCCGTCCTGCTCCATCTGCCGGAACATCTCCTGATAGCTGCTGGACGGCATCTTGAAGTGGATGTTCAGATGGCTGCGTTCGGGGACAATATCCTCGTTCCGGTAGCAGGCTTTCTGGCGCTCGTTGTGGGCTTCGGCGTCGGCGATGTTGCTCTCTGTTCGGGGCTGGTTGCGGACAGTGGTGCGATCCACGCCATCGTTTCTTGCCATGGAAGCACCTCCTTTCTTTCGTGGGTGTGATGATGGTTCGTTTGGGGCACGGGGTGACGGGGGCGCGGCACTTTCTGCGAAAGTGTAACTACCCACTATGACACTTTCTGTCTTCCTGCGGAATCCAGCAAAGTGCCGTGGGCCAAAGGCTTCGCCTCTGGACTCTGAGCAGGCGTTGCCGCCCTGCACCCGGCTCAAAGACAGTAAGCCATGCTTTTGACGGCATGGCTTCCTGCTTTGCGGGGCTGGTGCGCGTTGGTGCGTTCTGGTGCCGGAGGTATCGCGCGGCACGAGGCTGGATACGGGATTATGGTGCTCATGAGCACCAAAGAGCATCAGCAGCCGAAGCTGTCCAGCGCGTCGTCGAGATCCTCTTCGTCCGGCTCATCACTTCGGATGGAAGAAGAAGCTGTCGGAGGGGCGACCCTGTTCAACACTTGCAGAAGATCGCCAAGCTGAACGGGTGCAGTCGCCAGCTCCTCCCGGACGATGGAGCGGATCGTCTCCCGCAGACTTTCATCTGCGGTTGCCTTACCATAATAGGCATTGACCGCCGGAACGATCAGCGCACTATAGGACAGGCCGCGCTCCGCATGAAGCTGACGCAGCAATGAGGCGGCTTGCGAGCCGGCAGGTTTGTCCAGATCAAGCCGGAGGGTGGTGCGGAATATCTGAATCATCCGGCAGCTCCCTCGCGCCTGAGACGCCGCTCCGCGAGATACTCGTAACCTTCGGCATTGGCGTGGATGTCGTCGATGATGGTCACGCGGTCGCGGTCATACTCACCGAAGTGTCGCAGCAGGCATCCGCCGCCGCCCACGACCCACAGCCGCATGGTCTGCGGGTCATATTCATGTTCGCGCAGCCTGCGCATGATCTCTGCTGAATAGGCGGCTGCGGCCGCGCGGATGGTTTCCACATAGTCGCGCCCAATATCGGCGTCGCCGTTTCGGAGCACCTCGTCGATGACAGCATCCGGCACGGTGCGACCAAAGCGCTGCGTCAGGGCTTCGCGCGCCCTGAGCATGCACTGATAGGTGCCGTACTTCTCCGTGAAGCACTGGTCCATGACGGCGTGCCTGTCCTGAATGGTCATGATGTTCATGGTACCGTTGCCGATGTCGCAGAGCATGTTCACGCCTTTGAACTGCCTGAGCATGGGCACGATGGCGGAGAAGCCCTGCACATACACATCCGCTCCCACGATATCGACGTGGTATTCGATGCCGCGCCAGGTGAAATCCACATGGTCGTTCTGGAGCAGATAGGCCCGGAAGCTCTCGCGCTGGGAGTCCACCCAGGTCAGGGGCAGACCGGCGGCGATGTAGACACGGGCCTCGGTCATCCTGTGTGCCCACAGCTCCTGCCCGATGCCGGCGAGCGTCAGGATGTAGTGATCCGGGTTGCTGACCTTGTCCGGGGTGAACTCCCGGTGGCCGCTGCCGATGACGTGGTATTTGCCGTCGTAAACCAGCAAGTCCTGTGCGTGGACGGGTTCGTGGTCGAAGGTCAGGACGCTGGCGGGAAAGATGCCGCTGGCGGTTTTCAGGTTGCCATAGCCATTGTCAATCCCGATGATTTGCATGTTCTTAAGCTGTTTCATAAGGTACCTCTCTTTCGATTGTTCATGGATAACAGAAAAGACAGGCCATGAAGCCTGTCCGGGTAAGGGGGACGCTCCGTTTGGAAACGGAGATAGGGAAGGGGATGTGGGAATCACATAGAATCATCACCTTTCTGAATTTGGGCAAAGAAAAAGCGCTGACGGTTTTTCCGCCAACGCTGGTTTGGTTTTTTATCTGGTCAACCGGATGTACTGCCCGTGGATGGTTTTCTCCGATGCAGGTCTGCATCATGCGCTTTCGTCCTTCTTTGACAGTTTACATTATAGCACATATTGCCTTGGGCGTCTCGCGACTTTTGGCGACATCCGGTGACGACTTTTTGAGTTCGGGTTGCGCCGGGCAGGGGATGCTCTCTTGTCCTTCTTTGACAGTTTATATGATAGCACGTATTGACTTGGGCGTCTCGCGACATTGTGCGCCAACTTTCAGGGGGCGATTTGCGCCGGGCAGGGTACCAATGACTTTCTGCGGGGTGTACCGAGCATTCCGTGCAAGACGGGCTGTTCGGCATCCGGTGAAAACCATTAAGTGGGCAAAAGTTCATAGTGAAAGGATAGACCGGAACCATCATCTTTGACGCTACTATTATAGCACAGCATTTTGTCCCAAACTATCCAGAATCGTCCCAAGTTGTCCTAAACTGTCTTAAGTTTGTTAATACTTTTTCTTCATCGATGCTCTCTCGCCCTTCCCTGGCAGTTTATATGATAACACGTATTGCCATGGGCCTCCTGCGACATTGTGCGACATCTTTCAGGATTTGTTTTACGCCAGCCAGGGCACCCTCATAAACGGCGCAGCAGAGGCAACAGGGGAGGTCTAGAAGCTGACTACTGAGGCGATGGAGCGTATCATAGAGAAGTTGGAAAGCAGAAAAGGCATTTTCAATTTGCACGGCATCCCCATCCACGATATCATCGGAGAGCTCACGGAGGTGGTCGTGGAATCTGGCTATCCGGAGGAAGAGAAGGTGAAGTTGGCTAAATTCGTGAAGAAGGTCGAGAGATGTACAAGAGCGGCAATGCGCAGGTGATAGCACAGTTGGATGATGTGCTTGTAAAGAGGGAGAAAACGCAATATAATATTTTTGAACCAAGAAAGGCGGTGAATTCCGTGGCTTTTGAATCCAATACATATTCCGGAACATGTGAATATAAGAACATTGACTTCACTTTCATATTTAGCGGTGAGGAACTGCGACTGGTTCCTCCACTAGATAAAAGGGATACTATTCTGACGAACTGGATACTGACTCCTCTGGAAAAAGGTGTCTACACAAGAGGTAACCCATTAACCATGGATGAGCCGTATCTAACTGGAAAATGCAATGAAACCGGAACTACTTTCGTTTTCATAACCAAGCAAGGGGGACGTATTGGAAGCCAAAACTCTGTTTTGTTTATCCCTATTATTGCCTACATCAGATGTAGGTGCGCACGGGATAGTATCGCCAGAATGTCATTTACCAGCCCTGTGATTAATTGCATCCATCCAGTCAATCAAGGGTTTGGCTATGCAATGGATGTGGATAGTTTTAATGAGACGGGAGTATTTACTGTTACAACTCAGAGTTTTGATGACACTACAACGGAACCTCAAATCTTTATGGTTGACAACGTACGGGTTTCTGTGAGATTTAGCATTTCCAGAAAGCTTAGCGTAAAGTTGAATGAACCGCCCATTGCCCTCAGCTCATCCATGCTTTTTGAATTTGCCCCCACTAATGATTACCGCCTCATTTATAGGCTGTGGTTTATTGCAAAACAATTTCTGCAGTATCTTTGCTACAGAAGGAATATTCTTCTTCCCGAAGTTGTATTGTCTGCGCCTGCGAATGACGATAAATATGAAGAATTTGCGACTATGTATGTGCTCAATGAAGCAGGCGATGATGAATCGTCTACATTGAAGTCTGGTCGCTATATTCAACAAAAATACCTTGCCGGAAATGAGGGAAAAATCCTGTCAGACATCGCAAGCGGTATGCTCTACCTTAGGCACCTCCCTCAGACCTATCAAAGTGGAAGAACCATTGATGCCGCCCGATTTATTATGATTACCGCAGCATTTGAATGGGAATATAAACGCAATTTTCCGGACGGAGTACCCAAAAAGGAGGCCAGATTAAAGGCTGAAGCTGCTGTAACCGATGAAATAGATGAGAGAATCGAGAGTAGTACTGGTAAAAAACGAGATATCTATAAGTTTCTCAAGCGATTGGTGAAATCAGATAGCCTTGAATCCGAAATAATCCATACCGGCGATGTGATTGATGACATCATTGGCGTATTCGGCAAACACCTGTATCATTTAAACGGGGAGGAACTGAAGTATCCCGAAATGGGAAAGCGTCTTTCATCCCAAAGAAATCACTATGCCCACGGTGATCTCGATCAGGAGTTTATCGGTCTTTCGCTTCTGGATTTGATGTATATGGAATATGTGGTTTATGCTATTCAGCTGAATTATTATGGTATAGATGAGAAAAACATAAGACGGGCTATAAATGAATTATTCCATTTGAATTACGCAATAACATAATCGTAAACCGCCCATGGTCGAGGCCTATCTCTCAGCTATGGGCGGTCATCATTATATCTCATTCCCTGATGGCATTCTCTGTCAATTACATCATCAGCTGTGCCTCCGGTTTCAGTCCGGCAGTAAAGACGATCTACTCGTACTCGGCACACAGGCACACTATCCCCGGTTTCATGTCCTAAATACCCTCTGCAATCAACTGATTTCTGAAGGTCAGATTGCAAAGAATGATAGAATCTCCTGCACAAGCTTCTCGGTGCGCTCATTGATGATGTCAATTGTCCAGATATCCTTGTCAGCAACATCAGCGTTGAGATTCAAGCCATTGCGATAACCGATATACTTGCCGGCATTGTCTTTTCGGTCACGCTTTTCAGAAAAGCTCTTGTTACTCAGGGCGCTGTTATAGCCGGTGATGGTCAAATTGCCGAATGTATGTACATAGAGCGTCTGATACTCCCGGGCTTTAGCAGGATCTCCGCCAGCGATCATATCGACCCAGGGCTGCGGGATATTTGTACCTTGCGGGAATATATGCTCAATACTCCAAACATACTGCTTACTATCGTACTGACGCCACAGGTCGACATACGTTTCATTCGTCATTCCACGCTGTGCAAGCGAACAAAGAATGAAACGGCATGCTCCTGAGTTTTCGTCATAAATCGGACCGCGCAGTTTCTCGGCAAAGAGATCATCGGATGCGGAAACTGACAACAGCTTTGCGCGAAGACTGGTAAAGACTTGATTGCCGGTATACCTGTTCTGCTCAATCTCCTCGATATATGCCATGAACAAACGCGTCAAATCACGAGTCGGCGGTATGTCAGTCACGCTGCGTCGAACAAAGAAGTTTACAAGCATCCTGATCACTTCGGCTATCTGATCATCGTCAATACACAGCTCGGTTCTGTTTTTGAGCAGATACATCAGCAGCAGATACGAAGGCGCACCCTGAACACGCTGCAAATCCTGGAAGCATTCGCGCAGTCCGGAGGGCAGTCCATCTGCCTTCTGAAGTGTAATCAGGGAATAAATTGCGGAATTCTCCGTAATCACATCCAGAAAATGCTTCGGGTCATGGATGATCAGCTTCTCATAGATGTCAAGCAGGGATGAACGAGTTGCAATGATTCCAAGGGGATACTGACGGTCATCCTTCCGAAAGGGTATATTTAATGTGCCACGGAAAGCGTTGTAATTCTGGCGGAAGAATCTTTCTTGGACAGAATAGTCATCACCCAGGTTGCTCAATACTTCTCGCCAGCGCGCAAAGTAATAATCCATGCTATTGCTTTCAGCCAGATCCAGTTTGGCCAGAAGCAGATTTTTGATCAAGTCGACAGCAGTAAGAGGCATACCCCTGTTGTTCAGAGACTCAAACAGCGTATAGGCATCCGCGTGATTGGATACCTCAATCATCACCAGGATTGCTGAGTTTACCTTGTCGAGAATCTGAAACAGGGTATGCAAGAGATTCGAGGATTCCGCTATATCAGCTTCAATTCTCCTTTTGAAGTAATTAAAGCCGCGAACCATGCACCGATTCCCTGCGTATTTAGGCATGGCACGTTGTGGTATCAAGCCGACCCGTGCCATGAGCCCCATGTAGTCATCCAGGTTGTTGCCCTGTACCTGTGGAACAACACGCATATCCTGGATTGTTTTCTTCAAAACCAATTTGCGCTTGAGCTGAAGAACATCCGATTGCTGATCCTCATCGAGTTCATTTCTATGGCTGTTTAGGACATCATAAAGTGCAGCAAGCAACAGGCTGATGGTTGTGAGTCGCTGCTGACCATCGACAACTTCGAACTTTGGAAGGAGCGTATTGGTTGTGGAATTGATACAGATAATTGAACCGAGGAAGTACCCTTCGTCGTTATCTGACAGGTCATCGTACAGGGCAGCCCATTCCCTTGTTCCCCACACATACTCACGCTGATAACGCGGGATTTCAAACACGACACGTGAATCCGGATCAAGCATTTGTGAGATGGGATACTTGTTGACGTTGATGTTGTTAATGTTCATATATGCTCCTCGATTAAGTCAGCCTCTGTGCCTGGTATGGCTTGCCATCTTTATTGTAAGTCAGGTTGAATACCAGATCACTCAGCCATTTCTTGAAATCCTGATTATCTGTATACTGCTTGAACAGCTCCATATTGTCCGCCATGATCGAGAAGATGACCTTCTGAAGCACACGGTCGCTTTCTGTCCGGGCTTCCTGCTTATCGCTGTTGCGCATGGCGTTTTGATACTGTTCATCCCGGCTGACCATCGCCGGTATTTCGAGAATCTGTCTGCGCACGTTGTCTGCGTCGTTCCAGTCGATGTTGCCAAACATATCATTGAAATCCGAGAGAATAGCAGAGAGCACGTCCATCTCCGGCTCCTGTTTTCCTTTGGCTGCGCTCGTCGGCACAGGCCCAACCTCGGCATCCTCATCCGGAAGAATCAGCGAGATGGTTTCCTTTTTCTCGATGCGGTAGCTGTCCAGATCGATGGCTTCCAGGATTCCCTGGGACAGATCATCCTCCTGCGGAGAGGGCAGCTTGGGAATCAGCATGTTCAGGAAGATCGACAGCTTCTCCCACTCCGGGTTTCCATAGGGCAGAATGGCGCTCAGGAAGCCGTAGGTGCGCACAAAGCCCTTTGCCGCACTCTTGAACTTGATCTGTCCATCTGTGTCGAGCTGTTTGTACACGGATGCGCAGGCATCCAGCGTGGGGTCAAGCTGATCGCGGTCTGCGCCGTCCAGATAACGGTTGACCAGCTGCTCGACGTGCTCATCGCTGAACACCTGATAGCTCTCCATCTCGGCAATCAGGTCATACAGCTTGTTGGGGTCGGTTTCGCCGGACAGCAGCGTGGTCTTGTAGTAACGGGAAAAGGAATCGATAATGTCGTTCGGATCGTTGAAGAAGTCCAGCACGAAGGTGTCGTACTTTTTCGGGCAGGCGCGGTTCAGGCGACTGAGGGTTTGCACCGCCTTGATGTCGTAGAGCTGCTTGTCCACATACATTGTGTGCAGCAGCGGTTCGTCATACCCGGTCTGGAACATATCCGCCACGATCAGGAAACGGTACGGGTCCTTTTTGAATGTCTTGGGAATGGCGGCGTCCGGGAAACCGTTCAGCCCGGCGGAGGTTACGGCAGGCGCATCCTTATCCAGCTGCTTCTCGCCGGAAAAGACGATGATGGCCTTGTATGGGCTGCGCCGGTTGGCCAGGCACTTGTTCACAGCGTGATAGTATTCAATGCAGCGCTCAATGCTGCTGGTGATGATCATGGCGCGGGCCTGACCGCCGATCTTGCCCTTGGCGATGACCTGATCGTGGAAGTGGCTGACCATCATGTCGGCCTTTTGCGCGATGGTGAACGTCTGATTCTCGACGAAGGCACGGAGCTTTTTCTGCGCCTTCTTCTTGTCGAACATCGGGTCATCCTCCACCGTTTTCTTCAGCCGGTAGTAGCTGTCGATGGGCGTATAGTATTTCAGCACGTCCAAAATGAAGCCCTCCTGAATGGCCTGCTTCATGGTATACACGTGGAAGGGACGGTGCTTGATGACACCGGCATCCTCATACGCCGTGCCGAAGGTCTCCAGCGTCTTGTTTTTCGGCGTGGCGGTGAAGGCGAAGTAGCTGGCATTGGTCAACAGCTTCTTGCCCTCACACATGGCGTTGATCTTATCCTCGTTGTCCATATCCGGGTCGGACATGATGGCGGACAGCGTCATGTTCATCTTGCCTGCTGTCTTTCCGTTCTGGCTGGAATGGGCCTCGTCGATGATGATGGCAAAATGCCGATCCTTGTGATCCTCATCAATTTCGGGGAGGACATACGGGAATTTCTCGATGGTCGTGATGATAATGCGCCGCCCGTCCTCGATGGCCTTGCGCAGATCGCCGGAGTGCTCCGCCCACGCGACGATATTGCGCGTCTGCGCAAACTGCCGGATGGTGTCGCGGATTTGCTTATCCAGCACCACGCGATCAGTGACCACGATGACGGAATCCACCAGCAGATTGCCCTGCGCGTCCTCCAGCCCGGTCAGCTGATGTGCCAGCCATGCAATGGAATTGGACTTGCCGCTGCCCGCGCTGTGCTGGATGAGATAGCGCTTGCCGACGCCGTTCTTCTTCACATCCGCCAGCAGGCTTTCCACCGCTTTCAGCTGATGATAGCGCGGGAAGATTTGCTTATACCGGGTTTTGCCGGTTTCCTCGTCCTTTTCCTCGACCAGCGTGGCGTAGTTCCCGATGATGCGCGAGAGCATGTCCTTGGTCAGAATCTGCTTCCACAGGTAATCCGTCATCAGGCCGTCCGGGTTGGGCGGGTTGCCTGCGCCGTCCTTGTAGCCCTTGTTGAAGGGCAGAAACCAGCTCTCCTTGCCCTGCAAACGGGTGCAGAATTTGACCTGCGCGTCGTCCACCGCAAAGTGAACCATGCAGCGGGTGAATTGGAACAGCAACTCCTTGGGGCTGCGGTCATGCTGGTACTGATAGACCGCGTCGTCCACGTTCTGCTTGGTCAGCTGGTTTTTCAGCTCAAAGGTGATGACCGGCAGGCCGTTGATGAAGATGCACAGATCCAGCGACAGCTTGGTGGCGTCGGGCGAGAAATGGAGCTGGCGCGTGACGCTGAAGATGTTCTTCGCATACAGCGCTGCCGCGGCGGGGTTGTTCACGCTGGGCGTCATATAGAACATGACGAGGCTGGCGGGATAGGCCTTGATGCCCCTGCGCAGCACATCCACAATGCCGCGCTTGGTGATCTCATCGCGCACGCGGGCGAGGAACTGCGCCGTCTTCTGCGGGCTGGTTTCCAGCTGGAGCTTTTTCACCGCGTCCGGCTGGGTGTCCTTCAGGAAGCGGAACAGACGCACCGTGTCCACAGCGTATTCCACGTTGTAGTCGTGGCTGTGGCCCTGCTCATAGCCGTTGTGCTCGACGAGCCACTTGACGATCAGGGATTCAAGGCCGGATTCGCTGGTGTTGGTGAAAGGCATCTTCTAATCCTCCGCAATGCGTTCTTTATCCAATAGGTTTTTCTCGTTGATGTACGCTTGGTATATCTCTGGTATACCGGCAATCTTCGCTGCCGAGATAATCAAACGCTTATGATGCTCTGGCGTCCGCAAACCAATAATAACGCTCTTCGGCTTGAGTTTAATGCGTGGTCGATTGGCATAGGGCGTTGGCAGAAGCATTCGCCATTCCCGATCATAACAATGACATTCCTTTTTAACGAGTGATATACGTTCTTTTTGCCATGCAGCACTTACCATGAGGGCTTTTTGAAGAAGTTCTGGTAGGGTAGGAAGAAACCTTGTGAGTTTTTCTCGAATAAGCAGGCTCATTGCATATTGTGTGCCATTGTACATTTCGTTCGTATAGTATACCGGAAAAATCCATGGCGGATTGGTGTTGACGCCACACTTTGCACATTTTTCTTCTTTTCCGCATAACCAGGTGGAGGGCGCATGAAAGTCGTATACTTGAACGAACCCCTTATGCTGTTCGGCATACTTGAGCCATATCGCTTCGTTCATTGGATCTTCGCAAAAGCAGATGGAGCATATCTGCTCTCGAATAAGATTTCGAACTTCATTCAGCGACAGTTTCAGAAAACCCATATCAAGTTCTGTGGTTTCCATGCTTTGAAGAGCTTTCTCAAGATACGCCTCAAACCCCAGAGCTTTCAATAATTCTATAAACTTCTTTTTATCGCCATGATCGAACTCATGCCGTAACGCGAGGTAACCATCTTGCAGCGCCTGCATATCTATCCTGAAATAGCTGTCAAAAGGGTCATCGTAATAGGTGGCTGTGGAGAAAAACTGCTCATTGTTCTGTAATTGCAATAACGAGTTTTCATTGACTGCGCGAAAACGGCACAATTCATCCGGCCACGGCGTAGCGTTTTTCAGCCTGAACAGGTTTTCGTCGTCGTATGCGTCAAGTGAGCACAATACATCCCAAAAGGCTTTTCTTCCCGCAGCATCCATTCTCAATCCGCCTCCTTACTTTCATCCAATACTTCTGCGTTGTTTTCGTCAGATTCGATGGCTTCAGCGACGTACTCGTACTCCGGCACCTCAATCCCCCGCACATCCGCCTGCCCGGTGACGACATCGGAGATCAGGCGGGTGCGCAACTCTGTTATCTGCTCAATCTGCTTTTCAAGATTATCAATCGCTACATCGTATTTGGGAACTTCTTGATTCAGATATTCAGCAATCTCACGCTGTTCGTCCATTGGAATGTTGAACAAGCCAACTTTGACGAAATTGGAAAAGCGTAAATCCTGACCATCACGAATAAAGTCAGATGTTTTCTGCAAAGCGGCAATATAAGCAGCGGATTTGAAAAACCATTTATAGAAGTCAGGGAATATATCCCGTTGAGACCTCAAAACTACATAATGCCATGTCACACATCCGGGTTTAGAACACATTTCTAACCCGCCTTGAAAACTACGCAGGCTTATGATAAAGTCATTGGGTTCCGTGTGTAACCACTTATCAAGATTATCATTCGCCAATACAATACGACGTCCTTCAAGACGCATGTATTCGGATTGTTCAATCAATCCATACTTCTGCGTTGCTGCAAGCATAGAATCATCCTGTCGGCGAAGCTCTGTTACGTTTCTAAAAAGGGCTTTTGCGGGGACAGGCTTCCAGTTTGCAGGGGCATAAGGCAGCCAATTATAACCGGTGTATGCAAGTTGTGTGTCACTATGGATTCCAGTCGTAACAGCCTGATTGATTTTTGCGGTTCTATGCTCCTTTAACAGAGCAATCTGCTTCCTCTTCGCCGCAATGAGCCGATTGATTTTCGACACCTGCCAGTCGAGGTATCGCACAATCTGGTCTTGCTCCTCGCGGGGAGGGACGGGAAGAAAATGATTGCGCAACTTCTCATAGTCAATATTCTGACCTTCACGGATACCTGTAACGCAGAGCGTCAGCAGTCCAATAAAGAGCTTGCTTTTTGCCAAATAGCGGAAATATCCTGCTGTGATAGGTTCATGCGGTGTGAGAACCGTATATGCAGGACTAATGATGCCCTGATAATAGGCGTATTCCAATCCGCCCTGAAAGGAGCGAAGACTTATGACAAAATCACCAACTCTGACGAGTTTTAGCAAGTGCAAGTCTTTTTGTGCTTCAACGGTTCGGTTCCCATAAACATTCTTTGGAACAACACCCATGTTTTGGGATGCTACCAGTAACGGCTCATCTGGATATCCCTTTTCAGAACGCTCATGAAACAGATATTTCATTTTATGCGTTTCCCAATGTGCGGGAATCTCATCCACCCATATATCCAGAAAGCTATCATAAGCTTCATACCGCTTCATCCCTGAATCCCTCCAAGAATCTCCGCCAGCATGCCGTCCGTTTCCTTTTCCAGCGCATTCAAATCGGCCACAATGTCCTCCATCGGGCGCAGCTGCACCGGCTTGTAGAAATACTTGGTGAAGCTCAGCTCATAGCCGATCTTCGTCGCCTTAGGGTCGATGAACGCACCGGGGGCATAGGGGCGCACCTCGGCGTCCATAAAGGCCTCGATGCCGCCCTCGTAGCGGAACGGGATGATCTCCGTGTCGCTCTTGCTCTTGTCCGGCTGGATACGGCCCTTTTTGTCACGGACGGGGTTGCCCTGCTCATCCAGCAGAGGCTGCTGCACGGATACCTTCCAATAGCCAAACTCGCTGTTCGGGAAAATCCTGCTGACCTCGCTTTCCTCAAACGCCATGAAGATGCGCACGATTTCCTGGCGCTGCGCCGGGGAAAGCTCGCAGTTCTTTTCGCCCATGTTCTTGCGCAGGGGCGTCTTGATGGCGGTCGCGTCGATGAGCTGAATCTTTCCCTTGCGGCGCTCCTCCTTGCGGTTGGACAGCACCCAGATGAACGTGCCGATGCCCGTGTTGTAGAACATCTTTTCCGGCAGCGCGATGATGGCCTCCACCAGGTCGTTTTCGATCATATAGCGGCGGGCGTTGCTCTCGCCGCTGCCCGCATCGCCCGTGAACAGGCTGGAGCCGTTATGCACCTCGACAATACGGCTGCCCAGAGGTGTATCCTGCTTCATTTTGCTGATGTTGTTGAGCAGGAACAGTAGTTGCCCATCGGAGGATCGGGGAATCATCGGAAGCGGCTCGCCATCAGCGGTGGCAGTGTTGAAGCGGGTATCGAGGATTTCCTTTTTCTTGCCAGAGGCCATCTTGTCCGCATCGGTCTTCCAACTCTTGCCATAGGGAGGGTTTGCCAGCATGAAGTCGAACGAACGGGCTGCATGCTGATCGCTGGACAGCGTGGAGCCGTAGGCGATGTGCATGGCCTCCTCGCCGTCGCCCTTGAGCATCATATCCGCCTTGGCGATAGCGTAAGTTTCGGGCTGAATTTCCTGCCCGAACAGGTGGATGGACACCTTCTTGCCGTTCTCCGCGGCGATTTTGTTCAGGCGATCCTGCGCAACGGTCAACATACCACCCGTGCCGCATGCACCGTCATAACAGGAGTAGGTGGCGTCCTTGATCTGATCCGCGATGGGCGCAAACACAAGATCAGCCATCAGCTCCACGACATCGCGGGGTGTCCAGTGCTCACCGGCTTCCTCATTGTTGGCTTCGTTGAAGCGGCGCACAAGCTCCTCGAAGATGGTGCCCATGGCATGGTTGTCCAGGCCGGGAAGGTTGCCGCACGGCTTCGGGCTGAGATTGATGTCCTTGCTAATGAACTTCTGGATGACCGCGCCGAGGATGTCGGCTTCGATCATGGTGTCAATCTGATTGCGGAACTTGAACTTCTCCAGAATCTCCTGCACGTTGGGCGAGAAGCCGGCGAGATATGCTTCAAAATCCGCCTTGAGCTTCTGCGGGGTTGGGCGGCTGGTCAGGTTGCGCAGGCAGAAGGGCGAAGCGTTGCAGAAGGCCTGCCCGGCTGTATTGCACAGCGCGCCCCACTGGTTGGTGATGCCTGCACTATCAAGCGTCTTCTTCATCGCAAGCACCTGCGGCTTGGTGTCTTCAAGCACAGCGTCCAGACGGCGGATAACCGTCATCGGCAGAATTACATCGCGGTACTTGCCGCGCACATACACATCCCGCAGGCAATCATCGGCGATGCCCCAGATGAAGTTCACAATGGTGTTGAGCATACGAGCGTCCATCGGTTTGGCCTCCTGAATCTCTGTTGTGCGTTAATTCTCGTCATCGACAAATTCCATGATGTCTCCGATGTTGCAGTCGAGGGCTCTGCAAATCCTGGCAAGCACTGTCGTGGTGACGGCTTCACCTTTGCCCATCTTGGTGATGACGCCGGAGCTGATGCCTGCGGCGAGTTGCAGATCTTTCTTGCGCATCCCTTTGTCGATGAGCAGCTTCCAGAGCTTGTTGTAGCTTGTTGCCATCAAGGTTCACCTTCCTACTGTCAAGCGGTATCACCATCATTATACGATATATGTTGCATCTTTGCAATCGACAGACATACGAAAAGAAGAATTACTCTTGCTTTTATGTGAATGAAGCGATGCATAGAGATGGCGAGCAAAGGCAGAAATAAAAAACGCGAAACAGTATGAACTGCTCGCGTCTTTCCATGATGAGAGTTTTGAATATAGTCTTTCTGACATGTGCTGCCCTGTGCCATGACTTGTCACGCAATCATCCCAAAGAACCTCAGCGCATCTTCAATCGCCTTTTCCTTATCCGGCGGGCAGATCAGCATCTTTGCGCTCTCGGACTTCGCCTTGTTGTAGCACTCGCGCTCTATGATGCCGTATTTCCGCTTCACCTGCGCGATGTACAGCGGCGTGACGTTCAAACCGGTCTGCTCCTTGACGCGCGCCTGAATCTCGCCGTAGGTCGCCTTGCTCTCAGCCTTGGTGACGGCCAGCTCGTCCGCGTCGATGCCGACCTTGACGATATCATCCGGCTTTTGTTGGACCAATGACATAACAGTTTCCACCGCCCCCGTCCAGCAGAACATGTCGACGCACTGCACGGCCTGCGCCGTATAGCCGCCCTCGCAGAAGATTTTCGCGTCGCGTGCGAGCGTCGGTGCGCCGCAGGAGACGTAGACCACGCGCTTCGGCCTGGCGGCGAGAATGGCGTCCAGAACGGCGCGCTCGCAGCCCTTGCGCGGCGGGTCGATGACGATCACGTCCGGCGCAAGGCCCTCCGCGACGAGGCGGGGCAGGAGCTCCTCCGTTGCGCCGACGAGGAATTCCGCGTTCGTGATGCCGTTGCGCGCCGCGTTTTCGCGCGCGTTGTCGATGGCCTGCGGCACGATCTCAATGCCGATGACGCGCTTCGCCTTCTGTGCAAGGAGCAGAGAGATCGTCCCCGCGCCGCAGTAGGCATCCACGACGGTCTCGCTGCCGGTCAGCTGCGCATATTCAAGCGCCAGGCCGTAAAGCCTCTCCGTCTGCGCCGGGTTGACCTGAAAAAACGACAGCGGAGAGACGGAGAAGCGCAGGCCGCCGAGCGTGTCCTCCATCACGGGCTTGCCCCAGAGCGTGTGCAGCTCGTCGCCGAGGATCACGTTCGTGCGGCGTCGGTTGACGCTCAGACAGACGCTCTCAAGCCCGGGCACGGCCTCGCGCAGCAGGCGGATGAGCAGCTCCGGCTGAGGAATGTGTGTGTCCGTGACGACGGGCACGACCATCAGGCCGCCAGCGGTTGTCGAGCGGGTCATGATGTGGCGGACGAGTCCACGGCCCGTCGTCTCGTCATAGGCGGAAGCGCCGGCTTGGCGCATCCACTGGAGCACGGCCTGCACGGCGCAGGCGGAATCCTCACCCTGAATCAGGCAGCCGCCCTCCGGCAGCGGCACGAGGTCGTGGCTGCGCGGGGCGAAGAAGCCGCAGGCGGGGCCGCCCTTGCCCTGCGCGACGGGATATGCGCCCTTGTTGCGGTAGGCGAAGGGATGCGCCATGCCCAGCACGGGCGGCACCTCAATGGAAAGCCCGCCGACGCGCTCAAGCAGCGCCTGCACCTGCTCGCGCTTGAAGCGCAGCGAGGCCTCATAGCTCATGTGCTGGCAGGAGCAGCCGCCGCAGCGTTTGTAGATGGGGCAGGGGGGATCCCGGCGGTCGGGGCTTGTCTTGATCAGGCGCTCGACGCGCCCGAAGGCATAGCGCTTCTCGGGCTTGACGATGCGCACCAGCGCGCGCTCGCCAGGCAGCATTCCCGGCACGAACACGGCCATGCCCTCGTGGCGGCAGACGCCCTGTGCGTCCTGCCCGAAGGCATCGCAGGTCATCTCGAAGACGTCGTTCTTGCGCAGCATAGGCTCTCCTTTTCGGACGTGGGTGGAATCAGAGAAAAAGAGGGATATTCGTCAAACGAATATCCCCGGATGGTCTTGCGCAAAGGGTTACAGCGAGTTGATCATGTTGTAGAGCGAGAGGTTGAACTCGCGCTTCTGCTGCAGCGCCATCGCGATGGGCATGTAGTAGACGCGGCCATCCTTGATGCCGATGACCTGGTTGCCGATGCCGTTGCGCAGCAGGTTGACCGCGAGGTTGCCCGCCTCGAACGCGAACCAGCTGTCGTAGGAGGACGGGGACTGGCCGCGCTGGGTGTAGCCCAGAACCGTCGGGCGGGCCTCCGCCTTGCACTTGCAGCGCAGGATCTTCGCCAGATAGTTGGTGGAGATGGTGCTGTCGTCGTGCGCGCGCTCGCCCTGAGCGATCAGGTAATGCTGCCAGTCGGTGGGCTGCATGGAATCCCACGCGCCCTCGGCGACGATGACCGTCGCGCGCAGGTTGCCCGCGTCGATCAGGCGGCAGAGGCGGTCGGCGACCTCCTGAATCGACCAGGAGACCTCCGGCACGAGCACGATCTCCGCGCCGGTGCTGGCCGCGGCGCGCAGCGCGATGTCGCCGCAGTGGCGGCCCATGACCTCGACGACGCCGGGGCGGTCGTGCGAACGGCTGGTCGCGCGGATGGCGCGGATGTCGGCCATGCAGGAGTTGACGGCGGTGTCAAAGCCGAGGGTATTCTCGGTATAGGCCAGGTCGTTGTCGATGGTGCCCGGGATGCCGACGCAGGGCACGCCCAGCGCGCACAGCTCCATCGCACCATGATAGGAGCCGTCGCCGCCGATGACGACGATGCCCTCAATGCCCATCTCATGGATGTTGTTGACGGCGTGGGCGCGCATCTCCGGCTTGAGGAAATCGAGGCAGCGCGCTGTGCGCAGGTAGGTGCCGGGCTGATCGGCGATATCCAGAATGGTATCCAGATCGAGCTCGACCATGTCGTCGGCGATATTGTGACTGCGGCAGAGCGTGCCGTTGTAGCCGCGCTTGATGCCGATCAGGGACATGCCGTAATACCGGGCGGCTTTGGCCACAGACATGACCGCATAGTTCATGCCCGGCGAGTCGCCGCCGGAGGTCAGGACACCAATTCGACGCATAAGAAAATCTCCTCCTGAACTGATGGGAAGCTCCCACGAATGATGAAAAGGGCAAAAGCCCCGGGGATGATAGCTTCAAACGGGCAGAGCGCATTTGCGCTGAGCCTATTTGGCTTTATTATACTCTTTTTATGGGTTTCAAGTCAAGAGAACCGGCGGCCCTGAAAAGGATTTAACAGACGCTTTGCAGACTCCGGACGGATTGAGCGGCTTCCTCGGGAGGGGCTTTTTCGGGTTTTCCGATTTTTTTGCCGTGCGCCGCGCTGCGGGAAGAAAAAATTGAAAAAAGAGGTTGACAAGTTCCCGCAATGGGAGTATAATACATAACGTTGACGGGGCATTAGCGCAGTTGGTAGCGCGTTTGAATGGCATTCAAAAGGTCAGGGGTTCGACTCCCCTATGCTCCACCAAGACCTCAGCTTTGGCTGAGGTTTTTTCTTATTTCAAGGTTTGACGACCGGCCAAGGGGGAGTCGAACCTGGCCCGGAAGTGAATGACAGCCCGGTGGGCTGTCAGAGCCGGGCTGACCGAGCGCCGTCGAGGCGCGAGAGGAGACTCCCCTATGCTCCACCAAGACCTCAGCTTTGGCTGAGGTTTTTTCTTATTTCAAGGTTTGACGACTGGCCAAGGGGGAGTCGAACCTGGCCCGGGAGTGAATGACAGCCCAGTGGGCTGTCAGAGCCGGGCTGACCGAGCGCCGTCGAGGCGCGAGAGGAGACTCCCCTATGCTCCACCAAGGGGGTTGCCTCACTAAGAGGCAACTCCTTTTTGTACGAAAAAAGCATTCAGGCTACTTATGGCGGTGCGAATAACAGCTGGAGCTTGACTTCTGGTCGTTACTGTGGTCTCCAGATTGCGGCTGAACTGGCAGAGTAATTCTCCACCGCAATAATGCAATAAGAAGAATGCGTCAGCAGACTTGCATCGACAGCCCATTGGCGATGCCTGTCAGACGGATTGAAGCGGCTGTGCCGGTTTTCCGACACAGCCGCTTTTCGTAGGTGCGCCCGGCGGCGCACGTTTCTAAAGGGTGATACCCGAAGTGTTGTTGAGAGTGGCAATCTCCGTCCATCTGCCGCCCCTGCCAAGAAACTGCTTGGCGAGATTCCAAAGCGTATCACCTCTCTGGACACTATCAGCTCGATGGCCGCCTCGCGAATCCGTATATACTTTTGCGGATCCGGGCCGCTGTATCGTGCCATGAGACGATCCCCTCCTTTTTTGATGACCGAAAGATCATTATGATTCATGAATAAAATGACCAGAAGAAGAAAATCAGTCGTTAATTATTATTTTATATCTTTATTCCAGAATACCACGGCGGAGAAAAAATGTAAAGACTCAACTAAATAAAAGAATTTGGATCAATGTATATTGTCCTCCAGAGCCGCTTTTGAAGCCGGTTGTCAGCCTCTGACCGGTGAAATGCGTTTCTTTTCGTGACGCAACAGGATTTTTATGTTATAATGCCAACTGGATGCATTTGCCGCGCGCCCTGATGCGCCAGCTTGCCGGGAAAGGAGGAGGCGTTTCGTGAAAAAGCGCAGAAGACGGCTTTCCTCCCTGCGAAGACGGCGGACGGTTGGCGAATTCACGCGAAGGCCACAGCGGCAGAAACGCCGCCGCACTGTTCCCCCGAATCTTTCCCGCGTGCTCATGCCGGCGCTCATCGCCGTGATGATCCTGAGCCTGGTGATGATCGCGGGCATTTTGCTGCGCAGCCTGCGCACGAAGAAGCTGAACGGGGAGCTCGCCGCGCTCCATGCCGTAGAGATGGAGAAGGAGCTTTCCGCCCTCCCGCTCGAGGTGGAGGAAGCGCCGCCGGCGCTCACGCCCGAGCCCCCAGAAAGCTTCGGGCCCACGAGCGCGCCATCCCTCGAGCCTTCGCCCGAGGCGGAGGAGACGGCGGATAAAACGCGGTTCCATCAGGTTGGCGGGACGCCCCTGGCGCACATGGAGGCGCTCTACAACCGGAATCATGACCTCATCGGCTGGCTGAGCATTCCCGATGTGATTGACCTGCCCGTCATGTACAAGGACAACAGCTACTACCTGACGCACGACTTCAACAAGGACAGGAATGCCTCGGGGACGATCTTTCTGGACGAAAACCACCGCTTCACGGAGCAGACGCAGAACCTGCTGCTGCACGGGCACAACATGAAGGATGGCACGATGTTCGGCCGTCTGGTGCATTACATTCAGGATATCGACTACTACCGCAGCCATCCCTTCGTGCGCTTTGACACGCTCTGGGAGACGGAGGAATACGTCATCTTCTCCGTGCTGCGCGTGCCGCTCGACGTGCGCGACGAGAATTTCATCAACTACTTCACCCATCCCACGTTTTTAAGCGACGCGTCGTTTGATGCGTATGTTCGTCAGCTTCAGCTGAAATCCGCCTATGCGGTGCCCATCGACGTAAAGCCCACCGACGCGCTGCTCACACTCTCCACCTGCATCGAAGAGGACAGACTGGTCATCGTCTGCCGGCGGCTCCGGGAGGGAGAATCCCGCTCCAGGCTGAACGATCTGGTGCGGCTGGCGCAGAAGCAATGAGAAAAATAGCGCTCAGACCGACGACAAAAGGGGTTTCTCTCCCCGAAGGGAAGAGAAGCCCTCCGAATATTTCCTGAAGAAAAGAGCCATTCAGAAACAACTGCTTATCTCAAAAAGACGAGCGCTCCGCGGCGGTGTGAACTGCTGTGCGGAGCGCTTGCTTTGTTGATTTGTCCTTTGACTGTGGGCGGGGAACCGGATGGCCGTTTCTCACAGATCCAGCTTCAGATCGCCCTCGCGAATCCAGCCCCGGCGCCTGAGCAGCGCCGCGAACAGCGCGCTCAGCACAGCCGGGAGGACAAAGCATACCAGCGCCATGCCCAGCCAGTCTGCTGCCGTGATGGCGGGCTTGAGGCCGGCGGCGACGTCGTTGACCCAGCCGGTGTAGATGCCGATCTGCCCGACGAAGCCGCAGGTGCCCATGCCTGAGGAGACGGGCGAGCCGTTCATCTGCAAACGGAACAGACAGGTCGCGATGGGCCCGGTGATCACCGAGGTCAGCGTCGGCGGAATCCAGACGCGCGGGTTTTTGACGATGTTGGGCATTTGCAGCATGCTCGTGCCCACGCCCTGCGCGACGAGGCCGCCCCAGCCGTTCTCCTTAAAGCTCATGACGGCGAAGCCAACCATCTGCGCGCAGCAGCCCGCGACGGCAGCGCCGCCCGCCAGGCCCACCAGGCCGAAGGAGGCGCAGATCGCGGCGGAGCTGATGGGCAGGGTCAGCGCCATGCCGATGAGCACGGAGACGAGCATGCCCATGAAGAAGGGCTGAAGCTCTGTCGCCCACATGATCGCCTGGCCGACGGCGTTGGCCGCCCGGCCGATGGGCGAGGCGACCAGCGCGGAAACGCCGATGCCCGAGAGAATCGTGACCAGCGGGGTGACGAGGATGTCGATGCGCGTCTCCTTGGAGACGAGCTTGCCCAGCTCGCAGGCGACAATCGCCACGACGTAGACGGCCAGCGGGCCGCCGGAGCCGCCCATCGCGTTCGCCGCGAAGCCGACCGGGATCAGCGAGAACAGCACGAGCGGCGGGCAATGCAGCGCGGAGCCGATCGCCACGGCGATGCCCGGGCCGACCATCAGGGAAGCCAGACCGCCGATCGTGTAGCTGATGGCCTGACCGCCGGACTGAATGGTGACGGCCGGCGCGGTCAGAAAGCCGATGTGAAGCTGCTGGCCGAGGGTGTTGAGAATGGTGCCCACCAGCAGCGTGCAGAACAGTCCCTGCGCCATCGCGCCCAGCGCGTCGATGCCGTAGCGCTGAAATGTACAGGCGACGTCCTTACGCCGCAGCAGAGCCTTCCAGGATTTCATAGGCATTGCTCCTTTTGGAAAAATGACTGGATCAGTATACACCTGCGGCGTCCTGCGCGCAATGACGATCTGACGTCAAAGAGAAAAAAGCATCCCGGCCCTGAGGAAGGGGCGGGATGCGCAAGGCTCCGGCAGGGAGAGAGGATTATGCGTCGGCGCGGGAGTAGGCGTTTTTCATGCGCAGGCTCGCGGCGAGGAGCACCTTGTCGAGCAGATCGGCGGTCTCCGCCTTGGCGAACGCGGCCACCTGATCGTTGCAGTCCGCGAGATAGGCGGGCAGGTCCGACGCTGTGCGGGCGCCCTCGTCAAACGCATGGAGCATTTCATGGCCTTTGGCGGCGAGCTTATTTTGGTAGCGCTCGACGTGGGCGATGCAGGCGTGATAATGCGCGTCGCAAAGCGCGGCAATCAGGCGGTTGGCCCAGTAGAAATTCTCCGTCGTGACCTCGGCGGTCGTGCCCGCGAGGTAATCCGGCGTGCGCTCCACGTTGCCGTAGAAGGGGAGCATGCCGTTGAAGGCGTTGGAGCCGACCGCGATCCATTCGACGGCGGCGATCGCCTGAGGCACATTCGGGCGCAGCTGGGTCAGGGCGACAAAGTTGTTGCGGTTGACGCCGATGGGGCGGTATTTGCCGCGCTCGGAGGCGTCGCCGTATTGCGCGTAAGGATTGTAGGGCGTGCCCTCGTAGCAGGAGGAGAGGACGGTCTTGACGTCCTCGACCGTGATTTTGTGCTCCGGCACCATGCTCCAGGGCAGGTTGTCGCTCTCGGGCGTGAAGTCGGCCTGCGGGCCGTCCCACTTGCGAGTCGTGGGGTTCAGATAGCGCTCCATGAACCAGGCGCGGGGCGTGTTGTAGGAATGATCCGACGCGGTATGGCTACCCAGCGCGGCGCGCACGTCAAAGCGGGTCTGCTGCGCGAGCGGGACGGGGGACATCGAGAGATCGAGATGGTTTTCCGCGATGAACTCGAGCATGTCCGGGGAGCAGAGATGCGCCTTCTGCTCGCCAAAGGCATCGGTGAAGTCGAAGAAGTCGATGCCCTGCTGGTTGGGCATGACGACGTAGCGGTCGTCCGGCACGCGCCTGGCGATGAAGTGGTGGCCGCCGATGGTCTCCATCCACCAGATTTCGTGGGCATCCTGAAAGCCGATGCCGTTCATCTCGTAGGTGCCGTACTGGCGCAGCAGCCCGGCCAGGCGCAGCACGCCCTCGCGGGCGGAGTGGATATAGGGGAGAACGATCGTGAGCATGTCCTCCTCGCCGATGCCGCCGGGGACGAGCGGGTCCGCGCCCAGCACGCGGGCGTTGGAGGTGATCGTCTCGGTCTCGGACATGGCGACGTTACAGGCGTTAAAGCCGGCCTCGCCCCAGATGCCGCGGTCGGGCAGGGCGTTGGGCATGGCGGTATAGCGCATGGGGTTCTCCGGCAGGTCGATGACGACCTTGGAGATGACGGACTGGTAGCGGCGGGGCTGCTCCCCGGGCTGCACGACGATAAACCTCTTGGGCGCGAAGCCGTCGGGGCCGGAATCCTCGTTCCGGGCCATCATCGTGGAGCCGTCGTAGGTGGCGTCCTTGCCGACCAGAATGGTGGTGCAGGGCATGATCGGGCCCTCCTTATCGGAATGAATTGCCGCCGCGCGGGCGACGGCCTTATCTTACCATGACGCGGGGGAAGTTTCAACCGACGAAAAAAATTTTCAAAAAAAGGGGAAAAGGGTATTGACTTTCTTTGACTAATGACTATAATAAGGGCAGCGTTTGAAGGAACGCGGCGGCTGATGACCACGGAAACACGACCTGCGAAAAGGCCATGATGCGACCTTACATGACTGGCGTTGGTACCAGCGGTGCAAGGCCATGAGAATGGAGGTCTGCATGATGAGCATGATTCTTCCCACCGTTTTCGGTGAAAACCTGATGGATGTTCTGGATGATTTCGACCGTGGCTTCGGCACGAGCAGCGTCGACCATGTTTTGTACGGCAAGCACGCACAGAACATGATGAAGACGGATGTTCGCGAGACCGATGAGGGCTACGAGGTGGATGTCGATCTGCCCGGCTTCAAGAAGGAAGAGATTCATCTGGAGCTGACCAACGGATACCTGACCATCTCCACGGAAAAGACCCTGAAGAAGGACAGCGAAACCGGAAAGGGCAAGATGCTCCGTCAGGAGCGTTATGCGGGCGTGATGAAGCGCAGCTTCTTTGTGGGCGAGCACATCCGCAAGGAGGACGTCAAGGCCTCGTATGAGAGCGGCGTCCTGCATGTGACCATCCCGAAGAAGGAGACGCCGAAAGCCCCTGAAGAGAACACGATTCTGATCGAGGGCTAATCACACAGCGCCCCGCCGGAGAAAGCCGGCGGGGCGTTTTTTGAGCGATGCGCCAGCCAGACGCAGGGGAATCCTTCAGAGCGCCGACAAAAGGGTCTGCGCTCCCCGAGGGGGAGGGCAAATATGCCATGATTCCCGAAAAGAACGAATCATGGAATAAACATCCTGCTTATGCCGTCAGGCTGTCCTTTTTGGGCGGTCAGCGGATTGTATTGAAATCGGCAAAGCGTTTATGCTACAATCAGGCTGAAAAGAGACGACCGGAAACGCTCAAAAAGGAAAGGGGAGGCTTTGGCATGTGTACGGCAGCGACGTATAAGACGAAGGATTTTTACTTTGGCAGGACGCTCGATTATGAGTTTTCCTATGGCGACGAGGTGACGGTGACGCCGCGGAATTATCCGTTTGACTTCCGCGCGATGGGCCCGATGAAGCGGCATTACGCGATGATCGGCATGGCCTATGTCGCGGGCGGCGTGCCGCTGTACTACGACGCGATGAACGAGAAGGGGCTGGGCATGGCCGGGCTCAACTTCGTGGGCAACGCGCATTACGAGAAGCGCGCGGAGGGGAAGGACAACGTCGCGCAGTTCGAGTTCATTCCCTGGGTGCTGGGGCAGTGCGCCTCGGTCGCCGAGGCGCGGACGCTGCTTGCGCGCATCAACCTGATCGACGAGCCCTTCAGCGAGCAGCTGCCGCTGGCGCAGCTGCACTGGCTCATCGCCGACAGGGACGAAGCGATCACGGTGGAGGCCGTTCGCGAGGGCATCAAAATCTACGACAACCCCGTCGGCGTCATGACGAACAACCCGCCGTTTGACCAGCAGATGTTTGCGCTGAACAACTACATGCATCTCTCGCCCCGCCAGCCGGAGAACTGCTTCGCGCCGGAGGTGCCGCTGCATACCTACAGCCGCGGCATGGGCGCGCTCGGCCTGCCGGGCGATCTCTCCTCGCAGTCGCGCTTCGTGCGCGTGGCGTTCACGAAGATGCACGCCGTCTCCGGCGATTCGGAAAAGGAGAGCGTCAGCCAGTTCTTCCACATTCTCGGCTCGGTCGATCAGCAGCGCGGCTGCTGCGACGTCGGCGAGGGCAAATACGAGATCACGCTCTACACCTCTTGCTGCAACGCGCAGAAGGGCATCTACTACTACACGACCTACGAGAACCACCAGATCACGGCGGTCGACATGCACAGGGAGAATCTCGATGGCAGCGAGCTGGCGCGCTATCCGCTGATTACGGGCGAGCAGATCCGCTGGCAGAATGGCTGAGTGAGCAAGGCATCATGGGGCTGCCGCCCTAGAACCCGCTTGGGGCGCTGCCCCAAACCCCGCAAGGGATTTCATCCCTTGGCCCTTCTTGCTTCGCGCTGTTAGAACCCATTTTGACGCAGAATCGTATAGACAAGCCCCTTCGCGCTGGCGAAGGGGCTTTGCGTATACAGAGAAAATCGCGCAGGACATCACAGCATGTGTACGCATCCCTCTTTGAAGGAGAGATAGGCCGTGTCGCCGACCTGATAGACCTTGCGGCCGACGGGGCAATAGTCCGCAAGCTTGACGAGCGTGTCATCGACCATGACGTGGTAGTTCTGATACGCGCCCATGAAGCAGGAGAGCACGACCTTGCAGGGCAGGGCGCCCGTGTCGGCGAGGATGCCCGCCTCCGGACGCAGGACGATCTTGCAGGTCTTGCCGATGGGGAAGCCGTCCGGATTCTCGACGCGGACGGGATGGCCCGCGATGTTCAGCATGCACATGCCCCCGTCGGTTGAGACGATGTCGCCCGTGAGGAAGTTGACCTCGCCGATGAAGTCCGCGACGAACTCGCTGCTGGGATGGTAGTAGATGGCTTCCGGCGTGCCCATCTGCGCGATGACGCCCTTGTTCATGATGATGATGTTGTCGGAGATCGCCATCGCCTCCGCCTGGTCGTGTGTGACGTAGACGGCGGTGATGCCCAGCGTCTGCTGGATGCGGCGGATCTCCGTGCGCATGGAGACGCGCAGCTTGGCATCGAGGTTGGAGAGCGGCTCGTCAAAGAGCAGCACGCTCGGCTCCACGACCATCGCGCGGGCGAGCGCGACGCGCTGCTGCTGGCCGCCGGAGAGCTGGTTGGTCATGCGCTGCTCCATGCCGGTCAGCTCGACGAGATCGAGGATGCGCGCGATGCGCTCCTGCATCTCCGCCTTGGGCACCTTGCGCAGGCGCAGGCCGTAGGCGACGTTGTCGTAGACATTGTAATGCGGGAAGAGCGCATAGCTCTGGAAGACCATCGCCGTGTCGCGCTTGTTGGGCGTCAGGGCGTTGATCGGCTCGTCGCCCAGGTAGATTTCGCCCTCGTCCGGGGTTTCAAAGCCCGCGATCATGCGCAGCGTCGTCGTCTTGCCGCAGCCGGAGGGGCCAAGCAGCGTCACAAAGCTGCCCGGCTCGATGTCAAGCGACACGTCATGCACGGCATAAAACCGCTTGCCCGTCTTGGGATCGTTGTAGATCTTGGAGATATGGTCAAGGCGAACGCCCTTCTTTTCCTTGGTGGCCATGTCAGCCCTCCTCCTTTACTCGCATCTGTTTGCTGGTTCCGAAGTGCCTGATGCAGAAGTTCATCACGACGATGGCCGCGTAGACGATGGCGATGAGAATGGTCGCGTAGGCGCAGGCGACGCCGTAGGCGCCCTTCTCGGCGAACTCGTTGATGCGGCAGGTGATGAGCAGATAGCGCGGCGTCACCAGCAGGATGACCGCGCTGATGGCCGTGATGGAGCGGACGAACGTCGTGACCAGGCCGCTGAAGAAGGAATCCTTGATCAGCGGGAGCGTGACCGTCATGAAGACGCGGCCGCTGCCGGCGCCCAGGTCGTAGGCCGATTCCTCGATGGATTTGTCGATCTGCCGCAGGGCGGAGATGCCGCTGCGCGTGCCGACCGGCAGCGAGCGCACGACGAACACGATCACCAGGATGATGCCCGTGCCGTAGATGCCCTGCAGGAAGCCCGTGCGGAAGACGCCGCCCGCGAAGCCGCGGATGAAGCCGACGCCCAGCACCGTGCCGGGAACGGCCATGGCGAGCATCGAGACGAACTCGATGAAGCCCTTCGCGCGGAACTTCTTCTTGACGACCAGATAGGAAATGATCATCGAGAGCAGCGCGGTGATGGGCGAGGCGATCAGCGAGAGGACGAAGGAATCCTTGAAGGCCTTGAAGCCGTCGTCGCGGAAGAGCTGCTCAAACCACTTGAGCGAGAGGCTGTAATCGCGGCCCCAGAGCTTGAAGAGCGCGCCGAAGGGAATCGCGATGTACATCAGAATGACGAACGCGGAAAGCACGGAGCAGAGCGTCACCAGCGGCACGCGCACGCTCCTGTCCTCGATGAGGGCGCGGGCGCGGCTGGCCTTGCCGGTCAGCGTCGCGGCGGTCTTCTTCTCGAGGTAGTACTTCTGAATCAGGAAGAGGAGCAGCGTGATGCACAGCAGCACGACGGCCATCGCCGCGGCGCCGTTGGTATCGTAACTGCCGCCCGTGATGCGCAGATAGATGGTGGTCGCCAGCGTGTCATAGCTGCCGCCGATCATCATGGGGTTGGCGAAGTCGGCGACGGACTCGATGAAGGTGACGAGGAAGGCGTTGCCCAGGCCCGGCAGCATCAGCGGCAGGGTCACGGTGGTGAAGACCTTCATGCGGCCCGCGCCCATGTTGCGCGCGGCCTCCTCCATGGAGGGATCGATGTTCTTGAGCAGGCCCTTGAGCATCATGTAGCAGACCGGGAAGAAGGTCAGCACCTGCACGATGGCGATGCCGCCCAAGCCGTAGACGTTGCTGTCGTAGATGCCCAGCAGCTTGCGGGTGATCAGGCCGCCGCGGCCAAAGAGCAGGATCATCGACAGCGAGAGCACGAACGGCGGGGAGACGACCGGCAGCATCGACACGACGTCAAACATCTTCTTGGTCACGCGCGAGCGCACGCGAACGTAGCAGTCGACATACGCGAAGAGCAGGCCGATGATCACGGAGCCAAAGCCCGTAATCGCGCCCAGCACGAGCGTGTTGCGGAAGGCGGCTGTGAAGGTGTAATCGGCGAAGATGCGCGGGAAGGCTGCCAGAGTCAGCGCGTTGCGCTGCACCTTGACATAGGTGGATGCGGGATCGACCGCCTCGCCCTCCTTGAGCGCGCGCTCGTTTTTGGCGAACAGGCAGCCGACCTGCGAATCGAGGCTGTCAAGCGCGACGACGGTCTTCTTGTTCTTGCTGCTCAGGACGGTGACGGACGCGCCATCCTTGCTGTAGGGCGCGTCGGCTTCGCCGCTGAGCACCGTCTCAAGCGGCACGAGCTCCGTCCCCTGCACATAAACGCTGTCCAGCAGGAGCATGGCCAGCGGGTAGAGGATGAAGAGCATGAGCAGGACGACCAGCAGCAGGATCGTAAAGACCATCAGCGGATCGGCGAAGAACTTTTTGCGCTCCAGCGCTGCGCTTTGATGGGTTTTCATGGGCATGCACCCCTTTGTTGATCAAAAGGGGATGAGGTTTGGCCCCATCCCCTTGGAGTTGATGCGTCTGTTTTTTGCGAGGAAGACCGGCGAAGCCTGTTATTCAGTCTTGAAGCGGCTGTCGGCGGCGTCGCCCAGCGCGTTGAAGAAGTCGGCGACATACTGGGTCGTGTTGTTCTTGGCATCCTCGAAGTCATAGTCGATGACGTTGTTCGGGTCGAGGCCAAACGGCTCGACGGCCGCGGGCTGCTGGGCGGAGTTGATGACGAGGAACTGATAGCTCTCGGCATCGTCGGCCAGCTCGACGCACTCCGGAGAGAGCGCATACTCGATCCACAGCTTCGCGGCATTCTCGTGGGCGCAGCCCTCGAAGATCGCGGTCGCGCCGATCTCAAAGCTCGTGCCCTCGGACGGGATGATCAGGGCGATGTTGTCATAGCCGGAGAGGATCTGCGCGATGCCGTCGTGCAGGAAGCCGATGCCGATGACGCACTCGCCGGTGCCCACATTCTTGGAGGGGCCGGAGCCGGACTTGGTGTAAACCTGCACGTTCTTGTCCAGATCCACCAGGTACTGGATGCCCTCGTCATGGCCGTACTTCTGAATCATGGTGTTGATGACCAGCTTGGCGGTGCCGGCGGTGTTATAGTTGGACAGCCAGATGAGGCCCTGGTAGTCGGGGTTGGTGAGATCGGCCCAGTCCTGGGGAATCTCCAGGTTCAGGCGGTTCAGCTCATCCACATTGACCATGAAGCCCAGAATGCCCTTGTAAATGCCGTACCAATAGCCGTCGGCGTCCCGGTAGGCGTCGCCCAGCAGGTGGCTGGCGTTCTCCGCCTCATAGGCCTCCAGCAGGCCCTCGGCGGCGCAGACGTTGTAGGGATCGGTGGTGCCGCCGAACCAGACGTCGGCGGAGGGCTTGCCGTTCTCCTCCTCGATCTTGCTCTGAACCTCGCCGGTGGACAGGCGCTGATACTGCACCTCAATGCCGTACAGCTCCTGGAACTTCTCACAGGCGGCGGCCAGATACTCCTCCTCGCAGGAGCCGTAGACCACCAGCTTGCCCTCCGCTTTCGCGGCGGCAACCAGATCATCGGCGCCCTGGGCATCCCCGTTCCCCTGGGTGTCCTTGGTGGTGCCACCGCCGCCGCAGCCGGCCAGCAGGCCAACGACCATCAGCAAAGACAAGAGAATTGCCATAGTCTTTTTCATGTTACTTTCCTCCATAGCTTAAATTTTACAGAAACTTTACAGTTTCTTTACAATGAGCTAATTATATAACTTTGACAAGCTCCTGTCAATCTCTAA
>JALFVL010000004.1 GCA_022787165.1 Clostridiales bacterium
CAACCGACGCATTCTCGACGTTTTCCGTCGTCAGCGCATATTCCTTGAGCTCGCTGTAATGCGTCGTGGCGACCGTGCGCGTGTGCATCGTCAGCAGTGTCGCGAGAATCGCCTGAGCGAGTGCCGCGCCCTCCGTCGGATCGGTGCCCGCACCCAGCTCATCAAAGAGGACAAGAGAACCCGGCGTCACATTTTCCAGAATGGAGACGATGTTCTTCATGTGTCCCGAGAAGGTCGAAAGGGACTGCTCGATGGATTGCTCATCGCCGATATCGGCAAAGACGTCGTCAAAGACAGCCAGCTCCGTGCCGTATTCCGCCGGAACCTGGAGTCCCGCCTGCGCCATCAGCGTAAACAGACCGGTGGTCTTGAGCGTAACCGTCTTGCCGCCCGTGTTCGGACCGGTGATGATGAGCGTCGTGAAGGTCTCTCCGAGCCGGATGTCCAGCGGGACGACCTTTTCCGGGTCAATCAGCGGGTGACGTCCCCGGATGATGTTGATCCGCCCCTCGCCGTTCATCTTGGGCGGGCAGGCATGCATCTCCCGTGCCAGCGCGGCCTTAGCAAACGCGAAGTCGAGCTGCGCGAGAATCGCCAGATTGCCGGCAATCGCCCCCGCCTCTGGGGCGACCTGCGCGGAAAGCGCGCGAAGAATCCGCTCGATCTCCGTCTTTTCTGCCGAGATCAGCTGCTTGAGCTCGTTTCCGATCTCCACCACCGCCATCGGCTCGACGAAGATCGTCGCGCCCGTCGAGGACTGATCGTGCACGATGCCCGGCACCATCCCGCGGTACTCCTGCTTCACAGGCAGCACATACCGGTCGGCGCGCATCGTGATGATCGCTTCCTGCAGGTACTTCTGGAACGACGGATTGTGGATCATGCCGTTCAGCCGCTCGCGCACGCGCTCGTTGCACGCGCGCATCTTGCGGCGGATGGTAAACAGCTCCGTGCTGGCACGGTCGGCGATCTCATCCTCGCTCAAAATAGCATCGGAAATCGCCTGCTCAATCGGCTTGAAGGTGGAAAGCCGCGAGGCGTTCGCCGTGAGCATCGGCGTATTCTCCCGCTCGTTCACAAGCGCGTCCCGTGCGGCGCGTGAGGCGCGAAGGCAGGCTGCAATCTCCAGCAGAGCCCGCGGCGAGAGCGCGGAGCCGATCTCCGCCAGATGAAGCGGCGCGCGTACATCGCTGAAGGAAACCATCGGCGTGCCGCCAAGATACGTCAGCACGGTGCGCGCCTCCTCGGTCTCCTGCTGGCTCCGGCGAACGTCGTCCATGTTGCCGGCGGGCGTCAGCGCGTCGCATAGCTCCCTGCCCATGTCCGAAACGCAATACTGCGCAAGCTGGCCTCGGATCTTTCCGAATTCCAGAACACGCAAGGATCTCTCTGTCATATACACTCCTTCGCAGACAACCTGTCCGCTTCTTTTCTTCCTTCCCCTCGGCGCCTTATTCGACGCCGCGCATCAGATGTCCCAGCGTCGCGCCCTCCTGCGCGTTGTGGCAAACAGGCCCGCCGTTCAGGAGGCTGCGGAAGGACGAAACCAGCTCCTTCTGCAGCCCGTCAGGTTCATCCGTGAAGCTCAGTCGAATCGAGCAATCCAGGGCCGTGAGCTTCTCCGCCGCCTTGCTCATGTCCGTAGGCACGCTGTTGTACAGCCGAAGCACGCAGCCATGCGGCATTTTCAGCCTTCTGGCCGGGAAGCGGTAGCCTTTCCTGTCCGTATACACCGCCGGGCAGCCGCCTTGCCTGTCGCAGGAAGCGCAGGCAGCGTCCTGGCGCTCGTCTCCCCGGGCCGTCCTCCTCGGGCAATGGGACAGGAGCATCAGCTGCGTGCGCCCATAGGCCTCGATGACCCAGCTGCCGCCCTGCTCCATCAGCCCGGAAAGCTCACGGCCGCTCAGCTCGCAGGATGCCGTCAGCCGCCGCGCGCCCAACACCGTCAAAAACCGCGCGCATTCGGCGTTCATCACGTTGAGCCCCTGCCCGCCCGTGATGGGTACAGGCCAGTCTTTCTCCAGTTGGCCGATGTTGTTGACGACGACGCCCGAAAGCGCCTGCGCATGGCGGCAGACGAACGCATGCAGCGCGTCAAGCTCCTCCGTCTGCGTCACGGCCGGCAGCACGAGCAGCGGGCAAGCCGCCCCCCTGCGCTCGATCTGCGCCTCGAGTGCCTCCGCCTGATAGCTCTGTGGGAGCCATTCGAACGCATCAGCTCCGGCGTCGAGCAGCGCCTGCGCCTCCTCCAGCCGTTCCCCCTGAACGAGCAGGAGGCGTTCCCGCTCCGGGAAAACGCAGGGCTCGCAGACGGGCTGACGATCGGGCCGCACGACCTGCGTGCGCGCCCTGCGCATCGCCTCCAGCGCGTCGCGCCGAAGCGCGTTGAGCATGCCCGCCGTCATGAACGCGCCCTCGCTGCGCAGCGTCAGATGTTCGATCCCATAGGGCGTTCCACCCGTTTTGCCAATCTGCTTCATCGCAGCCGCTTCATCGAGCGCGCGCTGCTGCGCCGGCTCGACGAGCTGTTCAAGCGACGCGGTGACGACATGACCCTCTCCGTCGTCAAGCGTCAGCACGGGTCGCTTGCCCGGCATCGCGTCAAGCGCCGCCCTGATCGGAATCAGGCGCCCCTCCCGGCTCATCGCCTCGCGGATCTCCCGCATCTGCATCGCATCCGTCAGTCGATAGACTGCATCCCCGGGCTGTACATGTCCGCCCGCAGCGCGCACGGTCGCCGTCTCTCCGGCGCATTCCTCCGGGCCGGAATAGGTCAGCTCCGTCTCCTCCCGGCCGCGGATCTGCAAGCCGTCTCCGTCGCCGAGCGTCCGTTCCAGGGAAACCCTGGCCAGCGGGCCGCGCACGGAGGTCACCTTTCCCATATAGACGCCCCAGTGGTTTGGGCGCTCCCAGCTCATCAGCGCGGCGTTGCTCCTGTCCATGACATAGCCTTCCGTGAAGCCGCCGCGGTTGAAGATCTGCCGCAGACTCTCCAGCGTCGCCGCGTCCGGATGATACGGCACATGGGCCTGCGCTGCGTCGAGCGCTTTCCGATAGGCGCGCGTCACGATGCCGACATACTCCGGCCGCTTCATGCGCCCCTCCAGCTTGAAGGAATAGACGCCCGCGTCCCGCAGCTCGGGCAGATGGTCGATCAGCATGAGGTCCTTCGTGGAGAGGAGGTAGCCCTTCGTGCCGTCCTCCAAACCATAAGGCAGGCGGCACGGCTGCGCACAGCGGCCGCGGTTTCCGCTCCTCCCGCCGATCATGCTCGAAAAAAGGCATTGGCCCGACACCGCCACGCAGAGCGCTCCGTGTGCAAAGGCCTCGATCTCCACGCCCGTATCCGCCATCTTCCGCAGCTCGGAAAGGCTGCATTCCCGGGCCGGCACGACACGCTCAAAGCCCAGTCGCTTGAGCAGCGCCGCCCCCTGCGCATTGTTGACGGTCATCTGCGTGCTCGCGTGCAGCGTCAGCTCCGGAAAACGCGCCCTCGCGATGCGCGCTGCGCCAAAGTCCTGCACGAGGATCGCGTCAACGCCACAGCGCGCAAGCAGCTCAAGCACGTCGCACAGGTCGTCCGTCTCGCACTGCTTGACCAGCGTGTTGACCGTCACATAGATCTTTCTCCCACGCTCATGGGCATAGGCGACGGCCTCTTCAAGCCCCGGCCCATCGAAATTTCCCGCATAGCTGCGCGCCCCAAAGGCCGTATACCCGAGGTAAACGGCGTCCGCGCCGCAGGAAACCGCCGCGACAAGCGCCTCGCGGTTGCCCGCCGGAGAGAGTAATTCCATAATGCCTCCAAAAAACGGCGGCGCAGTCCAGTTCCTGCGGCCGCCGCGATATCACGCCTCCTGCTTCGGCCCCATTGCGGCCAGCTCTCTTTGAAGGCGTAGGTTTTCATCCTGCGCGTGAAACAGCTCGTCTGCCAGCGTCATCGCGGTAAGCACAGGGACCATTCCCTCTGCTGCCCGGGTCGTGATCGCGAGCTCGCGCATCGTCCTGTCGACGTAGCGGGCCATGCGCTGCACCTCGTCCGGCGACTTCTCCGTCAGAAGCGTGTAGTCACGTCCCATCAGGTGAACGACGACCTTGTTCTTTTTCACGGCGCTTCCCCCATCAGAACCAGCTCTTGAGCTTCTCGGCGACATACGTCACGCCAAACGTCTCCACGCGCACGGACTTCATTCGCTGCGCCTCATAAGGCTTGTCCATCGCGTCGCGCGGCGCGCTGACGATCTCGTCCGCCGTTTCCATGCCCTCCGTCACCTTGCCGAACGCGGCATACTGTCCGTCCAGATACGGCGCGTCGTCGACCATGATGAAGAACTGGGAGCCGGCGGAATTGGGCATGTTGCTGCGTGCCATCGAGAGCACGCCGCGGGTGTGCTTAAGTGGGTTGGCGACGCCGTTGCGCGCAAATTCGCCCTTGATGCAGTAGCCCGGGCCGCCAGTGCCGCGCCCCTGCGGATCGCCGCCCTGAATCATAAAGCCGGGGATCACGCGATGAAAGATCACGCCGTCATAAAAGCCCTTGTTGGCCAGCTCGACGAAGTTCGCGACGCTGATGGGCGCAATGTCGGGATAGAGCTCCCCCTTCATGACCTTTCCGTTTTCCATCTCAATCGTAAATACGGGATTCATGCTTGTGTCCTCCATTCATTTTAAGCATATTCAGGCGTACATCGCCTTGAGATTCTCCGTGAGCAGCGACGCGACGTCGCGCTCAATGTGCTGGCTGTCAAGCTGATAACCGGATCGCGCCAGCGGCAGATACGCATCCGCCAGCAACGGCCAAAGCCGTTCGCGCGCGCCAATCCATCGGCCGAGCATCAGCTCGGGAAGATGGGCTTCACTCGCATACGGCAGAAATCGCGTGCCCAGCGCCTCAAGGGCGAGCGGAAGATGCTCCATCTCCGTCAGCCGCACGAGCATCCTGGGCCGGGAAGCGGCCAGAGCGATAAGCGCCCGCTCCGCATCCCCATTCGCGCTCACCACCGCGCGAACGGAAGAAAACGCATCCAGCAGCTCCGCAAACGTGCGAGCCTGTGCCTCCCCCTCCAGCGCGGCATGCAGCACGCAGCGCGCATCCTCGCACGCCGGCAGCACCGCATAGCGCAGCGCATCCTCCGACACGCCGCGCACGAGCAGATCCCGCGCGCCGCAGGCATGCGCGGCTTCGGCAATTCGGGCGGCCACAGCCCTGTAATCGACGCCGTAGCGCTCCGGCACAAAGCACGCGCTGTCGATGACCGGCAGGGCAGCGATACGGTCGTCGCTTGGCAGGAACTCCTGCGCGCGCTCGAGCGATACCGTGACCAGCACGCGCTGTGCCCGCATGACGTCGAGCACCTCCCGAAGCCATGCGTTTCGCTCGTAGCTCTGCTGCATGGAAACCGCGCTGGCCCTATCCCGGGCGGGAAGCCCCAGCGCCTCCATCGCGGCATACACCGCCGCGCCATCCTCGCCAAACGGCGTTCCCTGTCCCTGGCGCAGCGATGCCATCAGCGGCTCTACGCCCATTTCGCCCTGCTGCGCGTCAAAGCAGAGCATCGTCTCCGACACCTGCGCGCGGCGCACCGCCTGCTTGACGCAGCGCCTCAGTTCCTGCTTGTCGCTGATGAGCACGGCTCTCCCTCCCTTGACGTCAGGCCGCTCCGCTCAAGCTGAACGGCCTTGTGCGAAAAGGCCTCGCGCTTGCGCGCGATCATCTCGTCCACGCGTTCGATATATTGCTCAATATTGGCTATATTCGGTGCCCGCAGGATCTTTTCCTCTTGCCGCATGACGCATTTTGAAATTCCGCCCGCGCCCAGCGCGAGCACGCTGGCCGTCTCCTCCATGTTGTCGATGTTGTAGCGGCAGAGGAAGCCCTCCTTCGCGTAGCCAACGTTTTCCAGGTTGGCGGCCATGTATTTCTGACGGTAGAGATAGTAGGCCCTCATGCCCAGCGCATGCGCTGTCTCCCGCCCCAGCGCGACCATGTCGGCCACATCCTGTTCGCTCTGCCGGTATCCCTGCTCGTGCAGCCGCGAGGAGCGCTTGATCGCCAGCGTATGCACGGTCAGGCTCTCCGGCGAAAGCGCACGAATCCTCTCCAGCGTCCGCGCAAACATCGCATAGTCCTCGCCCGGCAGCGCGGCGATCACGTCCATATTGATGTCGTCAAACCCAAGCTGCCGCGCCAGATTGTAGCAGTCGATGGTCTGCTGCGCCGTATGTGCCCGGCCGATGCGAAGAAGCGTTTCGTCGTTCATCGTCTGGGGATTGATCGAGATGCGTGTGACGGGATGATCGCGCAGCATCCGCAGCTTCCCGACATCCAGCGTGTCCGGCCGCCCCGCCTCGACCGTCAGCTCGTCAAATGGGCCAAACCGCGCCTCCATGCGCGAGAGCAGCCGGTCAAGCTGCGCCGTGCTCAGGCTGCTGGGCGTTCCGCCGCCGACATACGCGACGCGCGTATCAAACCCCATTTCCTTCGCCATTTCGGCACAGGCGTCGATCTCGCGAAACAGTGCCGACAGATACGGCTCCACGAGATGACCGTCGCCAATCTCCCCTGATGAAAAGGAGCAGTACGCGCAGCGCGTCGTGCAAAACGGAATGCCGACATACAGGTCGCAGACGTTCTGCGCCCGCCGGATGAAGCCCTCCTGCGCGTCGAGAATCTCGTCGAGCAGACTAATTTTCTCCTGCGAGAGGTCAAACAACTCCGAAAGAGCCTGCTTCGCCTCGTCGCGGGAGAGGCCCCGCTCCATCTGCTGGTAATACAGCCGCGTCGGGCGAATGCCCGTCAGCGATCCCCATGCAGGATGCCTTCCCGTATAGCGCTTCAAAAGCTGATAGCAGCATCGCTTGATCAGCCGTTTGAGCTGGCGCTTTTCCTCCAGGCCGCCATCCTGAACAGCTTCGCCGCTCATCCCCATGAAGAGACTCTTTGCCCCTGCTGTCAGCGCGAAGCTCTCGCGCCAGAGCGCGCCGTCAAGCCTGTGGCTGTGGATCAGCTCCGCGTCGTGCTCCTCCTGCAGGGTCACCGCAGCACCCTCGCCATAGAACAGGCGGACGATGTCGGCAATGTCGTTTTGAAACGCCGTCAACGGCGTCTCAATCGCTATTTTCACGCGTATTGCCCCCGTTCCCAGGCAACCTTCGTCTTCATGCCGTGGCCGGGATAGGCGACCGTCTCCTTGGGCAGCGCGAGCAGCCGCTTGAGGGACATCGCCATCTGCATGTTGTTTCCCCCGGGCAGATCGACGCGGCCATAGCTGCCGTAAAACATCGTATCGCCGCTGAAGAGCACGTTGCCCGTCTGGTAACAGACGCCGCCGGGCGTATGCCCCGGGGTATGCAGGACGTTCAGCTCGAGGCCGGCCTCCCGCACGACATCCCCTTCGCGCAGCAGCACATCGGCCTGCGGCAGCGTGAGCTTCGCCCCGATGACGCCGGAGACGTTAAGCTCCGGATCGGAGAGCGCCGGCGCATCGAGCTCATGCACGTAGAGCTTCGCGCCGCGCTCCAGCCAGGGGCGCGCATACAGCATGTGGTCAAAGTGCGCGTGCGTCAGCAGCACAGCCTTGACCGTCCGCCCGCAGACCGCACCCTCCACCGACGCAAACTCCGCGCCGGGATCGATCAGGAGGCATTCCTGCCCGCCGCCCGGTCCCACGACGTAGGTGTTGACCTCCAGCGGCCCGCCCGTGACCGTTCGAATGTCGAGATTGTCCATCAGAACGTCCTCCTCGAATCGACAAGCAGCGTCACCGGCCCGTCATTGACGAGCGAAACCTTCATGTCCGTCTGGAAGATGCCGGTCTCTACGTGCACGCCCGCGGCGCGAAGGCCCTCGCAGTAGGCGTCGTACAGCGGCACAGCCGTCTCCGGGCGCGCCGCCCTGATGAAGCTCGGCCGGCGGCCATGACGGACATCGCCATGCAGCGTAAACTGCGAAATCGCGAGAATTTCGCCTCCATCGTCGAGGATCGAGCGGTTCATCTTTCCCGCCTCGTCTTCAAAAATGCGCAGGTTCACGGTCTTGTCGACGCAGTAGCGCACGTCCTCCTGGGTGTCCCCATCCTCCACGCCGCAGAGCACCATAAAGCCCTTGCCGATGCTGCCCACCACGCTGCCTTCGACGCGCACGCTCGACTCAAGCACCCTCTGTATCACCAGTCTCATGCCGGAAAACTCCTTTAAATTCTGAAAATTTCAATGGTATCCTGCCGCTTGGCGATCTGCTTGATCACCCAGTCGAGCTCCTGCTTGTTGGCAACCTGGAGCGTCAGCTCAATCGTGCAGGTCTGGTTGCTGCTGTTCACGCGCGCGTTGAGCGCGCATACCGTCACCTTCTGGGCGGAGAGATAGCTCATCAGGTCGGCGATCAGGTTGTGCCGGTCATAAGCCAGAATCTGAATCGAGCCGTTGTAGGAGGAATTGGTCGTGTCCGACCACTCCGCCGCAACCCAGCGCGCCGGGTCGTGCGAAGCGTTGACGTTCATGCATTCCTTGGAATGGATCGTCACGCCCCGCCCCCGCGTGATGTAGCCGATAATTTCGTCGCCCGGCAGCGGTGTGCAGCATTTGGCAAAGTGTACCTGACAGCCCGGCAGGCCGGCGACCATGATGCCCATGTCGTTTTTGGCCGAGGCATTTTGCTTGAACGGCGCGTTCTCGCTCGTCCTGGGCAGCACGGGGATCAGGGGCTTTTCATGGCTCTTCTGCTCCTCGCGAAGGCGCGTGACGACCTGCGCCGCCGTGATGCCGCCGCAGCCGACCGCCGCATAGAGGTCATCCAGATCCGCGAAGGAGAACTTGTGCAGGATCGGCTCAACATACTCGCTTTTGAGCAGCGCGGGCAGGCTCGATGCCTGGCGCTTGGCCTCATACTCGAGCATCTGCTTGCCGCTGGCGATATTCTCCTCCTTGAGTTCCTTTTTGTAGAACTGGCGGATCTTCGCCTTGGCCTGCGAGGTCTTGGCAATCTTGAGCCAGTCGCGGCTGGGGCCCTTGCTGTTTTGCTGGGTGATGATCTCGACAAAATCACCCGTGGCCAGCTGCGCATCGAGCGTCACAATCCGCCCATTGATCTTCGCGCCGACGCATTTGTTGCCGACCGCGCTGTGAATCCTGTAGGCAAAATCGATTGGCGTCGCGCCCTTGGGCAGATCGATGATCTCGCCCTTGGGCGTAAAGACGAAGATTTCATCGCTGAACAGATCGACCTTGAGCGACTTGATAAATTCCTCAGAATCGCGGGTGTCGTTCTGCCAGTCCAGAATCTGGCGCAGCCAATAGAGCTTGTTATCCAGCGCGTCGGCGACCTGCTTGCCTTCCTTGTAGCGCCAGTGCGCCGCGATGCCGTATTCGGCGATGCGGTGCATCTCGTAGGTGCGGATCTGCACCTCAAAGGGCATACCGTTTTCGCCCACGACCGTCGTGTGCAGCGACTGATACATGTTGGGCTTGGGCATGGAGATGTAGTCCTTGAAGCGGTTGGGAACCTGCTTCCAAAGCGTATGCACGATGCCCAGCACAGCGTAGCAGTCCTGCACAGTATCGACAAGCACGCGGATCGCAATCAGATCAAAGATCTGCTCAAACGGCTTGTGCTGGAGCACCATCTTTCGGTAAATGCTATAGAAGTGCTTGGGCCGCCCATCGATCTCGTAGCGGATATTCATCTCCTTGATCTTGTCGCTGAGCGTGTTGATGACGGAGCGGATATTCGCCTCTCGCTCCGCCCGTTTCATGCCGACCTTGACGATCAGGTTGTGATAGCCCTCGGGATCGAGGTAGCGCAGGCAGAGATCCTCAAGCTCCTGCTTGATCTTGTAGACGCCCAGCCTGTGTGCCAGGGGCGCGTAAATGTCCAGCGTCTCCTGCGCGATGCGCTTCTGACTTTCCGGCGACTGCGATTTGAGCGTGCGCATGTTGTGCGTTCGGTCCGCCAGCTTGATGAGCACGACGCGGATGTCCTTGCTCATCGCCAGGATCATCTTGCGGATGCTCTCCGCCTGCTGCTCCACGCGTGAGGAAAAATCGAGCCGCTTGAGCTTGGTCACGCCGTCGACCAGCAGCGCAACCTCCTGGCCGAATTCCCGCTCGATCACCTCAAGCGTCACGTCCTCGCAGTCCTCGACGGTGTCGTGCAAAAGGCCTGCGGCGATGGTCGGCGCGTCGAGCATCAGCTTGGCAAGAATGCCCGCCACCGTCAGCGGATGAATAAAATACGGTTCACCGGACTTGCGCATCTGCCCGGCATGGGCCTTTTCGGCAAAATGATACGCCTTCTCCACCAGCTCCACGTTGGCTTCCGGATGGTATTTCACCAGCGTTCCAACGAGCTCATCGAGATTCTTGCATTCCTCCTGCGTCAAAACCGGTATCCCCCTTTCGTTCCCCTTTGTTTGCGCTCAAGCTGCCGCGCTCAGCCTCCCCTGGCCTCAGCAAGTTCCCGCAGCCTTGCCCGAACGGCACTCGCCTCCAGAGAAACCTTGCCGCTGGGCAGCAGCCGGTAACGGAAGGGCGCCGTCGCAAATTCGATGAGCGCAAGCTCCTTGAAAATATACAGTCCGCACAGCGCCATACTCTCGGTCATGCCCGTCTGCGCGGCAAGGCTGGACAGCGTATTCTCCATCGCCTCGCGCTGGCGCAGCGCGCGATAGAGCGTTCGCAGTGCGTCATCGGGCGGAAGCAGACGCTGCGCCGCGGCGGCGCTCTGCTGCTCAAGCCCGGAAACCTCGATGATCCTCGCCTGCGGGAATTGCGCCAGCACGACGCCGCGCTCGGCGCCGTTCATAAAGCCATCCAGCATGACGATTGCTCGCGGCCTGCACTGTATCTGCGCCCAGTCAGGCGCCATCACAAGTGTGTTGAACATCCGCTCATCGCTCAGCTCACCCAGCGCGTAATCGAGCTGGGCATGCAGAATCGCCAGATGGATATTTGCCATCTTCAGCGCGGGAAGGGTATGCACACACACAAGCGTTCCCTGATAAACTGTCAGCAATTCATCGGAGAGCACATGCTTCGCTTCCTCGAGCTTCATGCGCTCCACGCCGTCCGCGGTTGCTCCATCCCTGCGCGAGAGCGTCTCAAGCAGCGCTCGGTCGATCTCGCCCTCCTGCCGCTGGCATTCCTGCAGGAACGCCTTGGCGGGCATGTACGCCTGAACCTGCCGGATTTCGCATTGGACGCTGCGCCTGTCCTGCCATTCATTGATGGACAGGCTGACCACCGCCTCGATCACCTCCGGCATCGAGCGGGCGCGAGGGCCCATGCGAAAGGCGATGGCATTTCGCATCTCCCCGCCCTGCGCCAGGCGCATCCGAAGATGGGCACCATCCTTGCCGATCTGCCGCACATCCGTCGTATGCACGCCGCGCACGCAGAAGACCGGCGATGGGTTGCCAAAGCCAGTCGGCTGCATCAGGTCAAACGCCGCGACCAGCTCCTCCGTCATCTCGGCAAGTTCAAGCTCCAGGTCGTATTCCTCCGTTGGAATGAAGGCCTCGGGTCTGGCCTGCCTGCGGATAGCCTGCGTCAGTCTGCGCCGGAACTCGGGTACATGCTTCATCTCGATCGTCAGGCCTGCCGCCTGCGCGTGTCCGCCAAAGCGGACGAACAGATCGCGGCATTCCGACATGGCCTGATGGATGTCAACCCCGGGAATAGAGCGCGCGGAGCCGACGCAGATGTCGCCGTCCTGCGCGAGCAGCACCGTCGGCCACTTGTATTTTTCCACCAGCCGGGAGGCGGCCAACCCAATCACACCCGGGTTCCATCCCTCGCCGCAGACGACGATGGCGCGCTCCTCTCTGAAGTCGATGTCCCTTTTCGTGATAGCATCCGCCTGCGTGAAAATCTCAATCTCCAGCTCACGCCGCTTGACGTTGTCCTGGTCAAGCTCCGCGGCAATTTCCCTGGCCACGTCCATCTTGCGCGTGGTCAGCAGCTCCACGCCGCGCGAGGCGAGTGCCAGCCTGCCGCCCGCGTTGATGCGCGGCGCCATTCTGAAAGCGACGTCCGACGAGGAGACGCGCCTTAAATCAACCCCGGCAGACTCCATCAGCGCAATCAGCCCCGGACGTTTGGTTCTGGCCATGTCCGCCAGGCCGAAGGAGACGATCACGCGGTTTTCTCCCATCAGCGGAACGATGTCGGCAATCGTCGCCAGCGCGGCCAGCTCCCATAGCGGCTCAATCGCCTCGACGCCGCCCAACGCCTGCACCAGCTTGAAGGCCACGCCCGCGCCGCAGAGACGGCGGAATGGATAGCAGCCCATCAGCGGGTTGAGCACGGCCTCGCACTGTGGCAGCTCCGGCCCAAGCTGATGGTGATCCGTGACGATCACGCGCATACCGAGCTCCCGGGCGCGGCGAACCTCGGCCGGGCAGGTGATGCCGCAGTCAACGGTGATGAGCAGCTTCGCATGTGCGGCAATCTGCTCCACAGCCGCGAGGTTGAGGCCGTAGCCCTCCCCATGCCGGTCAGGGATGTAAAAGGAGACCTTGGCTCCCTGCTTGCGCAGATACGTCAGCAGGATGGCGGTCGCCGTCACGCCGTCCACGTCGTAATCGCCAAACACGACGATCTCCTCGCCCCGGCCGATGGCATCCCGGACAACCGCGACAGCCTTGTCCATATCCTGCATAAGCAAGGGATCGTGCAAATCCTCGCGTCTGGGATGCAGGTAGGCTTCGATTTTTTCCGGCGTGTCAAGCCCTCTGTCCAGCAGCAGCTCAAGCAGCCTCGGGGCGACGCCGAGCCGCTCAAGCTCCGGCGGAATCGCCTCCCGCACGCTGCGCTTTGGCAAAAACTGAAGCATGTCGCGGCCTCCTTTCTTCGTTATTCTCTGTCCGGCGATAGACGCAGCTTCCGCGTTCATCGCCGGGCAGAGTACGCTTCTGATCAAAAAGCGCGCAAGGGGCGGGATCGCTCTCCCGCCCCTGCTGCACTCTGCTTTCGGGGATTTCGTTCCGCTCAGGCTCTGGCCTTCCTGCGCGCGTTGCGCAGGTTCATCAGCGCGGCCCAGACGTAGCCGTTGATGAGGTTGGCAGAATAGGTGCCGGCCACAATGCCGACAATCAGCGGCAGCGCGAACTGCTTGATGGAATCCACGCCCAGAACATACAGCGTCACAATCGTCAGCAGCGTAGTGACGGTGGTGTTGAGCGTGCGCGGGAGAGACTCCGTCACGGAGAGATTCACAATCTCGTCGCGCGGCAGCGAGCGGACACCGGACTTGTGGCTGTTCTCGCGGACGCGATCGAGAATGATGATCGTGTTGTTGATGGAGTAGCCGACGATGGTCAGCAGCGCCGCGATGAAGGTCGTCTCCACGCGCACGAAGCTGCTGAAAATCACCGCGAAGGAGAGCATGATGCCCACATCGTGCAGGATGCCGATGATCGCGGCGAGACCGGAGAAGAAGTCAAAGCGGATGGCGATATACGCCAGCATCAGCACGGCGGCGAGCGTCACACTCTTGATCGCGTTGCTGATCAGATCGCGGCCAGCAATCGCGCCCACGCGCGTGATGTCAACGTACTCAATCGCCGGATAGGTCTTGGCCAGCTCCGCTTCCAGCGCGTCGCGCAGGTCGTCGGTATTCTCCTTGTCGCTGATGCGAATCTGAACCTGCGTGCCCTCGTCGCCGGTCTTAGCAATCTGCGCGTCAGCGATGCCGCAGGCGTCAAGCGCCGCCGTGACGTCGTCCGTCGTGAACTCGGCGCCCATGTTGTAGGTCATGATCGTGCCGCCGGTAAAGTCGATGCCCAGGTTCATGCCGTTTCCGGTCAGCGTGAGCACAAGCGCGATGAGCATGATGGCGATGGAAACCGCCGCGCAGGGCTTGAGGTGATTCTTCATTTCGAATTTCATGTGCATTCCCTCCTCACCTTAGCGCACGTACAGCTTCTGGTTCTTGAAGCCGAGGTCGGCAAAGATATCCAGCAGCTTATGGGTGACAAAGACAGCGGTGAACATCGAGGTCGCCACGGAGATGCCCAGCGTCAGCGCAAAGCCGCGGATGGTGCCCGTGCCGAACATGTAGAGCACCAGCGCCGCGATGATCGTCGTGACATTGGCGTCGACGATGGCGGAGAGCGCGTTGGAGAAGCCCTTGCGGATGGCGGACGTCAGCGGCCTGCCAACTCGCACCTCCTCGCGAATGCGCTCGAAGATGACCACGTTCGCGTCGACGGCCATGCCAATGCCCAGAATGATGCCCGCAACGCCCGGCAGCGTCAGCTGCGCGCCGGTCAGCGCCAGCAGCAGGACGACGATCATGATGTAGATCGTCAGCGCAATGTCTGCCACGACGCCGCAGAGGCGGTAGCGCAGAAGCATAAAGAGCATGACGAGCACGACGCCGATGATGCCGGCGAGCAGCGCCTTGTCCAGCGCCTCAACGCCCAGCGTCGCGGAAATGGCGCTGACCTCAAGCTGCTCCAGCTCCAGCGGCAGCGCGCCGGAGAGGATCAGGGTCGCCAGATTTTCGGCGGATTCTGCGGTAAAGTTGCCGGTGATTTCGCCCTTGCCGCCCGCGATCACGGAATTGACGCGCGCGGTGGAGATCGTCTCGCCGTCCAGCGTGATGGAGATGGTCTTGCCCAGGTTCGCAGCGGTCGCCTCGGCGAAGATCTTCGCGCCCTCGTCGTTGAGCTCGAAAGCGATGCACGGCTGGCCGTTCTCGTCCTGGCTGCGGGCAGCATTCTTGACCATGGAGCCTTCCATGAGCACGGTGCCGGCTTCATCGATGAAGTTGAGCTGCGCCGGCGTGCCGATGATGCGCAGAATCTCGTTGGGATCGGAGACATTCGGAATCTCCACGCGGATCCGGTCGCTGCCCTGACGGGTGACGGTCGCCTCGGTGAAGCCCTGACGGGTCAGACGGCTGGTCAGGATAGAGACGGTAGAATCCATCTTGGCCTCAAAATCGTCAACCGTGCTGTCCTTGGCCTGGTAGACGGTATAGACGCCTCCACGCAGGTCCAGGCCGAGGCTGATCGCCTCGCCCCACGGCTTGAGGTAGTGAATCGACGTACCCTTGCCGATGCCAAACAGCGCCACGCAGGCGACAGCGGCGACGACAACCAGGATCACGATCAGCGAGAGAATGGCGCGCAGGCGCGGATTCTTCGCCTTGGCTTTGTTGTTTGCCATAGTTTTTTCCTCTCTTCGGTTCTTGATGATGGATCACAAGCGGATTTATCCTCTAAGCAAATCCGTCACCGAGCGCAAAGGCCTGATAGACCGTGCGCAGGTAACTGGCTCCGCGCAGCACGTTTCCGTTGGCATCGCTGTGCGCAGCGCTTCGCACAGCGATGCGCATCGGCGCTGCCCTCAATGACGCAGTCAGCCTGCGATGCGCGTCGCCGCCATTCATCGCCCGGCGCTCAATCTCCTGTCCCGCGCTGGAGACGGCATTCAGGCAGGCCTGCACGGCCACGGGGCAGACAGCCTCCTGCTGCGCTTCCTCCCGGGCGACAAGCCTTCCCGCGCCGCTGAGGAGCACACAGACAAAGGCAAGCACAAAGACAGTCAGCAGCATCGCCAGACCGTTCATCCGCCTCATCCGCGCACCTCCTTCGATTTGGGCAGAAAAACCCACAATCATACATGTCCTCAATTATATTCGCAAAAGATCATTCCGTCAAGATTTTCATGGAAAACATTGCTCCTCGCTTCGCTCGCCACAAACAAAACAGCCATCTTTGCGCCCCTTTCGCGGCGCAGCCCCTTCCCTGCACCATGCGCCTTGCCATAAGGACATCAAAGAGCCGCGAACCTCCTCCCATTCGTTCGGAAATCCGCAGCCCTGGTTTTCTATTATCCCTGACAGCTCATGCGCTCCGTCCGCCGGAAGTTCTCCGCGTCCCCCGGAAAACGGGCTTATGCGCTCTTCGCCTCCAGCACTCGCTCGATCATCGCCGCAACACCGCATTCGTCGTTACTCAGCGTCTCATAGCGGCAAATCTCCCTGACCTCTGGCGCGGCATTGCCCATCGCGACGCTGTGCGCAGCGTATTGCAGCATGGAGAGGTCGTTCTGCGCGTCGCCCATCGCCATGACCGCCTCCCGGGTCAGGCCAAAATGCGCGGCAAGCCGCGCAAGCGCCGCGCCCTTTCCAGCCTGTGCCGGCATGATTTCGATGTTTCCAGACGCAGAGCTGGTGATCTGAAGCTGCGGCAGGGCGCGCCTGAGCGCCTCCCGCAGCGGCGCGATGCGAGCGTCTGGCGTATCGCCGATGTCACTGCCCACGCCCACGGCAAAGAGCTTCATCAGTCCGCGATCCGCCGCTGCCCGAAGGGCCTGCTCGCCATAGCGCACGTCGATGAGACCACGCTGCACAAGGTGATATACCCTGCGTGTCTGATCCTGTACGGTGGTGACCAAACCGTCCTCAAATCCGTTGATCATCATCTCCGAGGCCATCAGCAGGTCAATCGCCGCATGCGCGTCCCTTGGCGCGATACTGCACCGGAAGAGGATGTTCCCGCCGGGCAGCGGGCCGTCGCTCGCCCGCGCACCGTTTGCCGCGATGATCGAGCACGGAAGCTCGAGCCGTCGGATAAAATCGCTGGCGTCCTCGAGCATTCTCCCCGTCGCGATGCAGACATGAATGCCTGCCGCATCCGCCCGGCGGATGGCCTCCGCGTTGCGCTGAGGGAGCGTTCGATGGTCACTCATCAGCAGTGTGCCGTCCATATCCAGCGCAATCAGTCTGACTTGCTTCATGCCGTTTCCTCCCATCAAAACGGACAGGTTGTTTCAAAGCTGCGCCCGTTCAGGTAGCTGAGCGCACCCTCCGCCTGAAACACGAGGCGCGTCGCCCAGAGCTGCTGGCGTCGAAGGCCCAGACGCCGGTTGAGCTGGCGGTCGCCATATTTGTCGTCCCCCAGAATCGGGTGGCCAATGTGCGCCAGATGCGCGCGAATCTGATGCGTCCGCCCGGTAATCAGCTCGACCTCGAGCCGGGATTGCTCGCCCGCTTTAAGCACGCGATAGGCCGTCACGATCTCCAGCGCGCCCCGGGCCGGATAATCGGTCACAGCGACGCGGGATATCTCCGCATCCTTGCGCAGGTAGGCACGCATGACTGCCTCGCGCTGCGCGGGGCAGCCCTTGACCCGGCAGGTATAGAATTTCTGGAAGGTGCGCTCCGAAAATGCCTGGACAGCGGATTCGTAGGCGGCCTCATCCTTTGTCATCAGAAGAAGACCTCCGGTCTGCACATCGAGACGGTGGCAGAGCCGGACGTGGTCGGTTTCCTTCCCTGATGACTTCAGGTAGGCAATCGAGCGGGTCAGCGCGCTGTCGCCTTCAAGCGGCTTGTCCTCGTTCTGCGCCGGGAGCCCCTGCGGCTTGTCAATCAGCAGCACATGCGCGTCCTCATAGACAACCCTGGGCATGGGCAGCTTTTTTTCGGGATTCAGAGCACGCTTGGGAAAAAACGCCCGAATCTCCTGCCCGGCAAAGACGCGGACATCCTGCGTCATGCGCTCCCCATCAACGCGCACATCCCGATGCCGGATCGCTTCCCGGATCGCCCAAACCGGTATCTCCGGCGCTGCCTGCGTCAGCACGGCCGAAAGCATCCATCCATCCTGCGCCTCCTGAACCATCGTCTCCACGAGCATTCCTCCCCCCCGTTCTGCTTTTGTGTTCTGCCGGCTCCCGAGCCTGCTGCGGAATCGTTTTGCGGAAGAAAACAGCGATCTTCCGCTCTCGACGGTTTATTGCAGCGCGCCATGCTCGGCGCATTCGATCCATTTGGGCGTCATATAGTACATGTTTGCCAGCGCCCCCCGCATGGCAGGCGAAATGAAGACGATCAAAGACGCCTGAAGCACCTCCTCCATCGCCGGCAATGGTGCTCCCTGCTTGCACAGAAAGCGAAGCGTGCGCGCGACCTCCGGGGCCCGGAGCCCTGCGCGCAGGGCTCCCTCGATGACACGCTCCAAATCCGCCTGAAGCGGGATCTCCTCCGGCAGGATATCCATCAAAGCCCCTGCTTCCCCTGCCGGCGGCAAAAGCAGGCCGCTGCGCCTGCGCCGCGCCGCGATCAGATGCTGAGGATCCGCAACCGCGGGATGCACCAGCATGACGCCGCCGCTGTAATCGACACAGTCGTAGCTGGCCCAAAGATAGCGCCGTGCCAGCTGCATGGAGAGCTCATCCTGCCCGCCGCTGCCAAGCACCTCGGTGAGAATCAGCTGCTGGGGCTGCCTGTCATCCATCGCCCCCACGCGATAGAGCGTGCTGCTCAGATACCCCTCCAGCGCGTCAAACCGGCGGCGAACCGCCTCATGCTCCTCCCTGGCGAAGGCCCGGGCCACCGGCTGCACGACAGGCGCCTCCAGCTCGATATAGGGCTTCCCGGAAACGAGGCCGACGCTGGCCCACAGGCGCAGCGAGAGCGCCCGAGCCGCATCCAGCTCCGTCGGATCCTCAATCGGCGCGCTTCCGCCCAGCACGAGCGCCCGCTCCACCAGATCATGCTCATCGCGCGAAAGGCAGTCCGCCTGCCGGCTGATGGTGCTCAGAACGGTCCTCCAGACCTCTCCCAGCTGCTGGCTGTGTATGGGCTTGCGCTCGATGTCCTGCCAGCTCTGCTCAAGCTTGCGCACAAGCGCCGCAGGCTGAAGTGCCTCCAGCCGCCCCGCGCCAAGCGGCGCAAGCTGCGCAACCCTCTGCTCGAACCTGCGTCTCTGCATGGATTCGAGCGTCTTTTCCCTCCATCCGCCAACAAACACTTCTTCCTGCCTGAACATCCGCATTCTCCCCCTGTGATCGCTTGATAATTCTTCTTTCTCCCTCCATATTCACAGCGCACATCGAAATGGCACCCGTGATAAGCATGGGTGCCATTTGAATGCGTTTATCTTTTGAAAGCCCGAATGTTCAATCAGTCGATGCGAAGCACCCAGCCAAACGGATCCTCGACATTGCCGAACTGAATACCGGTGAGCGTGTCGTAGAACTTCTGCGTCAGCGGGCCGATCTCGCCTCCGGAGATGGTGATTTCCCTGTCGTTCCAGGCCAGACGGCCAACCGGCGACACGACCGCAGCCGTACCGGATCCGAACGCCTCCTCGAGCTCGCCCTTGTCCGCCGCGTCAAAGACATCCTGCACGGTAATACGGCGCTCATCCACCGGTACACCCATGTGCTTGGCCAGCTTGATGATGGAATCACGCGTGATACCGCCGAGAATGGAGCCCAGCAGCGGCGGCGTCACCAGCGCATCCTTGAACTTGAAGAACATGTTCATGGAGCCGACTTCTTCGATGTACTTGTTCTCCTTGCCGTCCAGCCAGAGCACCTGCTCATAGCCCTTCTTCTCCGCGATAGCGCCGGCGAGGATCGAGGCCGCGTAGTTGCCGCCGGTCTTCGTGAAGCCGACGCCGCCCTTGACGGCGCGAACAAGCTCCGGCTCGACATAGATACCCACGGGCGCGAGTCCCTTGGGATAATAGGCGCCCGACGGAGAGCAGATGATGAAGAAGCGATAGGTATGGGAGGCGTGCACGCCCAGCATGACATCGGTGGAAATCATGGTCGGGCGGATGTACAGCGACGTGCCCGGCGCGGAGGGAACCCAGTCGGCATCCGCCTTGATCAGGGCAAGCAGGCCGGCAAGCGCTTCCTCGATATCGATCTCCGGCATGCCCATGCGCACGGCGGAGCGATTCATACGCGCAAAGTTGTCGCGCGGGCGGAAGAGCTGCAGCCCGCCGTCCTTTCGGCGGTAGCACTTCATGCCCTCGAAAATCTCCTGCGCATAGTGGAACACCGTGCAGGCCGGATCCATGACGAACGGGCCATACGGAACCACGCGCGCATCATGCCATCCGCGCCCCAGCTCGTAATCCATGATGAACATGTGATCGGTAAAGACCTTGCCAAACCCAAGCTTCGACTCGTCCTCAGGCTTCTTCTTCGGGTTGGTCGTCAATGTGACAGGAATATCGTACATTGATTTTTTCCTCCATAAAGTTCGAAATTCTGACGAACTTCGGGGCAAATCGCCTCAAATCGCAACGAGATTATTTTATCGCCAACACCTTTGGCTGTCAAGGGTTCACTTTGCCAAAACATGCAGATTCTTGAGAAAAACGCAAGTTTATGACGAATAATTTTCACCTGTTCAGGGGATAGATGGCGGTTTTGCGCATGTTTGGCTTTTTTCCCGCCGCCGCCTGCCAAATCCTTCCTTCTGCGCTTGGAAACCCGTCGTCGCCAGCGCAGGCAGCCGCACCGATGCAGCCCTTCTTCACCCCATCCATGCGGCCATACGCCATTGGAGCAGGTAGAGCACGGAAAAAGCCGGCTTCCCGCCGGCATCAATCATGAAAGGCGCAGCAGAGATGTGCCTCCTGCGCCGTGTTTTCTCAGAAAAATGCCGGAAAAGTCCCCGGCAAAATCCTGTATTTCTGCGCATTGACAGCGCTTTCCCTTTTTTCTAAAATATCTCATGGGTATTAGATTTTATGAAGCTGCATTCCAGGAGGAAATCCCATGTCTCATTGTGCTGCTCCCCGCAAGGAAAACAAGATGGGCTATATGCCCATTCCGCGTCTGGTCATCGGCATGGCTGTCCCGCTGATGCTCTCGCTGCTTGTGCAATCCCTGTATAATATTGTCGACAGCATCTTCGTCGCCCGCATTGGCGAGACCGCGCTGACCGCCACCTCACTGGCCTACCCCATGCAGATTCTCATGATCGCGCTGGCCGTCGGCACCGGCGTGGGCATCAATGCGCTGCTCAGCCGTCTGCTGGGCGCGCGTCAGCTTGAGCAGGTGCGCCAGGCAGCGACGACTGGGCTGCTGCTCGCCGTCGCCAGCTCGCTGATCTTCGTGCTGTTGGGTCTCTTTGCGGTGCCGTCCCTCGTCGGCTTTGTGACCAGCAACCCGCAGACCGCCGAATTCTGCGCCGACTATCTGCGTATCTGCATGCTGCTGTGCAGCGGCACATTTCTGGAGACAATGGCCCAGCGCTTCCTGCAGGCTTCCGGCAATACGACGCTCAGCATGCTCTCCCTGATCGTCGGCGCCGGAACGAATATCATCCTTGACCCGATCCTGATCTTTGGCTGCTTTGGCCTTCCGGCGCTCGGCATCCGCGGCGCCGCCATCGCCACGGTCATCGGCCAGTGGCTGGGCGCCATCACGGCTCTGCTGCTCAACCGCCTCTTTAATCCGGAGGTGCAGCCCGTGTTCAGGGGCTACCGCTTCCGTCTGGACACCGTTCGCGCAATCTACAAGGTCGGCCTGCCGACGATCATCATGCAGGCGATGGGCAGCGTCATGAATTTCTCAATGAATGCAATTCTGATGAGCTGTTCCCCGACGGCGGTCGCGTTCTTCGGCGCATACTATAAGCTGCAAAACTTCCTCTTCATGCCGACAATGGGCCTGGGCCAGGCCGCCATTCCGATCATCGGCTACAACTTTGGCGCCAGGGACGGCGCACGCATCCGGCAGACGCTGCGCACTGCGCTGCCCGTTGCTGCCGGAATCGGCCTCATTGGAACCATCGCTTTTATGCTGCTGCCGCGCCAACTGCTTTCGCTCTTCTCCGCCTCGGAGGAAATGCTCGCCATCGGCGTCCCAGCCTTCCGCATCATCTGCGTCACCTTTGCGCCCGCCGCCATCACCATCATTCTCGGTTATTCGGCCTCCGGTCTGGGCAACGGCATCCTCAACATGATGGGTACTGGGCTGCGTCAGGTTGTCCTGCTGGTTCCCTTCGCTGTGCTGTTTCTCCATCTGGGCGGTATCCAAATGGTGTGGTACGCGATGTGGATTTCAGAGCTTTGCGCCATGCTCTACTGCATCCTTTCCATCCGCAGGGAGCTTGAGCGCAAAGTTAATCCCCTGTGCGGCAAGGCGTAAGCCTCGGGAGGAACAGACAATGACAGCCAATCTGTCCACGCATGTGCTGCATCAGCTCAATCAGCTGCGCCGACTTGAGCGCAGCAGCGCGCCGGCGATCGATCCGCTACATGGGCAGGGCTATGTGCTCTATCACCTGTGCCACCGCGGTGCGCCCGCCCAGCCCGGCGAGCTTTGCTCCGAGCTGGGCATCACCTCTCCTCGCATGGCCAGTATCCTCGACTCGCTGGAGCGCCAGGGCCTGCTCTCACGTCAAAGCGACACAGCCGATCGCCGTCGCATCATCGTGACGCTGACCGATGACGGCCGCGCACTCGTGCAAGATCACGACGCGCAGCAGCTCGCGCGCATCGCCTCGCTGCTTGACATGCTGGGTGAGGAGGACGCCAAAGCCTGTGTACGCATTCTTGACAAGATACTGCGCTACGAGCAGTCCCTCCGCTGAATCCATATCCTTTTTTTCGCCGCACTTTGCCCTGTCCATGCAGAGCAGCCCGGAATTCACGTCCCGAGCTGCTCTCTTTCTATATTCTATTCTTGAAGATATTCGGGCTTCTCATTGAGCGCCCTCTGACCGGCAGCCGCCCAAAGGCGGACACGGCAGGGCGCGTCTTTTCCCCAGAAGGTATCCTGCAAAAGGCTTGTGAATGGTCATCGTAACGGCTCCCGGCCTTCCCGATTCCCTGTTTCAGCTCACTCTCAGCTTCTGGGCGAGCATCGCGATCATCTGGGCATTGGTCGGCTTGCCGCGCGTGGGATCGAGCGTGTTGCCAAAGAAGCCATAGATGCCATCCGGCCCAACCGTGTCGATCGTCGTCTCCACGGCGTGTCGGATCAACCGTTCCACGTTCTGCGGCGTTGTCGCCTCCCGCATGGCAATCGGCTGATAGAGACGCTTGCTCAGGCTGAAGAGGCGGGATTCACTCAGACTTGCCAGCGCCGCTGCCCAAGCCAAATAATCAAAACCGCGCAGGCTCTCGCGCATCCCCATCTCCCGCAGAAGCGCGGAGGCGCGGCCGCGCACCTCCTGAGCCGCGAGCCAGTCAATCTTTGTATCGATCTCCCGGATCACCTGACGAAGCGCGCCGCCAAGCTCCTCTGCGTTCCAGGGAACGCCCACCACGCATGCCGCGCCACGCCTGATGAACCCCTCTTTCGCCATCGGAAGCATCGCGCCGCCGATCACGCGGGGCGCTCGCTCGCCGATCATTGCCTGAAGTCTGTCCACAACGGCCAGCCCGTCAAGCTCCGCCAGCACGGCGTCAATCACCAGAATGTCCGGCTCAAAGCGCTGGGCGCTGGCCAGCACTTCCCCGCCACGATGGACGATACGGAAGACGCAGGTCTCCCCGTCCTCCATCTCCTCCCGCACCTTTTCAATGGCGCTGCTGTTGCGCACTGCACAGAGGACATCAACCGTTTTCATCATGGTGCTTCCTGTTCCTCTTTCTTTCCTGCGTCCCGTCTCCTTTTGTTGCCTGAAGCGCAGGATTCGTATTGCTGGCGTTCGGCGTGCCGCCTTCACGCAGACAGGCCGTCGCTCTGCTCGAGCATCCACTCGATGTACATGCCGTAGCCCTGGGTCGAATCGCTCAGATAGACGTGCGTCACAGCGCCGACAATCCGCCCATCCTGGAGAATCGGGCTGCCGCTCATGCCCTGCACAATGCCGCCCGTCGCGTCAAGCAGCGCTTCATCGGTCACCCGCAGAACCATCCCTTTTGGGCCCGGCGCTTTCTGCGCGAAGCATCGCACGATCTCAATGGCATATTCTCTGGGCCCATCCCCGTCGACAGTCGCGATGATCGTCGCCGGGCCGGTATGTACGTCGCTTCTCGTCCCAACAGGAAGCCCCTGAGGATAGAGCAGCGTCTCCGGCGTCCGCTCCATCTGCCCATAGATGCCGTAGCCGCTGTTGTGGGAGAGCGTGCCGATCTGGTCATTCTCACGCAGGAAGCTGCCGCGCAGTTCGCCCGCCTTGCCGCTCTGACCGCGTGTCACGCCAACAACCTGCGCATTCAGGATTGCGCCGTCGCGGACATCCAGAATATCGCCCGTATCGGCATCGACAATCGCGTGCCCCAGCGCGCCATACGCGCCGGAGGCCGGGTCAATGTAGGAAAGCGTGCCCACGCCGGCCGTGCTGTCGCGGACCCAGACGCCCAGACGCCGCTGCCCATCCGACTGATCGACAGGCACGGCGGCTTCCAGAACGGTTCGCTTTCCTCCGCGCAAAACGCCCAGCGTCACCTCGTCCGTCTGCGCGGCGCCAACCAGCTCCGCGAGATCCTTCGCGCTCTCCACCGGCTCTTCCTCAACTGTCAGAATCACGTCTCCAACGCGCAGCGCGCTTGCGCCCTGCTTCCCCCGGGCGACGACGAGTACGCCCTTCGTATGCAGCGCCACACCGACCGCAACGCCCCCGGGAATCAGCATTCGCGTCTCGCTCTTCGCCGAAACCGGCTGCGCCGCCTGCCATGAAAGCGCGCCACCCCATGGCAGCGTCATGCCCGCCATCGCCACCGCAAGCGCTGCCAAGCAAAGTCCTCGTCTTCCCCATTTTTTCATGGTTCATGCCCTCCGTTTCCGTCTGCCTGACCTCACAGAAAGCATGAGCCATTGCGGCGTACGTTATGCGCCGGTCTCCTCCGGCTTTTTCTGGCTGTCCAGAAGCTGCTGAAGCTCCGCCATGAAGGATTGAACGTCCTTAAACTGACGATAGACCGAAGCGAAGCGGATATACGCGACCTCGTCAAGCGTCTTGAGCCCGTCCATGACCAGTTCGCCAATCCGCTCGCTGGTGACCTCCTGATCCGGCTGGCTGCACACACTCGCCTCAATCCGGTTGACAAGCTTTTCGATCTCGCTCAGTGCCACAGGCCGCTTCTCACAGGCCTTGATGATGCCGCTCCTGACCTTCGAAGCGTCAAACGGCTCGCGGCGCTTGTCTTTTTTGACGACCAGAACAGGCAGCATTTCGATCTTCTCGTAGGTCGTGAAGCGCCTCTGACAGCGCTCGCATTCGCGGCGGCGGCGGATGGCGCCATCCTCTGTCGGGCGCGAGTCCACCACGCGGCTCTCTGTACAATTACAGTATATGCACTTCATGTCGGTTTTCTCCCTCGTTCGGCATTTTTCTTTCTCATCGCATCCGATGCGTTTCCATTATACCCTTTTGCACACTTTTCGTAAACTCCCGATTTTTTATGTGCAGCATCCGGGCGAAACGAGGATGACATCGTCGCCGATGCAGGCAATCTGCTGCCAGGAGATGGTCAGCTGGTTTTTATCCCCATGAAAGAAGGAGGTGAGGCCGCCCGGGCAGGAGACGATCAGTGCCAGAATGCGCCCGGTCTTTGAATCCAGCTCCAGATCCCCCGCGCGCCCAAGAAGTTTTCCATCGCCGATACAGATGATATCCTTCCTTTTGAGTTCGGAAAAAGTCATGGCAAGCTTCCTCCTTTTTTCGCTGCCCCTGCGGCCTCTATATGCTCCTGCCGGCAAAATATGACCGGTTTGACCGGGAATATTTTGCTGCTGCCATCGTCATAATGCACTTATCTTCGCAGCAGGAGGTATTCATCATGGCGTTTGGCAAGGTTGAAATCTGCGGTGTAGACACGTCCTCCCTCCCGATTCTCTCCAATGAGCGCATGCGAGAACTCTTTCCCCTCGTGCATGGCGGCGATCAGGCTGCCCGAGAAGAATTCATTCGCGGCAATCTTCGGCTTGTGCTCAGCGTATTGCAGCGATTTCATCATCGCGGAGAGAACGTGGACGATCTGTTTCAGGTCGGCTGCATTGGCTTGATCAAGGCGCTGGATAACTTTGACGTCACGCAGAACGTCCGCTTCTCAACCTATGCTGTCCCGATGATTATCGGAGAAATCCGTCGGTATCTGCGGGACAACAACGCCATCCGCGTCAGCCGTTCCCTGCGGGATATGGCCTACAAGGCGCTGCAAATGCGCGACAGGCTTCAGACAGAGCTGGGCAGGGAGCCGACCTCCGCGGAGATCGCCGCGAAAATGGGGCTGCCCGAAGAGGACGTCGTTCTCGCACTCGAAGCCATCCAGGATCCCATCAGCCTCTGTGAGCCGATTGGCGGAGATACGGCCGACGCGCTGACCATCGGTGACCAGGTGCGCGATGAGAGCGTCAGCGCGGACGGCTGGCTTCAGAGCATTGCGATCCGTGAGGCAATGAACCGCCTGACGGATCGCGAGCAAAAGATTCTGAATCTGCGCTTCTTCCAGGGACGCACGCAGATGGAGGTTGCCGGAGAGATCGGGATCAGCCAGGCACAGGTCTCCCGGCTTGAAAAAGCCGCGCTGACACACATGAGAAAGCTGTTCTGAAGCCGCTTTGCCTTCCGGATGTCATGGAATCTCGCCCGCGTTATGGACATCTGCAATCGCCTGCGCGATGACTGGACACGCGGCGAGCGCCTCCCTGAGCGTATTGCGGTTGTTGCCGACCTCGATGAGCACCGCGTGCGGCGAAACATGCTGGTTGAACCGCCCAGTCTTGACCTTGACCTCGCGTGATATGCCCGGCACAATCGCATTCATGGCGTCGGTGACGGCCTGCGCAAGCCTGAGGTTCTGCGGCCAGTCGGGCCGCTCGTCGAACCCGGAGCCGGTCGCACCGGTGCCCTTGCCGACCAGGAGCATGACATAGGCCATCGTCTCCCCGCCCAGTGTCACGCCATTGGCGCTGTTGAACAGTCCGCTGTATGCGTCCCGGTGAACATCCAGAATGTAGTCGTAATGCTCACCTGCCTCGAGCCGGCTCTCAATCATCTTAAGCGACCGGTTATAGGCATCAGAGATGTTCGGCGGCTCAAACGCCGTCGTATCCTGCACCACGTCGAACCCCAGCTGCCTCAATTCTTCGGCGAGCGTCTCCCCGACCCTGACCATGTTCTGCGTCTCGTCCTTTGTTCTCCAGGTTTCCGTAGGTTCATAGGTGGCCTCCTCTTCCATTTCATAGGCCTCCCAGGTGTGCGTATGGTAGATCAGGATTCGCGGCCGCTCCACGGCCGCCGCCTGCTCTTCCTCCTGCGCCGGGGCAAGTACTTCGATTTCAAGCAGCGGCCTGTTTGCTTCCTGAAAGCGGAACCATCCCACAGCGCAAGCAAAAACGGCCAGCGCGCAAAACGCTGCCGCTCCCTTTCCGGCTCCATGACCGCGCATCGCATTCCCTCCCCGCGCCGGATTTCCATACAGTCTATGAAGCGCGTGCGCCGGTTATGATGTCCGCGTTTTCGCTCACGCCTTCCTTTGGCGGGCATATTTTGAAATCGTGAGGATTCCGCCTCACAGAACAATCAGCCCAAGGAGGCGTGCGCCATGAGCTTTTACTCTTACAAGAACGCGAACTCGACGCGCTGTCCGTGCAGCGTCAGCGGAAACGACGTGCTCAAAGGCCTGAACGAGAAAGTCTGCATTCAGGTGCAGCGCGTCTACGACAGCTGCCTGCAGCAGGAGCAGCTCGACAACCAGCGGGTTACGCTCATCAGCTACGGGCTCGTTCCTGGCTGCGGCTGCGGCGTGACCAACGATCAGGCTGCCGAAACGGCGAACACCCAGCCCAACATGCCCATCACATTTGAAAGCTGCCGCTCGACGACGACCGAGGGCACCATCCGCAATCTTTCGGTCGAGCGCCTGTGCGACAGGCCGTGCTTCGCTCGCGTACGCGGACAGATCGATGTGCCCATCGATATCCTCTTTACTGACGCCACCTGCCGGGAGTATATCGGCCGCGGCCTCGTGACGGTCGACAAGGACGTCCTGCTCTCCATTCCGGATGAGTCCATCGTGCCCTACACCATTGAGGCTATGGTCTCCGCGATCTGCGTATCCGGTACATACGTCGGCAATAACGTCTTTGCGCTCGAGGTCTGCGTGACCGTCGTCCTCAAGGTGCTGGCCAAGGTCGAAATTCTCGTCCCGAGCTACGGCTTCTGCGACGTCCCTCCCTGCGAGGAATTCGCGGATTCCGTTTGCGACGAGTTCTTCAGCCTGCCACTCTTCCCGCAGGCCCTCTGTGACGACGATGCGCTCCGCGCCCGCAACGTCAGCTGCACCTGCGGCACATACAGCAGCGCAACCGGCATCGGGTGCAGCGGCCATACCGGCGGATGTGGCTGCACCCGTTAAGCCCCTTTTCCCCCGTAGAAACGATTGGCATCACAAAGGGATCGCTCTCGCGATCCCTCACTTGTCAGCATAAGCAAGATGTTTTATTCAATGATTCATTCCTTAGGGAATGATGGAGTATTTTTTCTCCCCTTTCGGGGAGAAAAACCCTTTTGTCGAGGGTCTGAGGGATCGCTTGCTCGATCCCTCATTTCACGTGGTTCAAGACGGGATTACCCAATGTCCGTATGGCAGACACTTGATCATGAGCTTTGGGTCTTGTCCCTCCGTGCCTTCCCTGGCCGCTGCCTCAGGACGTCAAAGGCAACGCTGTGCCGCTGAGAGGATGCTGTCGGGTTGCGGCGCAGCACCTTCTCGGCGCGCCGCATTCTGCGAATCCTCTCGTCGTGCAGCAGCGCAGTCTGCTCCTCGTACTTGCGCCGGGCATCCTCAATCTCCCTGCGCAGGAGCTGTGAATCCGGCAGATACGTCGCGACCTCGGTGAGTATCCTTTCAAAATTCGCAAATCGCTGTCTGGCGCCCTCCTCCAGGCCGATCCGCTTTTCTGCCATGAGCGCTTTGACCCGCTCGCGCGCCGCGGTAATATGCTCTACGCCGGCAAAGAGCTCCTCCTGCCTGGCATCAACACGTCCGGCAAAGGCGTGAACCATATCGCCAATGCGGCCGCTGATGCTGTCCAGCCCGACGTGAAGCGCCTCCAGCTCCTTTGCGTAGCGTTCCATCGATTCGAGCAGCCTGCGAAGATCGAGCGCCTTGCGCACAGCAAACACCGTATCGACCGCGGCAAAGGCTGTCAGCACGCATGCGGCGATCAGCGCCATGCGCGGCGCGACCCGGAGCATGGCCGGCCGGAGCATCGGATGGACAACACAGACGATCATCGCGGAAAAGACGGCCCACGTTGCAGCCGACATCGCGCAGATATGACCATTCAGGTTGAGCGGCTGATCCGAATAATCCCAATAGCGGACGTGAAACAGCGCCTCCATTGCCCAGCCCGTCACATATTCGACGAAGGAGGCAACCACAGCGCCCACCAGCGCGACCAGAAGCACGCTCTCCTTGACGGGCACACAGCTGAGCAGCACACTCAGCGCGCCGAAGCCGTAGATGGGCAGAATGGGACCCGTCAAAAATCCGCGGTTGACGAAGCGCCTCTCCTTCACCAGATAGAGACTCACCTCCCAGCACCAGCCTGCAAAGCTGTACAGATAAAAGACGAGCATCCATTGTCCGAGGCTGTATTCCTCAAGCAGGAGTGAACGGATTGATTCGAGCAACGCTTTCTTCCCCTTACCTTCCCCTGTTCCAGTCTTTTCCTTCTTCTCATAATACCCGCTTCGCTCTGGCCTGTCAATGCGCGGTCGCCGCGGGTCAAATTCTCGCCATGCTCTGCCACTTTCCCTGCCTGAACCGCCAGACATAGATCACCGCACGGAACAGCCAGTCGACCAGCATCGCGAACCAGACGCCCAGCGCGCCATACCCCATGCGAACACCGACCACATAGCTTAGCGCCACGCGGAACCCGACCATGGAGAGGATCGAAGAGATCATCGTGAATCGGACGTCGTTGGCCGCGCGCAGCGCATTGGGCAGCGACAGCGCCAGCGGCCAGAGGATCATCGCAAAGCCGTTGTGGATGAAGATGAGCTTCGTCGCCAGCTCGCGCGACGCGTCGGAAAGCGTGTACAGATTCAGGATCAGCGACAGAGCGGCCAGCAGCACAATGTTAACCGCCGCGAGCATCGCATACTCAATCACCAGGAGCTTTCGCGTGTAATAGCGCACCTGCTCATTGTCATGCGCGCCAACGCAGCGCCCAACAACTGTCAGGATCGCCAGATTCATGGCCGCGCCCGCCAGCACGCCGATGGCGTCCAAGTTGTTCGCCACGGCATTGGCGGCAATCTGCACCGTGCCAAACGTCGAAATCATGCTGACGACGACGATTCGCCCCAGCTCGAAGAGGCCGTTTTCGATCCCGCTCGGGATGCCGATGTACAGTATCTGCCCGATGAGCATCCCCTGTGGTCTGAGCGCCTCTCCGGGCACGATAAAAAGCTGCCTGCGCCGGTCGCAGGTCAGCGCGAGCATGACCAGCGCCGCCATCATCCGGGAGAGCAGCGTGGAAATCGCCGCGCCGGCAACGCCCATGCGCAAGCCGAAAATCAAAATGGCATTGCCGACAAGATTCATCAGGTTCATCCCCAAGGAGACGACGGTCGGCGTCCTCGAATCGTTCATCGAGCGGAACAGCGCTCCGCAGGAGTTGAAGATCGCCAGAAACGGAAAGCTGATCGCCGAAATCGTCAGGTACGTCAGCGCCGCTGCCATGACGTCTGCCTCGATCTGCCCGAAGAGAACGGACAGCAGCGGCCGACGGACAAGCAGCGTCAGCGCCGTGATGATCAGCGACGAAAGCAGCGTAACCAGCATGAGCTGGCTGCTCGCCTCACAGGCCTTATCCCGCTCCCGATGTCCGAGATACTGCGACGCAATAACCGCGCCGCCCGTGGCAATCGCCGCAAAGACGGCGTTGATCAGCATGTTGATCATGTCCACCAGCGAAACGCCGGAGATGGCTGCCTCGCCGACCGAGGAGATCATCATCGTATCGACCATGCCGACCGTGCGCACAAGCACCTGATCGATCACCAGCGGCACAATCAGCCGCCGCAGATCCTCGTTGGAAAACAGTCTTTCCCGCTTTTCGCTCATCATTCGCAAAGTCCTCCCTGCCCGGCAAACGTCTGCTTCTGCTTGAGAAGAAAAAGCGGGCAGAACCCGCTTTTATGTGTTAGCTTATTATAATGCATGCCTGTCCACAAGGCAAGATTGGATTTCACCAGTTTTATGCGCCGTTTCCTGTCGAACTCTCCATCTGCGTCGCCTCGAAGCTGATTTCCCGGCCCAGCACGTAGCAGGTCACCCGAACGTGACGCGAGAGCGCATCCTGCGGGATGGTCGTGAGCACCGTCGCGGAAAGGTCGCCCCGGCTGCCGGCAGCAAGCACATAAGCCCCGGGATCGGCAAGCTGGAGCACATCCTCCCCGCCGCCATCTGTGGAGGCGACGGGCACGACATCGAGCGAAACCCACTCCGCAGGGAAGAATCCCATGTTTCCGAGGCGAACCGTGCAGGTTTCAAACCAGCTGTCCTCCGCGTTCAGGCCGTCCGTTGCGCCGAAGAGACGCCCCGAGAACGTCCCCTCATCCAGCTGGGCGAGCAACGCTTCAAAGGCCTCCGGCACCTCTGACGCCCGAACCCGGCTCACCGTCACCTGCTCGACCCGCGGAGCAAGCGTGTTCATGCCGTAGAGTACGACGCACGCTCCGGCCACCGTCAAAAGCAGCATGGCAATCGCCAGCACCTTCATCGCCTTGTTCATGTCAATCCTCCTGCTGTCCTTCCAGAATGGCGCTCATCTGATCGATCATCTCGGAATCCTTCATGCGGAACTTGAACACCACGCGCCGCGATGCATCCATGTCGACCGTCGTGCCATCCGCCATGTACACCGGATCGGAATACGAACGCCCATTGGCCGTCAGGATGTCCTGCAGCACGAGCTTTTCCTCGTAGGTCAGGCCTGTCATCTCCGCGCCCAGGCAGTAGGTCGCCACAGCCAGCGCGCGCTCCTGAGAGAGCGCCAGGTTGTTCAGATAGGTGCCCGTCGTGTCCGTATGTCCCTCGATGATGATCTCGCCAACATAATCCGCGTTCTCCCCGCTCATCAGTGTGCGGACATAGACGGGAATAAATGCGTTGAGCAGCTCTTTGCCGCTCTGCTTGAGCTCATTTTTTCCGGTGTCAAAGAGAACGGCGCCCGTGAAGGCGATCGCGCCCGTCTTTCTGTCCACCACCGCGTTGAGACCTACGCTGCTCAGCTCGGTGCTCAGCTCCTCGATGATCTGCGTCCGCAGGCCGATGAGCTTGTCGATCTGCGTCTGCTGCGCAGCCAGCAATGCGGCCTGCTCCTCGATCTTGCTCTGCTGAAGGGAGAGGCTCTCCTGAGCGGCCGTGAGTGCGCTCCGGTTTTCGTCAAGCTCCTCCTGCTGCTCCTTGAGCATGAGCGTGGTCGTCGCCAGCAGCTCTTCCTTGTCCTTGAGCTGGGCCTCCTGGTCAAGCAGGATGCTTTGCTGCGTGGCCAGCTGTGCCTCCTGCGTTTGCAGCTCGATCGTCTTCTTCTGCTGCAAATCGATCAGTTGATAGACGGCGGCGAACAGGATCAGCGCGAATGTAAAGAGCATGCCCGCCATCATGTCGGAATAGGAGGTCCAGTAGCTTCCGTTATCCCCGTTCTGCCTGAGCTTCTTTCCCGGACGCATGGGTTACTCCTTTCCTTTGCGGGCAGCGTTTTCCGCCGCGCCGCTGAGCTTCTCCATGTTCTTCTGCAGGCGAACGAGCGCCGTCACGAACTGATCAACCTGCTCCGCATAGCGCTCTCGGCTCTGGCTGAGCAGCTGCGGCATAACCTGCGCGGTCTCGCGCATGCTGTTGAGCGTCTCGTTGAGCTCGCGTATGGAGGTCGTGATGCTCTCGTCAAACAGCGCGGTCGTGCGCGCAAGGTTGTCCTGCGTCTCCTTCGTAAAGGTCTCGTAAGCGCCCGCCAGCGTCTGGGAGCCCTCGTGCATCTGCGCAACGACGCGGTCCATTTCCTTGGCCGTGGCGCGCGTCTGCTCCTGCGCGTTGGTCAGGAATCGATCCGTCCAGACGGTATACTGCTGCGACGTCGAGGCAAGCGCTGCCTGGTACTCCTGCAGCCTGGAAAGATACAGCGCCTGCTGGCCGCTGGTCTTGTTCATCGCCTCCAGCAGCTCAAGCGTTTTGCGGTTGGTCTCCTCCACATGGGTGCGGGAATCGTCCATATCCCGGACATACGCCTCAAAATGCTCAAGTACGCCCTGGGAAAGCTGATGCATGTTGATGACGTCCTGCGTCATCTGCGCAATCGCCTGCGAGGCTGCCTGCATCTCCTGCTGGGTCTTCTGCTGCTGCGCGCCGGTCTGCGCGAGCACCTGTCTGAGATGGTCAAATTCCTGCCCCAGCGCGACGTTCATGCGCTGAACAAAGACCTGCGCGATCCGGTCGACTCCCTCGACCTGCGCCTGCGTTGCCGCGAGAATGAAGTTGTCCATCGAGCGCTGAACGGGCAGCATGGCCCGCAGGATGCTCTGCTCCATCTGCACAGCCAGCTTCTGGCTGACCTCCTCGACGGCCTGGCGAATATAGGCCGTCTGCTCCTGCTGCATGGCGAGCATCGCCGTATCCTCAGAAACCGGCTTGGGCATCGCATAGAGGCTGAACACCTCGCAGAAGCGGTCGATTGCCCTCTGGCATTTGCTCAGGTAGTGATGATAAATCAGGTTGAAGCTGAGCGAGCCGATAACGCCGACGATCGAGGTCAGGAAGGCCGTGCTCATGCCGCCAATCAGCTTGTCCATGGCCTTGAGCAGGACAGTGGTGTCCGCCGCGGTGAGCGTGAGGCCGGAAAGGCCCATCACCAGCCCCAGAAACGTGCCCAGAATGCCCAGGGAGGTGAGCAAACCGGGCGTCATCTCCGCCAGGCGCGTTCCGCCCGCGGCATAGATCACCGTGTCTTCATTGATATAGTGGGAGACATCGCAGGATTCTCCGTGCGCGTCGCGCATCTCGGCGTTCTGCAAAAAGTCCGCCCATGTTCCCTGCATCGCGTCGCCCAGAAAGCTCAGGTCGTTCCAGGACTTTTTTTCCTTGTTCTGCTTTGTTTCCGAAATAACGGTGCGCGCCGCGCGGCGCAGACGTCCGCCTGCGCGCACAAGCGGCAGCACGCAGCGGGCCAGCGCCCCCAGCCAGACGAGCAAAATGGCTAGGTAGATCAATGTATCCAGAGAAAAGATGCTTTTGAGCAGCCTGAGCACGTCCATATCCGCGACTCCTTTCGTTGCCGTATATCTTCAAGTCTTCTGTTGTTATTGTAACCGATTTATGCCGATCTGTAAAGCAAAGGCGGATTCCTGTCAGAATCCGGCTGTTGTTCGCCTATGGAATTTACTGAAAGCTTGCGATGTTTTTTTGACTTTTTGCCGAAATCAGGAATTTATAAGAAAATATCGGTTCAACCTCTTGCGAAAACATAATGAAACAGGTAAAATATCCACGTTTATGATCCTGCGCTGACGGCATCGCCCCTCAGAGCTGTGAAATTCAATTTACAGGAGCAAGGCATATGACAAAGAAACGTGCGATTGACCCCGCTATGATCGATTCTGTTGCGCAAAACATGTTTCATGTTTTGCCCTTGATTAAAAAACGTCTGCTGCACATGGACCTGGTGCAGAAGGAGCACGGAACCCCCCTTTCCCATGTTCAGGTTCTGGCGATGCTTCAGGATGTTGGCACGATGTCCGTCTCCGAAATCTCCCGCCGCCTGGGAATTGCGAAGCCCAATATCACCCCGCTCGTCGATCGGCTCTATGAGGGCGGCTATGTGGACAGGCAGCACGATGAAAACGACCGCCGCGTCGTGAATATCGTCCTTCTCCCCGCTGGAGAGGAGAAGCTCGCTGCAATCCGCGCAACCATCGCCCGTCAGATTCAGGTACAGTCGGAAAATCTCTCCGTTTCTGAGTTCCGCGAGCTGAGCGACGCCCTCTCCAGCGTCGTCCGAATCCTCTCCTCTCTGTAATACGGTTTCCTTCGCTCCCGTTCAGGGAGCTTATTTTATTGTCTCCTTACTCTTTACATGACCGGCTCCTCGCCGCAGACTGCGCGCAAAGGACAGTCTGCCTATTTGACGGTTCAGACGCGGTCTTTCTTCCCATGTTTTCCGGATATATCCTCTTTACTCTGAAAGTCCCTCTGCAAAGCTCCGGTCTCGACCGCAAAGCAGTGGTCTTTCATCACTTGGTCGGAAATGCAACCGGCATCATGCCGGTTTATGGAAAAATCCCGGCCTTTGGGGCCGGGATGCCGCTTTTAGCCCGCCGCTTTCGCGTTTTCGGGCTTTTTTTCCTTCCAGGGATGAAACGTCGGCACGACATCGGCTATGGCCTCCACCGCGCGTTCGTCATTGTCGTCAACAACCGCCTCGAGCCGGGACATCATGCGCTCGAACTGCTCGTCGTCCACCTTGTCCACATTGGCGACGAAGATCTTCTTGTGCGCCGTTTTCGTCATCTTGTCCCGCTCCGAATCCATGAGCAGCTCCTCGTAGAGCTTCTCACCCGGGCGCAGGCCGATGATCTTGATGGGCATATCCACGTTGGGCTCATAGCCATACGCGCGAATCAGCTTCTGCGCCAAATCCATGATGCGAACCGGCTCGCCCATGTCGAGCACGAAGATGGAGCCGGACTTTGCGATGCCACCGGCCTGCAGGACGAGCTGCGCCGCCTCTGGAATGGTCATGAAATAGCGGGTGATGTCAGGATGCGTCACCGTCACGGGGCCGCCCTTGCGAATCTGCGCCTCCATCAGAGGGATGACGCTGCCGTGGCTGCCCAGCACATTGCCGAATCGGACAGCCATGCATTTCATGCTCGTTTTCTCCCCGTAGCGCTGAATGAGCATCTCCGTGATGCGCTTGGTCGCGCCCATGACGTTCGTCGGGTTCACGGCCTTGTCCGTAGAGAGCTGGACGAGGCGCTCCACGCCATGCGCGCTGGCGGATTCGAGCAGGTTGCGCGTGCCGAAGACGTTGTTTTTGATGGCCTCCGCCGGGCTGCGCTCCATCAGCGGCACATGCTTGTGTGCCGCGGCATGAAAGACCACCTCCGGGTGATAGAGATCGAAGACCTCATCCAGCCGGCGCTTGTCCCGTATGGATCCAATCAGCGTAATCACCGGGCAATCGGAGCCATAACGCTGGCGAAGCTCGTATTCAAGCTCATAGGCGCAATTCTCGTAGATTTCAAAGATGATCAGCAGCTTGGGCTTGAAATGCATGATCTGGCGGCAGATTTCGGAGCCGATGGAGCCGCCGCCGCCTGTGACCATGACGGTTTTCCCGGAGAGATAGCCCGCGATGGAAGCGGTATCCAGCTCCACCTCCTCGCGCGAGAGAAAGTCGGAGATATTGAGCTCGCGGATAAACGGCGCGCCTTCGCTGCCGACGGCGTCAGCATCCGTCGGCTCGGAAAGCATCCGCGTATGGCAATGCGCCTGATTGCACAGCTCGAGCACCTCCTGCATCCGCTCGCTGTTCCCCAGCGAGGGAATCGCGACGATGATCTCGCGAATGCCGTAACGCGTGACCAGCCTGGGAATGTCCTTCGTCGTGCCCCTTACAGGCACGTTCTGGATGCGCAGGCCCTGCTTGCTCTTTGCGTCGTCGACCAGAATCACGGGCTTGCCCATCTGCTTGGGATTCTTGTTGCAGATGTTGACCGCATAGGCGCCTGCCTCACCCGCTCCGACGATCATCACGGGCATGGCGTCACCCAGTCCGCCGGGAATCCTGTCCTTTGAAAAGACGCGCCATAGCATGCGGCAGCCGCCGATGGCGATGGTGCCGATCAGCGGAATCAGAATCAGCACGCTTCTGAACAGACCCAGGCTGAAAAACTGATTGGCCGCCAGCGTCAGCCCGCAGGCAATGGCGCTGAGCAGCGACAGCCGCGCCGCATCCCGGACGCCCGCGTAGCGCCACATGATCTGATAGATGCCGCCAATCGCGTAGCAGAGCATGTAGATCGCCAGGATGAGCGGAAGCGCGCCCAGCAGCGTCTGAATGTGGCGCACGGGAATGTACATTTCAAAGCGGAGCTCCATGCTCGCATATATCGACAAAAGAATGAGCGCCAGATCCAGCAGGAACATGCCCGCCTTGCGCATCCAGGCGTTCTCTCTCAATCGTTTCATCGTTAGTCCCCCATCATTTATCCTATCCCTTGCAGGGCAGTTGTTCAAAGATGGATTATAGCATAGAATCCATGCCGTTTTCAACCCCGCAGCCCGCTTTGCCCTCATTTTCAGCGTATCCCGAACACGGAGACACTCTTCAGCTCCGGACTCGACCGTTAAGCAACAGGACTGTATCACTTCGTCGGTGATGCGGCCGGCATCATGCCGGTTTAGGCTGAAAAAAACGCGGAGGAAAAACTTCCCCCGCATCTCTTTGACCCCTGCTCTGTTCAGTTTCGCTCTTACGCCAGCGGCATCATCACGGCGCCCTCCGGGCGAATCATCAGCGGCGTACAGCTTCCCTTGCCGAACGCTCCTTCGATCATCGCAATATAGTCGTTCAGGCGCGTCGTGGGCACATAGGCCTGGATCGTGCCCGCAAAACCGCCGCCATGAACGCGCTGTGCCCCCTCGCCAGCCAGGAAGCGGCGGCTGAGCTCGATACCCATCGCCATCTGCTCCTGGTTCGGGCGGGCATAGACGTTCTGAAGCAGCTTCCAGCTGCTGTCACCCGAACGGGTCACAGCGTCAAAGAATGCCGGCAGGTCGCCCGCGCGAACTGCGGCAACCTCCTCGAGCACCCGGGCATTGTCGTCGTAGAAATGCAGCGCGCGCAGCACAGCGCGATCGCCCACCGCCTTGCGCAGCTTGCCGATATTGGCCTCCACCTGCTCCTGCGGCACCTCACGCAGCACCTTCTTGCCAAACTGCGCCGCGACAGCCTCCATCTCTGTGCGGATGGCGGCATAATCATCGGTCAGATCGCCATGGTCGCCGCCGGTATTCACCACGCAGAGCGCATAGCCCTTCGCGGCGAAATCACAGGCAATGGCCTCCACCTGCGCATCCTCCGTCTTAAAGTCGATCGTCACCATGCCGCCGACGGAAGAAGCCATCTGATCCATCAGGCCACAGGGCTTGCCGAAATAGACATTCTCCACCTTCTGGGCGATCACCGCGCGCGTCTTCGAATCGACGACAAATCCATTGTACAATCCATCAAGGATCGCCGCAATCAGCACCTCAAACGCCGCCGAGGAGGAAAGCCCGCTGCCGCGCAGCACAGAGCTGGACACCGTCGCGCGGAAGCCACCGACCGCATAGCCCATCTGGCGCATCACGCCTGCCGTGCCGCGAATCAACGCGAGCGTCGTGCCGAAGTCCGCCTCGCGAACCTCCAGCGCATCAATTGGGACGGTGATCGGTGGGAAGCCCTCGCTGTCCACAACGATCACGCCGTCGTCCGTCTTCTCGACAAAGGCGACCGTATCGAGATTGACCGCCGCAGCCATCACGCGGCCGTTGTTGTGGTCGGTATGGTTTCCGCCGATCTCCGTGCGCCCTGGCGCGGAAAAGAAGCAGATTTCCCCCTTGGGTGCGCCGAAACGCGCCTCAAAGCGCTCCACCAGCTTGCCGTAGCGCACGCGCTGGGCCTCAAGAATCTGCTTTCCCTCACCATACAGGGTCGCCACGCGGGAAGCAAACGTCTCAGACTGGGAATATGCGGTCCACTGACTGTTCATTGCCTGTTCCTCCATTAGTAAGAATCATCTCGTTGCCTGTCGATTGGCACAGCTTGTCTTTATCCTATTATTGACGTCCTGCCGGAATTTGTCAAGGGTTTACAGCGAAGGCTGTCTGAAAAACTGTCCTTCCGCAGCCTGATTGCGTCTGAGACCGGCCGCTTCTCCCGTTCACAAGCGCAGCATGCCATCCTGTTCTCACAAAATACCCCTCTTTTAAGTTCAAATTGTGAACAATTTTGCTTCCTCCTCTTGACAAACCTGGAACAGGCGTGTATCCTGTACAAGTCGTTCACTTTATGAACCTTTATCCATGCCGGAGGCCTACATGAATGAGGAACAACTCCAAGCCGGCGACAAGCTCCTGGATGCCTGGCTTAACCTGACATCGACCCTTTGGAACACACGTCTCGTCGTCTCCATGCCCTATAACGAGGCCCATGTGCTCGGTCTGCTCCTGCGCCACTGCGGCGAGCCAATGACCGCCACTGATCTCATCCATCGAACGTATCTGCTCAAGAGCCAGATGAACAAGCTTCTCACCTCGCTGGAGAGCAAGGGATTTATCACTCGTGTCCGCGCAAAAGAGGATAAGCGCCGCATCGAGATCCGCCTCACGCCGGAGGGTGTCCTTGCCTACCGCGAGGAGCACAAGCGCGTCGAGGCCATCCTCCAGCAGCTGACAGGGCGCATCGGCGCGCAGCGCGCGTTGGACATCGCCCAGGACCTCAGTGAGATCGTCACGCTGCTTGACGACATTCTGACCGGCTTCTGAGTTCCACAACCAACCCTGCGGGCACACCCCTTGACAAGAAGGGCGCCAAGCAAAAGAAAGGACATCGACATGATCCGCATTATCACCGATTCCGCCGCCGATTTCAGCCGCGAGGAGCTTGAGCAAAACAGGATTGATTCCGTCCCCCTGCAGATCGCCTTTGGCGATGACACCTTTGCGGACAATAACGAGGATCTGCCCGCCGGGGCGTTCTGGAGCCGCCTCAACGCCGGAGAAAACCCAAAAACCTCTCAGCCCTCTCCGGAAGCCTTCCTCCGCCTGTTTGAGGAAGCCAGGGCTGACGGCGATGAGGTCATTTGCGTCCTGCTCTCCTCCGCGCTCTCCGGCACCTTCCAAAGCGCCCTCCTCGCGCGCGACATGCTCGATGACGCGCCGGTGGTTCTCGTCGATTCCCTCCTGGCAACCATCGGCGAGAAGCTGCTCGTTCTTCACGCCTGCCGTCTTCGTGACAAGGGGCTTTCTGCCGGGGACATCGCCAGCGAGCTTGAACGCTTCAAGACGCGCATCCGCGTGCTGGGCTGTCTCAACACACTCGATAATCTCGCGCGCGGCGGCCGCATTCCCAAGGCCGCAGCCAATCTCGGCACGCTGGTACAGCTCAAACCGCTGGTCACGCTGACACCGGATGGACAGATCACGCTCGCCGGCAAGGGCATGGGCCTGCATCGCGCGACGGATGCGCTCATCAAGCTCACGCTCGAGCGCCCTGCCGATCCTGCCTATCCTGTCCTCCCTCTCTACACGCATACCACGGAGAACTGCGCAGCCTTTATCCGCAAGCTGAACCAGGCCGGTTTTGCATGCGACATGGCAGTCGCGATGCCCGTCGGACCCACCATCGCCACGCACCTCGGGCCCTCCGCCTTCGGTATCGCCTATGTGACCGCCGAGTGACCGGACTGCCCGGCCCGTAAAGAGAACACCCCGCATTTCATCCGGCTCCGGATGACTGCGGGGTGTTTCTTCTTTATTGGGAGAATCAAAGCTCAGTGCTTCAGCGCCTTGAGATGCTTCATGACCATGCGGGCGATGATGCCCGTCAATACGCCCGTCAGCACGCCGGAAAGCATCAGAATCGGGAGATAGGTGACGATCAGCTGCGGCGTATGGAGAATCGCAACCGCCATCAGAATCTGTCCGACGTTGAAGAACACGGCTCCAATCGCGCTCACGCCAATGATGCTGACGCCCTTGACGCGCATGATCAGGATCATGGCGAGCAGAGAGAGTACACCGCCCGCGAGCGAATAGAGCATCGCGGACATGTTCATGTAGATCAGCCAGCTGAGCAGCGCCTTGAGCAGCATCAGCAGAATCGACTGACGGATGCCGAGCATATACAGGCTGTAGAGCAGCACAGAATTGGCAAGACCGAGCTTGATTCCCGGCACTGGAACCGGCAGCGGAAACTGCCGCTCAATCAGGCCGAACACCAGCATCAGGCTGGTCAGCAGCCCCGAGAGGGCCACCCTTGAAGCGCCACCATTGCGCATGAATTCGTCTTCCTTCCTGGTTGCCCTGTCACTCGACGGGAACCATCTCGATCGTCACCTCGTTGGGCAGGCAGATGACGAACGTGCTCAGAATTCTCGTCTGGTAGTTGTCAAGCGATATTTCGCCCTGCCCCACGCAGTCCTGATTTTCGCAGGTCGAGGTCTCCATGTAGACCTTCTCCGGCGTGATATGAACCTTGTTGACCTTGCCGTCCTCCTGCTGGATGGTGATGATCTTGTCCCTGTCCATCGGGATGGGATCGCCATACTGACGGCCGCCAACCGTCAAAACGACATAGCCCTTCACCTCGGCCGTTTGCGCGCGCGGCATGGGGCCCGCTGCGGCTTCCGCCTTCCCAGCAGTTGCCGCCGGAGCCGCCGTCTCTTCGGGCTCCTCGGTTGTCTCGGGCGCCGCGGACGCTTCCGGAGCTTCGGTCTGCACCGGCGCCTGCGTCGCTTCAGGTGTCTGCTGCGGCGCAGGGCTCTCATCGAGATAAGTCACGGCATCCGGCGCAAGCGTCTCCTGCGCCACCTTGTCCTCAAGCTTTGTCCTAGGCAGAAGTCTGGAAGCTGCCAGCATGACGGCCGCAACGGCGATGACAGCAGCAATGACAAGCAGATCCTTCCTTTTTGGCATGTGCGCGTTCCTCCATCAGGCCTTGTCCGGCTGCTCGCCGTAATCGATGCTCAGCTCATTTGTCCCGTCGGACCAGAGGCGCTCAAGCTGATAATACTCGCGATCCTGCTCATGAAAAATGTGTACCATCAGGTCACCGTAATCCAGCACGCACCAGCGTCCTTCGGTCATGCCCTCGCGGCGCCTGGCAAACAGATCCTGCTTGGCGAGTTCCTCCTCCACATGCTCCGCAAGCGCCTTTACCTGCGGCACAGAGCGTCCCGTCGCAATCACCATATAATCCGTGATCACCGTCATCTCGTCCACCTTCAGTGCGACGATGTCCTTGGCGCGCTTTGCGTCGAGCGCCTTCGCGGCGAGCACAGCCATTTCGCTTGCGTTCATAGAATGTCCTCCTGTTTGTTTGATCTCAATGTCCTTTTTAAAGCCTCGATCCGGGCATGAAGCTGCCACGTTTGCTTCGTTTTTCCAGCAAAACCGTCGGTACATGACGGTTTGTTTCAAAGCGCTTTGGGACAGCGTCTGCATGGATCCGCCGTCTGTCTGCCGGCACGTTTCCGTTTCTGCTCTACTGCTCCAACTCGTAATAAGCCAGGGCCGCCATTGTGTCGGGATGCAGCGTCTTTCCCTGCTGGCGCACATGCTCAAGGCTCATGCGCAGCGCCATACGCAGCGCCTCATTCAGGTCGGTCAGGCATGCCTCCCGAAGCTCTTCCAGCCCCGGATAGGTTTTTCTGTGGGGCTCGATCATATCGGCGAGATAGATGATCTTTTCCAGGCTGGTCATGCCCGCGCGCCCTGTCGTATGCCAGCGGATCGCGCCGAGCACTTCCGGGTCCGTGACGCCGTACACGGTCTGCGCAATACACATGCCTGCAACAGAATGCATCAGCGCCTTCGATTCCTTCATCACCGGATCGAGCGGCAGCTGCCGCGCTGCCTTGACCATCTGAGAAAGTGCCATGCACTTGGCACAGTCGTGCAGAAGACCGGCCAACGACGCCTTCTCCTCGCTGACGCCAAACATGCACGCCATCCTTCGCGCGGTCTCCTCCACGCCGAGCGTATGCTCGAAGCGCTGCGCGTCGAGCGTCTTCCTGAGCTTGTAGATCATCTTGTCGCGTTTCATCGATTGTCCATCACCCTGATCCGATCCATATAGTCCGTGGGAACGGATATAGCCTTCCACCAGCAGCGGCACCTCATCCGTCAGCGGTTCTCCCTTTGCTGCATCTGCCCGAACCTGCGTCGAGGAAATATCCAGCTTTCCGGCGGCAAGGAAATCGATCCTTGCGCCCCGGGCCCTCCAGCGCTGCGCATAGTGCTCCGCCTCTGCATCATCCTCACCAGGCCGCAGCATCACCAGAAAGCCGCATAGCCCGATCACCTCGTCAATCCGCCGCCAGGTATCCAGCAGCCGCAGCGTGTCCGCGCCAATCAGATAGATCAGCTCGCTCTGCGGCATCTGGTTGCGCAGATGGTGCAGTGTATCCACCGTGTAAATCACGCCGCAGCGGTCAATCTCTTCCCGGGAGACCTCCATGCCCGACTCTCCTGTCAGCGCCAGCTCTACCATCTCATAGCGGCATTCTTTGTCTGCCAGGCCATCATGCTTGTGCGGTGGATTCCCCGAGGGCAAAAACAGCACCCGATCGACGCATCCGTTGTCAAGCGCAGCCCTGGCCAGATGCAGATGACCGTAATGGATGGGATTGAAGCTTCCGCCCATCAGACCGATTCTCTCCATCCGCTCCATTCCTTCCCTCAGCCCAGCTTCAGCCGCCTTTCAGGCATTCCTGCGCACGAAGTGCGCACAACATAATATTATAGCAAACTTGCCGCCGTTTCGAAAGAGGGAATGGAATACATTTTCAAAAATCGAGAAAAGATAATCCAAAGCAAACGAAAGGACGTATGCGCGATGACTTCTCCCTTTGACTCCAAAAACCGTGTAGCGACGATGCTGGACAGGCTTGCGCTCCGTCTGCTGCTGCTGCTGCTCTGCGTGCTGTTTTTTTACAGACTCTGGCGCCAATCCACGTTAAGCCTCCTGGCCGGGGCCGCCCTTTTTGCGCTCGTGCTGCTGACGCTGGCGCTCTTTGAGCGGCGCACGCTCTCTGTACGCGACCGCCTGCTCCGCGAGCGGATCGGCGGCGCGATCGCGCTGGAAGAGCTGCTGCTCATGCCAGCCAGATGCGCCGGCGAAACCGTCTGCGCGCTGCTTTCCGATGTTCTCGGCGCGAAAAGACTCGAGGGCTCGTCCATGTGCTACGAGGGCGAGGTCTGGCTGATCCGCTGCGCACAGTGCATGCAGGGCTCCTCCGCCTCTGAGGGCGACGTACTCGCCGCGCACAGGGCCCGTGTGGAGGCCAGCGCCGACAAATGCGCGCTCGTCTCCACAGGCGGATTTTCCCCCTCGGCGACCCGCGCAGCGGAATGGATGGACCCGCCCGTCCGACTCATCAGCGGCAGACAGCTGGCGCATTTGGCCGGCAGGCTTCACCCGGCGACCGACGAGGAGATCGCCGCGCATGCCCGTCGGGCCCGTGTGCCCTTCTCCTTCTCGCGCATCCGCGCACTGGCGCTCTCCCCGGCCAAGCTGCCCAGATATCTTCTCTGCGCGTTTCTGCTCCTGCTCCTCTATCTGGCCGGCGGCTCGATGCTGGCACTCCTCCCCTGCCTGCTGGCCTTCACGCTGGCCCTGCTCTGCCGTCAGGAGAACCGCCGGGCGTTCCGTCTATAAGCCTGCGCTCACAGCTCCCCGTAAATGCGTTGCATCTCCTGTGTAAACCCGCCCTCGGGCGTATGCGTCAGCAGCATCGGAAGAAGATGGAGTCCCGGCCGGGCGCCCTTGATCCCTTCCAGGAGCAGCAGCCTGGGTGCGTTTTCCGCATGCGCCGCAACAAGGCGAAGGCGCTTGGGTTCCACGCGCGCGCCGCGCATCGCGTCGCAAAGCTGCAACATCCGCGCCGCCGGGAAGACGCAGCAGAGCCTGCCCCCGTTGCGAAGCACGCGAGCGCAGGCTGCCATCCATTCCTCCAGAGAGCAGTTCACGCCGCTTCTGGAGAGGGCTCGCGTCTGCGCAGGGCTGACCAGTCCGGCGCCCTGCGCCGTGTAAGGCGGGTTGGTCACGACCAGGTGGCAAACCTCATACCCGATGTGCTCAGCCGCGTCCCTGCAATCCGCCTGATGTATGCGGATCCGGTCGTTCAGTCCATTGAGCCTCACGCTGCGCGCCGCCATATCGGCAACCTCAGGCTGAATCTCAAAGGCGTCAAATGTCGTTTTCTCGCTTCTGGCAGAGATCAGCAGCGGCAGCACGCCGGTGCCCGTACCCATGTCACAGACATGCTCTCCCTTTTTGGCGGCCGCAAAGTCCGCCAGCAGGACGGCATCCGTCCCAAAGCGGAAACCATCCTGCCTTTGCAGAATGCGCAGTCCTGCGCGCTGCAGCTCATCCAGACGCTCGCCCGGACGAATCAGCGCCTCTGCCGTCTCTGCTGTCTGCATGTCAGACGCCCTCCATTCCATTTAGCCATCAACCCCGACGTCAGTCCTGCGCCTCGATCTCCGCCCAGCGCATGCTGCGCTTGACGGCGCGATGCCATCCATGCAGTGCTGCCTGGCGATCCGCCTCCAACATCTGCGGCATCAGGCTAAGATCCTTCTTCCAGACGCGCCGCAGGTCATCCATGCCCGTATACAACCCGACCGCCAGTCCGGCCATCAGCGCGACACCCAACGCGGTCGTCTCGATCACGGCAGGACGGATGACGCGACAGTTGAGAACGTCCGCCTGGAACTGCATCAGGAACTGATTGGCGCTCGCTCCGCCGTCCACGCGCATTTCGGTGGGCTGGCGTCCGCAATCCGACGCCATGGCAGCCACCAGATCAGCCGACTGATAGGCAATCGACTCAAGCGCCGCGCGCACGATGTGGGCGCGCCCTGTGCCGCGTGTGATGCCGATGATCGTGCCGCGGCTGTACATATCCCAATACGGCGCGCCCAGGCCCGTGAACGAGGGCACCATGTATACCCCGCCGGAATCCTTGACCGAGCGCGCGATCGTCTCCGTCTCGGAGGCGCGCTCGACCAGCTTCATCTCGTCACGCAGCCATTGCACCGCCGCGCCGCCCACAAAGACGCTGCCCTCCAGCGCATAGGTGCATTTTCCGCCGATCCGCCAGGCAATCGTCGTCACCAGACCGCTCTTGCTTCGGATAATATCGTCTCCGGTGTTCATCAGCAGGAAACAGCCCGTTCCATAGGTATTCTTCATCATGCCGGGATCAAAGCAGCCCTGTCCAAAGAGCGCGCTGTGCTGATCGCCGGCCAGCGCCGCAACCGGAATCGCCCGGCCCAGTATCTCTGGATCGAGCATGCCGATCACGCCGGAGGAATCGACGACCTGCGGCAGAATCGCGCGCGGAATCCGCAGCGCGCTGAGCATCGTATCGTCCCAATCGTTCTTGCGGATGTCAAAAAGCATTGTCCGGCTGGCGTTCGTCGCGTCGGTCACGTGTGGCCTGCCGGAGACAAGATTCCAAACCAGGAAGCTGTCCACCGTACCAAAGCAAAGCTCTCCACGCTCCGCCCTGGCGCGCAGGTCAAGCTTGTCAAGCAGCCAGCTGAGCTTCGTGCCGGAGAAATACGCATCGGGAACGAGGCCCGTCGTCTCCCGGATATGCGGCTCGAGACCCTCCTCGCAAAGCCTCTGCACGATGGACGCCGTCCTTCTGCATTGCCAGACAATCGCGTTGTGCATCGGCTGGCCCGTCTTCCTGTCCCAGAGCAGTGTCGTCTCCCGCTGGTTGGTGATGCCGATGGCGGCAATGTCCCCGACAGGAATGCCACTGATTCGCACGGCATCCCGCAGCGCATCCACCTGCGTATTGAGGATGGCCATCGGATCGTGCTCCACCCAGCCCGGCTGCGGATAGATTTGCTCGAACTCATAGCTCTTCATGGCAACGATGTTGGCCTGCTCGTCGAAGATCACCGCGCGCGAGCTCGTCGTTCCCTGATCCAGGGCAATAACATATTTGGGCATAAGCTCCCTCCTTATAAAAAGACGCCGCTGCGGAATACGTCCCCGCAGCGGCGAAAGATGCGCAATTACTGAAGCTCAACGAAATAGATCATGCCGCCCGTGGTGCCCACGACGATTTCGTTGCCGTATGCGGCGGGCGTCGAGCGAATCGCACTGCCGAGATTGACGGTGCTGATCGTCGTGCCGCTGAAGCCATCCATCAGGCGCAGTGTGCCATTCTCGTCGCCCATCACCAGATAGCTCTTGCCATCGGGCTGGTACATCGCGATCGGAGAGGAGACGGAATCGACGTCGATCGGCTGGCTCCAGACCTCTTCACCGGTCTCCTTGTCAAGCGCATAGACGACGGCATAGTTATTCTTGTCGTCGATGACCACGCGGTTGACGTTGAAGATCACCAGATCGCTGATATCTCCCTGGCCGATGAGCGGCGCAGCCATCAAGCCGGCATAGATGCCCTCCTTCGCGGTCTTGCTGGCATACTTGCCCTTGATTTCGCCGCCATACTCCCAGACCACTTCGCCGGTGAGCGCGTCAAGCTTGACGAGCTTGATCACGCTGCTGCGCTCACGCTTGTTGACGACGTTTCCGGCGTAGAGATAGACACCGTCTTCCTCGCATTCGAGAGAAACCGTGCCCACCACGCTGTCCTCCATGTCAAACGCCCAGACGCACTGCATCGTGTTCATGTCGACGCACTGAATCGAGCCGGCCTTGTCGCCAAAGTAGGCATAGTCGCCATACGTCGCGACGCTCGTGGAGATGCCCTGCTTCGCGTTCTTGAGCGAGGTCACATAGCCATAGGCCGTGCTCTGCGGATCGACGCTGATCTGCGCATTGTCAAGGCCAAACTCGGTATTCATCGAGAGCGCATACAGCAAGCCGTTATCCGCGCCGTAGATGACAGTATCCGAATCCGCCTCAATGATGGGCGACGTGGAAACGGAGCCGACCTTCGCGGATTTGGAGTTGTCCGAATAGCCGGTTTCAAAGCCGATGAGCTTCTGATCGATCAGGTTGTACACGCGCAGGCCCATGATGCCAGTATAACCGGAGACCGTGTCCTGCGTCTGACCGACATACAGAAGCGGATAGCCATAGGGATTGATGCTCGCGGTCGTCTGCATCGGGAAGCCGACAGTGATCGGTTGACGGCTGTAGATCTTCTTGTCCAGATCGAAGAAGTAGATATTGCCGTCACTGGATGGGAAGATGACCTCCTTCATTGCCGTCGTCGCACGGCTCTCGTCGGAGATATTCATCATCTCACGAATGTTCTTGTACCACTTGACGATCAGCGGCTGGCTGCCGTAGCCAAAGCCCGTGTACTCGTTATCAAGCACAGTGGTACGGATGCCGCGAACCACACTGAGCTGCTCGTTGGCGACCTCAACCGTCCCCGCCGCGCTGTTCTGGCGCAGGGGACCGCCGCGGAAGGTCAGCACACCCGCCTGCTGGGAGTAGGTCGCAGGATCGCCCATGCTCACATCCTCAGCACGGCTGATCGTCTCCGTCTTCTCCCCATCGGCAAGCACAAAGCTCTCCTTAATGACCTTGGAAGGCTCCGCGTCCTCTGCAGCGCTTGCGCTCAGCGCCTGATACGGCGTGGGCGTCGGCTCAGGTGTCGGCGTGGGCGTGGGTGTCGGGGTAGGCGTCGGCGTCGGGGTGGGCGTCGGCGTCGGGGTGGGCGTCGGCGTCGGCGTCGGGGTCGGCGTAGGCGTCGGCGTCGGGGTAGCCGTTGGGGTGGGCGTCGGCGTCGGCGTCGGCGTAGGCGTCGGAGTGGGTGTCGCGGTCGGCGTCGCAGTCGGCGCAGGCGTCGGAACTGCCGTCGGCGTCGCAGTCGGCTCAGGCGTGGCCGTCGGCGTCGCAGTCGCCATCACGATAGGCATCGGCGTTGCGGTCGGTTCGGGCGTCGCCTTGCCCGGAAGGATGCCGCCAAGCAGCGCGTCACGCTGTGCCGGGAACACAAACCAGCCTGCCACGGCCAGCGCAAGCAGCAGCACGACGATGAGCACTGCGATCAGACAGCCCTTGCCGCCCTTTTTCTTTCCTCTGCCATGCTTCGAGGCGTGGGCGCTCTCCTCCCAGCCATCGTCGTCATCCTCATCCTCAAACCACTCCTGCGGAACGGACGAGGCTGGCTTGGGCGTGCCGCCCTTGAGCACGGGCTTTTCCCGGGAGGGTGCGGAGACCGGGCGCTCCTGACTGGGAGGAAGCTGCGGCTCCGGCTGCAGCGACTCCTGCGGCTCCTCCCTTTGCTGCCTTTCAAATTCTTCAAAAGCCTTTTCCTGAGCTGCGGCTCTCCTGCGCCTGCGCGGTTCCGGCGTTCCGTTCTTCTGTTCGTCCAAACTGTACACCTCATTTCAGACAATGTCTTGAATCATTATACAGGAATTTCTGACTTTTCTCAATCCCATTTTCGCGAAAACCTGTCTTCCGCTCCATTTTTATCCTGACAGCCTACGAAATGCTTCATAGAATGAAGTGAAGACTCCTAAAAGGAGGAACCGCCCATGATCGATTCGCTCTCGCCATACGCCCTGCTTCAGGCCAGCAAGCCCAGGCAACCGAAGGTCGTGACCACGGCGTATGACCTCTTCAGCGCCGCGCAATCATCCCCGGCGCCCACAGGCAACATATCGCGCGAGCGCGCCTGTGAGCCCGTGTCCGCTGCGCCCACAGATGGAACACCCGCGCCTTCACGCAGCCCGGCCGCCTCCATGCCGCTCGTACCCAAAGCGCGTACCCATTACATCTCCGACATCAAGCGTCGTCACAGCGAGGCGCTTCGCCGGGCATGTCCGCCGCCTCCCTGACCGGCTGCCTCCACCGTCCGCCCTCATACCGCGCCTGCGGCCAACAGGGCGGCGGCGGCCATCTCCGCTCCGGCAGGTGACTTCGCCCGAAAGCCTCCCGTGTGGCATCTGGCTCCTCTCTCCACGCCGTTTTCGGCACATCTTTGGCCTGCGCAGTTTTCCGCGCAGGCTTTTTTTGCCGCTGTGCCGAGGCCATCCTGCTTAGACAGGCCGCCTTTGCCTCCGGTCCCGTGCAGAAGAGGAGTTTTTCTCCCTGCAGCGCGTAGGCCCCGAGGAGCCCTATGCCAGGATCCGGCCAAATCTGCTCCTCACCCGTCGCCAGCAGCCTTTGTTCCCTTTCCCTGCCATCCTTCTGCATCAACACCAGCACCGCTCCTCCCTCCGAGATACCCTGCGCGCGCAGGCGAAGCTCTCCCTTGTCCTGCATCAGGTATCCTGCCAGAGCGCCGTTTCCGCTTCTGAGTACGAAATTCATCCTTCATCCCCCTCCCGAGACAAAACTATGCCGGATTGTGTCTTGCCTTGCCCCTCGTTTGGCGGTATAATAAAAGATAATCTGCGGTCGTTTCTTCGGCCTGCAATCATCTGCCCATGCCGCCTGCGGGCGGAGGGCTTCCAGCTTCGCCCATAACGGAGGATGTCCTGTGCGATATAAACTGCTTTCCCTGCTGCTGCTCCTTGTGACGCTGTCCTGCTGCGCCGCCGCGGACACGGGCACCGCCATCTGCCTGGAGGATTTCCTCGCCTCCGCCGATTCAAACGGCCGCCCCCGGATTCTCTATACCGGGCAGACGTCTGTCAGCCTGACCAAGCGCAGCGAACCCGACGCGGAAAGCGCCTCTCTGGGAACGCTCAAGGTCAAGGAAACGGTTCAGATCTTCGGCTTTGACCAGACCTGGCTCTTCTGCTGGGATGACGCCGCCGGTATCTACTACATCAAGCGCGCCAACGTGGTGGATATCGTGCCCGTAGCAGGCAACGACGTCCCCTACGGCGTCATTCCCAACCGGTTTGTCGCCGTCACGGCATGCGATACGACGCTGTATGCCTCGCCCGATCCCGGATCCGAGGCGCTTGACAGCTATCCCGCCGACACGCGCATGAGCGTGTGGATGATTCAGGACGGCTGGGCCGTCGTTCCCTACAAGCGTCTGGTCGGCTATATCTATGTCGGCGATCTCAAGGAGCTCACGCCCGTCGCCCCGTCTGTCGAATACGCGCAGGACGGCGACATCATCGCCGCCTTCACCACCTTCTACTCCCTCAAGCAAACGGAGCTGAACATCGGCCGCATGGAAAACATCCGCGTCGGCTGCATGTACATCAGCCACAGCTACGAGCCCGGCGAGGAATTTGATTTCAACGCCATCGCCGGCCCGTATCGCGCCAGCCGCGGCTACAAACCCTCTCCCGTTCTGGTGGACGGCGGCACGGTCGCCGGTTCCGGCGGCGGTACCTGTCAGGTCTCTACGACGCTGTACAACGCGCTGCTCCAGCTCTACGACGGAATCACGATCCTCTATCGCCATGCACATGGTCCGGGCGGCGCCTCCTACGCGCCACACGGTGTCGATGCCGCCGTCGGCCGCAGCGGCGATGCCGGTGTCATCGAGCTCAACCTTGAATTCCGCAACGACTTTGATTTTCCCATCACCATCGATTCGACCGTGCAGAATGGCTCCCTGTGCATCTGTATCCGCAAGGGGCGCGTCAGCGAATAAGCAGCGCTTCTCTTTCCAGCGCCCGCTACCGGCATGATGCCGGTAGCAGGCCCTCCGAAGTGTTGTAAATCCCGTTGCTTTGTGACCGATGCCGAAGCTTACAGAAGGATTTACAGAGCAAAGAACACGCAGCCCCCGGATTCCCTTGCCGGAATCCGGGGGCTTTCTGTCATTTGATGATGGCTCCGCTTTTATCCCTTTCTGTACGCCGCCCTCAGCGCCTGCTTGCGCCTTTGTGCGTCGGCAAGCATCGTCTGCGCATGGCGGACGCTGCTCTCACTCTCACAATCCGCGCCGCCGACCATCCTGGCGATCTCCTGCGCGCGCTGCCCGTCGTTCAGATGCGTAACCTCCGTGCGCGTCGCGCCATCCTCGTCATACTTGCGCACAAGGAACTGTTCGTCCGCCATCGCAGCGATCTGCGGCAGGTGCGTCACACAGATGACCTGATGATGGTCGCCGATCTGGCTCATTTTCTCAGCGACAACCTGTGCCATCCGTCCGCTGATGCCGGTATCGATCTCGTCAAAGACCATGCTCCTGGGGATGCCCGGCTTCTGCGCGGAGAGGTTCTTGAGCGCGAGCATAATGCGCGAGAGCTCGCCGCCGGAGGCGACCTTGGCCAAGGGCCTGAGCGGCTGCCCCAGATTCGCGCAGAACATCATCTCCATCCGGTCCGCGCCCTGTGCGCTGAACCGGTCGCTCAGCTTTTCACCTGCGGCGAGCGGCAAAAAGGACATCGACAGGCGCGCATTCTTCATGCCCAGATCGTGCAGCTGGGTTTCCATGCTCGCCTCAAAGCGGCGCGCCGCGCCCTCCCGGGCATGCGTCAAATGCATGGAAACGGTCTCCAGCGCTTTCGCGCTCTGGCGGAACTCCTTCTCCAGCCGCTCCATCTCCTCGTCGGAATCCTCCAGCCCGGCGAGCTCTGCGGCAATCTTATCCCGATAGCGGATCATCTCGCGGGTCGTCGCGCCGTATTTCCGGTTGAGCCGCTTGAGCAGGTCGAGCCGTGCTTCGACGCGCTCGGCCTCCTCCTCGTCAAAATCCATCTCCTCCCGCAGGGCCGACAGGTCGCGCACGGCATCCTCGACCTCATAGCAGAGACCGTCGAGCCGCGCGTAAACGGACTCATATTTTTCATCCAGCGGGGCGACCGGCGCGAGCGCATCGACGCCACGGCGGAGCTGCTCCACAGCAGCAGAGGCGTTTTCGTCCCCATCGCTCAAAAGCGAGCAGGCCTCATCAAACGCCTCCATGATCTTGCCCGCATTGCGGTAGAAGACCTTCTGGCGCGAAAGCTCCTCTTCCTCACCCTCGACGAGATGCGCGCTGCGAAGCTCATCAAGCTGGAAGGCGAGCATATCCTGCCGCTGCGCGCGCTCGGAAACGCTCTTGCGCAGCCGTGAGAGCTTCTGCCCCGCCTGGCGCCAGGCCGTGTAGAGGCGCTCGTTCTCCTCAAGCAGCGGCCGGATCTCGTCGGACGCGTATTCATCGAGATAACCGATGTGGTTGCGGCTGTCCAGCAGAAGCTGATGCTCATGCTGGCCGTGAATGTCCAGGAGCTGCGCGGAAACCTGCCGAAGCGTCTGAAGCGGCACAATGGTGCCGTTCAGGCGGCAAATGTTCTTGCCCGCGCTCGTCAGCTCGCGGGAGATGGAGACCATGTCCTCGTCGCCCGTGAGCTCCAGCTCCGTGAGCATCCGCTGTACCTTCTCGTTGTCCGCGATGTCAAATACGGCCTCCACGCGGGCCTTGGCCTCGCCGCTGGCGATCAGCTCCCTGTCGGCGCGCTCGCCGAGCACGAGGTTGACCGCATCCACGACGATCGACTTGCCGGCGCCCGTCTCGCCCGTCATCACGTTCATCCCCGGCGCAAAGTCGATGGTCATATCCTGAATCAGCGCCAGATGGTGAATACTCAGCTGAAGCAGCATACTGTCCTCCTGAAGGAAACATCACCGGATAATGCCGCGAAAGCGGCGCATGACCGCATCCACGTCTTCATTGGAACGAACGATCACGAGAATCGTGTTGTCGCCTGCGATGGTGCCCAGCACCTCTGGCCACTTGAGGCAGTCCACCGCCTCGCCGGCGACATGCGCGCTGCCCGGCAGCGTCCTGATGACGATCAGGTTATTCGCGCTGTCCATGCTGACGACAGAATCCGACAGCATGCGGATCAGGCGATCATTGGTGCCCTGCTCCTCCTTATCCATGGTCGCATAGCGGTAGCTTCCGTCCTCCGCGAGCACCTTGAGCAGATGCATCTCCTTGATATCGCGCGAAACGGTGGCCTGCGTCACCAACAGGCCGCGCTCGCCGAGCGCCTGCGCGAGTTCCTCCTGGGTCTGAATGCTTTGGCTCTCCACGATTTCGCGGATCAAAGCCTGTCGTCTCGCCTTCATGCGGGAACCTCCTTGTTCACAGACTCCACTGCGAAAGCTTGTCCTTCAGCAGCGAAAAGAAATTTCTCTCCTTGGGGAAACGGATCAGCAGCGCGTCATGCGGCGAGCGGATGATCGTAATCTGTTCCTGGTTGAGCATCTGACAGATGGGCTGCCCGTCGATGGAAAGGCGGATGCCTTCCCGCATCTCCTTCATATCGATGCGCAGCGTGATTCGCTCCTGACAGGAGAGGACGATCGGCCGCGATTGCAGCGAATGCGGACAGATCGGGTTGAGCACAAAGCAGGGCACATCCGGGCTGACGATCGGGCCGCCCGCCGAGAGGGAATACGCCGTCGAGCCCGTCGGGCTGGCGACGACGACGCCGTCGGCGATATAGTGATCCACGAGCGTCTGCCCCACAAACGCGTCCAGCGCGATCATCCGTTGCGAAAGCCCGCGGGAAATCGAAACCTCGTTGGTCGCGAACGCGGAAACCGACTGCCCGCCGCACTGCGCGTCCACATACAGCATCATTCGGTGCTCGATCTCGTATTCACCACGCCGCAGCAGATCGAGCGCGTCGCCCAGCTCGTCGACCTGCGTCTCCAGCAGGAAGCCCAGTCTGCCCAGGTTGATGCCCAGCATTGGAATACCGCAGTCAACAAAGCAATCCAGCGCGCGCAGCATGGTTCCGTCCCCGCCGAAGACGAACAGCGCGTCAACAGACGAATCGCTGGGCCTGTCAAAGAACGTGGCGCCCTCTACCGTCTCCGGAAGGATAGAGCGCAGCTCGGCGCGATCCTCCTCAAAGAAACAGGGCTCAATCCCCTTCTCCCGGCATAGCGCGGCGCAGCGGCGCACGGCGTCAAACACGGCAGCCTTGTTCCGATTGAGATAGAACAGCACGCGGCGTATCATGGAAACCCTCCTGTCGATTTCTTCGTCGCTGGGCGGCCCGGCAAAATCCCGTCCCGCAGCACTGTGGGGCGTCCTCGCGGCGCCGCGCCGGGTCAGCTCTCCCGCAGGCTTTGATGCGCCTGCTCCACAACAGCGTCGATCTCCTCCAGCGTGACCCGATGCGTCGCCCTCTCCGCCGGCAGGATGTACACGAGAAACTCGATGTTCCCCTCCGGTCCCTTGATGGGCGAAAAGGAGAGCGCCTGCGCCCGCCAGCCCATGTCGTTTTCAATGAAGCCCAGAATCTCCCGGATGACGTCGCGATGCACCTGCGCGTCGCGAACGACGCCCTTCTTGCCCACGCGCTCCGGCCCGGCCTCAAACTGGGGCTTGATCAGCGAGATAAACGCGCCCTCCTCGCCAAGAATCCCGGCGGCCGCCGGCAGAATCTTGGTAATCGAGATGAAGGAAACGTCCATCACGCCGAGCGTCGGGCGAAGCGGCAGATCCTCCGGCTTGAGGTAGCGCGCGTTCGTGCGCTCCATTACGGTCACACGCGGATCGTTGCGCAGCTTCCAGTCGAGCTGTCCATAGCCCACGTCGATCGAATAGACGTGCGCCGCGCCGTTTTGCAGCAGCACATCCGTAAACCCGCCCGTGGACGCTCCAAGATCCATCGCGACGATCCCCCTGGGATCGACCCCGAAGACCTTAAGCCCCTTTTCGAGCTTGAGCGCGCCCCGGCTGACATAGCCCGTTCCCGTCTGTCGGACGATCAGCTCGTCCGTGTCGAGCACAGAAACCGACGCCTTGGTCACCTTCGTCTCGCGGATATAGACGACGCCGGACATGATCAGCGCCTGCGCCTTTTCCCGGCTCGCTGCCAGACCGCGCTCCACCAGCGCAACATCCGCCCTCTTCTTCTCAGCCATCTGTTCTCTCCTGCCTGCCAAGCGCCTGTTCAAAACGCGCGGCAATCTGCTCCGGCATCAGAGCGCATTCCTCCAGCAGCTGTGCAACCGTCCCATGCGCGACAAACCGGTCGCCGATGCCCAGCATGTCGATCGGCTCGCGCACGCCGTTCATCGCGCAGAGCCTTGCGATCTCCGCCCCAAATCCGCCGACAAGCTCGCCCTCCTCCACGACGAACAGCCCGGTCTTTTCCCGGAACAGGCGCGTGAGGCAATCCATATCCATCGGCTTGAGCGAGCAGCAGTCAATCACGCCCACGTCATAGCCTTTCTCACGCAGCAGCGCGCTCGCGCGCACTGCATGCTGCGTCATCCGCCCATACGCGAGAATGATATATGCCTTCGAAGGCACCATTGTCTGCCATTTGCCGACCTCGAACGTCCGCCCGTCTGCGCTCTGCGCATAGGGTTCAATCCCCTCCTTGGGATACTGCACGACACACGGCCCCTTGAGCGACAGCGTCGCGCGAACGGCCAGGCGAATCTCCTGCGTATCCCGCGGCGCGAGCAGCGTCAGATTCGGAATGCTCAGCAGCATGGGGACGCTGAGCACGCCGTGATGCGTCTTGCCGTCGTCTCCGACGAGGCCGACATGATCCGTCAGAATGCAGACCGGCAGGTCCTGCAAGCAGACGTCATGAATAATCTGATCGTATGCGCGCTGAAGGAAGGTCGAGTATACGGCAAAATAAGGCCGCATTCCGCCGCGTGCCAGGCCGGCGGCCATGCTGACGGCATGCTGCTCCGCGATGCCGACATCAAAGAAGCGGTCGGGATAGTAGGTCGCGAACTCGTTCAGACCGGTTCCGCCCGCCATCGCCGCGGTAATCGCGACGACGCGCTCATCCTCCGCCGCCATGGCCACGAGGGTCTTGCCCGCCGCCTGGGCTGCGCTTTCCTTGCTGCTCTGGTTTCGCTTCAGGCCATTTTCCACACGGAAGGGCGCCACGCCGTGGAATTTCTCCGGCTGGCGCTCGGCAAGATCGTAGCCATAGCCCTTTTTCGTGATGACGTGGATCATCACGGGCGTGTCACTGATCTGCTTGGCCTCCTCAAAGACGTGGGTCATTTCCTCGATGTTGTGCCCGTCAAACGGTCCGAGGTACCGAAAGCCCAGTGCCTCAAACAGCTCGCCCTCCGTCACGACGGATTTGATCATGTTCTTGGCCTTCTCGATTGCCCCGGCAACCGGCTTGCCGACCAACGGGATGCGCTCCAGCCTCTGCTTGATGCGCTTCTTCCCACCATACCAGGAGGCGCTTGCGCGCAGATGCTTGAAATAAGAGGAGAGCGCGCCGACGTTTTTGGAAATTGACATCTCGTTATCGTTGAGAATGACGATCAGACGGTTATGTCCGTTTCCCGCGTCGTTCATCGCCTCATAACACATGCCGCCAGTCAATGCGCCATCTCCGACGATCGCCACCACATGATAGTCCTCATGATGCAGATCCCTTGCCCGCGCGAGGCCCAACGCCATCGAGATCGCGGTCGAGGAATGCCCCGTGTCAAAGAGATCGTGCTCGCTCTCCTCGCGGCAGGGGAATCCGCTCATGCCGTGGTAGGAGCGCAGCGTAGCGAACTGCTCCTGACGCCCGGTGAGCAGCTTGTGCGCGTAAATCTGATGCCCGACGTCAAAGAGAATCTTGTCCCTCGGGCTGGAAAACGCCCGATGCAGCGCAATCGTCAGCTCAACGTCCCCCAGGTTGGAGGCGAGATGGCCGCCCTGACGCGAAACGGTATCGATAATCGTCTGACGCAGCTCGGTTGCCAGCTGGGCACACTGCGTCTGATCGAGCTTCTTGACATCCTCCGGGCCGTGAATTTCCGGCAGAATTGCCATCCTGATCCCCCCTTTATCCTTTCTTCTTTTGCCTCGGCCACTTCTTTTTCGGCGTGCCCTTCCGTTCGAAGAGAGCCATTGCCCTGCCCACAAGCAAAACGATGCTCGAGCTTCGCTCGATGGCGAGGCCCTTACCGTAGGCCTTGCCGCCGATCATGAACGCCGAGGTAAAGGCCGTGGTCAGCATCGATGCGATGGCGCTGCGCAGGCCGAACCGCGTCAGATACACCGCAATGACCGCGCCGGCCGAGCCGGAGATGATGCCCACAATGTCGCCCACCACGTCGTTGAGGAGGCTCGAAACGCGCTCCGCCTTGCGGATCAGATGAAGTGCCTGCCTCGCGCCGGGAATCTTTTTGGAGGCCATCGCAATAAACGGCTGCTCGCTGGCGGAGGTCACAGCCGTACCGATGACGTCCGTGATGATGCCAATGAGCACCAAAACGATCAGAGAAACCAAAGCGACAAACAGGCCCGCGGACTCGACGAACACGCTGGTCAGCAGCGACATGACCAGAGACAGCCCGAAGGACAGGCAAACGACCGTCAGCACCCATCGCTGCTGACCTTGCTTATTCTTCTCCTTCTTGCTCACAGATGGCTTCACTCCGATTTGAAAAAAGCCCACGAACCTGCGTGGGCGGATGACAAAAGGAAAGGTGGTGATATAACAAATAAACCTTGCGGCATAGGTTCGGTAGGATTTCCCCGTCCGTTACTTCCTGTCGCCATAGAAGCGGTTTCCCTTGAAAACGAACGTCACGCCGTCTCCGTGCGCGCGACCGAATTACCACTGAGTCCACACTGTAATCTCTGTTATATCCCTGACAGACAGTCTAGGAGCTTTCCTCGGCAGCCTCGGTTCCTTCCTAGCCTCTTTTGCAGCCGGGGTTTCACACAGCGATCGCATCGGTTTCCGTAAGCTCTTGGTCACCGTGCGTTGATCCATGATCCACCGCAACCGCTCAAGGCAGGCTACACTGCAGGCAGCTTGTGTACCGCCATGCAGGTTTTCATGACGCAAAGCCGTCATGCCTCCACGAAAGATGGGTCGAGCTCCGCCATGCCATTGACGGCCGCCCATAATTCTTACTTCCAGCATCAACCCCCGACTGGGCGTCAGCAGCCAACACCAGAAACTTCATCGATATGCCCTTTAACGGATTTTTAGCCCCGTCTTCAGAAGGAACTTTGCTGACTAGAATACTGCACCACCTGTCAGCTATTATACCATGTCTGTCAAGCGCGCGCAACAGCCCGCCCGGCCCAATTCTGCGCGCAGTCAACGCTCAGGCAACCAGCGCGCCGACGAGAATGCCCAGCAGCGCGCCCGCCAGCACCTGAATCGGCGTATGGCCGACGAGCTCCTTGAGCCGCTCCTCGTCAAAGGCCAAGCCATTTCCGGCAAGCCCCTCGATCAGATGGTTGATCACAGCGGCATTGCGGCCCGTCGAGCGCCGCACGCCCGCCGCGTCATACATGACGACGCCGGCAAAGCAGAAGGCCAGGCCAAAGATCGTCGAGGAGAATCCCTCCCTAAAGCCGATGGTCGTCACCATGGCGCAGGCCATCGCGGAATGGGAACTCGGCATGCCTCCGGAGCCGAAAAGGCGCGTATGGTCAAAACGCCTGCTGATCGCCAGCGTCAGGAAGACCTTGAGCGCCTGCGCAATCGCCCAGGCAAGCACGGCGGCCTGTATGGGCCGGTTCGTTACGATGTCGAGCAAAATATTCACGATTGTCTGTCCCCCAGTCACTTCTTCCTCCCGCGAAGCTGCTGCGCAAACGCCTGCATGAACCAGGCACACTCGCCAAAGACAGCTATAGCCCGCTCAGCTTCATCCCACAGCGCGCGGGACTTTTCCCGCGAGGCCTGCACCCCCACAAGGGAAGGCCACGTCATTTTTCCGCGCTGCGCATCCATTCCCGTCTGTTTCCCAAGCTGCCCGGCGTCCCCTTCCACATCGAGCAGATCGTCGTCAATCTGAAATGCCAGGCCCATGCACCGGCCAAACCGCAGAAGCGCCTCCGTCTGCGCCTCGTCCGCCCCGGCAATGCAGGCAGCCGCCAGCAGCGGCGCCGTCAGCAGATCGGCAGTCTTGTGCGCATGGATGTAGGCGAGCCTGCCCGCATCGGGCTGCATGTGCTCACTGAGCAGATCGATGCTCTGCCCCGCGATCATGCCGCTCACGCCGGCTCGCGACGCGATCGCCTGCGCGGCAAGCACAAGACCGCGCAGGTTTTCGGGATGCGCAGCCGCGTGGTCAAGCAGGCATTCATAGGCGTAGTTGAGCAGGCCGTCGCCCGCCAGAATCGCCTGGCCCACACCGTAAACCTTGTGATTGGTCAGACGTCCCCGGCGGTAATCGTCGTCATCCATGCCCGGCAGGTCATCGTGAATCAGTGAATAGGTGTGAATCATCTCCAGCGCCGCGGCAGGCACCTTTGCCTGCTCAAGCTCCCCGCCGAGCATCTCGCAGGCCGCCAGCAGCAGCACCGGCCTGACGCGCTTGCCCCCGGCGAGCAGACTGTAGCGCATCGCCTCGCACAGATGTGCCGGAATGATGCCGTCCTCCCGCGGCAGATCCTCGCGTGTCTGCGGCAGGAGCTTTTCGATCGTCTCCTCGACCATGCCGACATAGCGGCTGTACTGCTCATGATACGCCATTTTCATTCTCCTCAAACGTTTCAATCTCTGCTGTATCGGGATCAATTTTCTCGATCCGCCTGCGGTGCTCCGCCAGCATGCCCTCCAGATGTGCCGCGAGCGCCATGCCTTCCTCGTAGGTCTTCATCGACTGCTCCAGCGAAAGCCCGCCCGCGTTCATGGAGGCGATCATGGCTTCGAGCGCCGCCACACCCTCTTCAAAGGAAGGCTTTGTCTTTTTTCTTGCCGTCATGCGTGCATCTCCTTCCTCTGCGTCTCAAGCACCCGCACTCTTGCGCTGCCATCCCTCCATTGCAGCTCAGCCTCATCTCCCACGCCGAGACGGGCGGCGGATTCGACCACCTTGTCCCCCTTGCGGACAATCGCGTATCCGCGCGCAAGCACGGCGTAGGGACTCAGCAGCTCCAGCTCACGCTTCTTCTGGGCGACGAGCGCCTCGCGCTGCACGAGGGCTTGCATCTGAGTCCTGGCAAGCGCCTGCCGAAAACCTTCAAGGCGCGCCGCCTCCCGCTCAACCACGCGCAGCGGGCTCTGCGCCGCCAGCCTGGCGCGAAGCAGGGAAAGCCGCGCGCCTTCCCGCTCAAGCCGCGTCTGCGCCGCGTCCGAAAGCAGGCTTCTCAATGAAAGCAGACGTGATTGCATCTCATCCCGCCGCGGCACAACGCATTCCGCCGCCGCAGAGGGCGTTGGTGCGCGCAGATCCGCCGCCAAGTCGCACAGCGTCACATCCGTCTCATGCCCAACCGCCGAGACAATGGGCTTGGAGCAGCTCGCCACAGCACGCACGACGCTCTCCTCATTGAACGTAAAGAGATCCTCCATCGAGCCGCCGCCCCGCGCGACGATGATCACGCTCACGGCGGGCAGTCGCTCCAGCAGGCGGATGCCGCGTGCAATCTCCTCCGCCGCGCCGACGCCCTGCACGCGAACAGGACAAAGCAGAATACGCGCCTGCGGATCACGGCGAAGCGAGACGTTCAGGATGTCGCGAATCACGGCGCCCGTCGGCGACGTGACGACGCCGACCGTGTCGACATAGGCGGGAATCGACTGCTTCGCGGCGGCGTCGAACAGCCCTTCCGCTTCCAGCCTGCCCTTGAGCGCCTGCAGACGCTCATAGAGCACGCCCATGCCCTGCGGATGCAGCGCCCGAACGTAGAACTGATACCGGCCACCCCGGGCATAAAGCCCGACGCTGCCCGTCGCGACGGCGCGCATCCCCTCAAACGGCTCCGTCTGAAGCTGCGCCGCGTCCTCCGCCGTCATCGCGCAGGCGATGGCCGCCTGGTCGTCCTTCATCGTGAAGAAGAGCATCCCCGACTGATGAAACTTGAGGTTGCTGATCTCGCCCTTCAGATCGACGCGCGCGAGCATCGGATCGAGCTGAAACATCCGGCGGACGTATTCGTTGAGCTGGGAGACGCTCAGCGTCAGGTTATTGGCCACGGTTTTTGGCCGCATCCAGCGTGTTGGCCAGCAGCATGGCGATGGTCATCTGCCCGACTCCGCCAGGTACGGGCGTCAGATAGCCCGCGACTTCGGAAACCCCATCAAAGTCGACATCGCCGACGATCGCGCCGTCCACCCGGTTGATGCCCACGTCGATGACGGCTGCGCCCGGCTTGACCATATCCGCCGTCACAAAGCGGGGCCGTCCGACGGCGGCGACCAGGATATCCGCCTGCCTCGTGATCTGCGCCAGATTCTCCGTCCTGGAGTGGCAGATGGTCACCGTCGCGTCAGCCGCCAGCAGCAGCATGGCCATCGGCTTGCCGACGATGTTGCTGCGGCCGATGACGACAGCATGCTTTCCGCGCACAGGGATATCGTAGGCCTCGAGCATCCGCATGACGCCCAGAGGCGTGCAGGGCACGAAGCCGCGCTGCCCGTTCATCAGCCGGCCAGAATTCATCGCGTGGAACCCATCGACATCCTTGTCCGGATCGATCAGCCGCAGCACGGCCGCCTCGTCAAGATGCGCGGGCAGCGGCAGCTGCACCAGGATGCCGTGTACGCTGTCATCCGCATTCAGCGTGCGGACAGCGTTCTCAAGCTCGTCCTGCGCGCAAGTCTCCGGCAGGCGGAGCACGGTCGAGCGGATGCCAGCCTTTTTGCAGGCATTCTCCTTGTTCCGAACATAGACCTGGCTTGCCGCATTTTCGCCGACGAGCACAACGGCCAAATGCGGTGCAATCCCTTTTTGGTTAAGCAAAAGGGTCTCCCTGGCGATCTCCTCCTTGAGCCGGCCGGCAACGGAGCGTCCATCCATGATGATTGCAGCCATATTTTTCCCTCTCTTCAGTTCGATTGATTCTCCCGGTACGCCCTGGCGCCGAGCAGCGCGACACCAACAGCATTGTCCCCCGAAAGCTCCGGTCGGGCAAAGCACAGCCTGCATGGCAGACCGCGCTTTTTCGCCCGGCTGAGCATCATGTCCTTCAAAAGCCCGGAGGAGGCGACGCCGCCTGCCAGCAGCGCCTGACGGCACCCGGTTTCCCCGCAGGCAGCCTCGATCATCCGCAGGATCGACCTGCTCAGAAAGTCAAATACCTCACAGGCGATGTCCTCCCGCCCAAGCTCGCCCTGCTCAAGCCATCGCGCCGTCTTGTTTTCCGCGCCGGCGAGGTTGCAGCTCATTCCCTTGATGGAAACGCCGATTCTGCCCTGCGCCGCTCCCTGCATCGCCAGGCGCTCCAGCGCCGGCCCTGCCGGAAATCCAAGGCCCATCCGCACCCCCGTCCTGTCGACGAGCTGCCCGGCGTGCAGGTCGAGGCTGCCGCCCAGCAGCGTCAGCTTCCCGTCGCGGACAAGCAGCAGCTCGGTCGTCCCGCCGGAGAGATGCAGCGCCAGGAAAGGCCTGGAATCGTCAATGCCTGAATCGACCAGCGCCGCGCGGATGTGCCCCTCCTGATGGCTCACAGGATAAAAAGGCGCGCGCAACAATGCCGCCGCTGCGCGCGCCTGACTCTCACCCGCACGAAAGACGGGCATATAGGATTCCTCCGCCGGCCGGGGACGGATGCTGGCAGCTACTGCGCAGATTTCCGCCTGCGGCGCCGCTTCCATCACGCCTGCGATCATCTGCGGCAGATTCTTGACATGCTGAAACAGGCCCTGCGACTGCTGAAGGCCACGTTCGCCGGCTTCAACCGTGAGCAGACGCCGGCAGGAAGCGAGAAGCTCCCCCTCAGGCGTTACCAGCGCAGCCGAGGTCGTGTAGCAGCTCGTGTCAATACCCAGAACAGCCTTCACGCCTTTGCCGCCAGCTTCCGGCTGATCGTGCCGAGCACGCCGTTGACAAACGGGCAGGATTCCTCGGCGGAAAACTTGCGCGTCAGCTCCACCGCCTCGTTGATGGACACGGGCACCGGCACACCGCCATACTGCATCTCGTAGACGGCGAGGCGAAGAATCGCCAAATCGACGCGGGACAGGCGGCCGATCGTCCATCCGCGCAGACACGCGGAAATCTCGGCGTCAATCTCGGCTGCATGCTCGCGCACGCCGCTGACAGCCGCCTCAATATACGCCCGGTCGCTTTCGCCGGGCGTGTAGTCGATCAGATCGACGAGCGTTTCCGCTTCGCCTTCTCCGCCAAAGAGTTGTTCAAAAACGAGCTGCATCGCAGCCTCGCGTGCGATTGGACGTGCCATGTTTCTTTTGCTCCGATCCTCATTTACTCTGAAAAATCTTCCGAAAAGCCACAGCCTCAGTCGCCAGGCAACCGGGTTGACAACATTTCGGAGGGCTTGCAGCCGGCATCATGCCGGTTTAGTCAGTTTCCATCATTCATACCGGTCGGCGTCATCGCGATGGAAGAACAGGATGATCCCCTTCAAAAAGCCCGCCTTGTCCTTCACGCCGCCGATAAACGCGCCGATCAGGCAGAAAACGCCGATCAGCAGTGCCTTGCCCACGCCAATCGTCAGGCAGAGCACGGCAAAGATGAGTCCCACCAGCGCACCAAAGAGCGCACAGGGACGGGTGCCCGCCGTGAGCATCTGGCTCATAAATGTCTTCAAATCCATCATGCGTCTTCACCCTGATCTTCCTGCACAGGCTCCTGCGCCTGTACATCAGCCGTCTCCTCCGCCGCATTCTCTTCCCCGGCAGGAATCTCCGCTTCGGATTTTCCGGCTTCGTCGGCGACGTCCGCCGCTTCCCGCTCTTCACTCACAAGCTCAGACTCGCTGGGCGCGCTCTGCGGCCCGGCTGCGCCAGGAAGCGTCTCCTGCTCAAGCCCGAGCAGCGCAGCAGGAATGGCATACGGCGATTTCGCCGTATCCTCGCTGGATGGCATGGCGCCGTCCACAAAGACGCGAACCTCCTGAACGACGACGCCGGAGCATGCCTCCAGATACCGCTTGATCTGCTTTTGCAGCGCGGAGATGGCCAGCGGCATGCTGATATCCGACTGCAGCGTCACATGCACGTCGACGCGGATGCTCTCCTCATCGCTATACAAAGACGATGTAACTACCTTGAGCTCCGCGTGCTGATCGAGGCACTTGTGTACGAGCGTTTCAAGCGCCTTGAGCGAAATGCGGACCATGCCGTTCTCGTTCTGCTGAATGGCAAAGCTGCTGGAGCGCTTTTTCGCAGCAGGCAGCGTCACGGCGATCAGCAGCAGCGCAAAGAGCGCCAGCACGATGGCCAGAACGACCAGCGCGATCCTCGATTTGAGGCTCAGCAGGGAAATCCGGGTGAGCAGCTCAATCACAGGCACCAGCGAGAGCTTCCCCAGCACCAGCGCTAACGAACCCACCGCGCCGCACACGGCGACCGCAGCGCACAGCAAAATCAAAAGACGATCCCAAAAAGGATGCTTCATAAATGTGAGTTCCTCCTTTCAGCCCGGATTACTCCAGAGAAAGATCCTTCTGCTCCTCGTCCGCCGCGGGCTCCTCCGTCCCGGAGGTATCCACAGCGTCTTCCTCATCGTCCTCATCCGGATAAGAAGAGGACGAAAGCGGATCAATCACGACCTCGTCGTTGCTCTGCGTGAGCGCGGCGTTTTCCTCGGCTGCAATCGCGTGCTCCTTCTCTTCCTCGATGCTCAGCGCGAGCTTCTGGCTCTGCTGCATCTCCTGGTTCTCCTTTTCAAAGCTCACGCCTACCACATGCAGATCAACCTTCTCCACATGCAGGCCGGTCATGGATTCGATGGATTTGCGCACGTTCTCCTGCGCGTTGCGGCCGACCTTCTGAATCGGCATGCCATAATCCACCGTCACGCTGACATCCACGCCGACGTTCTGGCCGTCAATATCCACCTTGACTCCGCGGGGCGTCTTGCCCTTGGCCAGGATGCCGGAGAGGGAGCTTGAGCCGGCAATGCCGGAAATGCCGTCCACCTCTGTCGTCGCGACGCTGACGATGGTCGCGATAACCTCATTTGCGTATGTGATCTGACCGCTTTCCTGGTCTCTTTCCATATCGATGGTCACGTTTTCATTCATTTCAAGAACACCTCCCTATGGATATGCATTAGTATACCAGATTTTCGCCGTCCGCACAATCTTCTGCTCCATTTTTTACGAGAATGATTTTAACGGATTCAGCGGGGATGCCCGTCTGGCCGGAGGCTGCGCTGAGGATTTTCGCCCTGTCCGTCTCCCCGCCCGCCTCGCCTTCCGGCACGATCAGCGTCAGCATCTGCGCCCCGCAGACCGCCGTCACGTCTGCAATGCCCATTTCGCCCAGCACGGCCTCTGCCTGTGCCTCGGCCTCCATCCGCCGAACGAGCTCCGTCTTCTGCGCAAACGCGCTTTCCACGGTGGCTGCCGGGGCTTTTTCGCTGGCGATGACGCTGTCGAGCATCTCGATCTCCCTCGCGCGCTCCAGCTCCAGCCTCGCCCGGGTATCCCTGGCGTCGGGCATCATCGTTTCCTCGAGCGTCGAGCGCACAATGGGCAGGCTCACTTCGGCCGTCTCCGGCTCTTTCGCGCCCACATATCCGCAAACCGCCAGCAGCGTCAGCAGCAGCGCGCAAAGCGCCGCACGCCGCCCGGCAGGCTTCAAGGCTGTCTTCATGCTCAGTTTCCTCCCGTCACCACGCTGACCGCCGATGCCGGCAGCCCCAGCAGCGCGCATAGCGCCTGCTCCAGTTCAATGCGCACAAGTGGATCGTCCGCCCCCTCCGCCACGGCCACGGCGCCGCAGGGAATCTCCGCCGCGCCATCCGCTTTTGTCCATGTGCTTGGAGCCTGCTGCGCGTGCGTCACAATGACGACCTGCACGCGTCCGGCGCCCTCCATGGCCGAAAGCGTCCGCTCCACGCGCGATTCGAGGTCCTCGGCAGCGCCGCCGTTGTCCGTCAGCCTTCCGCCCAGCGCGAGCAGCAGCAACGCCGCGGTGAGCAGCAGCACTGCCCGCGGCGCGAGCGCAGCGCGCAGCCTCAAGAGCATCTGTTTCATGCCTTCATCCTCTACTGCATCAGACTGCCGATCATCTCCATCAGGCTCTGCTGCCCGCTCAGTCCCGCGCACAGGCGCTTGAGGCCCGAGAGCGTCAGATGCAGCATGAGTAATCCGCTGAGCACGCGGATGCCTCCGCTCAGCCTCCTTTCGGGCAGCGCCATCTGGATCAGCGCGCTCACCGCGCACATCGCGCAAAGCTGAGCCATCAGCGTCATCATGGCCATCCTCCTTCCTTCGCCCCAATTTACCGGAGCATCACCGTCAGATTGCCAACCAGCAGCACCTGAACAATCAGAAGAAAATACATCGTGCCCACGCAGAGCATCGTGATGAGAAAGAGCACGATCGTCCTGGAAAAGTCCCCGATCGCGCGGATAACCTCCCCGTCGGCGACAGGCTCCAGCAGCGCGGCGCCGAGCTTGAGCGCGAAGACGGCAGCCAGCGTCTGCAGCATCGGCCCCAGCAGCAGTGCGCAGAGCACCAGCACGCTTGCCACGCCCAGCGCGTTTTTGACGATGAGCGTGCAGCCCACAAGGGTATCCATCGTATCAGAGAACATGCCGCCGACGACGGGCACGAAATTGTCCACGGCGTATTTGGCCGCGCGAATGGCCACGCCGTCAACAGATGCGCTGCACACGCCCTGCAGGGACATCGCCCCCAGAAAGGCCGTGAAGCTCACCCCCAACAGCCAACAGACCGCGCTGCGAAGCAGCTGCGCCATGCGCGTCAGATGCATCCGGTCGGAGAGGTGGTTGACCGCCGTGACCGCGCAGGTACACATCACCAGCCGCAGAATCACCTCCCGCGCGAGATAGACCATGCTGCCGGAGGCTGCGACCACCACGGGATGGAAGAAGGCCGAGGACGCGCTGCCGCCGACGGCGGTCAGAAGCGTCAGAAGCAGCGGCAGCATCTTGTCCATCTGCGTCGTCATGGCGACGATCGCGCTGCGCGTATGCTCCAGCTCCCGGATGGTCAGCGTGATCATCGGGATGAGCAGCAGCACGAAGCACGCGCTGTGCGCAAGACCGGCCAGCGCATCATCCTCCCCCAGCAGCAGATGCGACAGGATGCTCAACAGCAGCACAGGCAGCATCAGCGCAAGCAGCAGCGGCCCCATGCTGCCCAGCTGCGCAAACAGCCCGCTGAGCACGTCGGAGACAAGCGCCTCGACGGAGACCGTCTCCCCGGAGGCGAACCGGCGAACCGCCTCGGCAATCCCCGCCTCCTCCATGCCAGGGACCGTCAGCCCCTCCGTCTGCGAAAAATCGAGCCCTTCGATCACCCGGTCGATCGTCTCCTCCACGCCGGGTGGTTTGGTGCTCTCCTGCTCCGTGGTCTCCTCCTGCGCCCGGCACAGGCCCGGCCAGACCAGCAGAAGCAGCGCGAGCATCAGCGCAGCACATCGACGGCCATCCGCGTCAGCGACAGGAACACCGGCATGACGATCCCCAGCAGTGCCAGGCGGCCGCAGAGCTCCGCGCGCTGGGCGACGGAAGGCGCGTCCATGTCCCGGCAGACCTGCGAAGCAATCTGCGTCACCAGCACAATGCCCATTGCCCTGAGCATCACGGTGTAGTATTGCCCATCCAGCCCAAGCGACAGGAGAAAGTCGCGGATGCCCAGCACATAGCTTCGCAGCTCCGGCAGCACGGCCGCGACGACCATCACGCCAAAGACCGCACACAGCAGAGCGGCCGTCGCCGGATGCAGCTGGCGCAGCAGCATCACCAGCACGCCCGAGAGCAGACAGATTCCGATCAGGCGCAGCCATTCCACGCGCTTCCCTCCCGCTCATTCAATACAGACCAAAGATGCTCTTGACGTTGTTGAGCAGCTGCGCGACCAGGTCGACAACCAGAAACAGCACAACCACCAGCCCCGCGACCGACGCCAGAACGGCGATATCCTCGCGCCCGGCCTTCTGAAGCACCTGGTTGACCGCGAAGATCAGAATCCCCACGCCTGCAATCTGAAACAGCAGATCGATATTCAAGCAGCAGTGCCTCCCTCACGATGCCGCCGCGCACAGGCAAGCGGCTTCCCTCCTTCTCAGACCAGCAGCAGGAATGCGGCAGCGCCGCCCGTCAGCCCCAGCGTGCGGATCAGCTGGGCGCGCTTTCCAGCCTGGGTGCGCAGCTCCTCCTCGCGAGCGCGAAGGCGCTCATCCGCCTCACCGATCAAGCGAAGCTGCTCGCGCATGCCCGTCCTCCCAAGCTCGCCGAGCACCGTCTCAAACGCCGAACGATCCTCCTCACTGAGCACACCGTAGGCTGGCAGGCGCGCACTCTCTCCGGCAAAGAGCAGCATCAGCTGAGGATTGACGCAGTATCGAAGCCTCTGTGCGCTGGCGTGCAGCAGCCGGGTCAGCTCCCTGTCCTGCTGCGTTGCGCGCAGATCGATCCGCATGAGCATGTCCTCAAGCGACGGCTGCTCATAGCGGATCAGATCATTCATCCGCAGCAGGCATCTGCGCATCGCCTGAATATAGCGGACGCGCTGCTTTTCCCCGTCCGCGATCAGAAAGCCCAACGCGCTGAGCACGATCATCGCCATCAGCGCCACATCCCTGTTCCCCATACCGGTTCCCTCCGTCCGTTTTGAGGGGCTTCCCCTCCGCGTCCCATGCCTCCCGGCATGCGCCGTTCCCATCCAGCAGAATATAGCGGTCAAACGCCCGCGCGTCAAACAATCTGCGCAGCGCAGGGCGTTTCAGAACGCCGTTCAGACCGCCCGCATGCGCCGAGGCGAGAAGCCCCACGCCGCAGCGCGCCGCCTCCAGCAGCGCTCCGATGTCCTCTTTCCTTCCGATTTCGTCCGTCACCAGCACCTGCGGCGTCATCGACCTCAGAAGCAGCATCATCGCCAGCGGCTTGTTCGCGCCCGAGAGGACGTCCAGCCGCCGCCCCTGTCCCTCCGGGATGCCGCCGGCAAACAGCTCGCCGCGCTCGTCCGCGACGCAGACATGCATTTTCTGCGCGTCGGAGAGCCATAGGGCGGCATCCCGCAGAACGGTCGTCTTGCCGCAGCCCGGAGGCCCAAGCACAAGCACGCGGTTCGGCGCCCCATCCCCGTCGATCAGATGCCCCCGAACCGGTACGCTCGCCCCGGGCAGCAAGCGTGCAATCCGGATACAGACGGAGGTCACGGCGCTCATGCGAAGGGGTTGTCCCTCCTCCTCGGCGAGAAACCCGCAGATCCCGGCGCGATGACCGTCCGGCAGCGGCAGATAGCCTTGCGCCATTTGCATCTCAAACGCGTAGCGAGAATAGCCGCACAGCGCGGCAAGCAGTGCCTCCATCGCCTCGCTGCCCAAAGCCGGCGGGAGCTCCTCGCTCCATCTGCCGAAAACCAACTCTGTGGGCCGGTTCAGCCGGAAGCGGATCTCACGAAGCTCGGCTGCCGCTTCGGCGTCAAGCCCCCTGAGCAGGGCTGACGCCTCGGGCGTCAGCCGGGAACACAGCGCCTCCCGCCACGGCACGCGACCGCCTCCCTTCCGCGTTTTTGGGATGTGAAAAACGCAGAGCTCTCGCTCTGCGTTCATCTTATGTCGCGGCTTTGCGGTTTAGCCCACCTCGACGACCTCTGTTCCGTCAATCGCCGCCTGAATCAGGGCTTCGCTGTCAAGCGCCTCCTCCGCCTTGGCGATCAGCGCCTTTCGCGGATGGGTTGCCGGATGCTTCGGCGTGAAGACCGTGCAGCAGTCCTCATAGGGCAGCGAGGAGGTCTCAAACGTGCCGATTCTGACGGCCCGCTCGATGATCTCGCTCTTGTCCATGCCGATACAGGGCCGGAAGACGGGCATTGAGACGACGTCGTCCGTGCAGCCAAGCGCCTCCATTGTCTGGCTGGCAACCTGGCCGATGGATTCGCCTGTAATCAGCGCCTGCGCCCCATCGCGTTCGGCCAGAATCTGCGCGATGCGCATCATGTAGCGGCGCATGATCAGCGTCGTGTAGTTTTCCGGGCATTTCTGATGAATCTGCATCTGTATCTCGGTAAACGGCACGACGAACACGCGCATTCTGCCGCAGTATTCGGACAGCAGCCGTGCCAGATCAAGCACCTTTTCCCTCGCGCGCTCGCTGGTGTACGGGAAGGAATGGTAGTGGACGCAGCAGAGCTCGACGCCGCGCTTGGCGATCATGAAGCCCGCTACCGGGCTGTCGATGCCTCCGGAGAGCAGCAGGCATGCCTTGCCGTTGGTACCCATCGGCATGCCCTCCACCGCCGGGAAGCGCTCAACGGAGAGATAGGCGTGATCCCGGATCTCGATCATCAGCGTGTGCTCCGGGTTGTTCACGTCAACAGTGAGCTGCGGCAGGCGCTCGAGGATGTAGCCGCCGGCCTCGCGCATGATCGCCGGGGAATCGAGCGGATAGCGCTTGTCCGAGCGGCGGGCGAGCACCTTGAAGCTGCCCGAAAATGGGCGCATCATCTCCACCGCCTGAGCGCAGATGGCCTCAAAGTCGTCCTTCTCCATCTCCACAGCCGGGCTGACCGAGTGTACGCCGAAGACCTTCGTCACACGGCGGATGCACGTCTCCAGATCCGAAAAATCAGATACATAGATGCGTCCCTCGCTCAGCCAGACGCGCCCACCAACATCGCGGACGGCCTGCTTGATATGATCTGTGAGCTTTTTCATAAAGAACGGGCGGTTCTGCCCCTTCAAAAAGACCTCGCCGTAACGAACGAGCAGGATATCCCTCATCGTCTATCTCCTCCTGTACTGCCGAAGCAGCGCAAACAGTTTCTCCATCTTCTCTGCCGCCTCGTCCATTTCCTCCGCCGTGTTGAAGAGGCCCAGGCTCACGCGGATGGTGCCGTCCGCCTGCCCGGCGGTGAGGCCCATCGCGCGCAGCGTCGCGCTGACCTTCTGCTTGTGCGAGGCGCAGGCGGAGCCCGTCGAAACAAGCACCCCCTCGCCCTCCAGCGCGTTGCGCAGCACCTCGCCGCGCACACCGTCAAAGGACAGGCTCAGCACATGCGGCGCGCTGTCTGCCTCCATCGGCAGCGGGCCGTTGACGCGGATGCCCTCCGTCCGTGAGAGCCTCGCCCATAGCCGCGCTTTCAGCGAGCGCATTGCCTCGATCTCGGCCCGGCGCTCTGCCATCTCGCGCACCGCCTCGCCAAGGCCCAGAATTGCCGGCGAATTATAGGTGCCGGAGCGCATGCCCTTCTCCTGTCCGCCGCCCGTCATCTGCGGGGCGAGCCGCACGCCGCTGCGGACGACCAACGCGCCCACGCCCTTCGGGCCGTGAATCTTGTGCCCGCTCAGGGCGTACAGGTCAACACCCATCCTGCCCATGTGCATCGGAACGCGCATGAAGCCCTGCACGCCGTCCACGTGGACGAGCACACCTGGATTTTTCCGTCTGGCCAACGCGCCAAGCTGCGCTACCGGTTGCACGGCGCCCGTCTCGTTGCTCACCTGCATGCAGCTGACCAGCGCCGTCTGCTCGTCGATAACCGCCTCGCAGGCATCAAGATCGACAATGCCCCTTGCGTCGATCGGCAGCACGCGCACCTCGTGCCCGAGCCTTTTCACCCGGCGCACCGTCTCCGCCACGGCGGGATGCTCGATGGCGCTGACGACAAAATTGCCCGGCTTGTGCAGCATCATCGCCGCGCCAAGCAGGGCCAGGTTGTCGCTCTCCGTGCCGCCGGAGGTGAAGATTACGCCGCTCTCCTGCACGCCAAGCTCCACGGCAATCCGCCTGCGGCAGGCGGAAATCGCCTTTTCGACCTCCACGGCCGGCCTGTACGCTGCGGAGGCATTGAAATAACTCTCCCGCATGCAGGCATCCATCGCGTCGATCACGACGTCAAAGGGACGCGTCGTCGCGCTGTTGTCAAGATAAATCATCTGTTTTCCCCTTTGGATGTAAGCTCCATCTGTCGGGCTGGCAAGACGCTGAAGCCCCGGGGCTTTCCGTCTCAGGCCCATTCCCCGCAAAAGAGCATAACGATAACAAGCCGGCATGATGCCGGCCGCATCGCCGGCAAAAGCCTATAAATCCCTCTGCCCTGCGCCCAAAGCCGACGCTTTGCGAAGGACTCTCATAACATATTTCCAGGGCGGGGATGCCGCGTTGCAGACCGCTTCGCGTTTATCCCTGGTAGACCCCGGCCTGAACGTAGCGCGTGATCATGCCGACCATCTCCTCGCTCGGCTCAATGATGATCATGTGCTTTCTGTTCTCTTTGACATAGTAAAAATAGAAGAGATTCCCGTCGCGGTTGAGGAACCAGTTCTTCTTTTCCACGTCCTTCATGGAAAGGAAGCGGCGGAAGCTGTCATGCGCCACATGGCCGCAGGCGGCGACGTTGGCGACGTTCATGCTTCCCAGCTCCTTGCGCCGCGCGCCGCGCAGCACCTTGGCAAAGTCGAGCGAGCCGTTGGTGAACGTGTACTCATACTCCACCTTGAGGTTGTCCTTGAGCAGGAAGAGGAGCACGGCAGCCGCGGCGCTGAGCGCCGTGATGAGCAGCGACGAAACGCTGAAGGCGACAAAGAGCACCTGGAGCATCAGCAGCGCGTACAGGCCGAAGATCACCACGAAGATCCAGCTGATCACATAAAGAATATTCGGCAGCAGCGTGCTGCGGCTGGAGACGATATCCTCCTTGAAATTATCCATCATAACGGATTCCTCCCGTATTCGAGTTTTGCAGATTTTCCCCCGCTTTCCGGGAAAAACAGTCTCTGCTTATTATACCACCAATCCCTGCAAAAGGACAAGCTTCCCGCGCCGACTTCTTTCGTCTTCTCCCCCCTTTCTTTTCCGTTTTCTCGCAAATAGAGGATTTTCCCCTTTCCGTCACGAATAGAGATACTTTAAAGTGATTTTTGGGAGGGTTTTTCCCGCATGAAATGTCCCCACTGCGGAGCCTGGAACAAGGCTTTTCTGCCCAAATGCGAGCGCTGCGGCGCGCCGCTTGAGGGCAACGACACGCAAAAGCCCGCTTCTTGGGAAGAGGCAATGCACAAAAAGAAGCCGTCGCTCAGCGTCATCCAGTTTGAACAGGGCGAGAAGGATATCGCGGCCCAGCCGCCGCACAGCGACGTATACGATCCGGAGGCGGTTGACCGCGCCGAGCTGACCGACGAGCTGGAGGCGCTGCAAAAGCGCCGCGATGAGGGCCGCCGGCGCATCGATCAGATGAAGGATCAGGCCGAGCGCGTTCGCCGCTCCATCCGCGAGGCGGAGATCATCCGGCCCGTACCTGAGCCCGGCGACATCCCCGCCAGCTACGCCGGGGACAGCGCCGCCATTCGCCGCCGCCAGCAGCAGCGTCAGGAGGCCTACACCACAGATGGGCAGGAGGGCGCAGAGGGAGGCTCTGGCGGGCAGGCGGAGTACGGCTATTTTGGCGATCCCGCGTATGAGCGCCCGCTGGCCTATGTCGATGACAAGGACGCACCGGTCTTCTACGATGGCTATACGCCCGATTCCGGCGACCAGGGCGCGCTAACGGACGAAGAATATATGCCCCGTCGAATTCAGACGCGCGCCGCGCGCGAGGAAGCCCGGGAAAGCTTCAACCCTGAGCATCGCAAGAAAAACCGGATGACGCGCCTGCTCCTGCGGCTTGCGCTGATCCTCCTTTGCTGCGCAGCCTTTGCCGTGGGCGGCGTCTTTTTCGCCCGCCACTTCGTCATCACCCAGGGCATGCAGCTGCGTCAGGACAACGAAACCCGCATCGAGTTGACCGAGACGGAGGTGGACGGCCATCCCGCCCACACGCTGACCATCTACGGCAAGGAGAATGCGACCATTTACCTGCGGGAGACGCAGACCTCCTACGTCATCGCCGACGGCAAGGTCTCCGTCACCATTCCCGACTACATGTGGTACGACACCGAGTCCTCCACCTATGCCGTCGCGGCCGAGACCGACACGATGGACGTCACCATCTCCCCGTATATCCGCTATTCGCAGGAGGGCGACCAGTTTGCGCTGGAGCCTGTGACCTTCACCATCGACGTGCCGCTCTCTCCCATCCGCCTGATCAATCCCTCGACGGTGCGCGCTGAGGTTGGCGTCTCGATCTTCGAGGTGCGCATCAATGTCGAGCTCGGCTCCACCGTCATCATCGACGGCACCGATGTCTCCACGCTCATCCGCACGGAGACCGGAAACGTCTCCAAGAACGTGCAGGTTCTCCCTGTCGGCGACAACACGATTTCCATCTCCGTCAAGAGCAAATACTGCCGCGAAAACAAGATGGAGGTCACGCTCTGCCGCGCGGCGCAGGAAATCCCGCTCGAGCTCAACGCGACGGCGCTCACCGAGTGGAACTATGAGCCCATCAGTGAGGAAGCCTACACGACCGCCGACCTCGAAACCCGCGCGGGCATGAACATTCCCACCCTGAGCGGCACGACGCTCCCCGGCGCCGTCATCACTGTCGAATTCCCGCACTGGGGCCTTGAGCAGGACTTCACGACAGGCGATTTCAGCTTCCATCCACTCTTCTCCGCGCTGGGCAACAACGACGTCATCATCCGTTCCTCTTATGAGGGCATGACGGATTCCGTCATCACGCATACGGTCTACTACATGCCCAACGCGGACGTCTACACCCGCAAGGCCTGGGATCTCGATTCCCAGTACACCGACCTGCTCAACTACATTGCCATGCGCAAGGGCACCATCTACGTCGGCACGGGCACCGTCACCAGCATCATCAGCACCTCGCCGCAGATGGCCATCATGGACATCGGCACCGGCGGCATCGAAAAGCTGGTCATGATCGAGAACAGCTCCAAGACCACCTGGTCGCTCAACACCCGCTACCGGATCTACGGCGAGGCCTACGGTCTGTATGACACGATGCCGCGCCTGACCGTCCGCTATACCTACCTGCTCGAAGAAGGGCAATGATTCCTCAAAGCCTTGTTCCCGAGGGAGAAATGACCATGATTACCGTCGTCGGACTGACCCCCTGCCTGGACAGAACGCTTCGCCTCGAGCGTCTCGCAGTCGGCGGAACCAACCGTCCGCTGCGCTGCGATGACGCTGCCGGCGGCAAGGGGCTCAACGTCAGCCTGCTGCTCAAGGCGCTCGGCTGCGCCGTTCATCTGATCACCCCGTCCTTCGCCAGCGGCATGGAGCCCGTGCTCAAGGCGCTTGAGGAAGCGGATGTGCCCTGCAGCGCCATCCCCGTGCCGGGCGCGCTGCGCGTCAACATGAAGCTGATGGACCTCTCCGCCTCCACTGTCACAGAGATCAACATGCCCTCCGTCCTTGGTAGCGCTCAGGCGCCGCAGGCCTTTCTTGACGCCATCGCCGCGCAGGCGAGGACAAGCAGCTGGCTCGTGCTGACCGGCAGCCTTCCCCGGGACTTCCCGCCGGACTTTTACGCCCGGGCTATTGCCGCCGCGCGCGCGGAGGCGCCTGCCTGCCGCATCCTGCTGGATACCGAGGGCGAGCCTCTCCGCCTTGGCCTCGCCGGGAAACCGGACATGATCAAGCCCAACCGCCACGAGCTTGAGCTGCTTTGCGGCCATCCTCTTCCGACGAGAGCGGACATTGCCGGTGAGGCCATCCGGCTCATTCGCGATGGCGTGGGCATTGTGCTCGTCTCGATGGATGTCGAGGGCTCGCTGCTGGCATCGGGCAACGAGCTGCTGTGCGCCGAAGCGGTGCCCGTGCACGTCTTCACGACGGTCGGCGCGGGGGATTCGCTCGTCGCCGGCTGCCTGAGCGTCCTGGATGCACAGCCGCAGGCTCTTGAAGCGGCGCTGCGCACGGGCGTCGCCTGTGCCACGGCGCATGTCGCCGGCCACGGCGCGCAGACAGACGTTTACCTGCCGCGCATCCGGATCCGCTCCGGGCTTGAGTGAGCAGCCTGCCCGAAGCCTATCCGAAAAAGCCTTTGCTGTTGATTTTACACGTAGTGAGCGGCCCGCCCCTTCAAGCCTCCCTGCCCTCAGCAAAAGCCGTCCCTGGTGCCTGCACTTCTGCGCGGCGCCGGGGACGGCTTTTGTGATGAATGAAGATGCCCGGGGCGGCGACGTTATTCCTCGATGTGCTCCTGCCCCTGCGCAATGATGGTGCGGACATGCTCGTCCGCCAGCGAATAAAAGATCGATTTCCCTTCGCGGCGGCTCTTCACCAGCCGGTTCTGCTTGAGAATTCGAAGCTGATGTGAAATAGCCGACTGCGTCATTCCAAGCGCCTGCGCCAAATCGCAGACACAGACCTCGGCCTCAAAGAGCACAAACAGAATGCGGATCCTCGTCGAATCGCCGAAGACCTTGAACAGCTCCGCCAGATCATAGAGCTCCGTCTCCTCCGGCATCGTCTCTCGCACGCGCTTGAGCAGCTCCTCGTGTATCTCCTGCGCCTCACAGCAATCCACATTGATTTCAAATCCAGCCATGGACTTCCCCCCGTTTGATCACAGCTTTTTGACGAACAGCGCCCGTATGGCGTTGAGCACGGCCAGCACCATCACGCCCACGTCCGCGAAGATCGCGACCCACATGTTCGCAATGCCCAGCGCGCCCAGGATCAGGCAGATCACCTTGATGCCAATCGCGAAGACGATGTTTTCATAGACGATGCGCATGCACCTGCGCGCAATCCGAATGGCCTTGACGATCTTGAGCGGATCGTCGTCCATCAGCACCACGTCGGCCGCCTCGATCGCGGCGTCGGAGCCCAACGCGCCCATTGCGATGCCAATATCGGCACGGGAGAGCACAGGCGCATCATTGATGCCGTCGCCGACGAAGGCCAGCTTCTCCTTCGGGCCCTTCTGCGCAAGCAGCTCCTCCACCTTGCTGACCTTGTCTCCGGGGAGCAGCTCGCTGTAGGCTTCGCCAATGCCCAGCTCCCGGGCGACATGGCGCGCGGCCTTCTCCGCGTCGCCGGTCAGCATGACAATCCTGCGCACGCCGCTGTCAGCCAGGCGCGCGACGGCCTGCTTTGCGTTCGGCTTGGGCTTGTCCGAAATCAGGATATGGCCCGCATAGGCGCCATCCACGGCGACGTGGACGATCGTTCCCTCGTGGCCGCAGGGCACAAACGAAATCCCCTGCTGGCGCATCAGCTTGTCGTTGCCCACGGCAACCCTTACGCCGTCGATGATCGCGGTCACGCCGCCGCCGCTGACCTCCTGCACTTCGCTCACGCGGCCCGCGTCGATCTCCCGCCCATATGCCTCACGCAGGCTCCGGCTGATCGGATGGGTCGAGTAGCTTTCCGCAAGCGCGGCATACTCGATGACCCGCTCGCGCGGCATGGTGTTATGATGGACGCCGATGACCTCGAAGACGCCGCAGGTCAGCGTGCCCGTCTTGTCAAAGACGACGAGCTTCGTCCCTGCAAGCGCTTCCAGATAGTTGGAGCCCTTGATCAGCACGCCTGCATTGCTTGCCCCGCCCAAACCCGCGAAAAAGCTCAGCGGGATGCTGATCACCAACGCGCAGGGGCAGCTGATGACCAGGAAGGTCAGCGCGCGGTAAACCCAATCGCCCCACAGGGGTGAAAGCCCCATCATCAGCCGCACAAGCGGCGGCAGCACGGCCAGCGCCAGCGCGCTGAAGCAGACCGCGGGCGTATATACGCGAGCAAAGCGCGAGATGAACGCCTCTGAGCGCGACTTCTTGGAGCTCGAGTTTTCGACAAGGTCGAGGATTTTGGAGACCGTCGATTCCCCGAATTCCTTCGTCGTGCGGATGCGCAGCACGCCGGACATGTCGATGCAGCCGCTGACGACCTCGTCCCCGCAGACGACGTCCCGAGGCAGGCTCTCGCCCGTCAGCGCGCTCGTGTTGAGCGTCGCCGCACCCTCGAGGATCACGCCGTCGATGGGCACCTTCTCACCCGGCTTGACGACGATCACGCTGCCGATTGCAACCTCGTCCGGATCGACGCGCTCCAGCGCCCCGTCCCGCTCGAGGTTCGCATAGTCCGGCCGGATATCCATCAGATCACTGATGCTCCGCCGGCTTTTGCCCACGGCGTAGCTCTGGAACAGCTCTCCAATCTGGTAAAACAGCATGACGGCAACGCCCTCGACGTAATCGCCCAGCGCAATCGCGCCGATGGTCGCGACCGCCATCAGGAAATTTTCATCAAAGACCTGCCTGTTGCGCACACCCTTGATCGCATCGAGCAGGATATCATAGCCCACGATCAGATACGGCGCCATGTACAGCGCAAACCGAAGCACGCCCGTGGACGGAATCATCCGCAGCAGCACGACGAGCGCCGCCGCCGCCAGAATGCGGGCAAGCATTTTCTTTTGCTTTTTATTCATGGCAAACATCCTCTTTCCCCATCTGTGCCCCCGGAACAGCCCGTCCCCGAAGCGTTGTTGCAAAGGCGGCCCCGCCGGCATGCCCCCACCCGGCGAGGAACCCGCTTTTCTGCTTTACAGCTCGATCTCGAAATCGTCGTCGATGCGCTTGCAGTTGGTTTTAACCTGCTGCATGACGGCCTTGGGGTCTGCCCCCTCCTCAAACTCGACAATCATTTTGAGCGCCATGAAGTTGACCACCGCTCTCTTGACGCCCTCCGTCTTCTGAGCGGTCTGCTCCATCTTGTTGGCGCAGTTCGCGCAGTCCACTTCGATCTTATAGGTTTTTTTCATGAGTCTGTTCCCCTTTCTCGATTTATCATTTGAACATTCATTCAAATGTTTGATTGAATTATACGCCGCATTCCTTCCGCTGTCAATCCCTTTTCGCGCTGTTTTTCGTTTTCTTCAGTGTTTTCCTGCGCAGTCGGCTCCTATTCTGCTGCCGGGCTGTGTACAAGGCTGTTTCCGACAGAAAAACGCCCGGAAGAGCTCCCGGACGTCTCATTTGAAAACCTTTGCTATTAAAGGAGGACGGGTTCTTCCCCTGCGTGCAGCCGTCAGACCGGCACCGGCGAGGAATACGCCGTGCGTCCCTCGCTGTCAATGGCCTCGGCACGCAGGAAGGTCTCGTGCGGCTGAATGTGATAGACGGCCTGCGTCAGCCCATCGCCGCTTGCGACGCGCTCCTCGCTCCAGATCGCGTCCGAATAGAAGACGATATGCGAGGCCGGGGAGCAGCGCACGCGCGCCACGCCCTGAGCAACCGTCATTTCAATCTCCGGCCCCTGCGTCGCATAGAAACGGCCCTCACGCAGCGCCTCCATCACAGCCTCATGGCTGCGCTCCCTCGCGTGGACCATCAGCCAGCCACCGAGGGCGTCCTGCTTATACTGGTGCGCGTCATCCGCCGCCATGCAGGGCAGCAGCTTGCCTAGCGAGGCGAGCTGATCGACGAACAGGCCCGAATACGGCCTCGCGTTCATCGGGAAGCCGCTGGTCGTGTTATAGATCTCCGTGCCGCAGAACCCGTGCAGACGCCTGACCGCCTCCGCGCTGTTGAGCGACCACGCCGGGTGCGCGAGGATCGCCAAACCGCCCACCGCCGCAATCGCGTCGATGATGCCCTGCGCGCTCAGCGTAGGCGAAAACCGGTCAAGCGCAGGCTCCTGCTCCATGCCGATGCCGACGATATGGTAGACGCCCTCCTGCACAGTGTTGCCTACGTTGTATTCGCAGCCGGAAAGCAGCAGCATACCGCCTTCTGTCGTCCCCTTCTGTGAGCGCACCCAATGATCTGTCACCGCGATAAAATCATATCCCGCACGCTCGTACAGCGCAATTGCTTCCTCATAGTCAAGCTGTCCGTCGCTGAACGCGGTATGCATGTGCAGATTGCCGCGCAGCCATACGCCTTCCCCTATCTGGTGCATATGTTTTCCCTCTCCCTGCAAAAGCCCGGCGGATTGACCGCTTCCAGCTTTGTTTATCCTTCAACAGTGTACCGCATTTTCGGATAAAAATCAAATCTGCGCTTCGTTTTCGTGAAAGTTTTTTTCGGTGCATTGACTTTGCGCTGTTCCTTGACTATAATAACCAGACTGTCGGTAATTTTGAAGGATTCTGGGGGAGGTTATTTCCGATGCTCGTTCCCGTGCTCCTGTTTCTCCTTGGCTTCGTGCTGCTGATCAAGGGCGGCGACTGGTTTGTCGATGCCGCGTCCTCGATTGCGCATCGCTTTCACATGCCTGAGCTGCTCATCGGCGCGACGGTCGTCTCCATCGGCACGACGCTGCCTGAGGTCATGGTCTCGGCGCAGGGCGCGCTGGTCGGCAGCGGCTCCATCGCCTTTGGCAACGCCATCGGCTCCGTGATCTGCAACACGGCGCTGATCGCGGCGATCACGCTGGTGGTCCGGCCCGCCTCTGTCGATCGCAAAACGCTGATCCTGCCCTCTGCGGCGTTCTTCATCGCCGCCGCGTTCTACTGCTTCAACGCCTATGTCTTCGGCCGGTTCAGCCGGCTTGCCGGATTTGTGCTTCTGGCGATGTTCGTCCTCTACATGGTGCTCACGGTGCGTCAGATGAAGAATTCCCCATCCGGGCAGGAGGAGAATGAAGAACCTCCCACGACCTCCTTTGCGCACGACGTCATCATGCTGGTGGTCGGCGCGGTTGTCATTGCCGTCGGCGCCAATCTGCTGGTCGAAAACGCGCAGATCATCGCGACCGCGCTCGGCGTTCCCGAGAGCGTCATTGCGTTGACGCTCGTTGCCCTGGGCACCTCGCTGCCCGAGCTGGTTACGGCCATCACCTCGCTGATCAAGGGCTGCAGCGCGCTGTCGCTGGGCAACATCATCGGCGCGAATCTGTTCAACCTTGTGCTCGTCTCGGGCACTGCGACGGCAATCTGCCCGTTTGATCTCTCCAGCGCCAGCGCCACGAGCCTGACCGTCGATATTCCGCTGATGCTGGGCGTCATGCTGGTGCTGACAATTCCAGCGCTCGTGCGTGAAAAGCTGCATCGCTGGCAGGGTGTCCTGCTGCTTTCGGCTTACGCCGCTTATTGCGTTTTCCTTTTCTGCTTCGCCTGAGCGCACAACAGGCACAAAAAGTTGCAAAAACTTGAGAAATCCGCTTGCAATTCCTTTTCGAACGTGGTACAATTATTCATGCTGATTATTTGAATACACCCGAGGAGGTGAATTCCTTTGCCGAATATCAAGTCTGCTATCAAGCGCGTCAGCGTCAGCGAGCACAAGGCTCTTCGCAACAAGATGGTGAAGTCCTCTGCCAAGACCGCGCTGAAGAAGTTCGATTCCGCTGCCGCCGCGAAGACCGCGACTGCCGAGATGCTGAGCTCCGCCTCTTCCGTGGTCGATAAGGCCGCCGCGAAGGGCGTTATCTCCAAGAATGCCGCCAACCGTCAGAAGGCGCGCATGGCCCGTGAGCTGGCCAAGGCCGAGTAATCACTCTGCTGTTTAACCTCTCCCTTTGGGGAGAGGTTTTCTTTTTCCTCCTTTCTCCTTTAGAAACAGCAGAGGGCGCTTCGACGTGAAGCGCCCTCTGCCCTCTCTTATTGATGCAATTCTGCCCTGTGCTCGATGTGCAGCAGATGATGCGCCTTTTCCCCGCAGGGCTCTCCGAGATACTGCTCGTAGAGTTTTACGATCTCCGGGTTCTCGTGGCTAAAGCGGATCGGTTTTTTGCGGTCCAGCTCATAGAGCACGGGCGCCCGGCGCGGCGCATACTCCTCGCCATCGTGAATCGGCTGTCCGCCGCCGCCGACACAGCCGCCCGGGCAAGCCATGACCTCGACAAAGTCATACCGCACCTCGCCGCGATCAAGCGCCGCCAGCAGCGCTCGGGCATTGCCCAGGCCGCTGACCACGGCGGTATGCACGATCGTGCCGCCGACGTTGAACTGCGCCTCCTTCCAGGGCTTCATGCCGCGAACCTCGCAGAACACATCCGGTCCCGGGTTCTTGCCCGTGACCATCCTGAAGGCTGTACGCAATGCCGCCTCCATGACGCCGCCGGTTGTGCCGAAGATCACGCCCGCGCCGGAATACTCACCCAGCGGGGAATCGTATTCGCCTTCCGGCATGCGCTCAGGCTGAATCGCCTCCGCGCGGATCATGCGCGCCAGCTCACGCGTGGTCAGCACATGGTCAACATCCGCGCCCGTGCCCGCGCTGTCCATCCCCGGCCAGGTGCATTCGTCCTTTTTCGCCGTGCAGGGCATGATGGAGACGCAGCAGATTTTAGCCGGATCAATGCCCATCTTTTCCGCGAAGTAGCTCTTGGCCACAGCGCCAAACATCTGCTGCGGCGACTTGCACGTGGAAATATGCGGCAGAATCTCCGGCGCCTGCGTCCTGGCAAAGCGCATCCAACCCGGGCAGCAGCTCGTGAACATCGGCAGCGGTGCTTCGCCCGGATGGGTCAGCCTGTGAATGAATTCTGTCGCCTCCTCCATGATCGTGAGGTCCGCAGCAAAATTCGTATCGAAGACATAATCAAAGCCCATGCGGCGCAGAATCGTCGCCAGGCGCTTCTCGGTCGCCACGTCGCTCGTCAGGCCAAACTGCTCGCCCCAGGCGGCGCGCACGGCGGGAGCAACCTGCACAACGGTCACCCTGTCAGGATCGTGCAGCGCCTCAAGTACGCTGTCGGTGTCGTCGCGCTCGCGCAGGGCCGCTACCGGGCAGTGCGTGATGCACTGGCCGCAGATCGAGCAGTCCGCCCGCTCAATTTTCCGTCCGTCCGCCACATTGACCGTCGTTCGGCTGCCCGTCCCCATGACATCCCATACGCCCAACGTCTGCACCTTGTCGCAGATTTGGATGCAGCGCATGCACTTGATGCATTTTGCATTGTCCCGGATGAGCGGGAAGGACGGATCCCATGCGCTCCTCTCCACCTCGCCCTGGTAGGGGTTGTTGATGCAGCCCAGGTCACCCGCCAGCTTCTGAAGCGCACAGTTCCCGCTGCGCACGCAGACCGCACAGCGGCAGTCATGCTGCGAGAGGATCAGCTGTACGTTGATCCTTCGTGTCTGGCGCACGCGCGGGGAATTGGTATGCAGCACCATGCCCTCTTCAACCGTGTTGTTGCAGGAGGTCACAAGCTTCTCACGCCCTTCGACCTCCACCAGACAGACGCGGCAGGCCGCGATTTCGTTGATTCCCTTGAGATAGCACAGCCGCGGCACACGCACGCCGATGGCGGTTGCCGCATCCATGATGGTCGTTCCCTCCGGGACGCTGACCCGGACGCCGTCGATCGTCAGATTTACCATATCGCCGCCCTGCCTCCTTTGAAGATGCCATAGCCGTAGTGATCGCAACGCAGGCAGCGGGAGCACTCCTGAGCCGCCTCCTCCGCGGTCATGCCGCATTCGATGTGGTCAAAGTTTTCTTTGCGCTCCTGCGCCGGCTTCTCCGTGAGGTTGACGCGGGCGCAGTGCCGCTTGTCCTCGTAACCCGGCGCGGGGATCTGCACGTCCACGGAAATCAGATGGTTATAGCCGAGGTAGTTGTCGATGTTCGCCGCGGCCACCTTGCCCGCCGCAATCGCGCGGATGACGGTCGCGGGCCCGGTCACACAGTCGCCGCCCGCGAAGACGCCCGGCAGATCGGAGACCATCCCGTCCGGCAGCGCCGCGAGGTTGCCGCGCTTGACGGACATGCCCGCCTCCTCGAAGTGGCGCGTTTCGATCCCTTGGCCGATGGCAACGACGATGACATCCGCCTCGATGCGCACCTCGTCCTTCTTTGCTGCGGAAACCTTGGCGCGTCCCCAGGCGTCAATCGGGCCGATGATCTGCGGCTGAACCCAAAGCGCGCACGCATTGCCTTCTGCGTCCGCCTCAATACGCAGCGGCGCATGCAGCTCGATGAGTTCGCAGCCCTCCTCCAGCGCGCCATCAACCTCCTCCGGCAGGGCGGTCATATCGACCTTGCGGCGACGGTAGACGATCTTCGCCTCCTTCGCCTTCAGGCGAAGCGCCGAGCGCACGCAGTCCATCGCGACGTTGCCGCCGCCGATGACCAGCACGCGCTTCCCGGAGAAGTCCGGCGGATTGTCGCTGCCGATGGAGCCAAGCAGGTCGACGGCGGAATAGACGTTCCCGCTCTCCTCGCCTTCGATGCCGACCTTCTTGTCGGTCTGCGCGCCGATGGAGACATAGACGGCGTCGAACTCGTTGCGCAGCTGATCGATGGTAATCGTTTCGCCGATCTTCGTGTTGTAATGAACGGTCACACCCGTGGAGAGGATACAGTCGATATCCTCCTGAAGGCGCTCGCGCGGGAAGCGATAGCTGGGGATGCCGTAGCGCAGCATGCCGCCCAGCTTGGGGCGCAGCTCAAAGACATCGCACTGATGGCCCATGAGCTGCAGATAGTAGGCGGCGCTCAGGCCGCTGGGGCCGCCGCCCACGATCGCGACGCGCTTGCCCGTCGACGGATTGCACACCGGCGCAGGCACGACGCCCGCGTTGTCCACCGCATAACGCTTGAGCCCGCGTATATTGACGGAATCGTCGAGCATATTGCGGCGGCAGCGCGCCTCACAGGGATGCTCACAGATCAGCGCGCAGGCCGTCGGGAACGGGTTGTCCTTGCGGATCAGCCGAACGGCATCCGCGCAGCGCCCCTCGCGGATCAGCGCGATATAGCCTGGAATATCCACGCCCGCCGGACAAAGCGCCACACATGGAACCGGCTGATTGATGTGATACTGACAATTGCCCGTCGTGATATGCGCGATGTATTCATCCCGAAATCCTACCACGCCGCGGGAAACCATGCGCGCCGCCTCCCAGCCGATCGCACAGTCGGCGGAGAGCTCAATGTCGTGGGCCAGACGCTCAATCTGCGCCAACGTGTCCATGCTCGCCCTTCCCTCGAGCACATCCTCCATATAGGTTGCCAGCTGTCCAAGACCGATACGGCAGGGCACGCATTTTCCGCACGTCTGTGCATGACAAAGCCTCAGGAAGTTCAGCGCAAGGTCGACGGGACAGATACCCGGAGGGCTGGCAACGATGCGCCGCTCCAGGTCCTTGTACAGCCGCTCGACCGTCTGAACCGCCTGATTTTCTACAGCGATTTTCAGTCTGCTCATGAACAAGCCTCCCCCAAAAAATGATCGTTAGAAAAAAGACAACGTTTTCTCCTTTACAATTTAATCATACACCCCGGTACGCACGTTTGTCAACGCAAACACTTTTATTTCTGAAGACCTTTCCCATTTTCTCTGTTTCTTTGTTCTTCTCATTTTCTCTTTGACTATTTTTTATCTATTCCTGCTTTCCTCTCGTGTTTTCCCTTACCCGGCTCCGCTCCCCTCCCCCTCTTTGGATCGAACCTTTCTAAATCCCGGGCACACAAAACACCCGAAGCATTTCTGCTCCGGGCGTTCTCTGTCTGTATATACTTCCGTCAATGCTTGACGTTGATGCGCACCAGCGCCCTTTGCAGCTTCGCGGACGCGAGCATCAGCTCGCGCTTATCGTTCTTCGCCGCGGCAATTCTCGCCTCAGCGGCCGCTTTGGCGCGCTGCGCACGCTCCAGATCGATTTCATCCGACCATTCAAAGGTTGTCGCAATCAGGCTGGCTTCGCCGTTGATCATGGCCAGCATGCCGCCGATGCAGGCTGCCGTTCTCACCTGGCCATCCGCCAGCGTGAGCGCCGCCTCGCCTGCGCCAACTGCAGAAACATAGTCCATGTGGTTCGCCAGCAGACAGACGTCGCCGTCAATCATCCGCACGCGGACGCGCTCAACCTCGCCGTCAAAGGTGAGGCCGTCCGGCGTACTGACCTTCAGGTGGAACGTACTCATGCCTGCTCACCCTTTTTTGCCTTGGCCACAGCCTCGTCGATGGTACCCACGAACAGGAAAGCGCTCTCGGGCAGGTCATCATGCTTACCCTCGATGATCTCCTTGAAGCCACGGATCGTCTCCTTAATCGGGACGTATTTGCCCTCCATGCCGGTAAACTGCTCCGCGACGCTGAACGGCTGGGAGAGGAAGCGCTGAATCTTGCGGGCGCGGGAAACGGTCAGCTTGTCCTCCTCGGAGAGCTCGTCCATGCCCATGATGGCGATGATATCCTGCAGCTCCCTGTAGCGCTGCAAAATGCGCTGTACATCGCGCGCCACCTGATAATGCTCCTCGCCGACAACATCCGGGGAGAGGATGCGGCTCGTCGATTCGAGCGGATCGACGGCCGGATAGATGCCCAGAGATGCGATACTGCGGGAGAGAACCGTCGTCGCGTCCAGATGCGCAAAGGTCGTCGCAGGCGCCGGGTCGGTCAGGTCGTCCGCAGGGACGTAAACCGCCTGAACGGACGTGATCGAGCCCTTCTTGGTCGAGGTGATGCGCTCCTGAAGCGCGCCCATCTCCGTCGCCAGTGTCGGCTGGTAGCCGACGGCGCTGGGCATGCGGCCCAGCAGCGCGGAAACCTCAGAGCCTGCCTGCGTGAAGCGGAAGATGTTGTCGATGAACAGCAGGACGTCCTGTCCCTCGCGGTCGCGGAAATACTCCGCCATCGTCAGGCCGGAGAGGCCGACGCGCATACGCGCTCCCGGCGGCTCGTTCATCTGGCCGTAGACCAGCGCGGTCTTGGAAAGAACGCCGCTCTCCTTCATTTCGTTGTACAGGTCGTTGCCCTCGCGGGTGCGCTCACCGACGCCCGTGAAGACGGAGAGGCCGCCGTGCTGCTTGGCGACGTTGTTGATCAGTTCCATGATCAGAACCGTCTTGCCGACGCCCGCGCCGCCGAACAGGCCGATCTTGCCGCCCTTGGCGTACGGCGCAATCAGGTCGACGACCTTGATACCCGTCTCCAGAATCTCGGCAGAGGTCTCCTGCTCCTCGTAGGGCGGCGGATCGCGATGAATGGCCCAGCGCTCGACATCCTGCGGCGCGGGCTGGTTGTCCACCGGCTCACCCAGCAGGTTGAAGATGCGCCCCAGGCACTTGTCGCCCACCGGCACGGTGATCGGCGAACCGGTGTCAACCGCCTTCGCGCCGCGCGTGAGGCCGTCCGTGCTGCTCATGGCGATGCAGCGAACGATGTCATCGCCGATATGCTGGGCAACCTCGACGACCAGCTTCCTCTCTCCGCTGCTCACCTCGATGGCATTGAGCAGCTGCGGAAGCTCGCCGTCTTCAAACTTGATATCCAGTACCGGGCCGATAACCTGCGCCACGGTACCGATGCTTCCTTTTGCCATAGCGTTGCTCCTTATTTCTGGTGTCAATGCTCCGCGCCTGCGACGATCTCGGTGATCTCCTGCGTAATGGCGCCCTGACGGGCCCGGTTGTAGCGCAGGCTCAGGTCATCGATCATTTCCGCCGCGTTCTTGCTCGCCGCATCCATCGCCGTGCGCCGCGCGCCCAGCTCGCTGGCCACCGACTCGCACATCGAGCCGTAGATCATGCCAGCGATGTAGTTGGGCACGATCGCGTTATAAACCGTCAGCGAATCCGGCTCATAGAGCACGAGCGGATGGACGCCCGTGCGTCGCTCATGCTGCTGCGCCTCAAGCGGCAGCAGGCTCGCGCTCGCCGGGGTCTGCGTGAGCATCGAGACAAAGCGCGTAAAGATGATGGAGACCTCGTCATACTGCCCCTCGAGATAGCCCTTCGTCACGAGGTTGCTGATGGTAAAGCAGTCGGCCACGGAGATGTCCGCCGCCTCGGCAAATTCCCTCGTCAGCATCTCGATACCGCGGCGGGCAAAGAACTCGACCGTGCGCTTGCCGATGGGCAGCACGCAGGTGGGCGTCCCGTCCTCCATCATCGCGGAGGCCGCCTTGAAGACATTGTTGTTGTAGCCGCCGGCCAGCCCGCGGTCGCCCGCGATCACGATGAGGCAGCGCTTTTTGACCTCGCGGTGCTCCTGATACGGCGAGGAGAAATCGCTCGTCGCCGCCTCGATCTCATCGAGCGTTTCCTTCAGTCCGAGAAAGTACGGGCGGCAGCGCTCCTGCCGTTCCTTCGCCTTGCGCAGCTTGGAGGAGGCGACGAGCTCCATCGCTTTGGTGATCTGCATGGTGCTTCCTACGCTCTTGATGCGCAGTTTGATGTCCTTCATGGACGCGCCAGCCATCGCTCACCCCTCCTTTTACTTGCCAAGGAAGTCCTGGGTAAACTGCTTCAGCGCGGAAGCGAGCTTCTCCTCGGTTTCCTTTTCAAATTTGCCTGTCGTGCGAATGGTTTCAAGAATGTCGCTGTGCTGCGCGTCAAGGCGGGCATACAGGCGCTTCTCGTATTCGGAGACGCGCTCAACCGGCACCTCGGCGAGATAATCATGCGTGACCGCATAGATGATGCAGACCTGCTTCTCGACATCAATGGGCGCGCTGCGGCCCTGCTTGAGCACCTCGACGACGCGCTCGCCCTGAGACAGGCGGGCCTTCGTATCAGCGTCAAGATCGCTGCCGAACTGCGCGAAGCTCTGCAGCTCGCGATACTGGCTGTAAATGAGCTTGAGCGAGCCGGCGACCTTCTTCATCGCCTTGATCTGGGCGTTGCCGCCGACGCGCGAAACGGAGATGCCCGGGTTCACGGCCGGCATGACGCCGGAGTGGAACAGCTCGCTCTCCAGGAAGATCTGGCCGTCGGTGATGGAGATGACGTTCGTCGGAATGTACGCGGAGACATCGCCCGCCTGCGTCTCGATGATCGGCAGCGCGGTCAGGCTGCCGCCGCCATATTCAGGCGCGAGCCTCGCGGCGCGCTCGAGCAGACGGCTGTGCAGATAGAAGACGTCGCCCGGGAAGGCCTCGCGTCCCGGCGGACGACGAATCAGCAGCGAGAGGGCACGGTAGGCGACCGCGTGCTTGGACAGATCATCATAGATGATGAGTACGTCCTTGCCCTGGGCCATGAAATACTCGCCCATCGCGCAGCCGGAATACGGCGCGATATACTGCATCGGGGCCAGCTCGGAGGCCGTAGCGCTGACGATGATGGTGTATTCCATCGCGCCGGCCTGCGTCAGCTGCTCCACCAGCTGCGCCACGGTCGAATTCTTCTGGCCGATGGCGACGTAGATGCAGATGACGTCCTTGCCCTTCTGGTTGATGATGGTGTCGGTCGCGATCGTCGTCTTGCCCGTCTGGCGGTCGCCGATGATCAGCTCGCGCTGGCCGCGGCCAATCGGAATCATGCTGTCGATCGCCTTGATGCCCGTCTGCAGCGGCACATTGACGCCCTTGCGCTCAATGATGCCCGGAGCCGGGCTCTCAATCGGGCGGATCTCGGTCGTATGAATGGCGCCCTTTCCGTCGATGGGCTGGCCGAGCGCGTTGACCACGCGGCCGATCATCGCCTCGCCGACCGGAACGGAAACGACCCGGCCCGTGCGCTTGACGACGCTGCCCTCGTGCAGCCCGGTATCACTGCCCAGAATGACGATGGAAACGGAATTCTCTTCCAGGTTGAGCGCCATGCCATACTCGCCGTTTTCAAACTCGACCAGCTCATTGGCCATGCACTTGTCAAGACCGCTCGCCCTGGCGATACCGTCGCCGACGAGGATGATCGAACCGGTTTCATCCTGCTCGATCTTCTGCGCATACTGCTTGATCTGTGCTTTTATGATTTTCGAAATCTCTTCGGGTTTCAGATCCATGGGTTCACCGGCTTTCTTCTTTCAAAATCGGGGGTACGGTTCAGGACTGCGCAAGCAGCGCGCGGCGAAGATGCTCCATCTTCGAGGCGACGGTGTTGTCATAGCGCTTGCCGTCCATCTCCACGCGCATGCCGCCCACGAGCGAAGCGTCGACCTGTTTTTGCAGCAGGATCGTCTTGCCCGTCTTCTTCTCCAGCGCCTCGATCAGCCGCTTCTCCTGCTGCGCGCTCAGCGGCGTGGCGGAGACCACGCGGGCCGGCACGATGCCGTGCCGCTCGTTATAGGCGATCACAAAGGCGTCCTTGCAGCCGCCGATGCGCTCAAACGCGCCGCGCTCGCAAAGAATCTTCATGAAGTTGAGCAGATAAGGATGAACTTTTCCGCCAAACGCCTGGTCAAGAAGCGCCAGGCGCTCGGCCTTGGCCAGCGCGCGGCTGCCGATCAGCCGCAGATACTCCGGGCTTTCCCGAAGCAGCGCGCAGACGCCGTTCATCTGCTCAAGCAGCTCCTCCTCCAGATGCTCCTCCAGCGCCAGCTGATACAGCGCGTCGCCATAGGTCTTTTCAAGCTCTGTCACGACGCCTCACCCACGTTCTCAATGAATTCGTTGATAAACGCTTCGTGATCCTTTTCCTTGACCTCGCGCTCGATGACCTGCTGCGCGATATCCAGCGCGATGCCGGAAAGCTCGCCCTTGACCTCGTCGAAGGCCTTGCGGCGCTCCATCTCGATCTCGGACTCGGCGCGGCGCTTGATCTGCCCCGCCTGCTCGCGCGCATCGCTGACGATGCTCTGCGACATGGCGTTGGCGCTCTCGGTCGCGGTGCGGATCACGCGGTCCGCCTCTTCCCTCGCGCCGGCCATCTTTTCCTCATAATCGGCCTTCATCGTTTTGGCGTCGTTCTCAGCCTTCTCGGCCTCCTCATAATGCCCTTCAATCTCGGCGCGGCGCTTCTCGAGAATCGCCATCACCGGCTTGAAGAGAAACTTCTTGAACGCCACCATCAGGATGAGCAGGTTGATCAGCTGAAAGATCATCGTCCACGGCGCGATGGAAATAAACTTCTGAACTTCCACGGAAGTTCCCTCCTTTCAATCGTTCCGCTTCCTCATCAGAACAGACCGGTGAAAGGATTGACGAACAGGAGAATCAACGCAATGATCAGGGAATACAGACCGGTCGTCTCGGCGACCGCGCAGCCCATGAGCATGGTCGTCGTCAGGGTGCCCTTCATCTCGGGCTGACGGGCCATGGACTCAAGCGCCTTGCCGACGGCGTAACCTTCGCCGATACCAGGTCCAAGACCGCCGATCATGGCGACGCCGGCGCCCAGCGCGGAGCAGCCGCAGACGATTGCTTTGGCGAGAATCGAAGTTTCCATAGAAAAGTTCCTCCTTAGATTTTTGAACAGTCTCTTTTATCCAACGTGCCTTTGCACGAGGGGATCGTGTTACTGCGCGCCGTCGCCGGCCGCGCTGCTGACGTACATCATCGTGAGCATGCAGAAGATAAACGCCTGCAGAAAGCTCGAGAAGAAGTCAAAGTAGAGCGAGAGCACGGCGGGAATGCCGGCCGCGAAAATCGGGATATTGGAGAGCGTCTCGCCCAGCGCGCCAGGCAGAAGGCCCAGCACCAACCCGGAGAGCGCGGACAGGCCGCCGTAGATCAGCGCCGTGATGACGCTGCCGCTGGCGATGTTGCCGAAGTGACGGAACGCCATCGACACCGGCGTCGCGATCTCGCCGATGATGTTGAACGGCGTCATCACCGGGATCGGATCCGTGTAGCTCTTGAGATAGCCGAGGATGCCGCCCGAGCGAATCTTGTTGTAGGTGATCAGCGCAAAGACGAGCAATGCCCACGCCAGCACGGTCGAAAGGTCGCTCGTGGGTGCGTAGCAGCCGACAAGGCTCGAGAGGCTGCACCCCAGCGAGAGGCAGAACAGCGCGCCGATGAACGGCAGATACCACGTGCTGACGTACCTGGCGCCCATGTTGGTGCCCACGAGGTTGTCAAACGCGCCGACGATCATCTCCGCGACGATCTGCCGCTTCTTCGTGGGATGCACCTGCAGATCCCGCGTCAGGAACCATGCGCCCAGAATCAGCACGAGCATCACGCCCCAGGTGACGACGACCGTCTCCGTGAGCATGAAACCGCCCCATTCGGGCTTCGAAATCAGTATTTTTGCTCCGGTAATATCCAGATCCATCGTGTCTTCAACCTACTTTCCTCTTCAAATCATGCAACCGTGTCCGCTTGTTTATTCATCCTTGATCTTCCCCGTGAGCTGGAGTACGAGTATGGTCAGCCGCGGAAAGAGCATGGGAATCATGCAGGCAAGCCCGTCGACAAAGGGCAGCGCGAATGCGACGACGATCAGAAGAATCATGATCACCATGCGCATGTTGTAGGAGCTCTTCATCTGCATTCTGGCGAGCTCTTCGTTCCCCTCGCGCATTTCGGCGACCTTTTGCACCGTCATGCCCAAGAGAAGGAAGTTGATCACCGCGTAAAGGCTGCCAATCAGGCCGCCGAGCACAACAGCCAGCGAAAAGCGCCCCATCGCCGCATACACAACGAGCATGATGGCGAGCATGGAAAAGACACCGACAGCGATTCTCCTTGTCTCGCGCAAAACGGTCTCCTGCGGCTTATGAAAGTTCATGAACAAGCCTGCCTCCGATCCTCATGGCGATGTTTACAATTAAAATCATTATAACATGGGCAGGTTGAACGGTCAATGCCCATTTCCGAATTCACCCGGCGATTTCTTTGCCGGGTCAACCCTTCCGATTTCCGGTCTGCCTTTCAGGGGACAGTCCTGCGTCCGCCTTTGCTTCCAATAGAAAAAGCCGCCCGAAGGCGGCCTCTGCTTTACCAGCGGTTTTCCGTTTCATTGACGACGAAGGCGCGATAAATCGCCCGAACGGCGTTCTCAAAGTCAAGATTGTCAACGCCAACGATGATGTTGAGCTCGCTGGAGCCCTGGTCGATCAGGCGAACGTTGATGCCGGCTTTCATCAGCGCGTTGAACAGCCTGGCAGACGTGCCCTTGGAGCGCACCATGCCGCGTCCGACGGTCGCAATCAGCGCCAGACCGGAGTGGATCTCGACGGAGTCCGGCGAGCAGAGCTCGTGAATCCGCTGAATCAGGCGCTCCTTTTTCCCCTCGATGGCGGATTCATGCACAACGACGGACATCGTGTCGATGCCGCTGGGCATGTGTTCAAAGGACACGCTCTCCTCCTCGAGCGCCTGCAGCACGCGGCGCCCGAAGCCCAGCTCCGCGTTCATCATCGCCTTTTCGACGGCAATGATCGCAAAATCCTTGTGTCCCGCGATACCGGTGATCATGTATTTGCTCTCGTGATCCTCGGCCTCGTAGCCGATGACCGTGCCCGGCTCCTCCGGCTTGTTGGTGTTGCGAATGTTGGTCGGGATGCCGGCGATGCGCACCGGGAAGATCGCATCCTCGTGCAGCACGGAAGCGCCCATATAGGAGAGCTCGCGCAGCTCGCGATACGTCACATAGCGAATCGGCACGGGATTGCGGACGATCCTCGGGTCGGCCATCAGACAGCCGGAGACATCCGTCCAGTTCTCGTAAACGTCGGCGTCGACTGCGCGCGCAACAATAGCGCCCGTGATGTCGCTTCCGCCGCGGGAAAACGTCTTGACATTGCCATGCGAGTCGCAGCCGTAAAAGCCCGGCACGACGGCATGTTCATGGCTGCGCAGCAGCGCGCCCAGCATGCTGTTGGTCTTGTCGCTGTCTAGCCGTCCCTCTTCGTCAAAGAAGATGCCGTCCTTGGCATCGATGAAATCCCATCCGAGGTAATCGGCCAGCAGAATACCGTTCAGGTATTCGCCGCGGCTCGCCGCGTAATCCGCGCCGGCGCCCAGGCAGATATTCTTGCTCACCTCGTCAAGATGCGCGTCCAAATCGACATGAAGCCCCAGCTCCTGCGCAATGCCGTGATACCGCGCGCGGATCTTTTCAAACACCGGGGTGATATCCTTACCCTGCCCCGCCAGACGGTTGCATTCATAAAGCAGGTCTGTCACCTTGGTATCCGCCGCGCTTCGCTTGCCAGGGGCGCTGGGCACGACGATGCGCCTTTCCCCATCAGACAGCAGAATTTGCTTGACCTTTTGAAACTGCGCGGCGTCAGCAAGCGAACTTCCGCCAAATTTTGAAACCTTGATGCCCATTCGGAAGCCCTCCGATTTGATTGGAAGTCTTTTTTCTCTTGATTCGTCTGCGGCGCTCAACCCTCCGAGCATCCTGCTGCCATCCTTTCGGCCGCAGCAGAGGCAACCTGCCGCCCGCATTTCCGCAAACTGATACAATTCTATAGAATGACGGGAATAAAGTCAAGAGCCTTTCGTATACAGGCCCGAAAAAAAGCGCTTTTTCTCAAAAACGTCAAAAACCATGCGTCTGGGTGCGGCATTTTCGCCGCCATTTTCTCCCCTGCCATCCTATGAAGCCGCCGCCGGATGCGTTCGCGGCTGCATTTTCTGCGAAACTCACCGCGTCCTCTCTGCAGCATGCCGCAAAGATGCTGTTTCTCCCTCATGACGCACAAAAGGCGGATGTCTCCGCCTCTTTATCATTCCCCCTGATAGACTGCGCTGACACGGGGCCTTCCGCTCTTTCCTTCCTCTTCGTCCCTCTCCATGCTGCGCAGGCTCTCGATCGCCTGCGGAATCATCTCCACGACGCGTTCCATCGGGGAGGCGCAGCTTGCACTGAGCATCCGAACGCCGTTTGCCGAGCAGACGAGAAAGCCCATCGGCTGCACGGACACCCCTGCGCCCGCACCGCCCGCAAACGGCATCGCATCCATCTGCGGCTGCGCCAGAGCGCCCGCGTATTCGCCGCCGCCGGCCACAAAGCCGAACGAAACCTTTGAAATCGGTATGATGGTCGAGCCGTCCTGTGTCTGGACAGGATCGCCCACCACCGTGTTGACATCCACCATTTCCCGGATGCTCTCCATCGATGTGCCCATCAGGCTCTGGATGGGATGCTGCTCCATGTTTTTCCCTCTTTTCTGACGCTCGCGCGTCTTGTTTTGCGCCGCGATTGTCTGGCGGCCCTGACGCCGATGAGGATAATGTCGCCCAGCGGCGCTCTGATTATGCAGCGAGCCGTCATCAAAAAGCATCCAACCGCGAAATCCGCGCCAACCTGCGCGCTGCCGCTCAGCCGTCCGCCCGCCATCACGGCGCACAGCGCCGCCCGCAGCGCGCCGACGGCGACTGCGGTCTGCGCCGCATCCTCAAGGCCAACGAGCAGCCGGATATCCCATCGGCCCATGCACAATAGCATGCGCATCGCATCAGGCGAAATGCTTACCGGCTTCTTCCCTGCCCTCTTTCCCGGTGCAGCATAGCGAACGCGTACCCGAGGACGCCCGTCCCAGGCGATCTCGCTGTCCATGCGCGCGCCAAAACCCAGCCAGAAAAGCGTCGCCTGGGCGCTGCCGCGCATCCCATTCAAGCTGACGCCAAGCCGAATGGTCACAGGCAGGCTGAGCAGCAGATATAGAGCCCCAACGAGCCAAAGCACGCGCTTCCCTCCTTTTTTTCCTTCAGCCCTTTTCAACAGGGGCTCTTTTCCTGTATAATAGCTGCGTCCAATATGTTTTATACAGGTTTCCCGGCGGAGCAGCCTCCGCCGGCGACGGAGGCAACATGAAACTGATATCCTGGAATGTCAACGGTCTGCGCGCATGCCTTGGCAAGGGCTTTATGGACTATTTTACCGCGGAGAGCGCCGACTTTTTCTGCCTGCAGGAGACAAAAATGCAGCCCGGGCAGGCGCAGGTTCCCGCCGAGGGCTACCATGAATTCTTCAATTCCGCCGAGAAGAAGGGCTATTCCGGCACGGCGATCTTCGCCAAACAGGAGCCTCTCTCCGTGTCCTACGGCATGGGCAGCGAGCTGCATGACCACGAGGGCCGGCTCATCACGCTCGAGTACGACCGCTTCTACCTCGTCACTGTCTACACCCCTAACAGCCAGCGCGAGCTGACGCGGCTCATGTACCGTCTGTGCTGGGAGGAGGATTTCCGCCTCTATCTCAAGCGTCTTGACGAAAAAAAGCCCGTGATCGTCTGCGGCGACATGAACGTCGCGCATAAGGAGATCGACCTCAAGAACCCGAAGACCAACACGGGCAACGCCGGCTTTACCCCGCAAGAGCGCGAGGCGATGACCCGGCTGCTCGATTCCGGCTTTGTCGATACCTTCCGCCTGCTGCATCCCGACGCCACCGGCGCGTACAGCTGGTGGAGCTATATGTTCAACGCCCGTGCCAACAACGCCGGATGGCGCATCGACTATTTTCTCGTCTCTGAGCGAATCAGGAATCGCGTCCGCGAGGCGCGCATCGACGCCCATGTGATGGGCAGCGACCACTGCCCCGTCGTGCTCGACATTGACCTGTAATCGCTCTTTGTCATGGCATTTTAGAAAGGATGGTTTTCTCCATGAAGCTGATGTTTGCATCCGATATTCACGGCTCCCGAAGCGCCTGCGAGGCCGTTCTGCGCCGTTACGAGAAGAGCGGCGCCTCCCGCCTCGTGCTGCTGGGCGATCTGCTCTATCACGGCCCGCGCAACGATCTGCCCGACGCCTACGATCCCAAGGCCGTTACTGCGCTGCTCAACGGCGCGCGCGACGAGCTGCTCTGCGTCCGCGGCAACTGCGACGCCGAGGTCGATCAGATGGTGCTGAATTTCCCGATTCTGGCAGATTATGCGCTCTTCGACCTGGACGGCACGACCGCCTTCGTCACCCACGGCCATCTCTTCAACACGGACAATTTGCCGCCGCACAAGGAGGGCGATCTGCTGATCCACGGTCATACGCATGTGCTCACCGTTCAAAGGGCCGGCGGCATGACCTACATCAATCCCGGCTCCGCCGCGCTGCCCAAGGAGAACAACCCCAAGAGCCTGATGCTCTATGAGGACGGCGTGTTCACCATTGAAACCCTGGAGGGAGAGACGATTCTGCGCCACGGGATCCGCTGAATCCCAGACCCGTTTTTCCTTCCCCCTTAAAAGAAAAGACAGACATCGCGTTTCGCTTTGTCTGTCTTTTGTGTTTTGCAAATTCTTCCGCAAAGCATCTGCCTCGGGCTAAAAAACAGCGGGATTTCATGGTTTCGTCGCCACCGGCAGCATGCCGGTTTCTTTGCTTATCTTTCCCGCTTCTGGCCCTCGAAGATCAGGCCGACGGCCTCGGGACCGGTGTTGGAGCAAACCGCGCAGCCAAGCTGGAAGGCCATCTCCGGCGGATAGCCGATGGCCTTTGTCAGCGCGTCAGTGTATTCCTGCTCATACTTTTTGTCCGTCAGCGCAAGCATATACGGCGTCCCCTCGACCATGCGGCTCTTGAGGGCTGAGGCCATCGAGCTGACGACCATCTTGTCGCCGCGCGACTTTTTAATCACCTGGCTCACGCCGTCGTTGAGCGTAAAAATCGGATGGATGCCCAGCAGATCACCCGCGATGGCGGAGGCCGCGCTGATGCGTCCGCTCTTGCGGATGATCTTGAGCGTATATGCCGTCAGCAGGATCTCGACGCGGGCAAACTTGTCCTCCAGATAGGCGACGACCTCCTCCATCGGCTTGCCCTCGCCGAGCATGTCGCTGGCACGGAGCAGCTCGCGGCCATACCCCATCGAATAGCAATGGCTGTCGACAATGAAGATCTGCATGGGGCTGTCCGGATGCTCCTGGGCAAACTGCTGCGCCGCAGCATGCGCCGCGGCGTTGGTTCCGGAGCCGCCCGCATTGATCGAGACATAGAGCACCTGCTCCACACCCTGCGCATCGTATTGCTCAAACTGATCCATAAACTCAAACTGCGTGACCTGAGAGGTCGTCGGCAGTCCATTTGACCGGCGCAGCATTTCACAGAATTCTGCCCCGTCAAAATCCACGCGTTCCGTATAGCCCTCACCATCGAGCGCAATCTTGAAACAGAGAATATCGATATGATGCTGCTCGGCAAGCGCCTGCGGCAAATCGCAGGCAGAATCCGTCAGTATGGCATATTTCTTCATCGGCTTCCTTCCTTTCGTCAGCAAATGCGGCGGCATCGGTTTTCCGCCGATGCGTTTATCATACAATATTCCTCGCCAATTTGCAAGTGTCTGTGAGCTTCGTCCGTCAGCTGGCGCTTCTGCGTCCGGCGCCTTGCGGGTCACGCCCGCGCCCGCCCTACATCGAAAATGCCTCCGGCACTCGGGCCGGAGGCATGTGGGTCAGCTTGATCAAGCCTTGCCGCTGCAGCCAAGGACGTCGACCAGCTTGTGGCGGACGAGCTCCTTGATGTTGGCGCGGGCGGGCTTGAGGTACTCGCGCGGGTCGAACTTCTCCGGATGCTCCGCGAAGAACTTGCGGATCGTGCCGGTCATCGCCAGGCGCAGGTCAGAGTCGATATTGATCTTGCAGACGGAAAGCTGCGCCGCGTGACGCAGCTGCTCCTCCGGCACGCCAACCGCGCCGGGCATCGCGCCGCCATAGGCGTTGACCATGTCGACATACTCCTTGGGAACAGAGGAGGAGCCGTGGAGCACGATCGGGAACTCCGGCAGCCTGCGGGAGACCTCCTCAAGGATGTCAAAGCGCAGCTGCGGCTTGGTGCCGGGCTTGAACTTGTAGGCGCCGTGAGAGGTGCCGATGGCGATGGCGAGGGAATCGCAGCCGGTCTTGGAGACGAACTCCTCGACCTCTTCGGGACGGGTGTAATGCGCGTTGTCCGCGGAGACGTTGACCTCGTCCTCGATACCGGCCAGAGCGCCCAGCTCCGCCTCAACCACGACGCCATGGTCATGCGCATACTCGACGACCTTGCGGGTGATCTCAATGTTCTCGGCAAACGGCTTGGAGGAGGCATCGATCATGACGGAGGTAAAGCCGCCGTCAATACAGGCCTTGCAGGTTTCGAAGCTGTCGCCGTGATCCAGATGCAGCGCAATCGGGATCTCCGGGCACTCGATCACGGCAGCCTCCACCAGCTTGACCAGGTAGGTGTGGTTGGCATAGGCACGCGCACCCTTGGAAACCTGCAGAATGACCGGCGCCTTTTCCTCGCGGCAGGCCTCGGTGATCGCCTGAACGATCTCCATGTTGTTGACGTTGAAAGCGCCGACAGCGTAGCCGCCATGATAAGCCTTCTTAAACATTTCAGTCGTAGTGACAAGAGCCATGTTCATTCACTCCTTCAAAAGATCGGATGCATCTGTTAAAAAACACACGCATTCCGTTTTCCTGATTCCTAGTATAGCAATTTTTCCCGGTTTTGAACAGACCCCAGTTTCAGTTTTTCCGTTTTTTTCACATTCTGCGCCCGTTTTCCTTTTCGGTATGGCGAAAACCTTGAAAAAACGCGGTTGACGCACAGGCGCGCCTGCTGGTATACTGACAGGACGATCTAGACAGGAGGCAGATATGCAGCAGCAATTTGAGTGGATCGCAACCGCCGCCTTTGGCCTGGAGGGCGTCGTCGCCCGGGAGCTGAATCGTCTTGGCATCGAGGCCAAAGCCGAAAATGGCGGCGCGCGCTTTTTTGGCACGCCGGAGGATGCTCAACGCGCCAACCTCTGGCTGCGCTGCGCCGACCGGGTGCTGCTGGTCATGGGCCGCTTTGAGGCAAAAAGCTTCGAGGCGCTCTTTGAAGGCGTTCGCGCGTTGCCGTGGGAGGACTTTATCGGCGAAAAGACCCGGTTCCCGGTCAGCGGGAAATGCGCCCGCAGCCAGCTGATGAGCGTGCGCGACTGTCAGGCAATCACGAAAAAAGCCATCGTCGAACGCCTGAAGGAAAAATACCGCGTCACCTGGTTTGAGGAGCAGGGGGAAACCGTCGCCGTCGACGTGGCGCTGCACGGCGATATCGCCCAGCTGACGCTGGATGCCAGCGGCACGGCGCTCAACCGCCGCGGCTACAGAACGTGGAACGGCGAGGCGCCCCTTCGCGAGACGCTTGCCGCCGCGCTCGTCTCCCTGAGTCCGTGGCGCCCGGGCATGCCGCTGCACGACCCCATGTGCGGCACGGGCACGCTGCTCATTGAGGCCGCTATGCGCATGGCCGACCGCGCGCCAGGGCTGATGCGCGATTTTGCGATCGAGCATTGGCGTGGCATGCCTGTCTCCGCGTTTGAGGCCGTCCGGGAAGAAGCAAAGGCCCGTTTCTCTCCTGAGCGCGTTGAGGGTATCTCCGGCGCGGACATCGACCCACAGGCTGTCGAGCTCGCTCACCGTCATTTGCGCCAGGCCGGGCTGGAAGGACGCATCCGTTTCGACGTGGCCGATGCTCGCGCCTGCCAGCGTCCCGAGGCGTCAGGCGCATTTCTGACCAATCCGCCCTACGGCGAGCGGCTCAGCGACCGCAGGAGCTGTGAAGCGCTGTATCGCGAGATGGGTTTGCTGCTGCGCCGCCATCCCGGCTGGACACTTTCCGCCATCACCTCGCATCCCGGCTTCGAGCGCTGCTTTGGACGCCGCGCCGACAGGAAGCGCCGCTTTTACAATGGCAGGCTCGAATGCGAGTTCATGACCTTCGGCCTCGGTCAGGGAAGCCGGAAAACGTCCTCCCCTCGCCAGCCGTAAGCCCTTCCATGCAGTCGTATGATCGGCATTCCGACGTCTCTGTCTTCATATCAAACGCCCGGAGCAGCTATCGCTGTCTCCGGGCGTCAGTCTATGCTCGCTCCGTCCTCCCGGACGGTTTTTCTTTTGTCTGCCATTCGGATTCTGTTTTCCCCTCCGAATGCCTTTTTCCGCTCTTTGCCGCCGCTGCGGCACAGGATCGTCACATATTCGCTACAAAGTAGTTCTGTATGGCTGCGACCGCTGCCTCCTCATCCCTGCCCTCGACTGTCACCGTCACGCGGTTTCCGCAGCGCATATCAAGCCCCATCACCGATCGTGCTTCCTTAAGAACCGCGGCCTTCGCGCCATTGATCACGCTGACCCGGCTGGAAAACCTGGAGGCTTCCTTCAACAGGTTGCCCATGGGTTTGCTCTGCAGCGCGTTTTGATTGGTCAACACGTAGCTGAACTGTTTCATGAGCCATCGCTCCTCTCTTGATGCGCACGGCACGGAACGGACGCTTTCCTGCCGTGCGCGGATATTATAGCCCATCCTTCCCCGGCGTTGCAAGCACCTTTCATTTCATCCCCGAGGCGCAAGAAAAAACAGATGAATTTCATCTCCTTGTTTTGTCCATCCGGGCAAGAGCTTTTCTCAAACTTAACCCGGCTTCCCTTCATTTCTGTCCAACGCCTACCGAAAAACCGGAGCATTTTTCGATCAACACGCCGATTATTGACGGATACGCATCGTCTCCCGTCATTTTCTCCGTTCTCTCACGGCAATCCCGCAGCGAAGAAAAGGAAAAAGCCGGAGGCTCCTCACCCCCGGCCAGCAGGCCCTTTGCCGCTCCATTCCCTTCCCGAAGTCCCGGCCATGAAGCCGTGCGCGTCTCCTCGTCCACGCAGCAAAAGCCCCGATTATCTCCTAAACGGTCAGCTCCATTTCTGCTGCTTGAGCTGCCTTCCCTGCTCCGAGGACAGGCTGGCAATGCTCTTCTCCGGGATGCCCGTCTCCTTTTCGATCATTTCAAAATACCGGAGCGCAAACTCTGCGCCCGGTCCGTTCAGACGCCACTGGCAGATTTCATTCCCCACGCTGTCGGGAAGCGCCTTTTCGTGGCTGTTCCAGAAATGCCATTCCGCCTCGTCGATGATTTTGCACAGCTCGCTCACCGTCAGGGCACGCTCACGCAGGATTTCCTCCTTCGTGGCGGGATACTGCCCGAAGAAGGGCTGCTTCAGATCAAAGACCCACTGTTTTGTGTACTTCGGATCCAGCAGGAAGGACTTGTCGAACCGGCGGATCACCCTGCACTCGAAATTGAGCATCGTCTGTGCATCCGCTGCCTCAAAGCCGAGGCCTTCAAGGCGCGAAAGATACCTTCTGCGATCCTCTTCACTGTTTTGCAGTGCATACAGGGCGGCCAGCTGCGAGGTCATCCAGAGTCCCGTGACCGGGGAATCTGCGGCTTTTCCCGTCTTTTTCTCTTCTTTTTCCGCGGATTGCTTTTTCCCTGCTTTTGCGTTTTTCAGCCGGAAGCCGAACCGGCAGATCAGCGCAAAAACTGCTGCAAACGCGATCATGAACAGCAGCGTCAGGACGCGCTCTCCCCAGGTGATGTCCTCCGCCGTAAACACCACAGGAATGCACAGAACGCTGCTGAAGCAAAAGAGCCCGCCGATCAGGATCAGCAGCCATCCGATTCCCTTTTTCATGCCGTTTTCCTCCCTTTCACGCTTTCATCATATCATACGATGGGTAAAAAAGACAGAGGAAATGACGCCTCCCCCCCATGGGCGTCCATTACAATGGACAGCGCACTCCGTCCATGCTTCAAGGCTGCGGTTTTATCTCCGCATTCCGTTTATTCAAAACAAACTGCTCCAAATTGACTCTGTGATGGTATTTTACAGATGCATTCCTGTCCTTTTTCAGGATGATCCCATTCAGATCAAGGCCATTCAGTGCGGCGATGGCCACAGCATAATGGATCACATCCGCCAGTTCCTCGCCCAGCTGCGCCTGCAGATCCTCATCGCCGGAGGCTTTCCTTCCCGCCTTTTTGTTCAGAACCTCTGCGACCTCTCCGATTTCCTCCACGAGCTTCATGAACAGGCTTTGCTCCTTGCCGCCATGGCGATAATGATCCTGCAGGTAGGCTTCCAGTTCCTCAATCGTGACTTTCACAATGCATCCTCCCCGAATATGATTCGACAGACACATTGTATCACAATCCATGGAAAAGGCCAGAGGTTTTGTGCCTCTGGCCTGAATTTTCCCGCCGCGTCCACCAGCTTTTCATTCCCGATGATCGGGCTGCATTTTGCTTGATTCCGCTCATTCAAAGGTCAGGTACTGCGTCATGACGTAGCCGCGCTTGCCGTCCGGCGTGACGATGCAGGTCCACTTCGTTCCATAGTCCGCGACGCGCAGACGCTCCTGCAGGCGAACCTTGCCGATGATCTGTCCGGTCTGGCTGCTCGCCTCGCTGCGCAGGTTGACCTTGTCCGTCGTGACAAAGGCGGTTAGATGCGTCGTGCTCGCCGGTGCATCGAGCTGCGCAAGCGGAACATAGCCCGTGTGGTCGGTATCCTCTCCCGTTACATCGAGACCCGGCTTGTCCGCCGCGCGCACATAAGCCCAGTCGCCGAACTGCCCGAGCATGTAGACGCGGCTGCCTGAGGCAACCTGATCGCCCTCCTGCGCCTCCGCCTGAGGCGCGGCGCGCAGGGTCAAATCGCTCTTCGCCGTCGCGCGCTGTGGAATCCGCTCGGACACAGGCTCGTCCGGCTCGCTGAGCACGCGGATCGCATCCTTGAGCAGATAACCTGTCACATCGCCCAGCACGACCTGTGCGTAGTCTGTCTGCGTAAAGGAAGTGATGCGCACCTGTGCGCCGGCACACAGCGCGCCGATCATCTCCGCGTCCGCCTGCGGCTCGGAGAGAAGAATGCCCGGCAGATCGCCGTCGTCCACCTGTGCCACACCCAGACTCATGCCCGCCGCCGTCAGCGAGAGGCTGCTCAGCGGAACATAGCCGAAATCGCCGCAGTCATAAGCGCCCGCTCCGCCCTCCATCGTGCGGACATAGGCGCTCTCGCCGCTCTCGGCGAGCACCTCGACCTTCATATCCTGTCCCAGCGTCATATACGGCTTTCCCGCATCGTCCCTGGCACTGTAAAGGAGCGTGTCGTCCTTCGTCGTCATCTGCAGCGGATAATACGGCACAACGCTGCGCGGCTCGCTGCCAAGCGCATACAGATTCGCCGTCTGCGTATAGCGGATGAAGCCCGTCACGCCGCCCACGCGCACCTTGACCCACTCGCCCTCCTTGCGGCCAAAGAGGCTGAAGCAGGCCGTGCCGTTCTTGAGCGCCATCAGAATCTCCGCGCGGTCGTTGGCCTCCGCGTAGAGGTTGGTCTGGCTATCCGCCCTCTTGCCCGCAACGATATAGACCTTGCGCTCGTCCACATCCGTCAGAGAGTCGAGCGGCACATAGCCCAGCTTTTCCTCGTCGTCAAGCGCCGCCCGGATATAGGCCCAGTCGTCAACAATGCCCACCAGCGCAACGCGGTCGCCCGTGCGCAGCGTTCCCAGGACGCCCGAGCTGCTGTCCGTCGTCTCCAGCAGCGGCACCGTGCTCCGCCACAGGCCCGTCAGATCGACCTCCGCAACCCGGCAGTCGCCAAAGCCGCTGTTCTCGCCGTAGCGCTCGACGGCCTCCTCCCGCGTGATCAGATACTCGCTGGCCATATAGCCCGTCATGCCGCCAATTTCCACCTTGGTGTATTCCTCGTTCTCCACGCCGAGCAGCGTCACCTGCGCGCCGGTATAGTACAGGCCCAGGATGCCGCCCGCCTTGGAGGGCTCGTCTCGCATGTTCAGCCGCTCAGGATAGATTTTGTCCGTCTCCCGGTTGTCGACATACAGCGTTTCACAAATGCCCGTGACGCCAAGCGCCGCCAGCAGCAGCGCCGCCAGCAGGGCAAACCATGCCTTCTTCACGATGATCACACTCCTTTTGTGTTTCCTCATCTATATGACGGAATGGCCCTGTTCTTTCTTCCCTTTTTGGGAAAGTTTTGGCTTATCCGCGTTTTTTCGGGCGCATGACGCACAGTGCGCCGGGCAGCACGCCAAAGCGCGCCTCATCCATGCGCTCCAACCTTCCGTCAATATTGACCGTCATCCCCGGGCAGCGCAATACGGCGCTTCTCACGCGCACGGCCTTCGCCAGCGGCAGCCTCGTGTGGATGCCCAGGATGAGCAGCGGCAGCAGCAGCGGAATCAGCCCATGCCATACGGGTACGACCGTCACGACGTCCAGCAGCCCGTCGTCATGCGCCGCCTCCGGCGCGACGCGCATGCCGCCGCCGAAATACTGCCCATTGGCGATCTCCGCGATCGTCACACGCCGGTGTTCATACGCGCCGCCGTCGATGGAGAGCTCCAGCTCCATCGGCTTATAGCGTCCGAGCACGGCCGTGACGGCCTTGCGATAGGCCTTTTCCCCCGGATAGACCGCCTTGAGCTCCTCCGTCTTGCGCAACACCTCCACGTCAAAGCCGCTGCCCGAAACGTTGAGGAATGGCTTTCCGTTGACCGTGCCCAGGTCGATGTGCGCGCGCTCTCCGTGAAGCTGCGCGTAAAGCGCCTGAACGGGATCTCGCGGCAGGCCGAACGCCCGCGCAAAGTCGTTGCCCGTTCCAGCCGGAACGATCAGAAGAGGCACGTCCTTCTCCGCCAGCTCGCCGACAATTCCGCTGAGCGTGCCGTCCCCGCCGACGCAGACGATGGCCTGCGCGCCATTTTCGAGCGCGATGCGCGCCTGCCGGCCCTCGTCGCCGGCCTCCTGCGTCGGGAAAATGCGGCTCTCGTGGCCGCTCTCCTCAAGCACACGGCAGAGGGCCTGCGGCAGTCCCTCTGTTCTTCCCTTTCCGGATTCGGGGTTGACGATCACAGCAAACATGCTCCGTTCACCTCTCCTCACGCTTCTTTTGTATGATCGGCTTTCCGGTCAGACCTCCTCGTCCTCCGCGCCCGCCAGCCTCAGCTTGGCGAACGCGCCCGGCATGACCCATCGGACAGGGTCCAGCTCGACCGGGCCGGGCAGCTTTTTCATGATCACAAATTTGATCGGCACGCCCAGCGACGTGAATTTCTGCTCGTGCTCACTGACGTAATTGGGCGTAAAGCCCGAGGCATGCAGATCGCTGACCAGATAGCGCATCTCAAACCCGCAGGCCGCGAAATACGGCAGGGACTCCGTGAACAGCGGCACGTCGTCCGTCTTGAACCAGATCTCGCCGCCATCGACGAGAAACTCGCGGTACTGCATGAGCTGGCGCGGATGCGTCAGCCTGCGCTTGGCGTACTTGGGCCGCTTTGTCCACGGGTTGCAGAAGTTGATGTAGATTCGCTCCACCCGATCCTCCGGCGCGAGAATCTTCTCGATATAGCTGATGTCGTAGCGCGCGATCATCACGTTGCGCACGCACTCGCCGCCAAACGCCGCCTCGATGTTGCGGCGCGTGTCGCCCAGCACGTTGCAGGTGATGTCGACCGCGATGAAGTTGACGCCGGGATTGTCGCGCACCATCGCAGCAGTGGAGACGCCCTTGCCGCAGCCCAGCTCCAGATACAGCGGCGCGTCGTGCTCAAAGCGTTCCCGCCAATGCCCGCGCAGGGCCTCCGGCTCATCCGTAAAATAGGGGCAGACCGCCAGCTCGGGCTTCGCCCACTTTTTTGTTCTCATGTGCATGAAACAGCAAACCTCCAAAGGATATGTGTATAGCGCTTCACAGCCGCTTCTGGTAGCAGAGCCAGTGGTCTCCCCAGGCGTCCGCCTCGCCGCAGACGTCAAAATGAAAGCCGGCGTAGGCCCGCCGAGCAGGCAGATTCTGTGCGCCGACCAGAAAGCGCACGGCGTCGCAGCCCTTGGCCTTCGCCTGCTCCATCGCATAGGCGAGCATCCGCCGGGCGATGCCGCGCCCCTGGCATTCCCTCGCCACGCCAAGCCGGCTCAGCTGCGCCCATCGCCTGACATCCGGATACCACGGCGCCATCTCATCAAATTCGTCCGATTCCTCGCTCACGATGGCCGCGATGATCCGCTCTCCGCCTTCCATGACGAAGACCTCCTGCGTCCGCAGGTCTTCCTCGACGAGCTCCCGGCTGGGATATTCCTCGCTCCATGTGCCGCAAGGCACGCCGATCAGCGAGTGATACAGCGCATGGATCGCCTCCGCGTCGCCGGGGTTGCCGCGCCTGATCGCGTATTGTTGGTTTCGCTCTCTCTCCATGTTCTTCCTGCCTTTCCGAGCGTGCTTGTGCGCGCAAAATCACCGTCGGCCCTTCCGGACGGCGTCCTTTTGCGGTATAATCATAAGGCGGACTGTATCCGCCACGTCCTTCGAGCTGCCTTTTTCCTGTCCCATCTGCACCGTCATCTGTTCAGGAGGTGATCGCCATGTGCAGCCGATACGCCCTTGACGAGGGATTTCTTCCCGAAGCGTGGAAGGCCTCCCTCTCCGCTCTGCGCATTCGTGAGCCTGCCATGAAGACCGGCGGAGAAGCGCTTCCCACGGATGTTGTCCCCGTGATCGCGAACAGCCGCGCGATGCATCCCCGGCTCTTCGCCATGAAATGGGGCTACACACTGCCGGACGGACGCGTGCTGATCAACGCGCGCAGCGAGACCGCCGCGCAAAAGCCGCTCTTCGCGCAGAGCATGCGCTGCCGCCGCTGCCTGATTCCCGCCTCGCGCTATTTCGAGTGGGACAAGCGCGCCCGGGAAACGGTCAAATATGCCGTCGGCGACGCCGGCGCGCCGCGGTTTTATCTGGCGGGCCTGTATCGCCTCGAAGAGAACCGACCGGTCTTTGCGATTCTGACCCGATCCCCGGCGGACAGCATCGCCTTTCTGCATGACCGGATGCCCGTCATCCTCCCGCCCTCGCTGGCGGCAGATTGGCTCAGCCCCGATTGTCCTGCCGATGCGGTACTCAGTCAGGCGGTCACAGATGTCGATTTTTGTGCCTGCTCGCCCGAGACGCTGAGCTTTCTGCCTCCTGTAGGGCAAGCGTAGATGCTGTCCTCCCTTGCGGAAAGCATTCACTCAAACCAGTTGAGGATGACACTCAGCGCCGCCTTCATCCCGCTTTCCAGCGAGGCCAGCTCGATCCATTCCTCACGGGTATGCTCTCCTTCGCCGCGATACACGCCAAAGCAGATCGACGGAATGCCCATCGAAAGCGGAATGTTGCAGTCCGTCGAGCCGGAGCAGATCATCGGCACCGACCCAGCATAGCGGCGCAGCGCCTCGCAGCCGGCGTTTTCCAGCTCGCTCTGCGCGTCGGGATCCACCCTGCCCGCGCAGGGCCGGATACCCAGCAGCTCCACCTCCACCCGAGCGTCCTCGTGCGCGTGCTCCGCGAGAATCCGCTGCATCTGGCTGCCCATCGCCGAAAGGCAATCCGCGTCGTCAGAGCGGTATTCGTAGAGCATCTCCGCCTGCTGCGCAATCGTATTGACCGAGGTGCCGCCGGAGATGACGCCGACGTTATAGGTGGTCAGGCTGTCGCCGTTTTGAGGCACGCTCTGCGCGTAAAGCGCCGTCACCAGCTCCGCGAGCACGGCGATCGCATTGCGGTTGCCGAAGGAGGCAAAGCTATGCCCGCCCCTGGTTCGCGCCATGATGCGGTAGCGGCAGGAGCCAACCGCCTTCGCGCAGACATGCTCGACGCCGCCGTCCAGGGAGACAAAGGCCTTGACGCGCGGGCCGAATGCCTTCATGATCGCCTTGCAGCCCTTGAGGTTGCCCAGCCCCTCCTCGCAGGAGTTGGCGACAAACAGCACGCCGCAGCGGGGCCTTCTGTCCCTGAGCCAGCGGGCGAGCATCATGAGCGCCGCCAGGTTGGCGGTGTCGTCGCCCACGCCCGGGCAATACAGCTTTCCGCCATCCTCGCGCATGGGCATGGGCTCAAGATCCGGGAAGACCGTGTCCATGTGCGCCATGACGACGACGATGTCCTCGTGCGTATCCAGCCCCATCGGGCAGCGCACGTTGAGCGCCTCGTCGATCTCGGCCTGCATGCCGTTTGACACGAACCAATCCCTGACAAACACGGCACGCCGCTCCTCCCTGTGGCTCGGCGCAGGGACGGCGCAGAGCGTCTTGAGCAGCGCGATCGTCTCCTCCTGCATGCCCTCGACGGCCGCAATCGCCGCCGGACTGAGCGTAACCGCTTCCATTCCGCATACCCCTTTCTCTTTTCATCCGATTCTATGTACGATCTGTTGGAGGGCCTCTATGGATTCTCTGCTTGCCAATATGCGCTTTCTTTGCGACGAGGCGCAGATGCTCTCCGGCATCTGCGTCGCCTACGGCACACCCACGGAAAGCGAGTCTACCCTATACGGCTGCGCCCGGCGCATAGAGCGGCGAGACACCGGCTTTTTTCCTTCAGAGCAGCCGCTTTCCTCGGACAGCCTCTGCGACCTCGCCTCGCTGACCAAGCTCTTTACCGCCGTGCTGACGATGATGCTCGTCGAGCAAAAGCGGCTTTCGCTCGATGAAACCGTAGGCGACATCGACCCGCGCTTTGTCCATCTCACGTCCGTGCGCGTGGGCGACGTGCTCGGCTTCTGCGTGAGCCTGCAAACGGATGGGCGCATCGACGACGCGCCGGATCGCGAGGAGGGGCTCCGCCGCCTGTTCGCCACGCGGGTCGCGCCAACGCCTCCCGTGCGCGTCTATTCAGATATCAACGCGATGATCATGAAATATGTGCTCGAAGCCAAGACCGGCCGCCCGCTTGGCGACGCCTTCGCCGAATATATCCTCGCGCCCGCCGGCATGCACGAAACCTTCGCCTGCGTGCCTGCCGCGCTGCAAAGCCGCTGCGTCTGCTACAACTACGAGCATCGCATCCAGCGCTCGCGCTATGTGCTGCGCTGCGACACGCCGCCCGGAACGCCGCATGATCCCAAGGCCCTGCTGCTCTCGCAGGGCGGGCGCGATCTGTGCGGCCATGCGGGGCTGTTTTCCACCTGCGGCGACATGATCCGCTTCGCCCAGGCGCTGCTTGGCGGCGAGCTGATCCGGCATGAATCCCTCCTGGCCATCGGCACCAACCGCACTGGAAAGCCAAACGCCGACGGAACCCACCGCCAGTACCTGGGCTATCTCTGCTTCGCCAAACATCCCAATCAGCATCTGAGCGAGGTGCCCGAATGGATGGGCCCACGCAGCATCGGCCTGAGCGGCTTCACGGGCAACCACCTGTCCATCGACCCTCAATTGGCCCGCTTTGTGCTCTTTCTGGGCAACCGCTGCCACGGCAAGGTCTCCTATATCGTGCCAACCTCGGGCAAATCGCTTTGCGACTATGCGCTCAGCGAGGACGGCACGGGGCTCGTTCCCTGGCCGGACGGCCGGTTCGTCCCCTCCTCAGCGCGCTATGTCTATTTCAAGGATGACCGTCTCCATGCGCCCATCGCTGCGCGCATGCGGGCGCTGGGCTGGCTCAAGGGCTGAGCCTCAGTCAAAGGTCAAGCCGGTAAAATCAAATGTCGCGAAATAATCCTTCGGCGTCTCCGCGCGGCGAATCATCTGCACGCTGCCGTCCTCGCGCAGCAGAAGCTCGGCGCTGCGCAGCTTGCCATTGTAATTGTAGCCCATCGAGAAGCCATGTGCGCCGGTGTCATGGATATAGAGCAGATCGCCGCGATCGATCTGCGGCAAACGCCTGTCGATGGCAAATTTGTCGTTGTTCTCGCACAGACCGCCGACGACATCGTAGAGATGATCCTGCGGCGCGTGCTCCTTGCCCAGCACCGTGATATGGTGATATGCGCGGTACATCGCCGGACGCATCAGGTTACAGGCGCATGCGTCCACACCGATGTATTCCTTATAGGTATGCTTTTCATGCGTAGCCGTCGTCAGCAGCGCGCCGTTGGGGCCGAGCATGAAGCGGCCCAGCTCCGTGAAGATGCGCACGTCGCCCATGCCCGCCGGGACGAGCACCTCCTCATACGCCTTGCGCACGCCTTCGCCGATGGCAGCGATGTCGTTCTCCGTCTCATGCGGCCGGTAGGCGATGCCCACGCCGCCGGAGAGGTTGATAAAGTCGATGTGCGCGCCCGTCTCCTGATGCAGCTCCACGGCCGTTTTGAAGAGAATGCGCGCCAGCGTCGGATAATAGGCGTTGGTCAGCGTATTGGAGGCAAGGAAGGCATGCAGGCCGAATTCCCGCGCGCCCTTCTGCATCAGCAAGCGATAGGCCTGCGCCAGCTGCGCGCGGGTCATGCCGTATTTCGCCTCCCGCGGCTGATCCATGATCTCGTTGCCGATGGCGAAATCTCCGCCCGGATTATAGCGGCAGCAGATGATTTCGGGCACGCCGCAGGCCGCTTCCATCGTCTCGATGAGCGTAAAGTCGTCGAGGTTGATGATTGCGCCCTGCTCTCTTGCGCGTGCAAACTCGCCTGCCGGCGTGTCGTTTGAGGAAAACATGATTTCCCCGCTCCCGAAGCCCGAGGCCTTGGCGAGCATCAGCTCCGTGCCCGTCGCGCAGTCAACGCCGCAGCCCTCCTCGTGCAAAATCTTCAAGATGAAGGGGTTGGGCGTCGCCTTGACGGCGAAATACTCCTTAAACCCCGGGTTCCAGGCGAACGCCTGGTTCAGCGCGCGCGCCGTGCGGCGGATGCCCGCCTCGTCATAAATATGAAAGGGCGTCGGAAAGGTCTTTGTGATCTCCCGCGCCTGCTCAAGCGTCAGAAAAGGCTTCTTCTCGCTCATACCGTATCCCCCCTCCTGCCTGGCAGCAGGTTTCTTCGCAAATCCGCCTACAACTATACCTTTGCGCTGCCCGTCTGTCAAGAAGAAACTCCCGGAAAACGCATGAAGACGCACGCTTTGTGCATGAAGCGCCCGATTGCCGCATAGAAAAGCGGAGCCATGCAGGGCATGGCTCCGCGCTTTGCAAACTTATACTCTTCTGGATTCGAAAAAACGGTCGAGCATCGCGGCGCATTCCTCCGCAAGCAGGCCGCCCGACGCCGGCGTTCCCCCGCCAAAGGCAGGATCCTCCGTCAGCGCATAGACACTGCCCGCGCAGCCCGCCTGCGGGTCGGCCGCGCCGTAGAGGATTTCTCCGACTCTGGCCATTGCCGCGGCGCCCGCGCACATCGGGCAGGGCTCCAGCGTCACGACCAGCGTGCAGTCCGTCAGACGCCACCGGCCCAGCGCCTGGGCCGCGCGCCGGATCGCCAGCACTTCGGCATGCGCCGTCGGATCGCCGGAGGCCTCGCGCTCGTTGTGCGCCTGCGCAATCACCCTGCCGCCGCAGACGACGACCGCGCCGACCGGCACCTCACCTTCCCGCTGCGCAAGTCTCGCCTGCGCCAGCGCCGCGCGCATCCATTGCGCGCGCATCAGCCCCGATCCTTTCCCCTGAAGAAGAGCGCAACCGTGCCCGGGCCGGAATGACTGCCGATCACAGGCCCGATGATGCTCAGAATGATCTTCTCCGGATCGCAGCCGTAGCCGCGCACCAGCTCATCCCTGACAAACTGCGCGTCCTCCTCACAGTCGCCATGGCTGATGAAGACCGTCTGATCCGGCGCGGCCCCCAGCTCGCCGAATTTGGCCGCCATCGCTCGCAGCGCCTGCTTACGCCCGCGCACCTTGGCGCGCGCAATCAGCTGGCCCTGGTCGTTGACGTGCAGCACAGGCTTGATGCTGAGCATCGAGCCAAAGAACGCCGCAGAGGGCGAGCAGCGCCCGCCGCGCTTGAGAAAATGAAGGTCATCCACCGTAAACCAGTGCGCATAGCTCTGCACACGCTCTCGCAGCCAGGCCGCGTTCTCGTGAATGTCCATGCCGCTCTCCCGGTTCTTTAGCACGTCGTAGACCATCAGGCCCTCGCCCGCACTGGCGCCCAGCGTATCGACCAGCTCGATCACCGCGTCCGGATACTCCTCCAGCACCATGTCGCGCGCCAGACAGGCGGAAGCATACGTTCCGGAGAGCGCCGAGGAGAAGATCACACCCAGAATCTCCTCGCCCTGCTCCACCAGCGCCTTGAACGCCTCGAAAAACTCCGCCGGCGAAATCTGCGCCGTCGTGCAGCTTTCTCCTGCGCGAAGGCGGTCGTAGAACTTGCGCACCGTAGACGCGTCGTCAAAGGGCTTCGTACTCGCCTCGCCCGCCATCGTGTAGGTCATCGGCAGAATGCGAAGCTTTTGATATTGTTTGATCAGCCCGGGGTTCAAATCCGAACAGGAGTCCGTCAAAACCGTGTACATCTCAGTATCCCTTCTCTCTTCTGGCGCGCCGCGCAAGCCGTTCAAAGGTCCGGCTTCGTCTGTGCGCGCCGCATTCCCGCACGCGGGCGGGGAACATGGGCATTATTCTCGCCCGCGCTCTCCTTTTCCTGCCCATGTGGAGACATTTCGTCGCTTTTCATCAGAATCTGCACGCAGATTCCTCGCTCCTGCTTTTGCAGCGTCACGCGGCAGATCATCCCCTGGCGTTCGAGTCTCGCTGCAAGCTGCTGCGCCTCCTCCAGCGCCATGCGCACGGCCCGTCGCCGGGAGGCCGCTTTGACACCGGGCATCTCGCCCAGAATCAGCCTTCTGGCCTGTCCTGCGGTCAGATCGCGGGAAGCGACGATGGCGGCTGCCTCCAAACAGCGCGCCTCGTCCTGAATCGTCAGCAGCGGCTGCGCCTGCTCCAGCCGCAGTCCCTCCCTTTGAATCAGCGCACAGACTCTCCCGCCCAGACGCAGCAGCTTCAGCCTGTCCTCCACGAGCGCCCACGGCAGCGCCAGCCTCTCCCGAAGCCGCGCTCCGCCAGCATGCTCTGCCGCTCGCGCCTCGTCAACCGGCGATGGTGGACGCCTCGTCAAATGCTCCTCCAGAAAGCATGCCGTCCCCTCCGCCTGATCGCCCTCAATGAGCAGCGCGTCCACCTCGTCCATGCCAAGCATCCGGCAGGCTGCCAGACGCCGCCCGCCGCAGACCAGCGCATAGCGCCCTTCCTGCGCGTTTTCCCGCACGACAATGGGCTGAAGCAGACCGTGCCGGGCAATCGAGGCGGCCAGAGCCGCAAGCTCGCCCCGTTCCTGCGCGTTCGTCCGCTCGGGAATGACGCCGCCGTAGACATCCGCCGTACGTACGCGCAGGTATGTTCCGCCCCGCGATTCCTTTCGCGCTGTTCGTCTTCTCCTCAACCGGCTCACTTCCCTGTCGTAGATAGATATGACCTCCCTCAGGGTTTCATGCCAGCCGTTCATCGCAGGAACGTCTGCACAATCCGCCGGTTTCCAATCAGCCAGACCGTGATGCAGCCGGATTGATCCGTTCGGCAGACGTGCGCGCCAACCTGATCCAAATCCTCCAGCACACGCCCGGAGGGATGACCATAGCTGTTGCCCTCACCCACGCTGATGACCGCCAACTCCGGCGTCGTCTGCCGCAAAAAGGAGGCGCTCGTCGCGTTTTTGCTGCCATGATGCGCGACCTTGAGCAGATCGCAATCCGGCATGTCCTCCCGTTCGCTGCCGATAGGCAGATCGCCGGTTGTCAGCAGCGCTGTCCCTTTGATTTGGGCGCTGAGCACCAACGAACGCTCATTGTCTCCTGTGAGCGTCTCGTCCGGCGAAAGGACATCAAAGCGGAATCCTCCTGTCTCGATGACGTCTCCGCGCCCGGCCTCTCTGACAGGGATCCCCATCTCCTGTGCCAGTGCGAGCGCCTCCCGAACCGGCTCGGATGCCACCTCCTCCATCGCGCCCCTTGGAAGCCAGATTTCCCCGAGCGCGACCTCGGAGCGCAGCAGCGTTCCCAGAGCGCCCGCATGATCCTCGTCCAGATGCGACAGAATCACAGCCGAAGGCGTCAGCCCTTCAAAGCGGAGATAGCGAAGCATGTCGTAAGCGTCCTCCGGGCCAACGTCGATGAGCACGCTGCGCCTCCCGCTGCGCACGAGCGCACCGTCTCCCTGACCGACATCCAACTGCACATAACGCGCTGCCGGCACAAACCGGCACGCATACCCGGCAAACAGCAGCAGCGCCGCGCAAAGCGCTGCCCTTCCCCGCCCGGCGCCAAACCGGATTCTGTCGCTTGCCAGTGCCATCAACGCAAGCACGAGCAGCATGCTGAACGCATACGGCGCAGGCAGACGCACAATGCCGCCACGAAGAGAAGCCGCCCACACGCTCAACGCTTCAAATCCTCGCGCAGGAATGATGAGCGCCCGGGCTGCCAGACGCGCGCCAGCAGGAAACAGCGCGCCCAGCGCCGTCACAGCCCAGCCGCCCAGCATCAAAAGCGGCAGGATGCCTCCGCAGAGCAGATTCATCGGCAGCGCGAGCAGCGGCACATAGCCGTAAAACCGCAGCGTCATGGGAATGGCCGCCGCCTGCGCGCAGGCGCATTGTATGACGGTCCGTGTCAGCCCGAAGCCGCGTTTTCTGCGGTGCGAGCGAAGTCGCTGCGCACGGAATCTGCCACCCAGAAGCTGCAAACCCAGCACAACAAAGAAGGAAAACTGGAAGGCACCCGAAAACAGCATCACAGGACAGCAGACCGTCATCACCAGCGCAGCAAGGGAGAGGGCCGTCAGCGGTTCATACCGTCTTCCCCTGCATGAGGCGGCGGAACGCAGGAGCGCCATGATCAGCGCGCGGAGGGTGCCCGGCGCCGCACCGGACAAGCAGGCGAAAAAGCCCAGCACCACCGCCTGCACGGCCAGCCTTGCCCTTCTTCTCAGGCGAAGCCGCCGCAGCGCGGTTTCCAGCGCTGCCGCGATCAGACCCAGATGCAGTCCCGAAACCGTGAGCACATGGGCCGTGCCCGTCAGCCTGAGCGCTGTCGTCAGCCCGGCATCCAGCCCTCTGCGCTCGCCAAGCATCAGCGCCTGAAACAGCGGCGCATCCACGCCGAACACCGCCTCTGTCTGCGCAAGAAGCGCCAGGCGCATCTGGCGGATCGTTTCCCGCAGCGAGAAGACCGGGGTTCCCTGCGCCTCCCAGCCCGGCAGCAGATAGCCCGAGAGCTCATATCCCTCGCAAAGCGCCTGAATCCGCCTGTCGATATCTCCGGGATTACGCGCCTCCTCCGGCGCAAACAGCCTGCCCACTCCGCTGACGCGCTGGCCGGTCTGCACGCAAGCCGCCTCTTTACCCTCCTCGACCATCAGCGTCACCACCACAGGGCGAACGGGCGTCTGGCCGTCCCCGACAGTCACATCCCGAAGCCAGACCCTCGTCGGGGACTCGAGCGCCATCACGGTGCCGGAGATTTCCGTCCCCGGCCTAGTAGGCAGGTCGCGGCGTGCCAGCTGGCTTCCTGCGCAGACGTTGCCCATCAGAGCCATCACCGCCATGCCAAACAAAAGCGCGCTCTCCCTGCGACGGCACCGGAGAATGCCAATACACGCAAGGAGAGCGCACAAAGCAAGCGTCAAGCTCACGGGCAGACGGACATAGAGCGCCCCTGCAATCCCTGACAACCAGGCGATGGTCACGGCCATCAGCCTGCGGCGAAAGGGAAAGAGGAGAACATTCCCAAACGCTCTGTCCATCGTCTTCTCCCGCATTCATCTTCTGTCAAACCGGTTTGTAGGTCAATCCGCCACAAACGCGCCTGCCTTTTCGCCCGCAGGCGCCTCTCGGCGTACCTGCGGGTTCAGCGGCGAATCAGCGCGCGAAGCCTTCGGACTACGCCCGCCGGGAGATGCGCTGCACGCGCAGCAGCCTTTTCGAGGCGATTGGGCCCCCTGAGCAGCCTCATCACCCGCTCCGAGTTGAAGCCCTCCCGCTCGTAGTACCTGAAGAACGCCTTGCGCTTGGGATGCGCCTGAACAGGCCCGAACAGGCTGGGGTTAAACCGGGACAGACCGTCGGTTTCTACCGGAAAGGTCGTCAGTCTGACGGCAGCTCGTTCAAGCGCCCGCCTTCCGGCCTGCGTATTGGCACAGACCAGCGAGAGCCCCTTATCGTCATCCCTCTCCGGACAGATTTCCTGCGCGCCCCACAGGTCGGAAACCGTCAGATCGGCCGCATGGTGGTTTCCCCGCAGGTCGCGGCAGTTCGCACACGACGGCCTTAAATACAGATTCTGCAAAAAGCCATACAGAAACGGCTCGTCCCTTTGCGAGCCGGCAAGCTCCGTTCCATCCTCAAAGGTCGCCACAGCGGAAAAATCCTTCCAGCCGTTGCGCTTGTCGCGAAAAGCGTAGCCCTTGACACGCTTGCCGCTCTTTCTCTCCAGCTCGCGCAGATAGGAGGCGAACACGCCCGGTGATGGCACGCCGTGACAAGTGAAATCCACGGTCAACAGCAGCTCGCGACTCTTTCCCTTCACACGTGTCAACAGCCCGTCGATCTGACAGGGCGTGCCGGAAAACAGCACAGGGATGCCGCGTTCAAGCAGCGAAACCGCATGCTCCATCGCCTCGGCGCAATCGCTCTGCACGTATTTGGAGCCGCGCATGCCCGCCAGCTCGCTCTCGTCAAACGCACCGACGTGCTCTACGCGCAGCGCCTCGTCAAACACGGCGCCGAAGACGACGCCGCCACGCCCGATCATCTCCTGAGCGAGCGCCGTGAACACGCCGCCCGAGGAGGACGCCATGCGGATCGTCTCGTCCCGGTTCATCACGCCGAAGACCGCCGGTCGGTTTTCTGGCTTTGGCTTTCCGACCGGGCATCGCTTCTCACAAAGATCGCAGGAGATGCACAGCGTCTGATCGACACAGGGGTAGCAAAACCCCTCCGCATCGGGCGCCATGGTGATAGCCCCTTTGGGGCACGTGCCCACACACGCGCCGCAGCCCGTGCATTCCTCCCTGCGGCTCCTGACTGTCTCTCTCATGCCTTTTCTCCCAGCTCCATGACCCTCCCGACCATCTGCCTGCGCCCCGCCGTGTATTCGGGAATGCGCGTTTGCAGCATGCTCCTCTCCTCTGGTGCGCGCTTGATCAGCGCATCATACGCACAGATCAGCTGCTGCGCGCTTCCCAGCTCCTGCACGGGAATCAGATGACCCGCCTCATCGCCGAACAGATCGCGCGCGATGCCCCGCGCCTTGACGGAATACCCGATCACCAGCGTCGGTACGCCGGTGGAATAGCCCGCGATGGAAGCATGCGTTCTCGCCGTGACCAGCGCCTTCAGCCGCCTGATGCATCCCTTGAGCTGCATTGCCCGCAGCGTCCCCGGCAGCAGGAAGACGCGGGGCTCATCGGCAAAGCGCGCCTTAAGCGCCTCAAGCGCATCCAGGTCATTGTCATGTATCCAGGTAACATGTGGAATCAGCGCGATGCTGTCCTCACTCGTCTTGAGAATGTGCCGGATCAGCGCTGTAAATGCGTCAAGCGTCCCCTCTCTGTCTCTCGAGCGGTCGAGCACAAGCGGGCTGAGGTTGATGCCGACCGTCCCGCCCTCGCGCCAGCCCTGCGGCAGCGCCATTTCCTCGCTGCGCAGGAAGAACGCCGGATCACACCATTGCAGCACGGGCAGTCCCGCCGCCTTCATGGCCTCAAACGTGATTGACTCGCGCGCGACGATCAACTGATACTGCCGGATATCTTCAAGACGCTCGCCCTCCAGCAGCCTCGGCTCCACCGAGCAGCCCCAGAGCACGATCGGCTTCCCGGCCCGCCGGAGCCGGCCGTTGATCACGAGCAGATGCTCCTGACGCCCATAGCAGTAGGTATCCCCGCCGATGGAGAGACAGACATCGCTGCGCCGGCCTCTGGAGATGACCGTATCATAGCGCCGGGCAACCTCCTGCTCCCTTGGAATGCCCAGGCGGAAGCCGACGGAGTTGATCAGCCTGTTCAGGCTGTAGGGCGAAATCTCCGCGGAAATGACCGGGATACCCAGACCGATGCCCCGGTCATACCCAGGCGTCGCAGAAGCCAGGCAGCTTTTGACACCCAGCTCCTGCGCAAACATCTCGCTTGTCGAGCGGACGATGGCCTCACATCCCCGGTTTTCGCATCCGCCGTGGTTGTACATCAGCATCGTGCTCATCGCCTGATCCCCCATTTCCGGCCGGTGACCTTCTCAAGGACGCGCGTCAGCTTGTAAAACAGCGGAAAATGGCCGCTGACGACAAGCTTGTAAATCCAAAGATCCTTCTGAGGGATCTTCAACGCGTCGGTTCCATCGAGCACGAGCGGGCGGATTCGCTTGTTAAAGGTGCTCATGCAGGCACGGATACCGCGCTGCTTTTCGTCAATCCAGATACAGCTTTGCAGATAATCCCTGAAATAGAGCTCCTTGATGCCCTCCTGCCCGAGCAGGCGATTCATGCTCTCGAGCATCGGCTGATGCGCCTGGCTGTAATCCCGGACACCCGACATCGCCGACTGGCTGTGAATCCGATAGACATAGGTCGTCTCCGGAATATGCACCACCTTATGCGCGCGCAGATAGAGCTGCATGTTCAGCAGCGCGTCCTCGCCGATATGCACAGTCTCGTCCAGCCGAAGCCCGCCGTCAAACAGCGTCCTGTCGTAGAGCTTGTTCCAGAGGTTGTTGTAAATACGGTGCATGTGGATGATCTCTTTGACGATCTCAGAGGGCTGCTGCACAACCGGCTCAATCTCCACCGGCACGCGCTGGTTCTTTTCCACATCAAAGAGCACATGGTTGGCGGAGGTAATCTGCGCGCCCGTGCGCATCGCCGTCTGATACAGCAGCGCAAGGCCATCCTCCTCCAGCGCGTCGTCCGCGTCGACAAAGGCGATATAGCGCCCCGTTGCCAGCGAGATACCGCGATTTCTGGCCGAAGAGACGCCGCCATTCGGCACGTGCAGCACCTGCGCCCGCGGCTCCGTGCGCGCATAGGCGTCGAGAATCGCCCCTGTCGCGTCCGTTGAGCCGTCGTCAATAAAGATCATCTCGATCTGCGGTGTCCGCTGCGCCTTCAGGCTCTCCAGGCAGACCCGCAGATACCGCTCCGCATTGAAGCACGGCACGATCACACTGATATCGACAACTGAATTCATCGTCATCCTCCCCAAAGCGCCTCACGGCAGAAAGAAACTCAACGGCGGAAGCAGGCGCAACGCGACATAGTACAGCCGCTGCTTTCCGCAGAGGGCGCAAAGGGAGACGCCCTTCGTGATCCGCCGGACGACCGCCCGGTCAAAGCCCAAAGCCGCGCGAAGACGCCCCCTGTCCGCGCGAAGCACACGCAGATAGGCGTCAATATGCGCACGGAAGAGCGCTGTCTGCAAATGCTCCCGGTCGATGAAACGCCCAATGCCCTCGAGCATCGGCAGGCTGCGCGCATATCGGTCGCTGCGCGCCCGCATCATCGCAGAATCGCCGCCCAGCTCATAGACATAAACGACCTCCGGGCTCATCCGCCAGCTGCGCGCGCAGGCGAACGCATCCAGGTTGAAAAGCACATCCTCGCCTACCTTGACCCCCAGTGGCGCCTCAACCCGGTTTTCCTTCAGCATATCCGCCCTGTACAATCGCGCGCACATGCTGTTGAGCGCACTGTCCCCCCGCAGGAGGCTCTCATAGATGGCGATGCGGTCGCCCTGCTTGCAGATGCTGAGCTCCTCGCGCCCGCCGTCCTCCCCGTGGCGCATGAGATACGCCGCGCAGGCGATATCCGTCTGTTCGTCAGTCAGCGCAAGCAGCGACTTGAGCGCACCGGGCAGCAGATGGTCGTCCGCATCGACAAACCCGATGAAGCGCCCCCGGGCGCAGGCCATGCCCGCGTTGCGCGCGGCGGATACGCCGCCGTTCTCCTGATGGAGGACGCGCATGCGCGGCTCGTCCTTCGCCAGCGCGTCGAGCCGGGCGCCGGTATCATCCGTCGACCCGTCGTCTACCGCGATCAGCTCCCAGTCCGTGAAGGTCTGCGCAAGAATGCTGCGCACGGTGCGCTCCAGCGTCTCCCCGTTCTGATAGCAGGGCATCACCAGACTGATTTCAGGCGAATCCATGTCTGCTCTCCTTTCGCACACGCAGCCAAAAGGCCGCCTCGCCGAGCTTCCGCTTCGCAAGCTGCGCCGGGAAAAGGATCGGATAGACAACAGGATACAGGCCGCTGCGACACAGCGCAAGGAGCATGCGCGCATCCAAAGGCATCCCTGCCGGATCGATCTCCGGCATCGACAAAATCGGCTGAGCCTTTTCCCGGAAGCCCATGATCACGCCCAAAACACCGCCATCCTTGTACAGCCGAAGCACCACCGCGTCAAAAAAGGCCGCGTAAAACATTTCCAGCTTTCCCCGGCGATGCAGCATGTCCCGCATCGCCAAGAGCCAGGGCAGATGAACGTCGAGCTCGCTTCCCTCTCGGGCGTGCGTCGCCGATTCCCCGTGCATCCTGTATCGATAGGTCACTCTGGGCACATACGCGATGCCCTGCCCGCAGAGCACCGCCTCCAGATTGAACAGCGCATCCTCCGCAATGGCAACGCCCTCCTTCAGACGCAGCCCCTCCCTTTCCAGCAGGGCGCGCCGGTGCAGCTTGTTGCACATGATGTTGAGCACGCTGTCGCCCTCAATCAACCGCAGCGCCGCCGCCCGCCTGCGCGCCTTACCGGAGCGCCGCGTCCAGACGCCCTCCGGCCAGAAAACCTTCTCATTTCCACGATCGTCAAACGTCTGATGGAGGCAGACGACCATGTCCACCCCCTCCGACGCCCCGAGCATCCGCTCCAGCGCGTCGGGCATAAGCAAATCGTCGGCGTCGACAAAGGTGACGAATTCCCCGCGCGCCTCCTCAAGCCCTCTGTTGCGCGCAGCGCAGACGCCGGCATTCTCCTGATGAAGGACGCGGACGCGCTCATCGGCCTTTGCGGTCTCGCGGGCGATAGCAAGCGATCCATCCGCCGAGCCATCGTCGATCACCAGCACCTCGAAATTCCTCATCGTCTGGGCGAGCACCGAGGCGAGGCATTCACCCAGATATCGCTCCGCATTGTAGCAGGGAATGATCACGCTGACCTTCATCGTGCAGCCTCCCGCCCGTCAATCAGCGCCGCCGCACCGCGGACATCGCCCCGCAGCCATCTCGCGGCGAAGAGCCGGGCGCGCACCTGGGACCGGATGCCCTTGCCCGTCCTGAGCGTGTACATCACGAGCGGCATCACGCCCAGCAGGCGCTTGAGCATGTCCCTCAGCGTCGCGTTCTGCCCCAGCTCCTCCATGGCGGCATAGACCTCCTCCGCCTCCGGGTCCAGCCGAATGCCCTTGGCGATCAGCTTGTCATAGCAAAGGACGGGCAGCACATTTTGGAGCTCCTGCGCCCTCCCGGCTGCGCGCGCATAGTCGCACAGGCGGATGCTCAGCGTCGTCAGCCGCCGCGCGAGCCGGGGCTTCTTCTTGCCCATCAGCGAATCCCCGCGCTGGGTGTAATAGACATAGGGCTTGCTCAGCGCGGCAATTTTGTGCGTATGAAGCAGATACATCGCGGAAAAGAGTGTGTCCTCCGCGAAGATTTCGTCGTTGGGCGCGTAACGCAGCCCGTTTTCCTCAATGACGCTGCGCCGGTACAGCTTGCTCCAGGCCTCTTGCCCATGCCTGTAGGGCATCCAGTAGCCGTAAAAATAGTTGGCCACCCCGAGCCTGTCCAGATCGATCACCTCGTCGTCAAAGTGCAGATAGGCGTCCTGCACGCCGCGCTCGTCGACGTAGCGGTAATTCCAGAGCACCTGCTCCGCGCCGGAAGCATCCGCTGCCGCGACGGCGTCCGCGAGCAGGCTTGAATCGATATAGTCATCCGAATCCACAAAGGCGATGAATTCGCCCCGCGCGATGTCCAGCCCGGCGTTTCTCGCCGAGGACAGGCCACCGTTCTCCTTGTGAACCTGGCGGATGCGCGAATCCCTGCGCGCATATTCCTCCATGATCCGCGGACAGCCGTCCTTCGTGCCGTCGTCGACGAGGATCAGCTCAAAGTCCTCAAAGGTCTGCGCCAGAATGCTGTCGAGACAGCGCGGCAAATACGCCTCCACCTGGTAAACCGGCACGATCACGCTGACCCGGCACATCGCTTTTTCCTCCCCGCTTGCATATTCAGACACTGATCTGCATACAATTCATTATACCATAGATAGTTCCGCTTCACCACTCCCCTTTTGGGAAAAGAGGAAAGTGGCCAAAAAGAAGAAATTCCCCGTCAGCAAAACGGGGGATTCCTTTCTTCCGCTGCTTAAGCAGCGTCCTCCACCTGCGCCTCCTCCGTCTGCGGGCTCAGAAGCTCGATCGCCTTTTGGAGCTGCGCATCCTTGTCATGTGGGAGATTGTTGATACCGTAGCGCGTAACGGCATCCTCATCAAGCGAAACCTCAACATCCGGCTCGATGCCGATTTCATGGATGCATTCACCGCTGGGCGTGTAATAGCGGGCCGTGGTCACCTTCATGCCGCTGCCGTCCGGGAAATTGATGACGCTCTGCACGACACCCTTGCCGAATGTCTTTTCCCCGACCAACGTCCCCGCACCGGTATCGCGAATCGCGCCGGCGAGAATCTCCGACGCGCTGGCCGAATACCCGTTGACCAGCACGACCATCGGCACATCGTAATACTCGCCGTCGATCGTGTATTCCGTCGTCTGCCCCGCCTTGTCGCGCATGGAGACGACAACGCCCTCCGGCAGGATCAGATCTGCCATCTGAACGCAGGCATCCACCAGCCCGCCGCCGTTGTTGCGCAGATCGATGATCATGCCGCTGACGCCAGCCTCTTCAAAGGCCGCAATCGCCTGGGCAAAGCCCTCATAGGCATCCCCCAGGAAATCAAACACCATCACATAGCCGATATTCCCTTCGAGGATTTCATACTCGACATAGTTGATGTTGACGATCTTGCGCGTGATGTCAAAGTCGATCGTCTCCAGCCCGCGCAGGACGGTGACCTTCACCTTCTCGCCCGGTGTGCCGCGCATGACACTGACCGCCTCGTCCATCTCATAGGCCGAATAGTAGACATCATTGACGTAAACGATCTTGTCGCCGGAACGAATGCCGGCCTCATCCGCCGGGCTGTTTTTGAACACGCGCGTGACGGTGATGGTCGTGTCCTCCGGATCGGCAAGCAGCTGGCAGCCAATGCCCGCATATTCGCCCTCTGTCTCTTCGTTGAACTTGTCCATCTCTTCCTTCGTGTAATAGGTGCTGTACACATCGCCAATGCCCTGCATCAGCCCAAGCGCCGCACCCTCAAGCATGGCGTCCGTATCGGCATCCTCGTAGTAGTAGGCCTCCACGAGCTGCATCAGCGTGTCAAGCTTGCTGTATTGCAGCAGCCGGTCATACTCCTCGCGGCTGATGGTCACGGTGTCGCTCTCCTGGTTTTTGAACATCGGCAGCATGGAAGCCGCTCCGGCCTGCGCGGTCAGGACCAACATCAGCAGTCCCGCAAGCACAACGGCGACATAATTGCGTTTCACTGTCTTCACATTTCCTTTCCATCTGAAAACAGCCGACCCTTCTGGGGTCGGCTGGACATGCTCTGCGGAAGCCATCAGGGATGGATGCGATCAATACACGGGACGCGGCTTGTCCTTGCCGCTCTTGCCCAGCAGCATCATCATCTTGAAGGTCACTGCGTCATCAAACTTGCGCAGATCAAGACCGGTCTGGCGTTGCACCTTGTCCAAGCGGTAAACAAGCGTGTTGCGATGGATGTAGAGCTGACGCGCGGTATCCGAAAGATTCAGGTCCTTGGCGAAGAACATCTCAATCGTATGCAGCATCTCGTCGTTAAACAGGCGCGCCGTCTTGCGGTTGAAAAGAATGCCGTGATAGCGCGTGCCCATTTCGCGCGGAATATCCATCAGGAAACGCTCAAGCACGAGGCTGCGGTAGACGTAGATATGCTGCTCGGTCAGGAAGATGCGGCCAACCTCGACTGCCCTGCGGGACTCGCGATAGCTCTCGCCGATCTCCGGGAAGGTCTTCTTCGGCTCACCGATGCCGACAACGCAGCTCTTGCCCGCTTCATCAAGCAGGGTCTGCTCGATCGCCTCCGCCAGCTGATAGAGCTCGTCAAAGCTCTCGACATTCTCCATGCTCTTGAGGAAAACGACCGTATGGCGATCCATTTCCACGAGCAGGTCGTTGCTCGCGCGCGGCACGAGCTCCTCGAGCATATTGAAGGCAGTCTCCGTCTCCGTCTGAAGGATCTGGAAAGTCATGACGCAGCGCTCGCGGTTGATCTCGATCTGATGCTCATGAGCCAGCGCTTCAAGCTCGGAGCCGGCCAACTCCTCGCGCAGCACGCGGCGATACACATCGTAGCGGCTCTGGATCGGCGCCTCGCCACGCCCCATCGACTGAACCATCGCGCCGGCAAGCACAATGCAGTCATGGGTCGCTGCGCCCTGCGCGTCCGCGCAGAGGATGAGCTCCGGCGTGATGCCGATCATCAGGAACGTCTTTCCCTCGAAGGCAACGGGCATCCCCGGCTCCATGAACTCCGGCAGGTTAATCTTGCCGCGGTTTTCCTCCGGCAGCAACACGGACCCTTCCGTGTCCAACAGCCACAGCGGCTGCATCAGCCGAGCCAGTACCTGCTGAATCTGGTTTAAAAAGCGCTTTTCAGGTATCATTTCCATTCCCCTTTCGAGAACGTCTATCCGCTATTCAGAATACAGATTCATTATACCTTATCAATGTCCAAAAATCCATACGTCTGAAAAATTATCTCCGCAAATTTGGTAAAGAATGCCGTGATTTTGTTCATTTCTAACAAAAAAATTCCAAAACGGGAAAAGCCCGCATCCTCCGATGCGGGCCTGATGATGCTCTAAGGGGCAATCAGCGGTTGAGAATGCTCAGCTCGCTGTCCTTGTCGAAGAAGTGCAGACGGTTGGTCTCGAAGGCGACCTTGATAGTATCGCCGTTGCGGGACTTGCTGCGCGGATCGACGCGGGCGACGACGTTGCTGTCCTTGCCGGTGGTCTTGAGGTAGAGATAGGTCTCAGAGCCCATGAGCTCAACGACCTCAACCTTCGCCTCGACGAGGTTGCCATCGGCCTCGGCCAGGAAGCGCTCCTCATCGTGGATGTTTTCAGGACGGATGCCCATGACAACTTCCTTGCCGATGTAGGACTCATCAACCAACTTGCGAATCTTGGTATCCGGCACCTTGATGGCGTTGTCGCCAAACTCGGCCCAAACGCCATCGGCCTTCTTGACCAGCTTCGCGTTGAAGAAGTTCATCTGCGGGCTGCCGATGAAGGAGCCGACGAAGAGGTTGGCCGGGTAGTCGTACAGGTTCTGCGGGGTATCAACCTGCTGGATGAAGCCATCCTTCATGACGACGATGCGGGACGCCATGGTCATGGCCTCGGTCTGGTCATGCGTGACGTAGATGAAGGTCGTCTGCAGGCGCTGATGGAGCTTGGTGATCTCGGTACGCATCTGGACGCGCAGCTTCGCGTCGAGGTTGGAGAGCGGCTCGTCAAAGAGGAAGACCTTCGGGTCGCGGACAATCGCACGGCCGAGGGCAACGCGCTGACGCTGGCCGCCGGAGAGAGCCTTCGGCTTGCGGTTGAGCAGCTGCTCGATGCCGAGGATCTTGGCCGCCTCGCGAACCAGCTTGTCGATCTCATCCTTGGGTTTCTTGCGCAGCTTCAGGCCGAACGCCATGTTGTCATAGACGGTCATGTGCGGATAGAGCGCGTAGTTCTGGAAAACCATCGCGATATCGCGATCCTTCGGCGCCACATCGTTCACCAGGCGATCGCCGATATACAGCTCGCCCTCGGAGATCTCCTCCAGACCAGCGACCATACGCAGGGTCGTGGACTTGCCGCAGCCGGACGGTCCAACCAGAACGATGAACTCCTTATCCTCGATGTCCAGGCAGAAGTCGGAAACGGCCGTCACGTTGCCAGAGTAGATCTTGTAGATGTGGTTGAGTTTCAAGCTTGCCATTGTTGTGAATCCCCTTTCACGTCGTTCATTCCAAAGCGCCTATCATTCACCGGCCCTTTTCGTCCCTCCGGTGTTTTGATTGAGTTCATTATACATGTTTTAAATCTCTTTTTCAATCGATTAAACTCACAAAAAAAACAGGGTATTGAAACGATATTCTCCTCTTTTCCTCGCAGTTTTCATTGCAAATTCAATTGTTTTTCTTTGTTATTTCAATTTATCTTTTTGTTCCTCACTATATCTTCATTTATCTTCTGTTTTCTCTTGATTTGTTCACTTTTGTTATCTCAATCCGTTCAGCAGTCTATATACAAAAAAACCGTATATTTTCCGCAGGTTCATTTTCCGTCCTTATTTCCGTCAAATTCTGTGAATTGGCGCCGAAATCTGATGCATTGCCGAACAAATCCTGCAAAGTTTCTCCGAATGGACGCCCTGCCCCTCCGGAAGGAAATATGCCCCGTTTCTCCCCGTTTTCCCATTCTTGTGCAAGTTGCACATATACAATATTGAACATCCCATTCTCAGGTTCACCCTTCTTTATATAGAAAAAATGGAATGGTATCCCATTCCATTATAGGTTTTCATCTATCTCAATGTTCAATCCCGCTCCACTCGGATGACATTGACCTGGGAAACCAACGTCTTGTCCATCTCAAGGAGTGCTCTGCGCACACAGCATTCGGAAGCGCGATGCGTCAGGAAAACAAGCTGAACATGGCCATCCCGATCCATTTCCCCTTTCTGCACCATCGACGCGATGCTCACGCCGTGACGCGCAAATGTGCCCGATACGACGGAAAGCGCACCCGGCTCATCCTTGGCCAGCATCCTGATGAAGTGAACGCAGGCCCAATCGTCCGCCATCCTTGCAGGCGTGCCGTCCACAGCAGGCAGCTGATGGCTCTTCGTCTTTGCAGCCTTGATCAGATCGGAGACCAGCGCGCTTGCCGTGGGCATATCCCCTGCGCCGCGTCCGTAGAACATCATCTCTCCGCAGGCATGTCCGTTCACATAGACTGCATTGAACGCATCGCTGACGCTGGCCAGCGGATGCTCATCCGGCACGAACGCCGGATGCACGCGCGCCTGAATACAGCCGTCGACCTCCTTGGCAATCGCCAGCAGCTTGAGCGTCAAGCCGAACGCCTTGCCGCATTGGACGTCAAGCGGCGTAATCCCGGAGATGCCCTCACGATAGACACGCTCAACCGGCACATGGCGATGGAACGCCAGCGTCGAGAGGATCGAAAGCTTGTAGGCCGCGTCATAGCCCTCGACATCGGCGGTCGGATCCGGCTCCGCCAGGCCCAGCCGCTGCGCGTCAGCGAGCACATCCGCATAGGAGGCACCCTCTCTGGTCATGCGGCTGAGGATGTAATTCGTCGTGCCGTTGATGATGCCCGTGACAGAGGTGATGCGATTGGCCTGCAGGGAGTCGTTGAGCGCCCGGATGATCGGAATCGCGCCGCAGACGCTTGCTTCATAATACAGACCTGCCGCATGCTCCCTCGCCGCTCGAAGAATCTCCTGCCAATGTGTCGCAAGGGCCATCTTGTTCGCCGTGACAACCGTCTTGCCCGCCTCCAGCGCGCGAATCATATAGGAAGCCGCAGGCTCCTCGCCGCCCATGAACTCCATCACAATGGAAATCTGCGGATCCAGGAGCACATCGTCCGGATTCTCCGTCATCAGCGCCTCCGGAATCTCCGCGCCGCGCTTCTTTCCCTTCGAGCGAACGAGAATCCTTCTGATTTCAAACGTCTCGCCCTCATTGCGCGCGATCTGCTCTCCCTGCTCCCCGAGCAGGCGATATACGCCGCAGCCGATGTTGCCACAGCCCAAAAATCCGATGGAAATGGTCCTCATACGTCCTCCTCATCCCTGATTCTTTTCGTAAATCAGGCGCAGCCCTGTCAGCGTCAGGTCAGGGTTAATCTCGTCGATGACGCTGGAGTTGTTCCTGACCAGGTGCGCCATACCGCCGGTCGCAATGACCTTGACGTTGGGCTGGCCGATCTCTTCCTTCATCCTGCCGATGATCTTCTCCACCGAGCCGATATAGCCGTAGAGAATGCCGGACTGGATATTGGAAACCGTCGTCCGCCCGATGGCTCTGGGCGGAATGACAAGCTCGATGGAGGGCAGCTTTGCCGTTCCGCTGGCAAGCGCCGCGTTCATCATCCTCAAGCCAGGGCCAATAGCGCCGCCGAGGAACTCGTTTTTTTCGGAAACGACGCCATAGGTCGTCGCCGTGCCGAAGTCGATGAAGATGGAAGGGCCGCCGTAGAGCGTCGAAACAGCGACGGCATTGGCGATACGGTCGCTGCCCAGCTCACGGGGATTCTCATAGCGGATGTTGAGTCCCGTCTTCATGCCGGGGACGAGCAGCCGCGGGTCCATGCCAAAATAGTCGCGGCACATGTGCTCGATGGTATAGTTGATCGTCGGCACCACGGAGGAGAACATGATACCCTCGATGTCCTTCATGTTCAGACCATGATAGCGGAACAGATCGGCCATGATGATGCCGTACTGATCCGACGTCATCGAGGTATCCGTCGAGCAACGCCACCGCTTCAAAAGCCGGCTGCCTTCAAATACCGCAGCCTTGATGTTGGTGTTGCCGATGTCCATGACAAAAACCATCGTCGTTCAACTCCTCCGCGGCCCGACGTCCGCGTTTCTTCAATATTATTTGCGGATCTGGATTCGGCCGAGCGCACGATCCAGCGCCAGCGCGACGATCGGCGCAATCACGGCCGCGACAATCGCCTCCGGCAGTCCGTTGGTCACGCCCATGGCAGCAATGCCCAGGCCCACGCCCCTTGAAGCGATGGCGTCCGGCACGCCCATGCCCGCCGTAAGCATCTGTCCGATCTTTCCCGCGTTGAGCAGGTAGATCATGCCCATGACCATCGTCGTGTGCAGCGCCGTTCCCAGCGCGCTCGCGCTGACGTATGCGATGATATGATGCCTGTCAAAGCCCGCCGTCAACTTCTTAACGCCCTCCGCGATAACATACACGCACACCGGGAAGAGCACGCGCGGCAGCACGGAAACCAGCGGGTTGATAAAAAACGGCGCGAAGAACGACGCGCCCGTCAGGTTGCTGATCAGGCTGTGGATGCCGAAGGTCAGGCCCGTCAGCACGCCGGCCTCCAGGCCGAGCACGAGCGTCGCGATGATCACCGGAATGTGCAGCGTCGTCGCCGTCAGAAACGGCATCGTGATCCTGCCAAGCGGTGTATTCGCCAGCACGAGCGTCAGCGCGATCATCATCGCCGTGCCCGTCATCCACTGGATGGTCAGCTTCTTCTTCCTGACCGTCGTCGTTGCAGCCGTCGTTTGCGTATTCATTTGACATTCCTCCGTTCGGGTTCGCTTCGGATACCCGACAAGTCGTTGCCGCGTCTTCCGCGGCGCTCTGTGGTTCTGCAGCCTTCCGGTCTGCCCCGCTGAGGGCGGCAGCTAGAATCGCGTTTATTGTATCAAATTTCGCTCTATGATGCAAGTTTTCACAGCGCAATTTGCAAAATTCGCGAAATGGCGCATTCCACTTGACAAAAACATGAAAAGCCGCTATAATGATATTCGTTCGCGGGAATGGCGGAATTGGCAGACGCGCTAGATTCAGGTTCTAGTGAAAGCAATTTCATGCAGGTTCAAGTCCTGTTTCCCGCACCAGATCGCCCGCCGTGCTTCGGCGGGTTTTTTCTTTTCCAGATGGATTCTCGTTATGCAAAAGCCCCCCGCATGTGTGCGTCCATGCGGAGGGCTTGCTGTTTATTCTGTTCTCCAATCAAATCGAGCATTCAGGATATTCGAAGACATGCATCCGTTCACTCCCTGACCGCTTTGCTGCGAGAGCTTCGCAGAAATGCATTGCCGCCCAGGCCTTTTCGATGAGGTCAGGCGCCAACGTCTGATAGCGCGGCAGGCGCTCCTGTGCAGATCGGCAACTCATCCCTGTCCGTGCCATGCTTTCTTCTCCGTTTTTGTTGTATTGTGTCTGCCTGTTGGCCGTTCGCTCATCGCGCCTGTCCAAGCGGTTCAGCCGTTCTCTTCGTTCGTCGGGTTTCCGGTCCGCCAGGATTTGACCGCCGCTATCTGCGCGAAGGGCACATGGCAATAGCCGCCCGGGTGCTTATCCAGGTACTGTTGATGCGCCTCCTCCGCCGGATAAAAGCAGGCAAGCGGCAGGCATTCCACCACGACAGGCTTGTCAACCGACAATTGCAGCACCCGCAGCGATGCGCGGATGATCGCTTCATCCTCCACGTCAGCGTAGTAAACGCCCGTTCTGTATTGATGTCCGCAGTCGGGGCCCTGTCTGTCCAGCGCCGTCGGGTCAATGATCCGGTAAAAGAGCTCAAGCAGCTCGCGCAGCGTCAGGACATCTGCGTCATACTCGACGCGAACGGTCTCCGCATGGCCCGTATCACCGTGCTTGACCTGTGCATAGCTCGGCGCAGCAACGCTGCCGTTGGCAAACCCAACCTCGGTGTCGAGCACGCCGAAGATATTCGAAACGTATTTCTCCGTTCCCCAGTAGCAGCCGCCTGCCAGATAGATTGTCTTCCGTCTCATTCACGTTCCTCCTTGATCAGCGTCCGAAGACGCAGGTTCAGTATCGTTCCTCTTTCCATCCTGTCAACAGGTTTCATGTGCTTTCGTTCGTTGCAGGCCTCATCACAGCTTGACGCTCTCCCCTGCGCCGCTCTTTTCCAAGAAAAATGCCGGAGGCGGGAGGTCTTTTTCCCCGTCTCCGGCATGGATGTGCTGCGCTTTATCCCTTCAGGCCTCCTCTGGCGACGCCTCGCACGATATACTTGCGCGCAAAGAAGAACAGGATGATGACCGGCAGAACGACAACCGTCGAGGCCGCCATCAGCAGCTCGGGATACGATCCCGCCTCGGTCGTGAAGACCTGAAGACCCCACGGCAGCGTGCGGTTCTTGTCACTGGAGATAACGTACATGGGCCACATGAATGAGTTCCAGCTCGCCAGCGCGTTGAGCAGGATGATCGTCATCAGCGAGGGCCGCGCCATCGGCACCATGACCTTCCAGAGATACCGCCAGTTGCTCGAGCCGTCGATCCTTGCCGACCAGTAGAGGCTGTCGGAGACGGAATCGAAGAAGTTCTTGAGGATATAGGTGTAGAAGATCGAGCTGGTGAACGGCAGGATCAGCGCCGGAATCGTGTCCCACAGCCCGAGATCGACAATGGTCGAATAGTTGGTGATGATGAGCATCTCGAAGGGGATCATCATCAGCGAGAGCAGCAGACCAAAGATCAGATTTCGCCCCGGGAAGCGGAGCCTGGAAAACGCGAACGCCGCCAGGATGGTTGTCAGCGTCGTCAGACCGACCGAGCAGACCATGACCACGATCGAGTTGACGAAATACTTGGCGAACGGCGCCATCTCGAACGCCCGGCGGAAATTATCCAGGCTCAGCCTGCCGGGCAGCCACTGTGGCGGAAACCGGTTGATCTCCTGCGTCGTCTTGAACGCCGAGGAAAACATCCAGAAGAACGGGAAGAGCATGATGACGCCGCCGATAATCAAAACGAAATAGACGAAAAACCGGGAAATCCTTCTCTTCATCGCGCGTCACCCCTTCCTCGCATTGACCCAGCTCTGCACAACGCGCTGCACCATGGTAAACGCGAAGATGAAGCCGAAAAGGACAATCGCCGCGGCCGCAGCCACGCCATACTTGCGGTTGTCGATCATCGCGTAACGGATATAGTAGACGACAGTGTAGAGATTGTAAAAGGGGCCGGGATTGCCGTTAAAGAGCGGATAGAGCTCGGAGAACACCTTGAAGCAGGAGATCGTATTGATGATGCAGACGAGAAAGATGGTCGGCGCAAGCAGCGGCACCGTGATGCGCAAGAAGATGCGCAGGCTGCCGGAGCCATCCACGCGCGCAGCCGTGTAATACTGCGGATCGATGTTTTGCAATCCGGAGAGCAGCAGGATGATCGTAAAGGGCAGGATGTTCCATATTCCGAAGATCACCAGCGCCGGGATGCTCCATGCGGCGTTTTCCAGCCAGGGGATCTTGTCGATTCCGAAAAACGAGAGGATGTAGTTGAGGATGCCGAAGTTCTTGTTGTACATCAGCTTCCAGGCCAGGCCGACCGCGGTGATCGAGGTGACCATCGGCAGGAAATATGCCGTCTGAAACAGCGCAGAGAAGCGAAGCTTCTGGCTGAGCAGATAGGCGACGACGACGGAGATGCAGGTGGAAATCGGCACGACCAGCAGCACATACTTGATCGTGTTGGAGATTGCCTGCGCAAACTTCGGATCGGAGAGCACCTTCTGATAGTTCGCCAGGCTCCAGGCGTCAAAGCCGCGGGTCAGATAGCTGTATCCCTCCTTGAAGGAGATCAGCACGACGTTGACGACGGGATAGAGCGTAAAGACCGCAATGCCCAGGAAAAACGGGAGCAGGTAGAGATAGGGCTCAATGCGCGCCTTGAAGCTGCGATCCAGAAGCTCCTGACCGTCGCTCTGCTTTCTCTTTTTCATCGAATCCTCTCCCCCGTTTCCAGGTCAAAGACGAAGACGCCGCGCTTCTTGAGGCCCAGGCGAACACTGTCGCCCTTTTTGAGCCCCTCGTCGGAATCGATATAGGCCCTGAAGTCGCACTCGCCGAAGCGCAGATATGCCATCTCTTCCTTGCCCATCTGATACACCCGCGTCACCTCGCAGACCATCGGTCCGTTCGGGTCGAGCACGAAACTCTCCGAGCGCACGGAGAGATTGACCTTTCGGCCGTTTTCGATGCCATTCATCAGCGGCAGAGCGCAGCGCGCCTCACCCTTCGCGGTCACAAAGTCTCCGTCCTCGACGCAGCCGGAGAGGTTGTTGATCGGCGGCGTGCCCAGGAAGTCCGCGACAAACTGGTTCGCCGGCTCATTGTACAGCCGCTGCGGCAGGTCATTCTGCTGCAAAACGCCCGCCTTCATCAGCACGATCCGGTCGGAGATCGACATGGCCTCCTCCTGATCGTGCGTGACGAAGATGGTCGTTACGCCGGTTCTCTGCTGAATGCGCCGGATCTCCTCGCGCATCTCCAGGCGAAGGCGCGCATCCAGGTTGGACAGCGGCTCATCGAGCAGCAGCAGGCGCGGATTCTTGACCAGCGCGCGGGCAATAGCGACGCGCTGCTGCTGGCCGCCGGAGAGCTCCGCCGGCTTGCGGTTCATCAGCATATCCACATGGACGAGCCTGGCGATCTCGTTGGCGCGCTCCACACGCTCCGCCTTGGGCACGCGCTGCGTCTCCAGCGGGAAGCAGATGTTGCCCATGACCGTCATGTGCGGATAGAGCGCATAATTCTGGAACACGAGACCAATGCCGCGCTTCTCCGGCGCCATTGCCGTGACATCCTGATCGTCAAAAAAAATCTTGCCGCCGCTCACCGGCAGAATGCCGGAGAGCATGTTCAGCAGCGTGCTCTTACCGCAGCCGGACGGGCCCAGCAGCGAGATCAGTTCGCCATCCTCCAGCGTCGCGCTGAATTCGCTGACCGCCGTCACATCCGAGAAACGCTTTGTGATATGATCGAGTACTACGCGCATAGGTCATATCTCCCTTACTTTTGAATCGTACATGAGTGCTTGCATGCATGAAGGAACAGAAATCTCTTCTCGCGGGAATTTCCACTTGGAGCTCAGCCCCTGAAGGGTGCGGCGAGCAGCGCGTCGAGGCAATGCCCGTCGATCTCCTCCATGTCAAAGCCAAGGATGCGCGCCATCGTCGGCGCTTCATCGACAAGGCTCGCCTTGTCAATCACCGCGCCCGGCTCAAACGCAGGGCCACAGGCGAAGAAGGTCGTCCGGTGGTCAAGCCACGGCAGCCCGCCGTGAGAGCCCGGCGCCGTCTTGTAATCCCCCGGCGCCGTCTTCGTAAACAGCGGCGCCGTCAGGCTGTAGGCAAAGGACATGGGCGATTCGCCCTCGATGATAAAGTCAAATGGCCCGGTCAGGTGGAAGCGCTCCTTCGCATCCTCCTTGGTGAAGACGTACCCGAGGCCATACTTCCCGCTCTCCTTCGCCTCAAGCAGGATATCGTAGACGCGGCTGCGCAGCGCCTCGTCCTGCGGATCCCGCAGCTCAATCCAGCCGCTGCCACCGGTCGAATGGCAGAAGGCGTCAAACGAGACGAGCTTCCCCGCCTCGTCGACGGTCTGCAGGCCCTTTTCCTGGAGCACGCGGTTGAAGTTGAGCGAACGGGGCACATCCGTCTGTCCATGATCGCCCATGACGACGAAATTTGTCCGCTCAAGATCGCCAAACCTGCGAATGCTTTCCATGAGCACGCCCAGCTGCGCGTCGTGCTTGGCGAGCTGCTCGCGCGCCGTTTCGCTCTCCACGCCCAGCTTGTGGCGCACCGTATCCAAATCGCACATCTTGACGAACATCACATCCGGCTGACCATAGTCGCGGATGATGTCCGGGGAAACGGCCTCCGTGAAGGCATCGAGCGAGCCGTTGAGCAGTTCGTTGTAGCCGCTGAGCAGATAGCCGTATTTCCAGAAATAGCGTTCGAGCGCGTCATCGGAGGAAACGCCCTCAAAAAACTGGCGCGGATTATCCCCCTTGTAGTGCATCGGCATGCACATGGGCAGGTTGATATCCACATCCGCCCCCGCCGAAACGGGCCAGTTGACCAGGCAGGTGCTGTATCCCCGCTCCTTCGCGTATTCTGCGAAGAACTTCTTTCTGACCAGCGAGCGGTGCGTGTACCACGGCACCGGATACACCCCGGCCTTCACCATCTCGTTGTGCGGGATGCCATGCTTGTCGGGGTAGCAGCCGGTCATGATCGACGTATGGCAGGGATAGGTGAAGGACGGATAGACCGGATAGACCTCGCGCACAAGCGCGCCGCCGCGCAGCATCCAGCCGAAGTTGGGCAGCGTGCGCATATAGTGAACATCTGTCTCACACAGCGCGTCAATCATGAAGACAAAGAGCTTTTGCTTTTCCATTGTTTACCTCCCGGCAAAGGCCGGTGCTGATGCGGCTTTTAAAAAAGAGAGGCTGGCGGATGAAAGCCCGCCAGCCCCTTCAAGCCGGTGCTGAACCAGTATTACTCGGAAAGGGCCTCGTTGGAAGTCGCCACGCAGGCAGCCAGCGCGTCCGCCGGATCCATGCCGCCGGCGCACATCGTCGCCGCTTCCTTAAGCGCATCGCGAACGGCCGTCGCGCCAGTCACGCTCGGCAGAGCGCCCGCAACATCCAGGTTCGCCTGAACAGCCGCCAGGGAGGCCGGCATGTTCGCCGCAAACTCGGCATACGCCTCGCTCTCCTGGGTGGTGCCATACGGGGACAGCGCGTTCATCGCCTGCGCCCACTGCGCGTTGATTTCCGGCGTGAGGAAATACTTCACGAACAGATACGCGCCCTTGTTGGCTTCCTCGCCCTTGTTGAAAACGATCGGGCCACGGTTCCAGCTCGGGAACCAGGCATTGTCAATCGCGTTGACCATCGGCGCAACAGCATACTCGAAGCCATCCGGCTTGATGTACGGATCGCCTGCGCAGGAGCCCAGATAGCTCGCCACGATTCCAGCGTTGAAGTCGGTGGAGAAATAGTCCTGCTGCGGAGCCAGCTGGAAGTATCCGGCCTGGCAGTTGTCGCCGAACCACTTGAGCCACTCGGCAGCCTTCTCATTGTCAAACAGCACGCACTTGTTCGCCGTGTCGATGTAGCCCAGACCGGACTGCATCATCAGAGACTGCATCATGTCGGTCAGGGAGTCGGCGGCAAAACCGGCGATGCCCTTCGCCTCGTAGATGGTCTTCGCCTGCTCGGCCACCTCTTCCCAGGTGGTCGCCGGGGTCAGGCCCAGCTCGTCGTAGAGCGTCTTGTTGTAGAAGAGGATCGGGCCGGTGGTCACAGCCGGAAGCGCGTACATGCCGCCATCCGCGAAGCCAACCGTCTCATCCTTGATGGCGTCCGGCAGGGAGTTGTAGACGTCCGCCATGCCGATCTCATCGTCAAAGACGTACTGGCTCAGGTCGACAACAAGGCCGTCCTTCACATACTCCGCCGCAGTGGAGGCATAGTTGATGATGATGTTCGGGCCAACGCCGTTGGCCACCGCGTTGTAGACATTGTCAAGGAAGCCAGAGTAGGCCTGAGACTCGACGATGACCTCATACTCGTCCTGGGTCGCGTTGAAGTCGGCGGCAAACTTCTCCAGCGCAGCCTGCTGCGCGTCGGTGAAGGTGTGCCAGATGGTCACCTGGGTTGCAGCGGAGGCATTCGCGCACAGCGCAAACAGCATGACAGCCGCCGCAGCAAGAGCTACGATCTTTCTCATCTTGGGTTCCTCCTGTTGAAGTTCAGGTTTATGGATTAAGCGCGTCATGCGCCTATTCCCTGTGTCTTGGGGGCTTTCTGCCTCCGTTATACTGCGGCCCGAGCGCGGCATAGCGCCGTGTGATCCAGCGGCAAACGCCGTCAAGGCCCGGATAGATCATGCGCTCGGAGATGTTGATGTAGTCGAGCTTGTCCCGGATTTCGAGCTTGACCTCTCTGGGGATGATGAGCTTGCGGCAGGGGATGTCCCTCTGCTCGATGATCTGCGTCAGCAGCACGGCCGGGTCGGAAACCACCGAGAAGAGCGCGTACTGGTTGACAATCCGGTCGATCATCGACGACGGCTCAAAGAAGAGCGCGTAAGGCTCCGGCGCCATTCGCTGCATGCTGTCAAAATCCGGGATGAGCTTTTCCAGCATGCCGATGGTGAAGATGTTGCAATCCTTCTCGCGCAGCTTCTTGGCAAGGGGCTGCGGCAAAAACTGCTTGAAGTCCGTCACATCCAGGCACCAGATGACGCCGTCCCGGTCATAGCAGGACGTATCCTCCGTCGCAAAATGCGCAGCGACCAGCGGTGAATAGGTCCAGTCAAGCAGCCTCGTGGGCAGACCGTGATGCTGCGCGACAGGGAGCAGCTGCCAGAAGCCGGAATACCCGGCCAGCTCGGCATAGCCGTATTTGCGGAAGCTGCGGAAGACCTGCGATTCAAGCGAAAGATCATGCGCGCAGACACGGTTGAGCGAGGGGACGAGGTTCCACTGCTGATCGGACGTCCCGCGATAGATGCGGTTGTCACGGTAACGCATGACCTTCTCGTCCCAGACATCGTCAAAGACGGCCTCCTGAAGTTCGTCCCAGTCGTGTATCACGACCTCCTGAATCCCGCCCAAAGCATGCTCCCTCCGCACTTACAATGTCTCATTATCGGTATTATTCGCGATTTTCCACGCAACTCCTGCAAAAACTCAATTCCGATCTGTGTTTTTCATGCAAAATGCATGTAAATTCTTTCTTTCACAGGCGCGTATCCGCCTTTTCCCGGCGGTAGCGGGCCGGCCCTTCCTCGTAAAGGTTGCCTCCATGCACGTCGATTGCGACGATCAGCGGCATGTTTTCCACCCGCAGCTCGCGGATGGCTTCCGTCCCCAGGTCGTCAAAGGCAATGACCTTCGCCGCCTTGACGCAGGTCGCGATCAGCGCCCCCGCGCCGCCTGTCGCCGCAAAGTAGACGCCGCCGCAACGGCGGATGGCCTGCACGACGGCCTCGCTCCGCTGCCCCTTGCCGATCATGCCGATCAGCCCGAGATCGCACAGCACCGGCGCGTAGGCATCCATGCGGTAGCTCGTCGTCGGCCCGCAGGAGCCAATCGCGTCCCCCGGTTTGGCCGGACACGGGCCCGCGTAATAGATCACCTGATTCTTCATATTGAAAGGAAGCAGTTTCCCCTGCTCCACCAGCGCGCAGAGGCGCTTGTGTGCGGCATCGCGTCCGGTATAGATTGTGCCCGTGAGCAGAACGCTGTCCCCCGCGCGCAGCTGCGCAACCTCCCCGGGAATCAGCGGCGCATGAATGAGCCTGGTCATCGTTTCTCTTCCTCCTCAAATCGTCGCGCTCTTGTGCCGCGCCGCGTGGCACTGCATGTTGACCGCCACGGGCAGCCCGGCGATGTGCGTAGGCATCTGCTCGATATGCACAGCCAGCGCGGTCGTCCTTCCGCCCAGCCCCTGCGGGCCAATGCCCAGGTCGTTGATGCGCGAAAGCAGCTCGGCCTCCATCTGCGCGAGCATCGGGTCGTCCGAGGGCTCACCGCACTCGCGCGTCAGGCTGTGCTTGGCCATGAGCATGGCGCGCTCCGCCGTACCGCCGATGCCCACGCCCACCACCACCGGCGGGCAGGGATTGCCGCCTGCCAGGCGTACCGTCTCGACGATGCAGTTTTTGACACCCTCGATCCCCTGCGCGGGGGTAAGCATCCAAAGCCTGGACATGTTTTCAGAGCCAAAGCCCTTGGGCGCTGCGGTCAGCGTCACCTGCTCGCCCGGCACCAGGCGCAGATGCACGATGGCCGGCGTGTTGTCCTTCGTGTTTTCGCGGGTGAGCGGCGTCAGGACGCTCGCGCGGAAGCAGCCATCCCGGTAAGCGCGCCTGACGCCCCGCTGGATTGCCTCATTGACATCGCCGCCGGTGAAATGCACATCCTGGCCCACGTCCATGAAGATGACCGCCATGCCTGTGTCCTGGCAGATCGGCATGTGCCGCTGCGCGGCCAGGCGGTCGTTTTCAATCAGCTGGCGCAGAACCTCCTTGCCAAAGGGAGATTCCTCTTCCTCGTATCGCGTCTGAAGCAGGTGGAGTACATCCTCGCCGATCTCGCAGCATGCGCTCAGAAACAGCCCGTATACGGTCTCTTCAACCCGGGCCACGTCAATCTCTCTCATGTGGTTCCTCCCCATGCGGCAGCGCTCCTGCCGCCGTTTTTTTCACTATATCGCATTTCTTCCCGCTTTTCAAGCGCTGTGCCGCGATTGGAAACCGCTGACTTTCAAAATGTTCGTCCCGAAGGCTGTTTCCTTTTGGAGCGGGACGGAGTATAATAGAAGAATCCCAATCAATCCGTCCCGATGCATCAACGGAGGTCACTCATGCAGCTTTCCAAGGATACCAAGCGCTTTCTCGTCCATCTGGCTACGTTTACCGTCCTTTTGACGCTTGTCGTCCGGCATTTTCCATCCATCGGAACCTGGCTGGGCAACATCGTCTCCGCGCTCTCGCCGTTCATCATCGGCGCATGCTTCGCCTTCCTGCTCAGCGTGCCCATGCGCCTGTTCGATCGCCTGCTGAGCAAAAAGAACAGGAAGGGCCAGCCTCTTCTTTCGGATAAAAAGCGCCGTCCCGTCACGCTCGTGCTCGCGCTGCTGCTGGTGGTGCTGCTCCTCGTGCTCTTCGGCGTCATCGTGCTGCCCCAGCTGCTCGACACGGTCTCCTCCCTGGCCTCCTCCGTCATGCACTTCGTGCCCATTGCGCAATCCTGGATCGCCCAGCTGCGCGAATGGCTGACCCAATACCCGGAGATTGCGGCGGTCGTGGAGCCCTACCTGCCCGACGTCAATCAGATGGCCTCGACCTTCATCTCCTTCGTGCAGAAATACGCCGGCATCATTGCCGGCACGGTCGTCAGCAACGTCTCCTCGCTCTTTGGCAGCGCGACGGATGTCATCATTTCCTTCGTCTTTGCGATCTATGTTCTGCTGCAGCGGGATTCCCTCTCGCGCCAGTGCAAGAAGCTCCTCTATGCCTTCCTGCCCAAGGACTTCTGCGATGAGACGCTGCGCGTGGCCTGCATGACGCACAAGACCTTCTTCTCCTATGTCACCATCCAGTGCACGGAGGCGGTCATCCTCGGCTGCCTCTGCTTTATCGGTATGCTCGTCTTCCGCTTCCCCTACGCGCTGGTGATCTCCACGATCATGGTCTTCTGCGCGCTGATCCCGATCTACGGCGCGATCATCTCCTGCGTCATCGGCGCGTTCCTTGTGCTCTTCAGCAACCCGATTCAGGCGGTCTGGTTCGTGGTTTTCATCCTCGTTCTCCAGCAGATCGAGACCAACCTGATCTATCCGCGCGTCGTCTCGACGTCGATCAACCTGCCGTCGATGTGGGTGCTGCTGGCCGTGACGGTGGGCGGCGGTCTCTTCGGCGTGATCGGCATGATCACCGCCGTACCGGTCACCTCAATCGTCTACACGCTGCTGGGAGAGATCACCGGCAAGCGCCTGGCCGCGCGCCATTTGACCGTCGAGGATTTCGCCCCATACTCTACGCATGACCCGGACGGCAGGAAGTCCTGACGCTCGTGTCTTTCCATTTTCAAAATCAATCTTGCACAGGAGGATTTTTTCCATGAGCCGTTTGGGAGATTTGATTCTGCTGGAGCGCACGCGCCAGAAGCTGACCCGCAAGCAGGTCGCCAAGAAGTGCGGCATTTCCGAGGGATACCTCAAGGACGTTGAGGAGGGCCGCCGCATCATTCAGGATGATCAGGCACGCCGCATCCTCAAGACGCTGGGCACAAGCCAGCGCAGCGAGGCCGAGTTCTCACTTGACGAGATCGCCGCGACAGTCGATCTGGGCACGCTTGCCCCGGCCCCCAAGCCCGCGCCCAAGCCTGAACCCAAGCCCGAGCCTGTCAAGCCCGTCAGGCCCGAGGAGCAGAGCGGCATCTGGCTGGACGCGCTGAGCAGCGTGCTGAAGCCCGTGCCGATCATGAACGCCGGCTGGATCCAGGTCGGCCGCAAAATGGTGCCGATTCAGGACGGCAAGATTGAGGGCGCGAAGCCCGATCGCGTTGTCTACTTCCAGGCGCCGGACGATTCCATGCGCGCGATGCGCATCGAAAAGGGCGATCTCGTGCTGATCGTCCCGCAGGCGCTGCCCATTGACGGCGCGATCATGCTCGTGGAATATGGCGCGCATCGCTGCCTGCGCCGCATCAAGCTGCTGGGTAACTCGAACATTCTGCTGCAGAGCGGCGACCGCGAGCTCGACGCTCAGGCACTGAACATCAGCGAAATCAAGCTCGTCGGCCGCGCCGTGCGCGTGGAGTTTTCGCTCACATGACCCGGCCTCTGCCCTTTGCCTTTCCGCTCCCTCCGGAAGATATTCGTCGCCGCCGGGCCGCGATTCTCGCCAGTCTGCTGGCGCTGGATGAAGGCTTTTGCCGCATTCCTGTCATCAGCCTGCGCACCGCGACACTCGAGGAGATGCTGAGGCTGTATGACGGGCGGTTTTTCTCCGGCTTTCTGCGCGCATCCTTTGGAACGCTGCGCGTGACGCTCTCCTCCCGGCTGACCAGCGCCGCGGGCAAGTTTGTCTACGCCCGCAGCGCGTCCAAACGGCTGGAAAATGCCGAAATCCGCATGTCCTCGGACTTCCTTTTCCGCCTGAGCGAAGGGCCGTTTTCTCTCAACGGCCTTTCGGTCGCGACCCCGCAGGAGGCCTTTCTCGTCGTCTTTGAGCATGAACTCTGCCACGCGCTGGAAACCGCGCTCTACGGCAGCACCGGCCATTCCGCCCGCTTTCTCACGCTGGCCTGCGGCCTGTTCGGCCATACAGACGTGCATCATGCGCTGCCCACCCGCCGGGCAGAAGCCGCCGAGGCCGGACTGACGGTCGGTTCCCGCGTCTGCTTTTCCTACGAAGGGCAGGCACTGGCTGGCATTCTCTCCTATGTCGGCAAGACGGCCACCGTCATGGTGCCCTCCCCGCGCGGCCCCTACCGCGACCGAAGCGGACAGCGCTACGCGAAATACCGCGTTCCGCTGCCGTTGCTGCAAAAAGCGGAATAGTCTTTTCCCCCTCTCCCGTTACGGAGAGGGCTTTTGCGCACCAAGGGCCTCCGAGGGACAATCTCTCTTTGGCAGACTACGCTTCCGAGCCTGCGTGGGATTTCATCCTCAAACCCCTTTCTTCTCGCGCTGATGGCTCTTTTTCTCTGAAAATAGGATCAGAAATTGAACAGTATACAACGCGCGCCGATTTGCCGTCGACGGCTGTCTACGCCGTGATTTGTTAGAATTGTACATGATTTTACGTCAGATTCTACGTTTTAGACCTTTACTGACTTTAACTAAGCGTGCTATACTATACCCGTCGAAAGACAGAAATCATTGAACCGTTCACCGGGCGGTTTCCGCCCTGAACATAAAGGAGGAGGATTTGGATGGATGCCAACCGTTTCACCCAAAAATCCCTTGAAGCCCTGCAGGGCGCGCAGCAGCTTGCGCAAAGCTGCGGCAACGCGCAGGTGGAGCAGCTCCATCTGCTCAGCGCCCTGCTCTCCCAGGAGGGCGGCCTCATTGGCCAGCTGATGGAAAAGTTGGGCGTACAGCTTCGCACAGCTCAAAATGTCTGCGACGGCGCGGTCAGCCGTCTGCCCAAGATTTCCGGCAGCAACCAGCAGCCTTACGTCTCTGGCTCGCTCTCCACGGCCCTGCAGCATGCTGAGAACGAAATGAAGCAGATGCGTGACGAGTATATCTCCGTTGAGCATCTCTTCCTCGCCCTGATCGAAAAGGCCGACTCCGGCGTGAAGCCGGTGCTCAGCCAGCTTGGCGTGACGAAGCCGAAGTTCCTCGAGGCGCTCCAGAGCGTGCGCGGCAGCGCCCGCGTGACGAGCGAGGACCCCGAGTCGACTTATGACGCGCTCAAGAAATACGGTCAGGATCTCGTTGAGCTTGCCCGCCAGAACAAGCTCGACCCCGTCATCGGCCGCGACACGGAGATCCGCAACGCGATCCGCATTCTCTCGCGCAAATCGAAGAACAACCCTGTGCTCATCGGCGAGCCAGGCGTCGGCAAGACGGCCATCGCCGAGGGGCTCGCGCAGCGCATCGTGCGCGGCGACGTGCCGGACAGCCTCAAAAACAGGACGATCTTCTCCCTCGACATGGGCGCGCTGATCGCGGGCGCGAAGTTCCGCGGCGAGTTTGAGGAGCGCCTCAAGGCCGTTCTGAACGACATCAAGGCCAGCGACGGCCGCATCATTCTGTTCATCGACGAGCTCCACACCATCGTCGGTGCGGGCAAGACCGAGGGCAGCATGGATGCCGGCAACCTGCTCAAGCCGATGCTCGCCCGCGGCGAGCTGCACTGTATCGGCGCGACGACGCTCAATGAGTACCGTAAATACATCGAGAAGGACGCGGCGCTTGAGCGGCGTTTCCAGCCCGTGATGGTCGCTGAGCCAACCGTCGAGGACACGATCTCCATCCTGCGCGGCCTCAAGGAGCGCTATGAGGTCTTCCACGGCGTCAAGATTCAGGATCAGGCTCTGATCGCCGCCGCGACGCTCTCCAACCGCTATATCTCCGACCGTTTCCTGCCGGACAAGGCCATCGACCTGGTCGACGAGGCCTGTGCCACCATCCGCACGGAGATGGACTCCATGCCCCAGGAGCTCGACGACGTGCGCCGCCGCATCATGCAGCATGAGATTGAAGAGGCCGCCCTCAAGAAGGAGGACGACGCCCTCTCCCGCGAACGCCTGACTGTTCTGCAAAAGGAGCTCGCCGACATGCGCGAGAAGTTCAACTCGATGAAGGCGCGTTGGGAGAACGAGAAGAACAGCATCGGCAAGGTGCAGAAGCTGCGCGAGGAGATCGAGCACATCGGCGGGGAAATCGCCGAGGCCGAGCGCAATTACGATCTCAACCGCGCCGCAGAGCTCAAATACGGCAAGCTTCCTCAGCTGCAAAAGGAGCTCGCCGAGCAGGAGAAGCTCGCCGAGGAGGCCAAGTCCGACAGCACGCTGCTGCGCGACAAGGTCACCGAGGAGGAAATCGCGCGCATCGTCGCCCGCTGGACGGGCATCCCGGTCTCCAAGCTGATGGAGGGTGAGCGTGAGAAGCTGCTCCATCTCGATGACACGTTGCATCAGCGCGTCATTGGTCAGGATGAGGCCGTCGAGAAGGTTTGCGAGGCCATTCTGCGCAGCCGTGCGGGCATCCAGAACCCGAACAGACCGATCGGCTCGTTCCTCTTCCTCGGCCCCACCGGCGTGGGCAAGACCGAGCTGGCAAAGGCGCTGGCCCAGGCGCTGTTTGACGACGAAAAGAACATAATCCGCATCGACATGAGCGAATACATGGAGAAGCACAGCGTCTCGCGTCTGATCGGCGCCCCTCCGGGATACGTCGGCTACGACGAGGGCGGCCAGCTGACGGAGGCCGTCCGCCGCAGGCCCTATGCCGTCATCCTCTTTGACGAGGTCGAGAAGGCGCATCCCGATGTGTTCAACGTGCTGCTGCAGGTGCTCGACGACGGCCGCATCACCGATTCCCAGGGCCGCACGGTCGACTTCAAGAATACCATCATCATCCTGACGAGCAATCTCGGCTCCTCCGCGATCCTCGAGGGCATCGACGAGAGCGGTCAGATCACCGAGAGCGCCCGCAAGCAGGTCGAGCAGCTGCTCAAGACGCAGTTCCGCCCCGAGTTCCTCAACCGGCTCGACGAGATCGTCTTCTACAAGCCGCTGACCCGCGCGGAGATCGACAGCATCGTCGATCTGCAGGTTGCCGATCTGAACCGCCGTCTCAAGGACAAGCAGCTGACCATGAAGCTGACGCCCGCCGCGCGCTCCTACATCGTCGCGCAGGGCTACGATCCCATCTACGGCGCGCGTCCGCTCAAGCGCTTCATGCAGCGCGCTGTGGAAACGCTCATTGCCCGCAAGCTGATCGCCGAGGACGTTCAGCCGCGCACTGAGCTGCTGGTGGATTACGACGGCGACAAGCTCGTCATCGACAGCGAACCGGAGTATACGGTCTCCTGACCGGAGACATCCGGTTTAAACCCCATATCAGCCCTGTTTCACCCGGGGAGGACCGCTTCAGGCGGCCCTCCTTTTTTTGCTTTTCCGGGGTTCTCCAACCAATACGGGCGTTTTCTGAGTCGCTAATACAATCTTACGGCGACGTGATCGACGCGATTACCAAGCTGGGCGAGCAGTTCTGATCAACGATTGCGGTTCACCTGTTCAATCGGGCGAGGGAGGCGGAGAATGCGCTCCGTCTCCCTTTCTGATTTGATGGCACATAAAGAAAACTGAACATCCACAAAGGGAGGTTTGCGCCTTATGATCATAGATCTGCACGACACCGCGCTGGCCAGGCTGCTGCACGGCATCGATACGGTGATCCACAGGGTCATGCTGTATGTGGCCGAACTCGCGCTGCTGATCATGGCCTACGTCAACGTCATCTCCTCGATGATGTTCGGCCATCTGTCCGGCTCCGCCGTCGCCGACGTGTCCTCTCTGGGCTCCATCGTCATCCCGATGATGAAGAAGCAGGGCTACACTGACGACTTCTCCGTCGGCCTCACCGTTACCACCGCCTGTCAGGGCGTGCTGATTCCGCCGAGCCACAACATGGTGCTCTATGCGCTGGCCGCGGATGCCGGCGGACTGATCCCCGCTCTGCTCTACGGCGGCCTTGTGCCGGGCGTACTGCTGGGCATCAACTTCTGCATCCTCTTCTTCGTCATGGCGAAGATGTATAACTTTCCCAAGTGCGATACGATCCCCAAGGAGAAGATTCGCAGGATCGTGATCGATGCCATCCTCCCGCTGATGATCTTCGTCATCATCATGGGCGGTATCGGCCTGGGTCTTTGTACCGCGACAGAGGCTGCCTCCATCGCCTGCGTGTACACGTTCATCATCGTGTTCTTCGTGCTGCGTACGGCGAAGCTGACCGCGCTGCCGAGCATTCTGAAGAACTCCCTCAAGACGCTGGGCATCGTGCTGACGCTGATCGCCTCCGCAAAGGCATTCTCCTTCATGATGACCTACCTGTATATCCCGCAGCTGCTTATCGGCGCGCTGGGAAGCCTGGCGAGCAACCGCATTGTGCTGCTGCTGGTCATCAATGTGATGCTGCTGCTTGGCTGCTTCATGGACATGGCGCCGCTGATCCTGATCATGACGCCGATTCTGCTGCCGGTCGTGCAGTCCGTGGGCATGAGCACCGTACACTTCGGCGTGATGATGATCTTCAATCTGGCGTGCGGCCTGTGTACCCCGCCTGTGGGCACCGCGTTGTTCGTGGGCTGCGCCGTTGGCAAGACGCCAATTGAGCGCACCAGCCGCCACATGCTGCCGCTGTACGCCGTCATGATCATCACGCTGCTGATGGTCACCTTCATCCCCTTCCTGAGCACCGGCCTGCCGACGTTCCTGGGCATGATGTAAGGCAGCCAGTCGGGCTTTCGAGCAGGCGTGCGTAAAGCATTCCTTCCTCTCCCTGCCCCGTGCATCTCTTCGGTACACGGTCTGTCAGGCAGGAAGAGACAATAGACTCATACGCCGGGAAGCATTCAAGGCAACCCACGCGTATGAGTCTTTCTTTTTTCTTCAGCATGCTATTTTTCTAATGCCCACCGGCCCCATGCCGCGGGATCCCTCCGTGGAAACCTGCACAGCGTCCGCCTATCCCACAGCAAAGAAAACGTCGTCAACCGCCCGCTGTACCGACGGCTTGCCGGCAATGCAGACTTCCAGTCCATGCCGTTTTTGATGAAATAAAAAAAAACCGAAAGCGCAATGCTTTCGGTGTGGTGCACCTTCAGGGGCTCGAACCCTGGGCACCCTGATTAAGAGTCAGGTGCTCTACCAACTGAGCTAAAGGTGCTTGCCTGGAGCGGGTGATGGGAATCGAACCCACGTAGCCAGCTTGGAAGGCTGGAGCTCTACCATTGAGCTACACCCGCACAGTGGAGCGGTAGACGAGATTCGGACTCGCGACATCCACCTTGGCAAGGTGGCACTCTACCACTGAGCTACTACCGCAATAAAAATGGTGCGGGTGAAGAGACTCGAACTCATACGCCTGTGGGCAACAGATCCTAAATCTGCCGCGTCTGCCATTCCGCCACACCCGCAAGCCCAACAAAATGGTGACCCATTGGGGATTCGAACCCCAGGCACCCTGATTAAAAGTCAGGTGCTCTACCAGCTGAGCTAATGGATCAAAATGGCTGGGGTGGCAGGATTCGAACCTTGCGAATGCGGGAGTCAAAGTCCCGTGCCTTGCCGCTTGGCGACACCCCATCGCTCCTGCACAAACAGGAGAAAAAAAGTGGGGTGAGTAGTGGGGCTCGAACCCACGACCTCCAGGGCCACAACCTGGCACTCTAACCAACTGAGCTATACCCACCACGATGGCGCGCCTGGAGGGGCTCGAACCCACGGCCCACGGCTTAGAAGGCCGTTGCTCTATCCAACTGAGCTACAGGCGCACGAACCGCTGTCTCCCGCGCTGCGGCGTTCCCGCTGACGAAAATAGATTATACCGGATTTGCTCCGGATTGTCAAGGGTGTTTGCAGGCTTTTTTGAATTTTTTGTCTACGGATTTTTTCTGTCACGGCGTGCGCCCTCTCAGAGCAGAATATCCCGGATTCGCACCTGCCCCCTGTCGATTTCCATCAGCTTCGCGCGCGGTCTCCCGCCCCGGCAGTATCTCCCCGCAGAGCCCGGATTGACCAGCAGCACGCCGTTTTCCTCCTCGCAAACCGGCTCATGCGTATGACCGAAAAGCGCGATTTCCGCCCCGTGCTCCTGTGCGCGGTAAACAAGGCCCAGTGCGCCTGCGCAGCGGTGGCCATGCGTCATGTATACACGCTTGCCGCCCAGCTCAATGAGCAGCTCATCCGGCAGTACGGAAACCGGATCGTTGTTCCCGCGCACGGCGTAAAGCGGCGGCTCATTCGGCTTGGCGCTGAGCACATCGCGCAGGTAGGCCGCGTCCGAGGCGACGTCGCCCATGAAGCAGACGGCGTCAAGATACCCCATCTGCTCCATTAACCGCCAAATGGAGCCGCAGTCCCCGTGGCTGTCGGCAAACAGCCCCACGCGCGTCATGCCTGCGCCTCCGCGTCAAGCGCCGCAAGCACGGCGGCGATGCCGCGCTTTCTGTGGCTGATGGCGTTCTTCTTCTCCATGCTGATCTGCGCGAAGGTCTCCCCCGTCTCGCACAGGAACAGCGGGTCATAGCCAAAGCCGCCCGTCCCGCGCCGCTCAAAGAGGATTTCTCCCTCGCAAACACCGCGCCGGATGACCGGCTCCCTCCCGGGCCTCACGAGCGCAATCGCCGCAACATAGCGCCCCGTTCTGGGCGCCGGCACATTCCGCAGGTTCTCCAGCAGCAGGTCGTTGTTTGCCTCGTCATCGCCGTGGCGGCCGCAGTAGCGCGCGCTGTATACGCCCGGCGCGCCGTCAAGCGCGTCGACCTCCAGCCCGCTGTCGTCGGCAATCGCCGCGCAGCCGGAGACACCCATGACATACTGCGCCTTGATGAGCGCGTTCTCCTCAAACGTCGTGCCGTTTTCCTCGATATCCGCGTCGATTCCTGCGTCGCGCATCGAGACGATCTCGTAACGCCCGCCCAGAATCGCCGCAAATTCTTTGAGCTTGTTTGGGTTGTTGCTCGCCACGATCAGCTTTTCCATTGTTTTGCACTCCCCTGTTGTTGATCGGGCTTCAGTATAGCATATTTGAAGGGAGAAAAAAAGGGCTGAATGCGCCGTGCCGCGCATTTCAGCCGCTTCCCTATTCGATCGTCATGACCTCCGGCAACTGCGTTTCGATCTCTGATGCGACGTTGGCGAACGTCGGCACCTCCTGCGACGGCAGCTGGTAAGGCTCGCCGTCCACGAGGATTTTGACCTTGCGGATGCCCGGATAGCGCGTGCAGGTCAGCATCAGCGCGCGGATCGCCTGCACGCCGCCGTCGCTTTGCTCGGCGATCTTTACAAACCCCGAGCTGAAATTGATCGTCACCGTGCTGCCGCTGACGCTTACGCCCAGCAGCTGTACGTCTTCCGGCAGCGGCGTTTCCAGTCCGCTGTCCGTCCTGGGCCCGCGCAGAAACTCGAACACCGCCGTCGCCACGTCGTCGCTGCCATAGATCGTCCGCGAGACCGGCACCAGCAGCCGCCCGTCCTGCGCCGGGAAGTACATCTGAATCTCCTGTGCCCCGGCAAAGGTCTCCTGCGCAGGCTCCTCCTGGTTGAGCCCGACGCGCGTGTAGCTGCCCGAGATGTCCGTGCCATGCGTCAGCGCGCTCCTCTTCTGTCCGTCGACGAGGAAGGAGACGTCCTCTACCGTGTCAAACTCCGTCAGCGCCCAGACGATGGCGGTGCGCATGTTCTCCTCCTGCGCCCTGTCCTGTGTCTCAAGCGCCTGATGGCTCATGTCCACGCGTGCATGGCCCTGCGAGATGTCCAGGTCAAATGTCGTCCCCTCCGGCACAACCGGCATCAGCCCCAGCCGCGCCGCGTCCATGTCGTTGCGCGCGCTCTGTACCATCAGCCCCAGCGTTGCCTTGGCGATGCCGTCCTGCCGCGCAATCTCCCTCTGAACGGGCACGAGATACCCATCCCCATCCTCGTAGTAGACGACGGTCATCTGCGTCTGCGCCTGCGTCGCCGAGGCGGCCGTTTCGCTCGTGGGGATTTCCTCGAGCGGCTCTTCGTAGGGCTCCGTCTCCACGCCACGCCCCGAGAAGGAAAGCACCAGCACAAGCGCCGCCGAGCATGCAATGAGTATTCGCTCGATATCCGCCCGCGCCAGCCTGATCCTCGGTCTCTTCATCCTCCATCACTCCTTGCCGGTTCATTTCCGCTTGAGTCTATTCGGGGCCCATCCTGTCCATGCCAAAGCGCCGTCCGTTTTTCCTTGCTTTTGGCTCGAAGGATGTTATAATAATGGGGAATTGAACATTCTATGCGCGCGGGCCGCCCGCCATGCGGCGCGCCGCTTTTGCTGCCCGAGAAGCCTGGCCGCATTGCCTTGCGCTTGATTCCAGGCTTCTCTTTCACTGTGTTCTCGCCGGCTTGCGCCGGCTTGACGGGAGGAACTGCCCATGCCTATGGACGGCGTCATGCTCGGCTTTGTCGCCCGGGAGCTGAACGAAAAACTGCGGGACGGACGCATCGACCGTGTCATCCAGCCCGAACGGGACGAAATTCATCTGCTCATCCGCGCGCAGGGCGAAAACCATCGCCTCGTGCTCAGCGCCGCGCCCAGCGCGCCCCGCGTGCATCTGACCCGGCATGCCAAGACCGGCCCGATGGAGCCTCCGATGCTGTGCATGCTGCTGCGCAAGCATCTGGGCGGCGGGCGGATTGCCGATGTACGGCGCATCGCCGGCGACCGGATTCTCGAAATCGATATCACCGCGCTCAGCGAGCTGGGCGACGTCGTGCTGCGCACGCTCGTCGTGGAAATCATGGGACGCCACTCCAACATCATCCTGCGCGACGAACACGGCCGCATCATCGATGCGGCGCGCCACGTCGGTGAGGATATCTCCCGCGTGCGCCTCGTGCAGCCCGGCCTGCCCTACGCCTATCCCCCCTCTCAGGGCAAGCTCGATCCGGAGCTGGCCGATGCGCCGGCGCTCGAGGCGGCGCTTGCCGCCGCTGGGGGCAAGCTCGCCAAGGCCATCGGCTCGAGCATCGCCGGTTTTTCCCCGCAGGCCGCCCGCGAGGCCGCCGCGCGCATCGGCCTGGACGGCGACGCGCTCGTCAGCGAGCTCGATCTGAGCGCCGCCGCCCGCGCGCTTCACGCCTATCTGCGCGCGATGCCCGGCCTTTCCCCCTGCTGCGTGACGCTCTCGGAAGACGGCTCCCCGACGGATGTCTTCCCCTTCCCGCAGCTGCATCTGTCCTGCGCGGCGCACACCGATTATCCGGAGGGACCCAGCGCGGCGCTTGACGCCTATTTCTATGAGCGCGACCGCCGCGACAGAATGAACCAGCGCGCCAGTTCTTTGGCGCACACGCTCAAAACGCACATCGAGCGCTGCGAGAAGAAGATCGCCATTCAGAAGGAAGCGCTTGCCGGGGCCGAGAAGATGGAGGAATACCGCCAACGCGGCGAGCTGATTCAGGCCAATCTTTACCGCCTCAAAAAAGGCGAGCCCGTCGCCCGCGTTGAGGATTATTACAGCGAAGCCTGCGAAACCGTCGACATCCCGATGGATGTCTCGCTCTCCCCTGCGCAGAACGCCCAGCGCTATTTCAAGCTCTACCAAAAAGCGCGCGGCGCGCGTGCCCTGGCTGCCGAGCAGAAGCAAAAAACCGAGGAGGAGCTGCTCTACCTGGAGCAGATGCTCGACGACCTGCGCAAATGCACGGACGCACAGGGACTTTCCGAGCTGCGCGCCATGCTGGAGGCCTCCGGTCACGTGCGCGCAGCCGTCTCCCGCGTCAAGCCGCGCAGGGAAGCGCCCTCCCAACCGATGAAGTTCCTCTCCAGCGACGGGATCGAGATCGAGGTCGGCAAAAATGCCCTGCAGAACGAGCGTCTGACAATGGGAGCCAGGGGCGACGAGCTCTGGCTCCATGCGCAGAAGATGCCCGGCTCCCATGTGCTCGTCCACGCGCAGGAGGTGCCTGAGCGCACGCTTTCCGAGGCCGCGATGCTCGCCGCCTATTATTCAAAGGGCGTCCGCTCCGCGCAGGTGCCCGTCGACGCAACGCTTCGCCGCTACATCAAAAAGCCCGGCGGAACGCCCGCGGGCTTTGTCATCTATACCCATCAGCGCACGCTCTATGTCACGCCGGACGAGTCCGCTGTCAAGGCCATCCGTCTGCTGCGTGAATAACGCGGACGCCTGCAGGCCGGGCATCCTGCCCGCCCTGCAAGCACTTCCGCGAGCGCCATTTCTTTGTTGATTACGCCGACAGCCGCCTCGTGTACAGTGCGTTTGAAACACAGACGGAGCCAGCATTGACGGCGGCAGACGCTGCCAGCACGGCCAGCCAGACAGCCGTCAGCGCCTCGGTAGGCATCCCCTGTGTCGACTCGGCCAACACAAAATACGCTGCCATCTGCACGCCGATGGCCAGCAGATAGACCATTCTGCCCTTCTCCGTCCCCAGACGGAACATGATCGGCAGCACGATGCTCACGGCCAGCAGCGCCATCGCGACACTGGCAAGCATCAGCCACGCCGGCACGGCATAGCCCGGAAACAGGGCACTGCGCACAAGCGCGACCATCAACGCAAATGCGATGCTCGCATAGCCGATCAGATACTTGTCTGTCACGCAGGCAAGCCCGCTGACCGGCATCGCGCTCAGCAGCCGCTCAAAGTGGGATCGCTCGTCATAGGCCAGGATGTTGACCGGCAGCATGAGCGAATAGATCATGGCGAACATGAGCTGATAGTCCGAGCCGAAGCCCGCCAGCAGCACCACAAGCGCGACATAAATCCATATCGTCTTGCGGATCGTCATCAGATCCTTATACAGGATTCCCTTCAAGACAAAACCTCTCCCTTCTCCAGCAGCAGCATGACGTCCTCGATGCTCGTCCTGCCCGCCTCCATGTTTCCCGGCAGCAGGCCGCGTCTGGCCAGCACGCGCACGGCGCCGTGCGATCGCAGCACGCGAAGCACGCAGGCCGGCTCGAGCTGGCGCAGGTCGTCCTCCCCGATCGTTATCACGGCGTATTCCTCGTCAAGCGCATCCTTCTCAGTGACCAGAATGACCCGGCCCGCGTGCAGGAACACCAGATAGTCGCAGATCTTTTCCAAATCGGAGACGATGTGCGAGCTCATGAGGATCGAATGAGACGCGTCGCGCGTGTATTCGCACAGCAGGTCGAGAATCTCGTCCCGCACGACCGGGTCAAGGCCACCCGTCGCCTCGTCGAGCAGGAGCAGCTCGGCCCCGTGGCTGAGCGCGCAGGCGATGGCCAGCTTCATCTTCATCCCCCGTGAATAGTGTCTGACCGTCTTGTCCGCCGGGAGCGCGAAGCGGGTGCAAAGCGCTTCAAACGTCCCTTCCTCCCAGCCGCAGTAAATGCCCCGCATCATCCTGCCGATTTGCGGCGCGGTTAGCTCCTCCGGCAGACAGGCCTCATCCAGCACGACGCCCAGGCGCTGACGCAGCTGCGCAAACGAGCGGCTCTGGTCCGCTTGCTGACCCAGCACGCGGATGCTTCCGCTGTCCGCGCGGCATGCCCCCAGCATCATGCGGATCAGCGTGCTTTTGCCCGCGCCGTTTTCGCCGATCAGCCCCAGCACACAGCCCGTCGGCAGCGAAAAGGAGACGTCGCTGAGCGCAAAATCACCGTAGCGCTTTTGCACATGCGCGAGCTCTATCGCGTTTTCCCCAACCCATTTTCCGTTTTCCAAGGTCATTCCTCCTCCAGCCTGAGCGTTTGCAGCATCTCGCAAAGATCCTCGCCGCTCAGGCCGATCTGTGCGGCCAGCTGCGAAATCTGCTGCAAGTGGTCTTCAATTTTGCGCAGCACATCCTCCCGGAGCCATTCCGCATTGCGCTCGGCGACAAAGGAGCCCTTTCCGGCCGCCGTCACGATCAGCCCCTCGCGCTCCAGCTCGTCATAGGCCCGCTTGGTCGTGATCACGCTGATGCGCAGATCCTTGGCCAGCGAGCGGATCGAGGGGAGCATCTCCCCCGACACGAGCTCTCCGCTGACAATCTGCCGCTTGATCTGTGAGACAATCTGCTCATAGATCGGTTTGCCTGATGTATTGCTGATGATCAGATTCACACGACGATTCCTCCCTTTCTTTGTCCGTTTTATCTGTTCATGTACAGTATATACAGTTGTTCCTCGCTTGTCAACATCGATTCTTCTTTTTTCGGAAGATAAAGACAATATTGACATTCTGTCTCCATGCGGATATAATACAACCATCAAACCGTTGACGCAGGAAAAAGTCAGATCCGGTTCGTCAAAGCGACGGGAGGGCGGTGAAAGCTCCCGACGGGCTCCTGAGCAATATGGTCTGCGGAGGGCGGCTCCTAATGGGCCGACGGCTGGACGGACGTTAACCGTCGCGGATATGATGGTATCCGGCTGAGGGGTCTTTGGGCCCGAATCAAGGTGGCACCGCGGAATCGATGGATTTTCGCCCTTGAGCAATGCAACCGAATGTTGACATTGTGTCAATGGTGTTTTTGTTGTGTCTTGAAAAAGGAGGCTTTCAGAATGGACAGCCGGCGCATCGTGATTCTCGGCGCGGGCCATGTCGGCAGCCATTGCGCCTACGCGCTTGCCGTGCAGGGCATCTGTGAGGAGATCGTCCTCGTGGATATCGTGCCCGGAAAGGCCGAGGCGCAGGCGCTCGACATCGCCGACAGCGTGAGCTTTTCGCCCCGGCCCGTCCGCGTGCGCGCCGGGGACTATGCGGACTGCGATGGCGCGGCGCTGATCGTCGTCGCCATCGGCGAGCCCCGCCTTCCCGGGCAGACGCGGCTCGATCTGCTGAGCCGGTCGGTCGAGCTGGTCAGGACGCTCGTCTCCCAGCTTCGCCCCTACACGATCCGCTGCCCGGTCGTCGCGATCACCAATCCCGTCGACATCGTTGCGGACTACCTGCGCAAGAGCCTCATGCTCGAGCGATGGCGATGCTTCGGCACCGGCACGCTGCTGGATACGGCGCGCCTCATCCGCATTCTCGCCCGCCGGGCTGGCGTTGCGCCGCAGAACGTCAGCGCCTTCGCCCTGGGCGAACACGGCGATTCCTCGCTGGCCGCGCTCTCCTGCGCCAGCGCCGGCGGCCTCCCGTTTGAGGCGCTCGGCCTTGACCCGAATGCCATTATCGAAGAAACCCGCCGCGCCGGGATGGACATCATCATCGGCAAAGGCTCCACCGAATTCGGCATCGGGCGCTCGCTCGCTCTGCTTGCCGGATGTATCCTTCGCGACGAACACCGCATCCTTCCCGTCTCCGTCCAGCTGCTGGGCGAATACGGCCAAAGCGGTGTCGGCTGCGGTGTTCCCTGCCAGATTGGCGCAGAGGGCATCGAGCGCATCATCGAGCTTCCGCTCTCCGACAGGGAGCGCGAGCAGCTTGCGCATTCCTGCTCCATCATCAAGCAGCATATTGACATGGCGTCCGCTCTGTGACGCCCACAGAATCAGGAGGAAAAGAAAATGAAAAAGCTCATCGCTCTCGTGATCGCCGTTCTCTCCCTGTCCCTCGTTCTCGCAGCCGCCTGCGCGCAGACCGTCGCCATCGTTCAGCCCATGAGCCATACCTCGCTGGATCAGATTCGGGAGACCATCGTCGCCAGGCTCACCGCCGACGGTTACACGGTCGTGACCGGCAACGCAAACGGCGATACGACCGCGCTGACGACGCTTCTTTCCAACTACGCCGCCGAGGGCATCGACCTGTTGATCCCGATTGCCACCTCGACCGCTCAGGCCGCCAAGACCGTCTTCGAGGGCACGAACACGCCGATCGTCTTCGCCGCCGTCTCCGATCCCGGCGCGGCCGGCATGACGGGCGAGGGCTGTGAGAACATCACGGGCGTCTCCAACAGCATCCCCGCTGCGGAAATCGTAAAGCTCATCTACGGCTTCCAGCCGGACTGCCAGAAGATCGGCTTCCTCTATACCTCCAGCGAGACGAACTCCGTCTCCACGATCAACGCCGCCAAGGCCTACTGCGACGGCGAGGGCATCGCCTATGAGGAGGCCTCCATCGCCAACCTCTCCGAGCTGCAAACCGCCTGCGAAACCCTGATCTCCCGCGGCGTCGACGCCCTGTACACCGGCAACGACAACACCATTGCCTCCGCCATGGCGCTGTACACCGACACTGCCTATGCCGCAGGTATCCCCGTCTACTGCGGCGCGGATTCGATGGTCGCAGACGGCGGCTTCGCCACCATCGGCGTCAACTATGTCCAGCTGGGCGACCAGGTCGCCGCGCTGGCCGAGCAGATTCTCTCCGGTACCGCTCCCTCCGAACTCCCGTATGAGACGCTGAGCGAGTATGCGAAGTTCGTCAACCTGCAGGCGGCGGACCGCTTTGGCGCCGATTTCCCTGAAAGCGCCTATGAAGGCTACTCCGTGCTCGTCGAGGCCGACGGAACGAGCCACTTCTGATCCTCCTTACCCTTTCAGCCGCCCGTACGGCTTCCAGCCGCACGGGCGGCCTTTCCGCTCTGCCAAGTCCATCTCCATCGGAGGTTTTGATCACGGTGCTCTACCACATGTTCCTCTCCGCGCTCAGCCAGGGCCTGCTCTATGCGCCGATGGCGCTGGGCGTCTATGTGACCTTCTGCATCCTCAAGACGCCCGATCTGACTGTGGACGGAAGCTTCGTCTTCGGCATGACCGCCTGCGCCGCAGTCACCATCGCCGGCCATCCCTTCGCCGCGCTGCTCGTCGGCGCGGCCGCCGGCGCACTGGCCGGTCTGCTGACCGCGCTGCTGCAAACCCGGCTGCGCATCGAGCCGATCCTCTCCGGCATTCTCGTCTCCACCGGGCTGTACACGGTCAATTTTGCCGTGCTCGGCGGCCAGTCGAATCTCTATCTGCAGTCTGCCGTCGTGAGCGAATCCGGCGCCGTGAGCAATGTCTCCAGCAAGACCGTCTATCGCCTCTTCGGCGCGCTGCCTGCCTGCTCGCAGGGCTTTCTCTCCGATGCAAACGCGCAGGTGCTTGTGCTGACGCTGCTCTTCGTCCTCCTGCTTGCCGCCCTCCTCTCCGTCTTCTTCTTCACGCGCCCGGGTATGGCCATCCGCGCGACGGGCGACAACGAGGAGATGGTCCGCTCTTCCTCCATCAACGCCGACCGCATGCGCACGGCGGGCGTCATGCTCGCCAACGCGCTGGTCGCGCTCTCCGGCGCGCTGATCTGCCAGCAGCAGCGCTACGCCGACCTGAACTGCGGCAACGGCATGCTCGTCATGGGCCTCGCCTCCGTCATCATCGGCCAGGTGTTTTTCGGCCGGCGCGGCATCATTCTCGGGCTCATCGGCGCGGTCAGCGGTTCCCTGCTCTACCGCATCGTGCTGCAGGCCGCCTACAAGGTGAACATGCCCAGCTACGCCGTCAAGCTGCTCTCCGCGCTGATCGTCGTGGCGGCGCTCGCCATCCCGGCCGCGCGCAAGGCGCTGGCCCATCGCAGGAAAGGAGGCCACCGCGCATGAGCAGCTCGCTTCAGATTCACGGCCTGACCAAGCGCTTTGAGGCCGGTACCATCAACGAAAAGCTCGCGCTTGACCATCTCGATCTCTCTGTCCCTGCCGGTCAGTTTGTGACCGTACTGGGCGCCAACGGCTCCGGAAAGACGACGCTCTTCAACCTGATTCTGGGCAAGATGCTCCCCGACGAGGGGCAAATCCTGCTGGGCGAGGAGGATATCACCTATCAGAAGGACTACCGCCGCGCGCTCAATATCGGATGCCTGTTCCAGAATCCGCTGCGCGGCACGGCGCCCAACATGACGCTGGAGGAAAATCTTGCGCTCGCCTATACGCGCAAGGCCTCGCGCTCCTTCTTCGCCGTCAACCGCAGGGACAACGCCTTCTTCCGCGACCAGCTTGCGCAGCTGGGCATGGGCCTGGAGGACAGGATGAAGACCCGCATGGGCCTGCTTTCCGGCGGTCAGCGGCAGGCGGCCTCCCTGCTCATGGCCACCATCGCCAGGCCGAACCTGCTGCTGCTTGATGAGCACACCGCCGCACTCGACCCCGGCGCCGCGGAAAAGGTCATGGCCGTCACGATGGAGATCACCGCTCGCGAGCGCATCACGACGCTGATGATCACGCACAACATGGAAAACGCGCTTCGCGCCGGCAGCCGCACGATTCTGCTCAGCGGCGGCCGCATCGCGCTCGACCTCACCGGCAGTAAGCGCGCTCGCATGACCTCCGGCACGCTGGCGGAAATCTTCTACGGCGGGCGCGCCGGATAAACGCATTTCCCCGGACGGGGCCTCCGGCAGAACCCGGCGGCCCTGTTTTTCTGCCACCTGGTGGCTTTCCAGCGGCGGAAGAATATGGTATACTGGATATGATCGCGTTTTCTCTTGGGATAAACGGAAAACGAGAAGCAAGAAAGAGAAAAGGAGAAACCCGTCATGAAAAAGAAACTGGCCATCGCCGGCTGCGGCTTCCTGGGCGGCATCGTCGCCGATGCCTATGCGCAGGGGCTGCTGAGCGATTATGAGCTTGTCGGCGTCACCAGCCGCACGCGCGAGGATGCCGTGCAGACCGCAAGGCACACTGGCTGTGCCGTCTGCGAGGACACCGCCGCTCTGCTCACGTTGAAACCTGATATCGTCGTGGAGACCGCCTCCGTCGAGTGGGTGCGCGAAAACGCCGAAGCCGTCCTGCGCAGCGGCGTCGATCTGGTCGTGATCTCCATCGGCGCGTTTGCCGATCTCGAGCTGTACGAGCGCGCAAAGCAGGCGGCCGTGGAGAGCGGCGCGAGGATTCATCTCGCCTCCGGCGCCATCGGCGGCTTTGACGTCCTGCAGACCGTCTCGCTGATGGCCAGGGCGCAGGGGCTTGATGAAACCGCCGGCATCGAGACGCATACCGGCTGCAAGGGCTTCATGCCCACCCCGGTCTGGGACGACATCCTGCTCACGGAGCAGAAGACCGTCTTCACCGGCAACGCCAAGGAGGCAATCGCTACCTTCCCCCGCCGCGTGAACGTCGCAGTCGCCACTTCCCTTGCGACCACGGGCCCGGAGGTCACCGGCGTGACGATGCACAGCGTGCCGAACTGGCAGGGCGACGATCACAGGATCACCGCCGAGATTGACGGCGTCAAAGCCGTCGTCGACATCTATTCGAGAACCAGCGCCATCGCGGGCTGGAGCGTCGTCGCGCTGCTGCGCAACCTCGCCTCCCCGGTGTGCTTTTATTGAGGAGGGGCTTTCATGTTTCGCAAGCTGGTCGCCATCGAGCCCGTCAGCCTGATTCCCTCCGCCGAGGAAAAGCTGCATGACTACGCCCGCGAGGTCGTCCTCTATCGCGACGTGCCCGCGGATGACGAGGAGATTCTGCGCCGCATCGCCGATGCAGACGCTGTCCTCGTCAGCTACACCTCCCGCATCACCCGCTCCGTCATCGAGCGCTGCCCAAACGTCCGCTACATCGGCATGTGCTGCTCCCTCTACTCCGAGGAGAGCGCCAACGTCGATATCGCCTGCGCGCGCGAGCATGGCATCCGCGTGCTGGGTATCCGCGACTACGGCGACCGCGGTGTCGTCGAATATGTTCTGCATGAGCTCACCGGCCTTCTGCACGGCTTCGGCATGCCGATGCTGCGCGACGAGCCGGTCGAGATCACGGGGCTTCGCGTCGGCATCGTCGGCCTCGGCGTTTCCGGCCGCATGATTGCAGACGCGCTCGCGTTCATGGGCGCGCAGATCAGCTACTACGCCCGCGCCCCCAAGGCGGATGCGGAGGCGGCAGGCTATGTCTTTAAGCCGCTTGACACGCTGCTGCGCGAGAGTGAGGTCGTCTTTACCTGCCTCAACAAAAACGTCCTGCTGCTCCAGGAGGCGCAGTTTGCAGCGCTGGGCGACCACAAGGTGCTCTTCAATACCTCCATCGGTCCCGGCTTTGATGCCAAAGCGCTCGACGCGTGGGTTCGCCGCCCCGGCAACCGCTTCTTCTGCGATACAAAGGCCGCAGCGGGCGACGTCAGCGCAGACTTCTTCGATCTTCCCTCCGTCCGCTGCCCGGCCATCTCCGCCGGCAGGACGAAGCAGGCGTTTGTCCTGCTAAGCCAAAAGGTGCTCGCCAACATCGAGACCGCGCTTTCCGATATGCAATGAGCGCCAGAGCGTCGGTTTTCTGAGCGATTCCACCCGGCAGTCTGTTTGCGTTCAGACCCATTTTCTTCGCATGGCAAAGGCGGCGGATCCTTCCCTTCCGTGGAAGAAGATCCGCCGCCTTTTTTCGTTTCAGCTTGCCTCAGGTTCCAGACTGTCGGTCGCTTAGCCGGCGAAGCCCGCAATGCCAAAGGCGCCGGGGCCGCTGTGCGCCGCGATGACGCAGCCGGTCTCGACCCAGTGAATCTGTGCAAAGCCCTGTCCGCGCATGATCTCCTCGACCTCGCCGCGCAGCGCCTCGTCAAGCCCTTGCCCGTAAATCAGGTAGATTTCCTTGCGGTCAAGCCCCTGCTGCAAAGCATACTCGCCTGCAAGCTTCCTGACAACGCGCGCCATGGAGCCGCGGTATTTCTTCGTGGAGATGAGCTTGCCGTTGTCAATCTCGATGAGTGGATGCAGACCAAGAATCTTTGCGCCGAGGTAGGCGGCGTTGCTCACGCGCCCGCCTGCGCGCAGATAATCGAGATCACCCGGGAAGAACGCCATGCGAACAGCCTCAATCGCATTCCTGGCGCAGTCGGCCGCCTCCTCGAGCGTCGCCTCCGGATGCTCGCGCAAAAACGCTGCCACCCGCAGAACGATGGCCCCCTGGCCCGCCGTGACGCTCTTGGTGTCAATCGAGAGGATACGCTCGTTGCCCTCTGCGGCCAGAATGGCGCTGTGCATCGAGCAGGTCGTGCAGGCGGAATAGGCCAGATGTAGAATCTGCGCGTCCGGATGCTCCGCGAGCAGGCGCTCAAAGACGACCTCAAAGTCGTGCGGCGTGCAGCCGCTGGTGCGCGGCAGATCGCGCGTCGTCTGGTAGTGCTCAAACATCCGGGAGACGGGGAACGCGCCGTCGTCAAGCGTCTCTCCGCCGAAGGTGACATGCATCGGAACAATCGTAACGCCGTTCTCTTTCGCCAGCTCGGGCGTCAGATCACAGCCGGATTCGGCAACAAGCAAAATGCGGCTCATCAATCAAACCTCCGTTTCGTGATGAACGCAGTATACCCGATCGCCGTTTCCGATTTGATGGAGATTTGTTTCAGAAATGTGAATCCCCTTTGGCAACAGATGCTTCGTATCGCGGCAGCCGTACAATAAAGTCCGAGCCCTCGCCCGGCTCGCTGCGCACCTCGATGCGCCCGCGGGAAATATCCAGCACGCGCCGAACAAGCGCCAGCCCCAGGCCGCTTCCCTCCCCGGCATGCGAGGTATCTCCCTGATAGAATTTGTCAAAGATGCGCGCCTTCGTCTCTTCGTCCATGCCGCAGCCGGTATCGGAAACCGTAACGACGACATCCTGCCCGTCCTTTTCCTGGCGAAGCACGATTCGCCCGCCCGGCTCCGTAAACTTGATGGCATTGCCAATCAGGTTGTTGAAGACGATCTCCATCATGCTCTCGTCGGCGAGCACCATGACGCGCTCCTCCAGCTGTGCGTCAAAGTCGATGTGCTTCTTCTCCCACTGCGCCTCATGCGAAAGCGCGCAGTCACAGAGCTGGCGCGTAAGGTCATAGGGCTTCGCGCTGGGCACGATCTCCTGATTTTCGAGCTTGTTGAGCCGCAGGATGTTGCTCACCATCGTGCTCAGGCTGTCGCTCGCCGCCGCGATGGTTCTCGCGTATTCGTCGCGCTGGGCGTCCGTCAGGCTGGGTCTTTGCAGCGCGGCGGCATAGCTGCTGATGACGGCCAACGGCGTCCTGATCTCGTGGGAGACGTTGGCGATGAAGTCGTTCTTCATGCCCTCCGTGCTCGCCAGCTCCTGCACCATCCGGTTAAAGTCCTCGAACATGATGTCCATGTCGTCAAACTTCCTTTTGTCATGAACCGGCTGAACGGAAACGGAAAAGTCCCCGCCCGCCACAGCGCGCATCGCCCGGCTCAGGCGACGCATGGGCCTGTCCAGCTTCGCGCAGCTGACCAGATGCAGTACGATCGCGGCCAGCAGCGCCATCGCGACCCAATAGGTGCCCGCGCCCATGCTCGCCGCGACGCTGAAGACCTCCATGTTGAGCACAAGCTCCAGAATCAGTACGTTGCTCACCGTGAGCACGAGAACCACCAGCAGAATCAGCAAAAACATCCGCCAGGAAAACAGCCTCCTGCGGACGCGCGGATCATCCTGCTCATGCCAGAAGCTGATCTCCCTCATACGGCAGGCACCGCCTTGTAGCCAAGACCATGCACGGTCACGATTTTGAAGTCCTCGCATGCGGAAAACTTATCCCGGATCCGCGTGATGTAGACATCCACGGCACGCAGGCTCGCGCTGCTGTCGCCGCTCCAGAATTCGTCCATCAGCTGTGCGCGGGAGAATGTCCTGCGCGGATAGGAGAGCAGCTTGTAGAGAATGTTGAATTCGCGCACAGTCAGCGCGACCTCCTCGCCGCCGACATAGGCGCTCATCTCCTCCGCATCCAGCACGGTATGGCCGACCATCAGCCGCTTTTCCGCCTCGATGCGCGCGCGGCGCAGCAGCGCCTCAATGCGCAGAATCAGCTCATCCACGTCGATGGGCTTGACCATATAATCGTCAATCCCCGCGCGAAAGCCCCGCCGCTTGGCGGCCAGGTCATCCCGCGCCGTCATCAGCAGGATCGGAATCGTCCGGTTGACGCGCCGGACGCTCGTCACAAATTCAAAGCCGTCCGTCCCGGGCATCATGATATCCGAAACGATCAGGTCGATATTCTGCGCATACATCACGTCGTATGCCTGCTGCGCGCTCAGACAGCCGTGCGCGGCATAGCCGCTTGCGTTGATGCTCTCGCAGACGATTTCATTCAGCCTCACGTCGTCCTCGACGACGAGCACGTGCACCATGCTACTCCTCCTCACCGGATGGTCGCCGTGTATCACATAGCCCCCTCGACGCGCGCAGGCCCCCGCGGCGTCGGTTCGTTTTCTTAGTGTATCAGACAATTGTTTCGAAATTGTTACATCCCGGTTTTTCTTCTCCTCCATCTCCCCTTTGCCGCATAAATTGCCGCTTTCCCGTCAAGCTAAAAGCAGCTTGTCTCTGGAGGCGGATTATGCTCGTTGTCATTCCTCCCGCGCCCTTTGGCCGTCTGGGCGCCCTGCTGAGCGCGCTGATCGTGGTCGCCTGTCTGATCGGACTGACCATGCACAAGGATTTTTACGCAGGCCGCCCGCGCTGCGGTTTCTTCCTCTATTACACCAATCTGAGCAACCTGATCGTCCTGCTCTATTTTTCGCTGCTGGCACCCCGGCTTTACGCCCGCGCCGCGCTATGGCCGCTGATACCTCACGTCGAGTTCGCGGTCACGATGAGCATCATGCTCACCGCCGTCGTCTTTGACCGCATCCTCAAACCTCCCATCCTTGCGAGAATGCGCCATCAGCCGCACACGCGCGAGTTCTGCATCGTTTTGGCGGACAATATCTTCATTCATTACCTCGTACCCTGGCTGACCTTCGTATACTGGCTCCTCTGCGGCCCGCAAAAGGGCACGCTATCCGGCGCAGACGCGGGGCTGTGGACGTTGATTCCCCTGTCCTATCTCTTCTATGTGCTCCTGTCAGCCCGGCACGGCCCCTGCATCCCGGAGACAGACAGCCCCTATCCCTATCCGTTTCTGGATGCCGGCAGGCTCGGCGCGCTGAGCGTCATGCTCACCTGTGCCAGGATGCTCGCTGCCTGCATCTGCTGCGGGCTTTTCGCCGTGCTTCTCCTGCGCGCAGGCTTTTTCGTCTTTGGCGGCGGTCATGCGCTGCTGCTGATCTGATTTGGCGCGCGCCATCACGGCTTCTTTGAAAAAAATAGCAAAAGGGGATTGACAGATTCCCCGTTTTCCGGTATAATCCTTTTTGTTCGAGCGGTTCGCTCGAAGTTATTGGGGAATTGTGTAACGGCAGCACCTACGACTCTGACTCGTATTGTCTAGGTTCGAATCCTAGTTCCCCAGCCATTCGCCTCCATGGTCAAGCGGTTAAGACGTTGCCCTCTCAAGGCAAAATCATGGGTTCGATTCCCATTGGAGGTGCCACCAAGCCACAGGTTTTGCCTGTGGTTTTTTTTGTTGCCCTCTTCCCCTGCCGCGCTGGCGCATCCCCATATTCTGCAATGGGCCTTGACAGCTCCTGTTGCATGATTATCCGCCTTTTCCCCCAGTCAGTTGCCCGTTGCCTGCCTATTTTTTCTGCCATTTTTTTGGCAATTCAGTCCTGCCCTGCTCTTTTCGTTATGCATCATGTATAATCAAGGGTGTTCGACGCTGTGAATATTGATTGACATTCTCTCTCCTGTATGCTATACTTTTTGTAAAGTGCCGGCGGATGATTACGGCTTGTCCTGCCGGCCAAAAATCGTGAGGAGGAACTCTCTATGAAAAAGTTTCTTGCCCTGATGGTCGCGCTCGTGCTCGTGTGCGGCATGGCAACCGTCGCTTCCGCTGCGGAATACCCGAGCAAGGGTATCTCCGTCATCTGCCCGTGGGGTGCCGGCGGCGGTACCGACTCCTGCCTGCGCGCCTTCTGCGAGGCTCTTGGCAAGCAGCTGGGCGTCACCCTGACTGTTGACAACCAGACCGGCGCCTCCGGCGTCATCGGCCACGAGGCCATCGCCGACGCCGATCCCGACGGCTATACCATGGGCATGATCACCTTCGAGCTCTCTGCCTACAAGGCTCAGGATATGTCCGATTACACCTATGAGAACTACGATCCGCTCTGCCGCGTCAACACCGACGCCGCCGCGATCACCGTCAACACCGACTGGGCCGCAGCCAACGGCATCACCGACGTCGCCACCTTCGTCGAGTATTGCAAGGCGCATCCGGGCGAGGTCATGATGGGCGGCTCCTCCTCCGGCTCTGTCTGGCACATCGCCGGCGGCTACCTGATGAACGCGACCGGCATCGAGATCAAGATGATCACCTATGCCAACGGCGCCGCTGATGCCGTGAAGGCCGCCGCTCAGGGCGAAATCCAGGGCGTGACGGTTTCCCTCGCGGAGGCCCGCAGCTTCATCGGCAACGGCCTGACCGTTCTGGGTGTCATGGATACCGAGCGCAACTCCGCGTTCCCGGATGTCCCGACCTGCCAGGAGCAGGGCTTCGACGTCGTGTACGCGACTCAGCGCGGCATGGCGCTCCCGCTCGGCTGCGATGAGGAAGTGCGCGCGAAGCTGCAGGCTGCCTGCGCCGCCGCCATCGAGGATCCGGACTTTATCGAGTTCATGAACAACGCTGGCCAGACCATCTCCTACATGGACGCCGAGGCGTACACCGCTTATCTCAAGCAGGCTGCCGAAGACGTTCCGAAGGCCATGGAGGCTGTCGGTCTGCTGTAATTCCCCCATTCCGACTCTCTGATCAACTGCAGCTGTGGTGGGCAGGCTTTGCCTGCCCACCTTTTCATTGCGCAAGCCTGCTGATAAACCGTTACACTTTAAGGATGTGATTGACTTGAAAAAAAACCAGTCGAAGGCATTTTCCAATCTGGTGATTTCAATCGTCCTGCTTGTCTTTGAAATCTGGGCTTATGTGCAGACGCTGAGCTTCAAGGTCGTCAAGAACGCGGCCGTTCAGCCTGCCTCGTTCCCCCAGTTCATGTGTCTGGGCATGATGATCTTCACCATCGTCCTGCTGATCCAGTCCGTGATGAAGCTGATGAACATGAAGGAGGACGATCCTCTCGCCGCTCCTGCGAGTTCCATCAACTTTTTCAAAAGCAAGGGCGCGCTCGCCGGTCTGGTCGTGATCGCGCTGTGCGTCGCCTATGTCGCGCTCTTTGAAGTTCTGGGCTACGTTCTCGTCTCCGCGCTGATCGCCGCTGCGATCATGTGGATCATCGGCAAGCGGGATTTCCGCCAGATCCTCCTGGTTTCCATTTTCGTTCCTCTGCTGATGTGGCTGGTCTTCTACAAGATGCTGACCGTCAACATCCCCATGGGCATTCTTCAGCCGCTGAAGAATCTCGTCGACATGATTTGAGAAAGGAGGCGCTTGTATGAATTGGAGTTTGCTTTTCCAGAGCTACGGTTCCGTCTTTCTCAATCCTGAAGTGCTTCTGATGACGCTGCTGGGCGCTGCCGGCGGCGTGCTGCTGGGCGCGATTCCAGGCATGACGGCCACCATGGGCGTCGCGCTGCTGATTCCCTTCTCCTTCGGCATGGATCTGATCCCGTCCATCGGTCTGCTGCTGGGTATCTACTGCGGCGGCATGTACGGCGGCTCGATTTCCGCCATCCTGATCCATGCACCGGGTACGCCGGCCGCAGCCGCAACGCTGCTGGATGGCTATCCCATGTGCCAAAAGGGCCAGGCGGGCAAGGCGCTTTCCATCGCCATGTTCTCCTCCTTCTGCGGCGGCATCATCGGCGCGCTGGTCATGACCTTCCTCTCCCCGCTCATCGCGGATGTGGCGATGGAATTCACCTCCGCCGAGATGCTCATGCTCGCCGTCTTCGGCCTGTCTGTCATCATCGCCATCTCCGGCCAGTCCATCGCGAAGGGCCTGATCTCCGCCTTCTTCGGCATGCTCCTTTGTACCGTTGGCATGGACCCGACCTACAGCGCCAAGCGCTTTACCTTCGGCGTCAAGTCGCTCTATTCCGGCCTTCAGTTCATCCCCGTGCTGATCGGCCTGTTCGCCGTCTCCGAGATCATCGCCGGTGTTGAGCGTATCATCAACGGCGAGGAGAAGCAGGGGCGTTCCGACGAGAAGATCACCGAAGTGCTGCCGAGTCTCACCACGATCGCCCAGATCTGGCCGCAGATCCTCTCCGGCGGTCTGATCGGCACCTTCATCGGCGCGATTCCTGGCGCGGGCGGCGACATCGCCGTGTTCGTCTCCTACGGCTTCAACAAGAGCTTCAGCAAGCATCCCGAGCAGTGGGGCACCGGCATTCCGCAAGGCGTCGCCTCCACCGAATCCGCGAACAACGGCTGCTCCGGCGGCGCGATGATCCCGCTGCTCTCCCTGGGCGTTCCGGGTGACGCCGTCACCGCCGTCATCCTCGGCGCGTTCATCATGAAGGGCATCCAGCCCGGCCCGACGATGTATGTGGACAAGCTGGACACCGTCTACTGCGTCTTTGCCGCGCTGATGCTCGCCAACCTGGCGATGCTGGTCGTCGGCTGCTGCGGCGTCCGCTTCTTCGCCAAGATCGTCTCGGTCGAGAAGAAGATTCTCTATCCGATCATTCTGGTCGTCTCCCTGCTGGGCGCGTTCTCCATCAACAAGAACGTGTTCGACGTCGGCGTCTGCGTCCTCTTCGGCGTGGTCGGCTGGCTGATGAACAAGTATGAATTCCCGCTGAGCCCGATCCTGCTCGCCCTCATCCTTGGACCGATGTGCGAGCAGAATTTCGTCCGCTTCATGGATCTCAATGGCGGAAACTTCCTCGCCATCCTGGGTCGTCCCATCGCCGTGGGCTTCTTCGTGGTCGCTGTCGCCGTCATCCTCTTCTCCATCTACAATCAGAAGAAGATCAACAAGCGCGAGGCTGCCGCAAAGACCGCCGCGAGGGGCGAATAATCACATTTTGCTTGAGGCTGCCAGACCATCTGGCAGCCTCTTTTTTCTCCGGCGCTTCATATACTTTGATCAGCCTCAATCCTCTGTTCTCCTTCGGCAGGAGGTAGTTTCATCGATTTTTTTCCCCCCCAAGATGTGTAAAATTAAAATTGATTTTTTGTAAAATTTGTGTATAATAGAGTCAGAGCTATCCGATGGCGTCTGCATCGGATCAATGTCAATTGAAGGAGGATTTGTCCATGAAACGCTTCCTGTCTGTGGCTCTGGCGCTTGCCGTGCTGATGAGCCTTGCCTGCTTCGCCGTCGCAAGCGCCGACGCGAGCAACTACACCATCCGAATCTACTCCAACTCCAACTCCACGGAGCGCGCGACCTGGCTGCAAAATGCTGCCAGGGAGGCCGGCTTCAACATTTCTCTGGATGACAACTCCGTCATCTCCGGCGACACCGCCGCGATTCAGGCTGCCAATGAGAACAAGGACGGCGACCTGATCTTCGGCCTCAACGAGACCCGCTGGTCCCAGCTCGTGGGCGGCACCTACGAGAACCTCAAGGTCATGGACTGGACGCCCTCCTGGGCGGGCGACGTCGGCGAGTACGTCTATCCGGGCAAGGCCTATGGTCTCGTCATCCAGAATATCCTGATGCTCTACCGCAACGATGAGCTGGGCACGAACGGCGAAGCGCTCTCCTTCGAGCACTGGGCCGACATCGTGAATTGCGGCTACAAGTGGTATCGCCAGGGCAAGGTCGGCGGTACCACCAACAGCAACATCAACAACGCGATGCTCTATTCCTTTGTCGACCCGTCCTCTCCGGCGGGCGGCATCTCCGTCGAGGGCTGGAAGACCCTATGGGCCTACTGCGCCAACGGCCTCTTTACCGGCGACAGCTATGGCTTTGATCCGCTGAACCGGGGCGACGTGCAGGTCTCCACGTTCTACTCCTCTTCCCTCTACGGCAATATCGATGCCGCAGCCGACAGCTCCTCTTCCCCGCTGCTGGGCACGCTTGATCCCGAGAACTGGGGCATCGTCGAGATCGCGGACGGCACCTACTACATCGCCGAGTACATCGGCATCCTCGAGCGCGAGGGCCGCTCTGAGGAGGAAACCGAGGTCGTGAAGGCCTTCGCCGAGTGGTTCGGCTCTGCCGAGACCCAGGCCGCCTGGGCGGATGAGTTTGACTCCTTCCCCTGCAACACCGTCGCTGCCGGCATGATCTACGACGAGACCCCTGCGATCTATACCCTCAAGAACTGCTCCCTGACCAAGGTGGAAGGCACCGACATGAACTATGCGGAGTATGTCGCGGCGCATTCCTCCGAGTGGACGAACATCATGACCAACCTGGGCTTCTACTGGGCCGACAACAGCGCGGCGCCCGCTGAGCCGGATTGGGACAATCTCGACTGGGCCGTTCTGACGCAGGCTGCTGCCAAGTAAACCATTGCGTGTATCTCAAAGGCGAGTCTGCCGCGCGCAGACTCGCCTTCTCCTTATCCAATCCACGTTTGAAGGGAGCTGTCCCCCATGATTGAGCTGTCCAATATCGTCGTGAAGTTTGATGACTTCGAAGCCCTGCATCACATCCATGTCAAGGTTGGCGAAGGAGAGTTCTTTACCTTTCTGGGCCCATCCGGCTGCGGCAAGACGACCACACTGCGCACCATCACCGGCTTCATCGAGCCCGTCGCCGGCACGGTCAGCATGAACGGCGAGGATATCACCCATGTTCCGATCGAGGCGCGCAATATCGGCATCGTCTTCCAGAGCTACGCGCTGTTCCCGACGATGACCGTCTATGACAACATCGCCTTCGGCCTCAAGGTCAAGAAGCTGAAAAAGGCGGAAATCGACCGCAAGGTTCGCGACATCGCCCGCAAGGTCGACCTCTCGGATGAACAGCTCAAAAAGGCGGTCAGCCAGCTCTCCGGCGGCCAGCAGCAGCGCGTCGCGATCGCCCGTGCGCTCGTCACCGAGCCGAGCATCATCTGCATGGATGAGCCGCTTTCAAACCTCGACGCCAAGCTGCGCGTTCAGCTGCGCAACGAGCTCAAGAAGATGCAGCGCGAGTTCGGCATCACGACCATCTACGTCACCCACGATCAGGAGGAAGCGCTGACGCTCTCCGACCGCATCGCCGTCTTCAACAAGGGCTGCATCGAGCAGATCGGCACCCCCAACGAGATCTACAACCACTCCCAGACCGAATTCGTCTGCAACTTCATCGGCGACATCAACCGTCTGGGGGACGACATTGTCCGCGCCATGCGGCTCGACCCCGCCAAGCATCATTTCATCCGGCTGGAGCGCGTGCGCGTCAACTGCCCCGCCCATCCGGGCGAGGTGCAGCTCACGGGAACGATCGTCAGCCGCGAATACTACGGCCTCTACATCAAGTACGCCATCGAGGCCGCCGGGCAGACCGTCAAGGTGATCGAGAAGAACGACGGCGTCAATATCTATGAACCGGGGCAGCAAGTCGTCCTTGGGCTGCATCCCGCGAACGTCATGTCCTACGACGCGCCCGTCAAGGAGGCGTGATTATGCAGAAAACCGCCAGGCGCACCCCCGCGTGGCTCAAGCCGGAGCTGCTGGGCAGGGTGTTCTTCATCGCCTTTTTTGTCTATCTGTTCTTCGGCTTCATGCTGCTCCCGTGCCTCAACACCATCACCCAGATCTTCACCGTCCGCACCGCGAGCGGCGAAATCGATCCCTTCGCGGTCATTCGCTTCTTCTTCGCGGGCAACATGCCCAAATTCGTCCTCAACTCGCTCAAGCTCGCCGTCTGCCTGGTGATCACGGTCAACGTCGTTGGCGTCTCCATCGTCCTGCTGACGGAGTATTTTGACATCAAGGGTGCCCGCGTGCTCCGCCTGGGCTATATGACGACGATGATCTATTCCGGCGTCGCGCTGGTCACCGGCTACCTCTTCCTCTACGATTCGGACGGCATCCTGACGACCTGGTTGGCCAACAGCCTGCCGTCGTTTAACAAGAACTGGTTCTCCGGCTTCAACGCCGTCCTCTTCACCATGACCTTCGCCTGCACGAGCAACCACATGCTCTTTCTGCGCAACGCCATCCGCGGCATCGACTACAACACCGTCGAGGCGGCGCGCAACATGGGCGCCAAGCCCTTCACGGTGCTGCGTCGAGTCGTCCTCCCGACGCTTGTGCCCACGCTCTTCTCCCTGACGGTCATGACCTTCATCACGGGCCTTTGCGCCATGTCAGCCCCGACGCTGTTGGGCTATGACTCGATCAACCCGGAAATCGTCCGTCTGGCAGGCTCTTCCGTCGCCGACGAGGCCTTTCCGCAGGCGCGCGCCGCGCTCCTTTCGATCATCCTGGCGCTCTTCACCATCCTCCTGCTGAGCATTTTGAGCGCCTATGAGCGCAAAGGGCATTATCTCTCTGTCAGCAAGACCAAGGCAAAGCTCGTCAAGCAGAAGATCACCAACCCCGTCGCCAACGTCCTGGCGCACATCTACGCCTATGTGCTCTTCGTGATCTACATGACCCCGGTCGTGATGATCATCCTCTTCGCGTTCCAGAATTATCCGGCCATCCGCTCCAAGACGCTGGATGTCAAGAACTGGACGCTCATCAACTTCTTCGGCACGCAGGATTACGAATTCATGACGACACGCGGCAAGCTCAAGACGCGCACGGGCGCGATCTCGGGTCTGTTCTCCAATGCCGATACCGTCGGCGGCATCCGGCTGAGCTTCGTGATGTCCGCGATCGCGGCGGCGCTGGCCTGCGTGATCGTCGTCGTCGCGGTCAACTACATCTTCAGCCATCGCAATAAGAAGAGCGCGACCGTGCTTGAGTACAGCCTGCTCTTCCCCTGGCTGCTGCCGACCATCCTGATCTGCTATTCATACAGGACGTTTTTCAACTCCGAGTCCGTCTGGTATGTGTTGGGCAACAACCTTTACATGCGCGAAAACGTGCGCTTTCTGATCGTCATGGCCTATACGGTCGTCAAGATTCCGTTCGCCCTGCGCATGATCAAGGCCGCGTTCTACGGCATCGACGAGGAGCTCGAGGATGCCGCGCGCAACCTGGGCGCAAAGAAGCTGATGACCTTTGTGCGCGTGAAGCTGCCCATCATCATGCCCAGCGTGCTGGCCGTCTTCGCGCTCAACTTCAACGCGCTGTTCACCGAGTACGACATGTCCGCCACGTTCCACTCGAGCTACGGCAAGTCCTACGCCATGGTCATCCAGAACATGTGCGCTGAGGAGGGCCGCGACGGCTACAACGTCAACGCCTCCGGCAGACGCTGCGCCTCGACCGTGTTCATCATGGTCGTCTCCGGCATCATTCTCTACCTCGTCTACGGCGTTGGCGCCCGGGATCTCGGCGAGCGCCTTGAGGCGAAGGAACGCCGCCGCAGGCGGATGGCGAAGATCCGCAATGCTCTGCCCCGCCACAAAAAGAAGGATGCGGACAAGCCGGCTCCCGGTTCATGATTCATTCCGTGCGGCGCGTATTCCTTTGGGATGCGCGCCGCTTTTGTGCGTTCTCCTGCCGCATTACGGGCTGCTTGGCGGTCTGTTCGTTCCGCTCTACGCCGTCGGTAAAAATACGAGTAATTGGGCTTGCGCCTCTTGACCTGTACGCCGCGTACAGGTTTATACTGGCTCATACAGGAAGACCGATTTCCTCTTCCTGATCAAAACCGGCATGATGCCGGTTGCATTTCCGACCAAGTGATGAAAGTCCCGCTGCTTTGCGGTCGAGACCGGAGCTTTGTAGAGGGACTTTCAGAGTAAACCGGCATGATGCCGGTTGCATTTCCGACCAAGAGATGAAAGTCCCGCTGCTTTGCGGTCGAGACCGGAGCTTTGCAGAGGGACTTTCAGAGTAAAAAAGGAGGCCGCATCATGCGCATCAGCGAAGCCGCGCAGGCCGTCGGATGTACGCGCCGCGCGATCAAGTATTATGAGGAGCAGGGTCTGCTCCCCGTCGTCGACCGGGAGGAGAACGGCTATCGCGACTACTCCGACGAGGATATCCGCATCCTCCACGAGATTCAGGCCTATCGCAAGCTCGGCATCTCCATCGATGACATCCGCCGTCTGCTCAAAGGAGGCGGACAAGACGTGCTGGACGCCGTCCTTTTGCGCAAGCGCCGGGAGCAGCAGACCCGGCAGGAGGAGATCGACGCGCTGGAGGCCTTTATCCGCCAGCATGACGCGCCTGCGCTTGACGAAGCGCTCGATTTTGAGACGATCGCCCAAGCCATTCGCGCTCAGCTTCCCGGGGGATTCGGAATCTACCTCACCGCGCATTTTGCGCCCTATCTGCAGCTGCGCATCACGACTGATGAGCAGAAGCAGGCCTATCAGACCATTCTCGCCTTCTGGGATGATCCAGAGCTGCGCCTGCCTCTGCTCTTTCGTCTCTCCACGCGCCTGTCCGGCCTCTCGGGTGCAGCTGCGAATATCTCTGCCGCTCAGATGGATGCGCAGCTTCAGGCGATGCTTCATCCCGACGAGGCCGCCTATGCGCGCCTCAAGGCGCAGACGCTGCGCACCGTCCGCCTGCGGGAAAACCCGCTGATCCGCTATTCCCCTGTTGAGCTCGCAAAGCGTCAGATGCTGCGCGCGCTGCAAACCTGCGGCTACAACGACGTGTTCATCCCCGCCATGAAGCGCCTGTCGCCTGCCTATCGCGCCTATCATGACGCGCTTCAACAGCTCAATGAACGCCTCTGCCGGGATCTTGGGCTGCATTACGATGCAGATTGGAATCTGGTCGTCAGCAAGAAGGCTCAATAACCCTTTTCAGAACAAACCGACACGCTGACAGCAGCATCACTGGCAAAGGTCTATAAACCCTGCAACTCTGTGCCCGAGGTCATCGTCTTGCCGGGGAGTTTCCATAAAAAAGGACGCTTCCGTCATCTAGGAAACGTCCTCTTTTTTTTCCTTTATTCCGCCTTAAAAGGATTACTTCGCCATCTGGATCTCGTCAACCCACTGCTGATAGAGGCCCTCGGCGTTGATCTGGTCGATCAGCTCCTGGATCTTCGCGGTCAGGGTGTCCTCGCCCTTGACACTGGCGATGTAGTTGCCGCCCTCAAAGTCGAAGGCAAACTCGGCGATCTCCAGGTCGTCGTTCTCGGCCAGAACACTGTCATACACGGTCTTCGGCACAGCCAGCGCGTCGACGCGGCCGGTCTTCACCATGTTGACGCCGTCCGGGATTTTGGTGACCAGCTCAAGGGTCGCGTCGGGGAGCTGCTCCTCGACCATGATCTGCTGGTTGGTGCCGTTCTGCGCGGCGACGGTCTTGCCGGCAAAGGCCTCGGGAGAATTGTAGGCAGCGCTCTCGCCCTTCTTGACGAGCAGGCCCTGGTCGCCCTCGTTCCAGTAGATGCCGGTGAGGTCCATACGATTGGTGCGCTCCTCGTCGTAGGTCAGGCCCGCGACGACGAGGTCGACGTCCTTCTGGCCGACCGCCGCGAGGCAGGCGTCAAACGCCATCGGCTGAATCTCGAGTTCAACGCCCAACTGCTCGGCCATCCACTGCACCATCAGGATATCGGTGCCGACGATGTCGCCATTGTCGTCGATATATTCATACGGCGGCCAGTCCGGGCTGGTCGCGACGACGAGCTTTCCGGCAGCGAGGATATCGTCCAGACGGTCGGCCAGCGCCAGCGAGCAGGTCATCACGAGCATCACGGCGAGCACAAGCGCAAGAATTTTCTTCATGATCATTTCCCTCCTGAAATTCCATCCGCGGCGCAGCAGGCGCCGCAAAAATGATAGTGCTATTTTACGACGTGCCGGCGTATATGTCAAGTGAATATTCTGCATAAAAATGCTTTATTTTTCGTCGGGTATTCAGAAATTGATGGTTTTTTGAAAGAAAGTGCTTTTTTCGGTTGTATTGCTTCCTTCGTTGTGATAGAATATGAGCATTGCTTTTTGGAGCATGTCTGATGTTTCACTTTCACTTTGGAAAGGCGTGAATAATTATGCCCGAGCTGAGCCGTCGCGTTCAGACGTTTACCGATTCCGTCATCCGCCGCATGACCCGCATCAGCGATGAGGTCGGCGCAATCAATCTCTCCCAGGGCTTCCCGGACTTTCCCCCGCCCAAGGCGATCACGGATCGTCTGCGCGAGGTGGCCGACGAGGGCCCGCATCAGTATTCCGTGACCTTCGGTGCTGAAAATTTCCGCGAAGCCCTTGCCCGCAAGCAGGGCCGCGCCTACGGCCGCGCCATCAACCCGAATACCGAGGTGCTCGTCACCTGCGGCGGCACCGAGGCCATGATGAGCGCGATGATGACCGTCTGCAATCCCGGCGACAAGGTTGTCGTCTTCTCCCCCTTCTATGAGAATTACGGCGCGGACGCGATTCTCTCCGGCGCAGATCCGATCTTCGTTCCGCTCGTCCCGCCGGCGTTTGATTTTGACCGCGACGTGCTGGAGGACGCCTTCCGTCAGCATCCCAAGGCGATCATCGTCTGCAACCCTTCGAACCCCTGCGGCAAGGTCTTTACGAAGGAGGAGCTGCTCTTTATCGGCGACCTGTGCAACCGCTACGACGCCTACATGATCACCGACGAGGTCTACGAGCACATCGTCTTCGCGCCGTATCATCACACCTATGCCGGCGCGCTCCCGCAAATCGCCGACCGCGTCATCTGCTGCTCCTCGCTCTCCAAGACCTATTCGATTACGGGCTGGCGCCTGGGCTACCTGATCGGCCCGGCCAACGTCATCGAAGCCGCCAAAAAGGTGCATGATTTCCTGACCGTCGGCGCTGCCGCTCCCCTGCAGGAGGCCGCCGTCGTCGGCCTCAACTTCCCGCAGAGCTATTATGACGAGCTGACCGCGCTGTACACGAAGAAGCGCAGCCTCTTTCTCGACGGCCTTGACCGCATTGGTCTTGCGCATACTGTGCCCCAGGGTTCCTATTTTGTGATGGTCGACATCAGTGACTTCCAAAAGCCCGGCATGCGCTTCTGCGGCAAGAGCGACATGGAGTTCTGCGAGTGGATGATCCGCACGGTCGGCGTCGCTGCTGTACCGGGCTCGAGCTTCTTCCGTGAGCCGGTCAACCACCTGATCCGCTTGCACTTCGCTCGCAGCGAAGAGACCCTGAATGAATCGATTGAGCGGCTCTCAAGGCTGCCCAGGCTGGTGTAATCATGTATTTGACCGATGTCGTCACGCTGCCGCGCTTTATCTTTGGGCGCGGCGTCTATGCGCGTTTTCCCGCGCTCTGCGCGCCGCTGGGCAGCCGCTTCGTTGTCATCGGCGGCAAAACGGCGATGGAGAAGGGCCTGCCCCCCTTGCGCGCTGCTCTCCATACGGGTGGCCCGGAGCTGCTGGGTGCTTTTCCCTTCGGCGGCGCCTGTACGCAGCAGGCGATGAATCGACTGAGCGACCAAATCGCCCCGCTGCGCCCCGATTTTTTCGTCGGCATGGGCGGCGGCAAGGCGATCGACACGGCAAAGGGCGTGGCCCATCAGCTGAACCTTCCTCTCGTAAGCCTGCCCACGCTCGTCTCCAACTGCGCGCCCATCACGGCGCTCTCCGTCGTCTACCGCGAGGATGGCCCGTTCGATCGCTTCCTCTTTTATGACGCGCCGCCCGCGCTGACGATGATCGACCTCACCCTCGCCGCCAACGCCCCCGCGCCGTACTTTCGAGCCGCGCTGGGCGATACGCTGGCCAAGCACCTTGAATCGACCTTCAGCGCGAAAAACGACGAGCCCGGCGTCTCCATCGACCACATGTCGCTGATCGGCGTGAGCCTCTCCTCGACCTGCTATGAGCCGATTCTCCGCTTTGGGCGCGCCGCGCTTGACGAGGTGGAGCGCCGCGAGGCCGGGCCCGCCATGGAGCTCTGCGCACGCAGCGTGATCGTCTCGGCCGGTCTGGTCTCGCTGATGGCGAATGACGATTACAACTGTGCGCTCGCGCATGCCGTTTGCTATGGCCTGCAGCTCTTCCCCCATGTCGAGCGGGAATTCCTGCATGGCGATCTGGTCGCCTATGGCGCGCTCGTGCAGCTCGCTTTGGATGGGCAGATCGAGCGCGCGAGAGAGCTGCGCCGCTTTCTCGTCAGCCTGGGTACGCCGGTCACGCTCGCTCAGATGCGTGTGCCGCTTGACCGCGCCGCACTGGATGCCGCGCTCGCCGAGGCCACCGAAGGGCCCGACATGGCGCATATCCCCTATCCGATAACGCGGGACATGGTCTATGAAGCCATGGCGCGTGTTGAAACCCTGTAACCCGCTACATGAAGGAGGGATTTCCTTGCTCGTTAACATCGAAAAGCTGCTGGTGAAATACGGCATGAGCTTTGTCAATGGCTTGGGCACAACCCTGCTGCTGGCGCTCGTCGCCGTCGCCGTCGGCTGCGTCATCGGCGCGCTGGTCGCGATCATGCGCCTGTCCAAGTCCCGAGTCCTCAACCTCATCGCCACCATCTACACCGAAATCATCCGGGACACACCGCTGCTGCTCCAGCTCTATTTCTTCTATTTTCTGTTGCCGGATCTGCTGCCTGCCCTCAAACTCTCCAAGTTCACCTGCATCGCCGTCGCGCTGATCATCAACTCCGGCGCGTATATGTCCGAGGTTTTCCGTTCGGGCATTCAGTCGATCGATCGCGGGCAGACCGAGGCGGCACGCTCACTCGGCCTCTCCGCCAGCCAGACCATGATCCGTATCATCCTGCCGCAGGCCTTCAAGAACGTCCTGCCCGCGATGTGCAACGAGTTCGTCGCCATCACAAAGGAGACGTCGCTCGCCTCAACCTTCTACGTTGGCGACCTGATGACGCAGTACCAGACGATCTCCGGCAAAACCTATCTCGTTCTGGAGCCGCTGATCATCATCGGCATCATCTACTTCGTTGTCACCTTCACGATGAGTAAGCTCATCGCCGTGCTGGAAAGGAGGCTCAAGGCCGATGACTGAGCAGTTTGATTACAGAGACGCTCCCGAGCTCATCCGGGTCGAGGATCTGCACAAGGACTTTGGCTCCCTCAAGGTGCTCGCCGGCATCACGGAGACCATCCACAAGGGCGAGGTCGTTTCGCTGATCGGCCCCTCCGGCTCCGGCAAGTCGACCTTCCTGCGCTGCCTCAACCGCCTTGAAGAGGCAACCTCCGGTCATATCTGGTTTGACGGCGTCGATATCGCGAACAAGTCTGTCAATATCGACCAGCACCGCCAGAAGATGGGCATGGTCTTCCAGCATTTCAACATCTTCCCGCACATGTCCGTGATCGACAACATCACCCTTGCTCCCGTCCTGCTGGGCAAAAAGAGCAAGGACGAGGCCATCGCTCAGGCGGAAGCGCTCCTTGAGCGCGTTGGCCTCTCCGACAAGCGCGACAGCAAGCCGACCCGCCTCTCCGGCGGCCAGAAGCAGCGTCTGGCGATCATCCGTGCGCTCGCGATGGAGCCGGAGGTCATGCTCTTTGACGAACCGACCTCCGCGCTCGACCCGGAGATGGTCGGCGAGGTGCTTGAGGTCATCAAGGCTCTGGCGCGCAACAAGATGACCTGCGTGATCGTGACCCACGAGATGGGCTTCGCGCGCGAGGTCTGCAACCGTGTGCTTTTCATGGATGGCGGCATCATCTGTGAGCAGGGCGCGCCGCAGGATCTGTTCGATCATCCGCAGAATCCGCGCACGCAGGACTTTCTGAGCAAGGTGCTCTGATGCGCCTTGAGCATACCGTCTCCGCCGGGGAGGATGGCCTGACGCTCCAGCAGCTTCTGCGTGGGCCAATGGGCCTCTCCGGACGTGAGATTCGCTCTGCCAAGCAAAGGGGTGCCGTGTCGGTCGATGCGGCGCCCTTTTTCAGCAACCAGCCCGTCCGCGAAGGCATGTGTGTGCGCGTGGAGCTGGCGGATTATGCGTCGGCTTCCTCTGCGTCGCCGTCGCGTCCACTCGAGGTGCTCTATGAGGATGAGGCGCTGCTCGCCGTCTTCAAGCCCGCACCGCTGCAATGCCATCCTTCGCCCTCAGCGCCCGGCGGCAGTGATACGCTTGAGGCGCGCGTATGCGCGGTTCTCGGCCGCCCCGCGCATCCCGTCCATCGGCTCGACGCCGAGACTACCGGCATCGTCCTGTTTGCCAAGCTGCCCTTTGTCCAGGCGCATCTTCAGCGTCAGATGCAGGTGGGCTCGTTTGAAAAGGTCTATCGCGCCTGGGTCTATGGAACGCCTGAGCCGCAATCCGGCGAGATCGACGCGCCCATCGCCCGTCTGACGCCAGACAGCTTCACGCGTGTCGTTCGCGCCGACGGACAGCGCGCCGTCACGCGCTACGCCGTGCTCCAGAATCTGTCCATCGGCCAGGAGACCGTCTCCCTCGTCTCGTTTCACCCCTTGACAGGGAGAACGCATCAGCTCCGCGTCCACGCATCGCATATCGGCTGTCCGCTGCTGGGCGATACACGCTATGCCTCACAGGAAAGCGCCCGCCTGAGCCGCGCACTCTCTCTTGCGCATCATCAGCTCAGCGCCGTCTCCCTCTCCTTTGTCCATCCCGTGACCCGCGCGCGCGTTTTCCTCTCCCATTCCGCCGTGTTTGACTTCAATCCATGACCCATTCCATCTTCTTCCAGAGCGCCCTACGGTGCTCTTTTTTTTCTTTTATTGCGTGGATTTTCTCCTCTGCTCCTCCGCCTTTCCAGAACTTGGAATCTGTTACATGGCAATAAAAGATTTTTCGCCTTCGTCATGTATGCAGAAGGCGGTCAGGAACGGCCGCTTGAACGCCTTCGCAATGACAAAGGAGGATTCCTGATGCAGAATACCAAGAAGAAAGCGGCTTGCGCCGCGATGCTCTGCATGGCGATGGCGGCTCCGCTCGCCTCGCTCGCCGAGAATGAAATCCGCGTGATCACCTGCGGCACGCTCAACCTGCGCGCCGAGGCGAGCACGGAATCCGCCGTGCTGGGCAAGTATGGCTGGGGGACGCAGGTGCTCGTCAAGGGCATCAACGGCGATTGGGCCAGCGTCGATGTCGGCGGTCAGAGCGGCTACATGTACACCAAGTACCTGGGCAGCGAGGGCGAGACGGATACGGTTCGCTATGTAAACACGAACACCCGTGGGCTTAACCTGCGCGCTACTCCGAACGGCGACATCCTTGGCTCCTATCCGCGCGGCACGCAGGTGACGGTGCTCTCCACCGATGGCGCCTGGAGCAAGGTCAGCGTCAATGGCAAAACCGGCTACATGTCCTCCCAGTGGCTGAGCGCCACCAAGCCGGGCGTGCCTTCCACACCGTCCATCCCCTCTACGCCGGTCAGCGGCAGCGCCGTGGTCAACAACCCGCGCGACACGCAGGTACTCTTCCTGCGCAGCGAGCCGTCAACCGCCAGCGAGGCGCTGGGCTACTACCGCAACGGCAAGCAGGTCAAGCTGCTGGAGAAGCTTGACGGCTGGTACAAGGTCAGCGTCGACGGCAAGACAGGCTACATGATGGCGCAGTACCTGAAGGTCACCGCTGATGTTGTCAGCGGCACGGCGACTGTCATCAACCCGAACGGCAACAGCTACGTCAACTTCCGCAGCGGCGCAAGCCTGAACGCGGGAATCCTGCGCACGGTTCCCGTCGGCAAGCAGATCAACGTGCTGGAAAAGACGACCGATTGGACCAAGGCAGAGATCGACGGCCAGATTGGCTACATCTCCACCTGGTTCCTCCGCTTCTGATTTCTTTGCGCTGAATCCGGCAAGGCCGGCGCTTCGGGGTGTTCCCGTGCGCCGGCCTTGCTGTTTTCGCATCCTCCCGCTTCCGCATAGTTTTTCCGCTTCTGCGCATCCTACGCGCAAACGAGAAGCGGAGGAATTGCCTATGCGATCAAGCGAAATCGTCAGCATTCTGGGGCGTGAGGTGCTCGATTCCCGGGGCAACCCCACCGTCGAGGCGGAGGTTGCCCTCGCCTGCGGCGTCACTTGCACGGCCATCGCGCCCAGCGGCGCGTCGACGGGCAAATTCGAGGCGCTGGAGCTGCGCGACGGGGATATGCAGCGCTTCGGCGGCAAGGGCGTCACACGCGCCTGTAAGGCCATCTCGACCTCCATCGCCAAGGCGCTCGCCGGCATGGACGCGGCCGATCTTGCCGCCGTGGACAGCGCTCTTTGTATGCTCGATGGTACAGACAACAAGTCTGTCCTCGGCGCCAACGCGACGCTCGCCGTCTCCCTGGCCTGCGCAAAGGCCGCCGCGAGCGCGCAGGGCGTTGCGCTGTTCCGCTTTCTGGGCGGCGCGCAGGCCGTTACGCTTCCCCTGCCGATGATGAACATCCTCAACGGCGGCGCGCACGCGGGCAACGGCCTGGACGTTCAGGAATTCATGATCGCGCCCATCGGCGCCGACAGCTTCCGCGAAGCGCTGCGCATGGGCGCGGAGGTCTATCACGCGCTTGCCGCGCTGCTCAAGAAGCGCAATCTCTCCACGAGCGTCGGCGACGAGGGCGGCTTTGCCCCGGAGATCATCGAGGAGACGCAGGCCATCGACCTGATTCTGGAGGCTGTCTCCCGAGCTGGCTATACCGCCGGGCGCGACTTTGTTCTCGCGCTCGATGCAGCGGCCAGCGAATGGAAGCAGAAGAGCGGCTATTTGCTGCCCAAGAGCCGCCGAACCTTCACCGCGCACGAGCTGACGGAGCACTGGCGCGAGCTCATCCGTCAGTATCCCATCCGGTCCATCGAGGATCCGCTCGGCGAGGAGGACTGGCCCGCCTGGCAGGCCATGACCAAGACGCTGGGCGACGGCTGCCAGCTCGTGGGCGACGACCTCTTTGTCACCAACGCGGAGCGCCTGTCAAAGGGGATCTCGATGGGCTGCGCCAACACGATTCTGCTCAAGCCCAATCAGATCGGCACGTTGAGCGAGACCATCTCGGCGCAGCGCCTTGCGCGCCAGAGCGGCTATCGCACGATCGTCTCCCATCGCTCCGGCGAGACGGAGGACGTCTCCATCGCCGATCTCTCCGTCGCGCTCAACGCGGGGCAGATCAAGACCGGCGCACCCTGTCGCGCAGAGCGGACGGCCAAATACAACCGGCTTCTGCGCATTGAAGAGGCCCTCGGGAGCGCGGCTGTCTTCGCCAAGGCGGCGATGAACGGATGATCTACCTGCTGCTCAGCGCCGTCAGCGCGTTTTTCGGCGTCAGCGATGGGCTCGGCCCCGCGACGCTGCTTCGCCCGCTGCTCGACGCCGTCTCGCCGCTTTCGCCCGACGCCGTCGCCATGCTCGCGACGATGGCGACGCTCTGCGCGGCGCTCGTCAGCGCGTTCTTCGCGCTCGGCAAGCCGCTTCCGCTGCATCAGGAGGAACTGCTTCTGCTCGCCGTAGGCGCGCTGCTGGGCGGCATTCTGGGCGACCTTGCCGCCTATCGCCTGATCGCGGTCATCGACACCCAGGCCGTGCGCATGCTTCAAAACGCGCTCCTCTTTACGCTCATCGCGCTCCCCTCGGTCTATTTCAGCGCGCTGTCGAGGACATTACGCCCGCTGGCGCTCTCGCGCCTGTTTGCTTTCCCCGTCGCGATGTTTGCCGGGCTGACGGCCTCGTTTCTCGCCTTTGGCGCGGAGCCGCTGACACTGATGCTCTATTTCCTGCTCTTCGACGCGGAAAACGACGAGTCCTCCGCCGCGGCGCTGACTATAGCGCTCTTCGCCATGACGGGCAAGCTCCTCACGCTGCTGATCCGTCAACGCTTTAGCCTGCCCCATGCCGATGTGCTGCTCTGGATTCTTCCCGGCGCCTTGGGCGGCACGCTGCTTGCCATGCTGCCCGGGCTGCACCGGGGCTCTCAGCGAAGCGGCGAGGTGCTCCTGCGTCTGAGCCTGTTTACCTCGCTGCTCAATATCGCCTCCTCCGTGCTGTGATTCTGCCCCTCTGTGAAGCGCTCTTGATAAAGATTCTTTGCGCTTTCAAGCGGTTTCTTGGCGGCTTCTTGGCGGCTGTTTCTCCTATAATACAGGCAAAGATTACGCGGCGCCTGTGCGCAAGGAGGAACTTCGCCATGTTTGTTTCCTGGTTGCTCTGTCTGTTTCTCATGCTGATCATCCCCGTTTTGACACTCCAGACCGGCTATCTGCGCCTCAGAAAATGCGCCGATATGGATGCCGAGCGCGGTTATCGGACGGCGCTCTCCCTCTCCTCGCCAAAGGCATGGGCGTTTGCGCAGAAGGCCAGCAGTGTCCGCTACATGGTGACGGGTTTTGTGATGGCTGTGCTCTCCGTTCTCATCGCCCGCGCGCTGCCGTATGACAACCTGCTCAATCTGTATATCTTTACGGGGACCATCATCCTGTTCCAGACTGCTGTCGTGATCGTGCTGATCTCCACAGTGGAGAGCGGTCTGCGTGCCTTGCTGGGCATCAAGAAAGAACAGTGATCCGCTTCACAGGCCGCTCCAAAAGAAAAACTGCCGTGCTCAGAATCGCCGGCAGTTTTTTTCGTTGTTTGCCTGAAAGCCATTTGGGCTTGCTATTCCCTCAGTCCGCTCCCTCACAGAACCAGAGAGGGCGCAGAATACACGCGCGCAGCCAGCTCGCTGTTGAGCATATACAGGCTTCTGGCGTCATTGCCGTAGAGCTCCATCTTCGTAATCAGATCGTTGGAGTTCTTTTCCTCTTCGCCCTGCTCCTTGATAAACCAATCGAGGAACTGCGTTGTGCGGTAATCGTTGACCTTCTGCGCCTGCGCATAAATCGCATTGATTAGGGAGGTCACGTATTTTTCATGCTTAAGACCTGCCTTGAGCGGGTCCATCAGCGTCTCAAAGGTTTGATCCGGCTTGGCAATCGCTTCAAGCGTAACCCTCTCGCCGTTATTGTGGAGATACTGGTACATCAGCATCGCGTGATCCTGTTCTTCCTTGGCCTGGATCTCATACCAGTTGGCAAAGCCGTCAAGCCCCTTCTGGGCATAGAAATTCGCCATATCCAGATACAAATAAGCGGAATAGAATTCCTTGTTGATCTGGTCGTTAAGAAGGGTTGCAACCTGCGTATCCATACTCACATTCCTCCATTGATGTAGGTTGATCGCATCGTTAGATGCTTCTTACATCAAATTATACCACATTTTGGCAGCAAATCAAGGCCCTTCATCCTGTTCTTTGCTTCAGAATTTCCTTCCAACGCCTTTTCGCAGTCGAAAACCGGCGTCCTCTCCCAACACATCGATCCCCCGCCGTCTGCCCAGAGCTTCAGGCGATGCCACAAAAAAACGATTCTCTTCTTCAGGGGGGGCCGCCCGGTTTCCTCATCCGCTCTGAGCGCCATCAGATGTCGTGTTCCGCGGCGGATTTGGAGATTCCCCCTTTGCCGCCGAGCATGAACGCCGTAAGCGCCTCCTCCAGCTGCTCAAGCGTCGTGAGCGTGTTGACCCTCGTGCGCAGTCTGGCCGCGTCGCGCATGCCGCGCACATAGCAGACGATGTGGCGGCGCATCTCGCGCACGGCCACCGGCTCGCCCTTGAGCGCCGCAAGCATGCGCGCATGGCGCATGGCGACATCCAGCTTCTCCCGGGGCAGAATCTCCCGCATGGGCCTGCCCGCCATCGCATCCCGAATCTGCTCAAAGATCCAGGGATTGCCCTGCGCCGCGCGGCCGACTGCCACGCCGTCGCAGCCCGTCGTCTCGAGCATCCGAAGCGCATCCGCCGCGCTGGCCACGTCTCCGTTGCCCACAACGGGGATCGAGACGCGCTCTTTCAGCTTTTTGATCGCGCTCCAGTCGGCATGCCCCTCGTAATACTGGCTCCGCGTGCGCGCGTGCAGCGTGATCATGGCCGCGCCGCTCTCCTCAACCAGCTGCCCCAGCAACAGATAGGTCTCGCTCCCCGGCTCAAACCCGAGGCGCATCTTGACCGTCACGGGGACATGGCTCGCCTGAGCGACGGCGCGCACGATCTCCGCCGCGTGAACCGGCTCGCGCATCAGCGCGCTACCCTCGCCATTGCCGACGATCTTGGGCACGGGGCAGCCCATGTTGATGTCCAGCATGGCGTAGCGCCCCCCGCGCGTCAGCTCCTCCGCGGCACGCGCCATGATGTCGCCTTCATGTCCGAAGAGCTGCAGGGCGACCGCGCCCTCTTCCTGCGGCGCGACGGAGAGCAGCTCCCTCGCCGCGCGGCTGTCCCTGGGCGCGAGCAGATAGCCCTTCGCGCTGACCATCTCGCTGACAGCCATTGGGCAGCCCATCTCCCGGCAGAGCACGCGAAAGGGCATGTCCGTCACGCCGGCCATCGGCGCGAGCATGGCGCCCTTCTTCAAAAAATCAAATCCGTCCATTCGTCATTCGTCGATCTGTTCAAGCAGCTGCAGGTTGGAAATCATCCACTTTCCCGCGGTGCGCACCAGCGTCACGCGATAGCGGGCTGTCGCCCATTTCGGCGGGGAGAGCCGCTCTTCGCCGCCCTCAGCCAGCGCTGCCTCCCGCTTGGAGGAGAGGATTGTGCCGTCGATCGCGGGAATGCTCTCGATGATCTCCGCGCGCGCGACCGTCTCCCAGGGCCAGGACCACACGGAGATCATCTTCACGCGATGGTCATAGCCCCGGATGTCGTAGTCCCTGTACGGCGAGGTGTCGCTCAGGGCGACCTGCAGCACGGGATCCTGGCTGAGGAATTCCTGCCGGAAATACTTCGTCAGCTCCTCCTCGCCCTCGCCCATGAGCACGACGCCCGCGCGCGCATCGAGCCCGTCGCTGATGAGCACCCAGATATTGGCCGTGTTCATCGCCAGATAGAAGGCGATGATCAGCAGCGCGCTGACGACCGTGAGCATGAACATCCTTGAGGCGATGAAGCTCAGAAAGCGTTTGAGTGTCCGCAAGAATCATCCCTCCCGTCCCTGTCTCAGAAGATGGCCTCGACGAAGGCGTCCGCGTCGAATGCCTGAAGATCCTCGATGCCCTCGCCCACGCCGATGTAGAGCACGGGCAGGCCCAGCTCCTCCATGATCGCCACAGCGATGCCGCCCTTCGCCGTGCCGTCGAGCTTCGTGAGCACAATACCGGAGACGTCGGCCACCTCGGAAAATTCGCGCGCCTGCGCCAGGCCATTCTGCCCGGTCGTCGCGTCGATCACCAGCAGCGTGCGAACCTCGGCCTCGGCGTATTCCCGCGTGATGATGCGGGAGATTTTGCGCAGCTCCTCCATCAGGTTCTTCTTGTTGTGCAGCCGTCCGGCGGTATCGACGATCAGCAGATCGGCCTCGGACGATTTCGCCTTCTGAATGCCGTCAAAGACGACCGCAGCAGGATCCGCGCCCTCCGCATGGCGAACCAGCGGCACCTTCGCCCTCTCCGCCCAGATTTCGAGCTGATCGGCCGCCGCAGCGCGGAAGGTATCCGCCGCCGCAAGCACGACGCTGTGGCGCGCGTCCTTGAAGCGCAGCGCGAGCTTGCCGATCGTCGTCGTCTTGCCCACGCCGTTGACGCCGACCACCAGCATGACCATCGGCCACTTGAGCGGCTTGCGCGGCTTGTTCATCATTTCCTTGAGGATCTGCTTGAGGATTTCCCGGGCCTTTCGCGCGTCCGTGATTCTCTGCTCCGCTACGCGGCGCCTGAGCTCCTCGATGACCTTGTCGCTCGTGCGCACACCCATATCGCTCATGATCAGGATGTCCACGAGATCCTCATAAAAGTCGTCGTCGATCTCCTCGGTCGCCTCGATGAGCTCGTCGACGCGGCCGGAGACGTTCGTCCTCGTCTTGGAAAGTCCCTGCCAAAGGCGAGAGAAGATTCCCTTCTTCGCCTCGTCCTCCTCGCTCTCGGGCGCGCTCTCCTGCGCAGGCGTCTGGGCCTGAATGGGCTCCTGCGCCGCCTGCTCCTTCTTTTTTCCAAATCCAAAGAAAGCCATGATGCTCCTCCCTGTCCTGTTGATCAGACCATCGCGTCCTCGCCGACGTCCTTGAGCTCGACGCTCAGCATCTTCGAGACGCCCTTTTCCTCCATCGCGACGCCATAGAGGCTGTCGCAGCGCTCCATCGTGCCCTTTCTGTGCGTGACGACGACAAACTGCGTGTCCTTCGAGAAGTCACGCAGATAGTCGGCGAAGGTCGAGATATTGCCGTCGTCCAGCGCCGCCTCGATCTCGTCAAGGAAGCAAAACGGCGTTGGCTTCAGGCGCAGCATCGCAAAAAGGATTGCAATCGCCGTCAGCGCGCGCTCACCGCCCGAGAGCAGCGAGAGCAGCTGCAGCTTCTTGCCCGGCGGCTGCGCAACGATCTCGATGCCGCAGCCCAGCACGTCGTTTTCGTCCATCAGCCGCAGCTCCGCCTGCCCGCCGCCGAAGAGTTTGACGAACGTCTCGGAGAGGTACTGCTGCATCAGGCGGAAATTCTCCATGAACTGCCGCTCCATCTGCTTTTGCAGCGCGCTGATGATGCCCTGCAGATCGTCCTGCGCCTTGAGCAGGTCGTCGCGCTGTCCGGTCAGCTCGTCATAGCGCTCGCGGCAGGCGCGGTAATCCTCCACAGCCGTGACGTTGACCGGGCCCATCGCGCGAATCTCGCGGCGGATATCGCCCGTGCGCCTGTCGCTAGCCGCCAGGTCAAACGGCTCGCTCAGGTATTCCTTTGCGCCGGCGTAGGTCAGCTCATATTCCTCCCAGATGCGCTGCTGCATCTGGGCAAGCTCGCTCTGCGTGCGGTTGAGCACCATCTCCGCCTTGTGGCATTTGTCCTGATCCTGGGCAAGCGTCTCGCGCAGCGCGTCGATCTGCTGCGTCATGCTGCGCACATTCTCCTGCGCCTCGTTTCGACGGCTCTGCACGCTTTGCAGCGTCTTTCCGGCCTCCTGAAGCCGCCCGGCGCAGGCCGCGCTCTCGCGCTCATCCTGCGCAAGCTGCTGCGTGCTCGCCTGGTGGCGGAGTGTCAGCTGCTCGCGGCTCTCCTGCGCCTGACCAATCTGCGCGGCAAGCTCGTCGCTCTCACGGCGCATTCTCGCCGCGTCCTGCGTCAGCGCATTGAGGTCGCGCTCCCTGGCCGTCATTGCCAGCCGCAGGCTCTGCGTCTGCTCGCGCAGCGCGTCCAACGTCTCGCGCTTGGCATAGAGCGCATCGCTGAGCTCGCCCGTTCTCCGGTTCATCTCGTCGCTGTTCTTCTGCTCGCCCTCCTGCGTGTCGCGCGCGCCGGCGAGCTGGGCGTCGATCTGCGCAAGATTTTCGGCGATTTGCGCCCGGAGCAGCTCGCAGCGCTCCTGCTGCTGGCTATGCCCCTCGCATTGCTGACTCGCCGTGCGCACACGCTCGCTGGCGATGGAGACGTCGATCTGCGCCTGATGCAGGTCGTCAAAGGCCTGCGTGCGCCGCTCCTTGAGGCTCTGGCGGACGGCCTCGCCCTTTTGAAGCCGGGCCTCGTAGTCCGCCAGCTTCTGGGCGAGCTTCTCTGTCAGCGCCTCATGCTCCTTGATCTCGCGCTCGCGGGAGAGCAGGCTCGTCATCCGCGACGCCGAGCTGCCGCCCGTCATCGAGCCGCCGGAGTGCATGACATCGCCCTCGAGCGTCACCAGGCGAAACGCATGATGACCGCGGCGCATGATCTCAATGCCCGCGTCGAGGTTCTGCGCGACAACCGTGCGGCCGAGCAGGTTTTCGACAATGCCGCGGTACTGCGGCTCAAAGCCGACCAGCTCGCTGGCCAAACCCACGCAGCCGGGCATCGAAAGCAGCTGGCGCTCCTGCGCATTGAGCGTGCGTCCGCTGATCGTCGTCAGCGGCAGGAAGGTCGCGCGGCCCAGCTTGTTTTGGCGCAGATAGGCAATCATGTCACGCGCGACGTATTCATCGCTCGTCACGACGTTTTGCAGCGCGCCGCCCAACACCGCCTCGATCGCGCGTTCCAGCTCCTTGGGCACATGCACCAGCGAAGCGACCACGCCGTGAACGCCCGCGTTTCCGCGCGCATGCAGCAGCACCTGCTTGACGGCCTGCTGATAGCCGGCATAATCGCGCTCCATCTCCCGCAGCACGCGCAAGCGGCTCTCCGCCGCCTGCTTCTGGCCGCTGGCCTCGCTGATCGCGCTCTGAATGACGGCGATTTTTTGGCTGGTCTCCTGTATCTGCGCCTCAATGGCCTCCTCGGCCTTCGCGCATTCGGCCTCCTGACGCTTCGCCTCTTCAAGCTCCTCGTTGGCGTCTTTGAGCTGCTCCGCCAGGCGCTGCGCGAGGACTTCGAGCTCCTCACGCTGGCTCTCCGCCTCCTCGCTGCGCCGCTCAAGCTCCTTGCGCATCGTCGAAAGACGCGCCTCACTCGTGCGCACGTCGCTGAGACGGTTGACGGCCTCGATGATCGCGCTCTTGTGCGCCTCGAGCTCTTCCTCGGCCCGGCGGGCCTCCTCCTGTGCGTCGGCCAGCTCGCGCTCCTTCTGCGCGATGTCGCGGCCCAGCTGCGTCAGCTCGCCCTTCGTGCGCAGCGTATCCGCGCTGCACCGGGCAATCTCTCCCTCGAGCGCCTTGCTGCGCTCGCGCTTGATGTCCTCGTCCTGGCTGAGAGAGAGCACGTCCTTTTCCATGCGCGAAATCTCCGCGCGCAGCACGCCCAGCTCGCCCTCACGGGCTTCCTTCTCGCGCGTCAGCTCCAGCACGGCGTCGTGCGCCGCGGAAACCTCGCCCTCCAACGTCTGCGCAGCGTCGCTCGCCTGGTCGCGCGCCGCCGAGAGCTCGCCCGCGCGGCGCTCCTCCTCGGCAATCGCATCCCGAAGACCCGCGAGCATCTGCTCCGCGTCGGCGATGCGCTCCTTCGCCCTGTCGCTGCGCAGCACGAACGCCGAGCACTCCAGCATGCGCAGCTCGTCGCGCAGGGCGAGATAGCGTCTTGCCGTTTCGCTCGCCTTGGCCAGCGGCTCAAGCTGGCTCTCCAGCTCGGCGATGATGTCCTCCACGCGCGAGAGATTGTCGCGCATGTTCGTCAGCCGCTTCTCGCTCTCCTCCTTGCGCGCGCGGTATTTGACAATGCCGGCCGCCTCCTCAAAGACGCCGCGCCTGTCCTCGCTCTTCTGTGAGAGGATTTCGTCAATGCGGCCCTGGCCGATGATCGAATAACCCTCCTTGCCCACGCCCGTGTCGCGGAACAGCTCGATGATATCCTTGAGGCGGCAGGCCGCCTTATTGATGTAGTATTCGCCCTCGCCGCTGCGGTAAACGCGGCGGGTGATCATCACCTCGGCAAAGTCGACCGGCAGCGCGTGATCCTCGTTGTCAAAGACGAGCGAGACCTCGCAATAGCCCAGCCGCTTGCGCTTCTGCGTGCCGTTGAAGATGACGTCCTCCATCCTGCCGCCGCGCAGCGCCTTGGCGCTCTGCTCGCCGAGCACCCAGCGCACGGCGTCGGAGAGATTCGATTTGCCGCTGCCGTTCGGGCCGACAATGCCGGTGATGCCGTTGTCAAAGACGACCACCGTTCTGTCTGCGAACGACTTGAAGCCATAGATTTCCAGTCTTTTCAGCCGCACCTGAGCGACTCCTTTCCCCGGCGTTCGGGCTTACTTGGTGTTCAGGCGTTCCATCGCCATCTGCGCGGCCGCCTCCTCGGCGCGCTGCTTGCGCGCACCCTGGCCGCGCCCGAGCTCCGTGCCGTCGGCACGAAGCACACGCGCCGTAAACACCCGGGCATGCGGCGGGCCGTCCTGCCCGATGATCTCGTAGGTCGGCGTCTCCTCGCCCAGCGCCTGAAGCGTCTCCTGCAGGGCGCTCTTGGCGTCCCTGTCCGCCTGCACGCCGCCCTCATAGGTGCCCATCGCGCGGTCGATCAGCGCAGCGGCCTCCTCGAGGCCCGCATCCAGGTAGACGGCGGCGATCACCGCCTCCATCGTGTCGGCGAGAATCGAAGGGTTTTCCCGCCCGCCGACGACCTCCTCGCCGCGGTCGAGCTTGAGAAAGCTGCCCAGGCCAAAGTCCTTGGCCGCCCGGGCCAGGTTCGCCTCGCAGACGAGCGCGGCACGCCTGCGCGTGAGCTGACCCTCGCGCAGCTTGGGGTATTTCTGATACAGCACGCGGCTGACGCACAGCTCCAGCACGGCGTCGCCCAGAAACTCGAGCCGCTGGTTGTCCTGGCACCTGTGGGAGAGCGCGTAGGACGGATGTGTCATCGCCAGATCGAGCAGCGCGCGATCGTCAAAGGTATGGCCGATCGACTGCTCCAGCAAGTGGTAATTCATGCTCTTCTCCTCATCCGGCCGTGTATTTCGCTTCGCACCCGGCGCCTGCCCGCGCGAAGTGAAATACACGGAAAGGCCGCCACCCGGCAAATGGCCGGGCAGCGAACCCGCTCACATCTTCTCTTCAATGTAGGCCGCCATGTCCGCGACCGTCTTGACCTTCTCGATGGCGTCGTCGGCCACCTCGATGCCAAACTCCGTCTCCACGTCCATGACCAGCATCATGACAGACGCGCTGTCTGCCTTGAGATCCTCCTTGAGCCTCGCCTCCGGCTTGACCTCGTCCTCCGAGACGCCCAGCTGCTCGGCAACCATCGTTCTGAGCTTATCCATGACCATAGGTTTGTCCTCCTTTATTCATCGTATGGGTATGCTTGTATGAGAAAGGGGGCGCTCCCCCTTCCGCCCGCTTCAGGCCTTTTCCTCCTCCGGCGCGCCGGTGCTCAGCCGCGCGACCTCCTCGCGGATGACCTCGACCACGCCGCCGTCGACCACCTGCTTCGCCTGACGGATCGCGCAGAAGATCGCGCGTGCGTTCGAATTGCCGTGCGCCTTGATGACGGCGCCCTCGACGCCCAGCAGCGGCGCGCCGCCGATCTCCGTGGCGTCAAAGCTCTTCTTGAGCGTCTTGAACGTGTCCTTGGCCAGCATTGCGGCAACCTTGCCCTTCGTGCTGCCCAGCAGCCCCTCCTTGAGGAGCGAGAAGAGCATCGAAATCGCGCCCTCGGTGTTTTTGAGCAGCACGTTGCCCGCAAAGCCATCCGTCGCCAGCACGTCGCATTTGCCCGCCAGCGCGTCGCGCGCCTCGATGTTGCCGCAGAAGGCAAACGGCTGCGGCTTTTCCATCAGCGCGTAGGTCTGCTGCACCTGCTCGTTGCCCTTGGCCGCCTCGACGCCGATGTTGAGCAGGCCGACCTGCGGCCTGTCGAGCTTCATCACGCGGTTCATATATGCGCTGCCCATCATCGCGAACTGCACGATCCAGGAGGGCTTGCAGTCGACGTTCGCGCCCGCGTCGACCATCAGCAGCGGACGGCCAGGCACGGGCAGCAGCGTCGCCAGCGCGGGCCTGTCGATGCCCTTGATGCGGCCGATCTTGAACATTGCGCCCGCCATCAGCGCGCCGGTCGAGCCGGCGGAGACGAACGCCTCCGCCTCCTTGCGGCGAACGAGATCCATGCCCACGACGAAGGTCGAGTTCTTCTTGCGGCGAAGCGCCATGACGGGGTGTTCCTCGGTGGTGATGACCTCCGGCGCGTCCACGACGGTCAGCCGCTCCCGAACGCCCTCAAGCGCCTGCTGATCGGCATACGCGCCGATCGTCTCCTCGACCTGCTGCTGCGGGCCGACCAGGATAATGCTCACGTCGTCAAAGGCGCGCAGCGCGTCGATCGCGCCATCCACATTGACCTTGGGCGCGAGATCGCCGCCCATCGCATCCACGACAATTTTCACTTGATTTCCTCCTTTGGGCCTGCGGCGCCGCGCGCCGCGGATTCCTTTCTCGTAAACGCATACATGCCGATACCCGCCGCGATGGCGAGATTGAGCGAATCAATCCTGCCGCTGTGCGGAATCAGCGTGCTGATGCCATATTCCGCAAATTCCTCCGGCAGGCCGCTCGCCTCGTTGCCAAAGACGAGCGAGTACGGCCCCCGCACCCTGCCAACGGCCTCCTCCAGCGGAACAGCGCCGGTGAGCATGAACGGGAAGAGCTGCCTTTGCGGGAACTCGCTCCTGTATGCCTCAAACGTGTCAAAGTGGCGCACATGCAGCGAGAACGCCGCGCCCATCGATGCGCGCGTCACGCGCGGATCGTCGGAATCGACCGCCGGGCGGATGATGGCGATATTCGTCAGGCCAAAGCCCAGCGCCGTGCGCAGGATCGTGCCCATGTTCCCGCTGTCGCTGGGATGATGCAGCACGACATGCGGCGCGCCCTCCTCAAAGATGCCCTCCTCCTTGCGATAGACCATCGCGGCAAAGCAGTTCTCCTTTTTGGAAATGCGCTCCAGTGCGCGATCCGCGATCTCCGCGCGGATACCGGCTGCCGCAGCCGCCTCACGCAGCCGGGATGCGCCCTCGCTGCGCTCGCTCTGGCTGGAGAGCAGCAGGCGCAAGCAGCGTCCGGTGGCGTTTTTCAGGCATTCCGTCGCCGGAAAGATGCCCGGCGCGTAGGAATAGTCAAGCGTCTTGTCATAAGCCTCAAGTTTGCCCATCGTTTCGCCCTTTCCGGTCGCAGAGTTTCTGCACAATCAACCATCTTGAAATTATAGCAGAAAACACCGTGATCTTCAAGCGTCGGCCCGGAATTCAAACAGTCGTTCTGAAAAAACATGCCATACCGCACAAATTCCCCCGTTTTTTCCATGCCCGGATTGACTGTTTTGGAATCCCGTCTTGCATGTCGGCGGGTTTTCGCTTATAATGTCATGTTGACGAAAGCTGCTTTTTGCAGACCATCTGCCGCCCGCGAAGCCGCCGGCGGCTTCCATAGAGACACCCGATGGCAGCGCCCCGTGCGCCCGCCAGGAAAGGATCGCGCATGTTACCCGATACGCTATTGAGAATTGGCCTGGACATCGGCTCCACCACCATCAAGTGCGTCGTGCTCAATGAAAAGGACGAAATCGTCTATTCCTGCTACGACCGCCATTATTCCCTCATCACGCAGAAGACACGCGAACTGCTCACGCGCCTTGACGAGGAAATCGTCCACGGCCAGAGCGTCCGCCTGAGCATTTCCGGCTCCGCCGGTATGGGTCTGGCCCTCGGCTCGCATATCCCGTTTGTCCAAGAGGTCTACGCGACCAAGGTCGCGGCCGATCTGCTGCTGCCGGGGACGGACGTCATCATCGAGCTGGGTGGCGAGGACGCCAAAATCCTCTTCCTCAAGGGAACGCTCGAGGTGCGCATGAATGGCTCCTGCGCGGGCGGCACCGGCGCGTTCATCGACCAGATGGCGACGCTGCTGAGCATTTCCCCTGCCGAAATGAACGAGGAGGCCCGCCACGCGGAGCGCACCTACACCATCGCCTCCCGCTGCGGCGTATTCGCCAAGACGGACGTGCAGCCCCTGCTCAACCAGGGCGCCAAGCGCGCGGATGTTGCGCGCTCCATCTTCATGGCCGTCGTCAATCAGACCATCGCAGGCCTCGCGCAGGGACGCCCGATCGAGGGCAAGGTCGTCTATCTCGGCGGCCCGCTGACCTTCCTGAGCGAGCTGCGCGCCTGCTTCGACGAGACGCTCGGCATGACCGGCCTCTGCCCGGAGAATTCGCTGCTCTTTGTCGCCCTGGGCGCGGCGCATCATGCTGCGGAGCCGATGCTGCTCTCCGATTGCATTGAGGCCATCGACGCCTTCCACAGCACGGAGAGCTACAACGCCCTGCCCCCGCTGTTTGAAAGTGAGGAGGCGCTGCGCGCCTTCCGCGAGCGCCATGCCCGTGCGAAGGTTGGCCGCCGCGATCCAACGTGCTACGCGGGCAACGTCTATGTCGGCATCGACTCCGGCTCCACGACCATCAAGTCCGTCGTCATCTCGCAGGAGGGCGAGCTGCTGATGACGCGCTATCAGTCAAATTCCGGCGATCCCGTGCCGCATGTCCGTCAGTTTTTGACTGACCTGCGCACGGAGCATCCCGACTGGCAGCTCTGCGCAGGCGCTGTCACGGGCTACGGCGAGGATCTGATCCGCAGCGCCTTCGGCGTCGACTTCGGCCTGGTGGAAACCGTCGCGCATTTCACGGCGGCGCGCGCCTTCATGCCCGACGTCGACTTCATCATCGATATCGGCGGCCAGGACATCAAGTGCTTCAAGATCCACAACGGCGTCATCGACAATATCTTCCTCAACGAGGCCTGCTCCTCCGGCTGCGGCTCCTTCCTGCAGACCTTTGCCAACGCGCTGGGCTACGACATCGGCGAATTCGCGCAGCTGGGCCTCGCCTCCCGCAAGCCTGTCGACCTCGGTTCCCGCTGCACGGTCTTCATGAATTCCTCCGTCAAGCAGGCGCAGAAGGACGGCGCGGACGTGACCGACATCTCCGCCGGTCTGTCGATCTCCGTCGTCAAGAACGCGCTCTACAAGGTCATCCGCTGCTCCGGTCCGCAGGAGCTGGGTACGCATATCGTCGTGCAGGGCGGCACGTTCCTCAACGACGCCGTGCTGCGCGCGTTTGAAAACGAGCTTGGCGTCGACGTCGTGCGGCCGGACATCGCCGGATTGATGGGCGCCTACGGCGCCGCGCTCCACGCCAAAGCGCAGCGCGCGCTGCATCCGGGCGAGAGCACGGTGCTCAGCCTCGAGGCGCTCGCCTCCTTTACCCATGAGGTCAAGCAGACGCGCTGCGGCCTGTGCGAGAACCACTGCCGCCTGACGGTCAACAGCTTCGGCGGCGGACGCCGCTTCATCAGCGGCAACCGCTGCGACCGCCCCGTCTCCGGCGGACGACAGGACAGCGGGCTCAACCTCTACGCCTATAAGCAGGACAAGCTGCGCGCCATCATGGAGGACAGGCGCGAAAACGCCCCGCGCGGACAGATCGGATTGCCGCTGGGCCTGAACATGTATGAGCTTCTCCCCTTCTGGCATACGCTCCTGACCGAGCTGGGCTTTGACGTCGTCGTCTCCCCCTTCTCCAGCCGAAAGCTCTACATCGCCGGCCAGGCGACGATTCCGTCGGATACGGCCTGCTTCCCGGCCAAGCTGATGCACGGCCATGTCGACGCGCTCATCTCGCAGGGCGTCAAGACCATCTTCTACCCCTGCATGAGCTACAACATCGACGAGCATCTGGGCGACAACCACTACAACTGCCCGGTCGTTGCCTACTATCCGGAGGTCATCTCCGCAAACATGCCCTCCGTGCGCGAGATCGATTTCATTCACGACTATGTCGGCATCGACCATCGCCACGAATTCCCCAAAAAGCTCTTCGAGATTCTCAAGAAGCACTTCCCCGATCTGACGCTCAGGGAGGTCCGCCGCGCCAGTGACGCCGCCTACGACGCCTACAGTGCCTATATGACCGACATCCGCCGCAAGGGCGAGGAGATGGTTGAGCAGGCGCGCGCGCAGGGCCGGCGCATCATCGTGCTCGTCGGCCGCCCGTACCACGTCGATCCCGAGGTCAACCACGGCATCGACCGCCTGATCGCCGGCTTCGGCGCGGCGGTCGTCACGGAGGATTCCCTCTCCTGCTACATGCACAAGGAGCCCGTCGGCGTGCTCAACCAGTGGACCTACCACTCGCGCCTGTACGCCAGCGCGCGCTACATCACCTCCCAGCCGGATATGAATCTCGTTCAGCTGGTGTCCTTCGGCTGCGGCGTCGACGCCATCACGACCGATGAGGTGCGCGAGATTCTCGAATCCAGAGGCAAGATCTACACGCAGATCAAGATCGACGAGATCACGAATCTCGGCGCGGTGCGCATCCGCCTGCGTTCCCTGTTCGCCGCCATCGAGCAGCAGCAGGCCCTCGCCTCTTCCGAAAAGGAGTGATTCCATGCCCAGCGAACACGTCGAATTTACCCGGGAAATGCGCGAGGCCGGCTACACCATCCTCGTGCCCAACATGCTCGAGTTCCATTTTTCGCTTCTGGAGAAGGTGCTGCGCCTGAACGGTTACAACGTCGAGGTGCTGCACAACAGCGGCCAGAGCGTCAAGGACGAGGGCCTCAAATACGTCCACAATGACACCTGCGTGCCCGCGCTGCTGGTCATCGGCCAGTTCATCGACGCGCTGCACTCCGGCAAATATGACCTGAACCGCGTCGCCCTCGCCATCACGCAGACGGGCGGCGGGTGCCGCGCCAGCAACTACATCCATCTGCTGCGCAAGGCGCTCAAGAAGGCCGGTCTTGCGCATATTCCCGTCATCTCGATCAACATGAGCGGCCTGGAGAGCAGCTCCGGTTTCAAGCTGACCCTTCCGCTGATCCGTCAGGTCATTGCCTCTTTGATCTATGGCGACTGCATCATGCACGTCTCCAACCAGACCCGTCCCTACGAGCTGCATGCGGGGGAAACCGACGCGCTCATCGAGCGCTGGAACGACGACCTGATCGCGCAGTTCAACCGCGGCCACGGCCTCTCCCAGAAAGAAATGAAGGTCAACCTGCAGAGGATCGTCTCGGACTTTGACGCCATCGAGCGCAGCCGCGAGATCAAGACGCGCGTGGGCGTGGTCGGCGAGATCTACGTCAAGTATTCTCCGCTGGGCAACAACGATCTGGAGCGCTTTCTGCGCACGCAGGATTGCGAGTTCATGGTGCCCGGCGTCATGGGCTTCATCCTCTTCAAGATCGACAATCGCATCGAGGACATCCATCTCTACGGGGGAAATGTGCTCAAGCTCTTCTTCTGCAAGGCGCTGCTCCACTATGTGCAGCGCATGGAGCGCATCCTGATTGACGCCATCGCCGCGCATCCCGCGTTCGTTCCGCCGTCCCCGTTCGCGCATACGAAGACGCTCGTGCGCGACGTCATCGGCTACGGCTGCAAGATGGGCGAGGGCTGGCTGCTGACGGCGGAGATGCTTGAGCTCGCCGAAAACGGCTATGAGAACATCATCTGCGCGCAGCCGTTCGGCTGTCTGCCCAACCACATCTGCGGCAAGGGCATGATCCGCCGCCTGACGCAGGTGCATCCCGGCATCAACATTGTGCCCATCGACTACGATCTCTCGGCCACGAAGGTCAACCAGGAGAACCGCATCCGTCTGATGCTCGCCGTCGCCCATGATACCGACGCCAAGCGCCAGCAGCAGGAGCTGCTCATCGCGCAGGACGAGCGCGAGGCTGCCTGCGGCGGAGACTGCGAGGCCTGCAAGGCGAAGGTCGGCTGATATTCCATGATGCGCCAAACCCCTGAACATGCACATGTTCAGGGGTTTTTAACTGGCCTTTATATGGATTTATGCTGTTCTCAAATCAATTCGAGCTTTCAGAGCATCCACCGTCAGGTCACGTTTTGCAGAGCAAGCCCGCCTCATCCGTGCGTCATGCATTCGCCGGGCACAAAGCCCCAGACGGTCTTCCCGTCCGGCGTCTTTACTGCGATGAGTTCCCAGTCCCTGCCCAGAAAGGCCTTATGACGGACGGCCGTGCCCTGCTTCAGCTGCAAAATCGCCTCGCCACTGCCCATTGGGTCATCGGTCAGCGCGCAGTCTTGCACAATCTCCTGTTCATCGTCGTGGAGGATGAGCTCCGGCACGCGGGCGCCCCGCGGCAGAGCGGAGGCCCCGATCCAGCCGATGCGCAGGCGCGTGTCATCGATGCGGTACTGAATCAGCAGCCAGCCGTCGTATTGCCCAAAGACCTGAATCCATCCGTTTGTGCCGACGGCGCCTTTCCCCTCTCCGCTGCGCGGATACCCTTCGCCAGGGCCTTCATGGACAGGGAACGACCTTCCTGCATAAAACCGGATGGGCTTTCCAAAGAGCGTGTTCCAGTCGCCGCGGAAGCAACAATATCCCGGCGGCACGTCCGCGTCCGCCTCCGCCGCCTCCAGCGTCTTGGGCAGCGCCTCAAAGTCCGTGTAGCGCAGCGCGTCGAGCAGGATTCCCTGTACGCTTCCAATCTCCTCGTCCCGGTCGATGCTGTGATACCTCAGCGTGTGATCCGCGCTGACAGCGGCGCTTTCGCAGCCCACGCGCCTGTCCATGTAGCCCGTCAAGCGAAAATCCCCGTCCCGCCAGACGAAGGAGACGCTCTTCATCCAGTATTCCTCGTGCTCCGGGTCGATGAGAGCCATCATAAAGCCCGGCTCCTCCTCATCGGCGCGCAGCAGCGCGATGCCCTCGTCCTGCGGCAGCGCCTGCTCCGTGATGTAGAGCCTGTCCTCGTTCTCCATCTCGGTCACGTCGTAGACGAGCAGCCGCCGCACGCCATTCTCCCAGAGCATCAGCAAGCCGATTCTTCTCTCCGGTGTGCGCACCTGCGCGTAATCCTCGATTTCGGCATCCGGATACAGCCATTCCGCCTCAAACGCCACCTGTGAGGGAACCGGATCGGTCAGCGTGCCCGTTCCCTCCGCCATCGCCGCGGCTAGCCCCAGCCAAAGCGCGGCAGCCAGCAGCCCCGCCAGCATTCTCCTCATGCAAAAACCTCCCCTACGTCGTTCTCTATCCATAAGACGACGCAAGAGAGGAAAAACTTGCATGGTTTCGCATCAGAAGTTTTGCCAGAACAGCCCGTCCCGGCTGCATCCGATGTAGAGTCTGCCATGCCCCATGCGCGGCAGACGCGTCTCCGCCTCCTGCTCGGGATAGAGCCTCACAAGCGTCACGCGGTCATAGCCGACCTGAGCGATGAAGCGGATGTGATGCGCCTTGCTCATCTCATGCGCAAGGGAGACATAGGTTTCCCCGTCCATCGCCTCCAGAGCGGGCGCATGCGCCTCGTCGCAGGGCTGCATGGGCATCGCCTCCAGCCTGCGCCCGCAGCAGTCAACCTCCGCCTCGCCCGTTGCCGTCATCACGTTGCCGCACACCGGGCAGCTGTAAAAACGAATTCTCTTCATGTTGCCTCCGTCCCGTTCACTCCCGCGAAGCTCTCCTGAAAGGATGCTCTCCACGCTCACCTGAAATACGTCTGCCAGCGCCGGCAGCATCGAAAGATCCGGGCAGCCCTGCCCACGCTCCCACTTGCTGACGGCCTTGTCCGTCACATGCAGGCACTCCGCCAGAGCGGCCTGCGTGAGCCCCTGCTCCATGCGCAGCGCACGGATCAGCGCGCCCGTCTTTTCTGCGTCCATGGTTCTTCGCCTCCCTGTGTTCATGATACAGGAAAACGCCCCAAAACACAAGAAACGGAACGTAGAGCTGCCTCCCGTTCCGTTCGGTATTCAGGTGCTTTCGTAGCCCAGCGTCCGCAGGTCGTCCATGCGGTTGCGCCAATCCTCGCGGATCTTGACCCAAAGCTGCAAATTGACCTTCGTCCCCAGCAGGTTTTCGATGTCGCGCCGCGCCTCGGAGCCGATGGTGCGCAGCATCGCCCCCTGCTTGCCGATGATAATGCCCTTGTGACTCGCGCGCTCACAGTAGATCGTCGCGTGAATCTCGGTGAGGCTGTCGCTGAGCCTGTTGATCGCCATCATCTCCACGCCGATGCCGTGGGGCACCTCGTCGCGCAGATGCAGCAGCGCCTTCTCACGGATAATCTCCGCGCAGATGACGCGCTCCGGCTGGTCAGTCATCATGTCGTCAGGGAAATACTTCGGCCCTTCCGGCAGGTAAGAGACGATCAGCTGCCTCAGTTCGTCCATGCCCCGGCCCGTCCTCGCGCTGATGGGCACGATTGCGTCATAGCCCGCGTCCGCAAAGGAGGCGATGGCGCTCATCGTGCGCGCCTCATCGACGAGATCGGTCTTGTTGAGCACGAGGATCTTCTTCACCCTGCGCCCCGCCATGTCGCTGACGATGGCGCGGTCCTGCGCGCCGATCTCGCTGACATCCATCAGCACGAGCAGCACGTCGATGCCGTCCATCGCGTCCTCGACCGACTTGACCATATACTCCCCCAGCTTCGTGCGCGGCTTGTGCAGGCCCGGCGTGTCGAGGAAGACGATCTGCCAATCCTTGTCCGTCGCGACGCCCATGATGCGGTTGCGCGTCGTCTGCGGACGATTGCTGACGATGGCGACCTTCTCGCCGACCATCGCGTTCATCATCGTGGATTTGCCGACGTTCGGGCGGCCAACGATGGCGGCAAAGCCCGAGAGAAATTTTGCTTCTGTCTGATTCATGTCCTACCTCAAATCGATGCGTCCAGAGACGATGGGCCAAACCCCTCGGGCAAAAGCTCGTTAAGCCCCGCCTCGCGGACATTGCCGTCCCAGGTCACAAGCACGCGCAGCTCGGGCGCGAACTCGTAAAGCGACTGGCGGCATGCGCCGCAAGGGAACGGCGCGGAGCCCTCCGCCGCAATGGCAATCGCAGTGAATTCCCGCACACCTTCGCTGACCGCCTTAAACAGCGCCGTACGCTCCGCGCACATGGTATTCCCGAATGCCGCGTTTTCCACGTTGCAGCCGGTAAATATGCGGCCATCCTTGGCCCGCAGCGCCGCGCCGACCCAATAATGCGAATAGGGCACATACGCAAAGCGCTTCATGTCCCTCGCCTTCTGCAAAAGCTCTTCGTCCTTCTCCGTCATGGAGCCGTCTCCTCCTCTTCCTCGCGTGTCAGGCCGATGGAAGCAAGCGATTTCTCCTCCATCCCCCGCATCACGGGCTTGTCCGTGTCGGTCATGTGATCATAGCCCATCAGATGAAACAGGCCATGCGTGAGCAGATAGCCCGCCTCCCGGCGGACGCTGTGCCCGTATTCCTCCGCCTGCGCGCGGACGTGGTCCATCGAAATCACGATGTCTCCCAGCGCGCAATCCCCCGTCTCCGGATCATATTCCCGCAGAAGGCGCGCCTCGCAGCTGCCTGCCGTCCTGCCGGACGGATAGTTGACCGTGGGGAACGAGAGCACGTCCGTCGCCCGGTCAAGGCCCCTCTGCTCGCGGTTGATCTCCCGAATCTGCGCGTCGCCAACAATCTCGACGAACACGCTGACGGGCACCGTCACGCCCTCCGTCCTCGCCGCCGCGTCAGCGCAGCGCTGCAAAAGCGCAAGATCCTCCGAAGAAAGCAGGCCGCGCTCATCCTCGATTTCCAATCTCATGGCTTTTCCCCCGGCGCGCCGCCCGCCGCGGCCTGCGTCTCCTTCTTTTCCTCCGTCTTGGGCATAGCCCTCTTCTCCGCCGCGGCCCCGGCCTGACGCTGCTGCGCATGCTTCTGTGCGCGGCGCAGGTCGACACTCGGGTACTCGATTCGCTCGTGGAAGACGCCTTGAAGCACGGTTTCAAACGCCGCGCAGATGCTGTCAATGTCTCTGAAGGTCAGCGTGCATTCGTCGAGCTGGCCATCCTCCATTTTGCCGCGCACGAGCTTGCGGATCATCGCGGAGATCTTCGCCTGCGTCGGCTCCGGAATGGAGCGCACAGCCGCCTCAACCGTGTCCGAGAGCATCAGAATCGCCGCCTCGGAGGTCTGAGGCTTCGGGCCATCATAGCGGAAATCGGAGAGATCAACGTTCTCCTCGCCCAGCTGTTTGACCGCTTTGGCATAGAAATACATGACCGGCGTGTCGCCGTGATGCTGGCGGATCATGTCGATAATCGGTTCCGGCAGATGATGCTTCCTGGCCAGCTCAACGCCATCGCGCGTGTGCTCGGTCAGAATGGCCGTCGAGACGCGCGGATCGGTCTTGTCGTGCGGGTTTTCGCCCAGCTGGTTTTCCTTGAAGTAGACCGGCCGGACGAGCTTGCCAATGTCGTGATAATATGCGCCGACGCGCGCGAGCAGCGCGTTTGCGCCCACCGCCTCCGCGGCCGCCTCAGCCAGGTTGGCGACGACCATCGAATGATGATAGGTGCCCGGCGTCTCGATCATCAGCCGGCGCAGCAGCGGTTGATTCGGGTTGGAAAGCTCAATGAGCTTGCCGGGCGTAACCAGGTTGAAGGCCGACTCGAGCATCGGCTGAAGGCCGACACAGAGCACGGCGGAAACAAACGCGCCCATCACGGCATGGCCGCCGATGGTCAGCAGGTTGCTCCCGTCGCTCGTGGTCAGCAGGCTGATGCAGATGAGCACGACCGCGTCGATCAGGCCCACGATCAGGCCTGTCACGAGCACAAACACGCGCGTCGGATTGCGCCGCATCAGGAAAATCGCCGTCGTGCCGCCAATAGAGGTCATCAGCAGCACGCTGAGCATCTGCGAGGTCACAATGCCCGTGCCCTTGACAGTCAGGAACGTAACCAGCAGCGCAGTTGCGGCATTGATGACGATCGCGGGCTTGACACCCATCAGGTTCACCACCAGCATCGCCGCCAGCACGACCGGCATCGCGCTCACGCTGATGTAGCGCCCAATGAGCAGCGAGAGCATGATCGTCAACACGCCGGCGATCAGCAGCACGAGCGTGCTCAAACCGGTGGAATAGAGCTCCGGCGCAAACATCTCGGTGAACAGGAAGATCGCGCCCAGAATCAGCGCGAGAATCACCGCCGCGCCCACATAGAGCCAGGCGTCAAAGCTGTTTCCGCGCAGCAGGCCCAGCGATTCGAGCACGGCAATCTGCTCCGCGCTGACGCGGTCGCCCTTGACGACGATGTTCTGATCCTGCTTGTAGACCGTCGGCTCAACGGCGTCCATCGCCTTCTGGCGGTTTTCCTCCGTCGCCTCCTGGTCGATGAGCATGTTGGGCTGCAGGCAGGCGCGCAGGGTCGGTATGGCGATGTTATACCACAGATCCGTGCGGGTATTGTAGGCAACAATCTGCTGAATGTTGCTGATGGCGTCGTTGATCTGGCCCTCGGTGATCGTGGAGACGAGCGTCGTGCGCGTCGCGGAGAGCAGGCTCTGATTCAGCGTCTCAAAGTCTGTCTCCTCTGTGTTCATCAGTGTGCGCAGCTGGTAGCTGCTCAGCGTCAGGCGCGTCAGCAGGCCCGCCCCCTGCTCATAGTCATCCTCCGTGAAGCTATCGCCGCTCTCCGTCCAGCCCGCCTTGATCTGAGCGCCCAGCTCTCGCACGGCGCGCAGCTCGGAGAAGCTGGCCTCCATGTCCGAAAGAACCGTCTCGGCAATCGTGTCGTCCTTGTAATAGACCGGCGAGACCGCGTCCGCCGCCGCCTGGCGGCGTCGCTCCGTCGTGATTTCGTCGACAATATCCTTGCTGGCCGTGATCGTCTTGGGCGCGACGTCGCCCACGGCAAGATCATACTGCTCCGGTGCAATCGCCAGCACGCAGATCAGCAGCAGCACGACATAGGTCACGCTCACATACAGCGCCTGCCTGACGCGCAGGCTCAGGCGGTCAATCCATGTCCTGCTGGTTTTCGGCGTTTCTTCCATCGCGGTAATCCTCCTTTGCGCGGCGCGCGTGCGTGTCATAGGCGCGCACGATGGCCTGCACCAGCTCATGCCGCACGACGTCCTGATGCGTCAGCCGCATGACGGCGATATCCTCGATTCCCTCAAGCACCTCGACGGCCTCGGTCAGGCCGCTGCGCTTTCCACGCGGCAGATCAATCTGCGAGGGATCGCCCGTCACGACGATCCGGGAGCGGAAGCCCATGCGCGTCAGGAACATCTTCATCTGCTCCTGCGTCGTGTTCTGCGCCTCGTCGAGGATGATAAAAGCGTCCGAGAGCGTCCGTCCGCGCATATAGGCCAGCGGGGCCACCTCAATCACGCCGCGTTCCTGCATCCGCTGGCACGTCTCCGCGCCAAGCATCTCGAACATGGCGTCGTAAAGCGGGCGCAGATAGGGGTCAACCTTCTGGTTCAGGTCGCCCGGAAGGAAGCCGAGCTTCTCTCCCGCCTCGACTGCCGGCCTCGTCAGTACGATGCGCTCCACGCTCTTGGCCTTGAGCGCCGCCACGGCCATCGCCATCGCCAGATAGGTTTTGCCCGTTCCCGCCGGGCCTATGCCGAAGGTCAGCGTGTTGCGCCGGATGGCGCGCACATATTCGCGCTGGCCCAGCGTCTTGCAGCGGATCGGCTTTCCGCGGAAGGTCGTCGCGACAACCTCCTGATACAGCGTATCCAGCGCGTCCAGCTCGCCCTTTTCCTCCAGAGAAACGGCGTATTGCACGACAGCCGGGTCGACGCGCTCGCCCCGCGCGCACATCGCACCCAGGCGGCGCAGAATCTCCCGCGCCCGCAGAACGTTCGCTTCGCCCTCTCCCTCCACGACAATCTCCCCGCCGCGCAGCGACACGCGAACCTCAAGCAGCTTTTCCAGCGCCTGCATGTTCTCATCGCCCGTGCCGAAGAGACTCTGAATGACGCCCGATTCCTGCGTCTCCTTCAAGTCCTCTGCCAAAAGAGCAGACCTCCCGTAATGTACGTTTCTGGGTTCGCCGCGGCTATGGCATTCTGGACGCGATATCGCGTTCATACTCAATCACAACTGTCGCATATACGAACTCATTATCTATCATACTATACTTTGCCCATTTGTCAAGCGTTTCAGCCCCGGCCGGACATCTGTTTTTTGCGATTTCCTCCGCCGCGCCCTGCGCCCGGCTGATCGCCTCTTCCCTGTCCCGGGGCGAACGGAAGACGACGGTTTCCGCGTAGGTTTCAATTTTGCGATAGACCGGCAGATAGAGACCGACCAGCGGCTCCATGCGCACGCTCGCATCCTGGGAGGCAAACGGCTCCGCCTCCCTGACCACGCGCGTCTGCCACGGCGTGCAGAGCGTCACCCGGCTTCGCGTCTGCCCGGTCTCGACGGTTCTCTCCTCCCACAGGCGAACGCGCGCATCGCCGCGCGCCCAAACCCGGGCCACGACCTGTCCCTGCGCCCGCACGGCATACACGCCGCCTGCCCGGGTCCGCTCCTCGCCGCGCACGAGTACCTGACCGGCGCAGACCGCCTGTCCCTCCTCGACGAGCGGCGTGCCGCTTTGCACCCACAGCCGCGTGACGATGCCCGGCTCTGAGGCGATGAGATCAAGCCCTTCGCCCGGTACCTCCAGGCTCTCTCCCTCCCGGGCGTGCCGGCAGTCAATCAGCAGCGTGCTTCCCTCAAAGCGCACGCCCGCAAACACCAGCCCCGGCAGCGCATATTCAAGCCGTGCGCGCAGCGCATCTGTCGAAAGTCTGCGCTTGAGCCTGAACGGAACGGCGCCCGCGCCTCGCAGCTCCTCCCGGATGGCGGCAGCGTTCTCTCCCGCGCCCTCCACGCACACGCGCAGCAGCATCTGCGAGGAGGCATAGACCAGCATCGGGCAGAGCAGCGCGGCAGCCGCCAGCATTCGCCTTCGCGCCAGAAAGCGCCCCGCACGCAGCAAGGGCCCGGCGCGCAGCTCTCGCAGCTCCCAGCCATACCGCCTGCACAGCCCGTCAAGCGCCTTCCTCTGGCGCAGGCTCACGCGCACGCGCACGGCCCGATCCCCATCCCTGCGGACATCGCGAAGGACGAGCCCATCCTGTGCGGCGGCGCGCATCAGCTTTTCCAGGTTCAGCCCGCTGATCTCCATCAGGACGCTCACTGGCTCGCCCCCAGTCCATCCGGGCGGCCGTAGGTCACGCCGAGCAGCGAATCTCCGGCGATCAGCGCCGCGTCAAAGGAGAGCTCACGCATGCGCAATCCCTCGCCCGCCACAGTCAGCACGCCGTCGCCCGTTTGCAGCCGGATTCTCCGCGTTCCCAGCTCAATGACGCCGCGCTGTCCCTCCACGAGCACCGCGCTGCGTCCGGTCAGCGTCACCCGCGCGCCGCCTGTCAGCGCGTCCTCCGGCAAGCCGATGGACAGCGCCAGCCGTCTTCTCCGCCTTCCCGCCATGCGTCCGCCCTCCTTGCTGCGCCCATGCGCCGCGCGGACAGTGCCGTTCGTCCGCCTTTGAGGATATGAGCGCTCCCCGGCAGGCAGAACAGGCGGCGCTCTTCCTCCCAAGCGCTCCTGCTTCTACGGCCCATCAAGCAATCTCCGTCTTTTTCTGTAACGAAAAGAACCCGACTGATGCCGGGTTCTTCCGCAAATCGTCAATGAGCCGTTCGCAGCGCGTTCTCGCGCCCAAGCGCGTAAAGGCTGTCATAGCGCACAACGCGTTTGATGTTGAGCATCAGCTCAAAATACTCCGCCAGCGCCTCCTGGCAGCGCTCCAGATGAACCATCATCTGCGCGTAGACCTCGTCCGCGGCCATATCCTCCCGCGGCAGGCCAATCAGACGCATGTGATGCGGATTGATGATCAGCAGCACGAAATGCATCCGATCGTCGCCGCTCTCGAAGATATTGCGCAACGCGTTTTCCAGGCGCTCGCGGCCATAGCGCCACACCTCGGCCAGGAAATAATCACCCTGCGGCAGCCGGAAGGAAGCCGTGCTCACGGGCCGTGCCGGATCGATGGTCTTCATCTTCAGCTCGCGGATGCGCTCATCGATCTTCTCCCTGTCAACCGGCATGCCCCGCAGCATGTCGCAGAAGAATTCGCCCTGCATGGCGCGGGTCAGATCGTCCACCTGCTTGAGCTGGCGCGCAGCATCCCGGGAGGAAAGCCTCCGCCTTGCGCTGCTGATCTCCTTGCGAAGCCGCGCCTCGTCGCGCGCCGTCTCCATGCCCAGCATTTCCGGCATTTTGGAAAGAAACGCAAAAAACCGTTTTCCGTCGCCCACGGAAAGCAGAGACGATACCGCGTCAAAGCGATTGTTTTGCAAACAGGCGATCCCCTCATCCGCATTTCTGGCCACGCTGGGTCGCTGAAAGCCCAGGTTTTCCCACTCCGGAAAGCGCTCGTAGAGATCCCGGATTTCCTGCTTGTCGGAAACCAACAGCAATTTATACATATATCCTCCACCAAAGGGCCTGCAATCGGCGAAACAGATGACAAGATTACTTACAGACAGCATCATTATAGTGGAAAACGCCGTCTGTTACAAGCGCCAATGAAAAGCTTATGTCAAAAAAATGAAAACTGTCCAAAACTCCATCAGGAATCTTGGACAGTCCTCTCATGAGAAAGGAACAGAAAACGCGAACAAATCAATTCTCAAGCCCCAGACGGCGGAAGACCTCGTCCACATGCTTGTAGTGATAGGACAGATCGAAGCAGCTGTCCAGCTCCTCGTCCGTCAGATGCTCGCGCACGACCGGTTCCTGCTCGATCAGTTCGCGGAACGGACGCTTCTCCTCCCAGGCGCGCATGGCGTTGCGCTGCACGCAGTCATACGCCGTCTCGCGCAGCATGCCCTTTTCAATCAGCGTCAGCAGCACATGCTGGGAATTCGTCAGGCCGTAGGACATGCTCATGGAGCGCTCCATGTTCTCCGGATAGACGAACAGGTCGCCCAGGATGCGGTTCATCAGCGTGAGCATGTAATCAAGCAGCTGCGTCGCGTCCGGCAGGATGATGCGCTCTACGGAGGAATGACTGATATCCCGCTCATGCCAGAGCGCGACATCCTCCATCGCAGAGAGCGCATAGCCGCGCAGCACGCGGGAAAGGCCGCAGACCTTCTCGCAGTTGATCGGGTTGCGCTTGTGCGGCATCGCGGAAGAGCCCTTCTGGCCCGCGCGGAACGGCTCCTCGACCTCGCGAAGCTCGGTCTTCTGCAGGCCGCGAACCTCCGTCGCGTACTTCTCCAGACAGCTGCCGATGATCGCGATGGTCGTCATCAGCTCGGCATAGCGGTCACGCTGAAGCACCTGCGTGCTGATGGGCGAGGCCTCCAGCCCCATCTTCTCGCAGACATACTGCTCGACAAACGGATCGACGTTGGCGTAGGTGCCCACAGCACCGGAGATCTTGCCCACGCGGATGGTCTTGTGCGCATGCTCCATGCGCTCCATGTTGCGCTTCATCTCGGCATACCAGAGCGCAAACTTAAGGCCCAGCGTCGTCGGCTCAGCGTGGACGCCGTGCGTGCGGCCCATGCAGGGGGTCATCTTGTATTTGACCGCCTGGCGCGCAAGCGTGTCGATGAACGTGTGCATGTCGGCTTCGAGGATATCGCAGGCCTTGGAGACGATCGAGGAGAGCGCCGTGTCCACGACGTCCGTGCTCGTCAGGCCGAAATGCAGGTACTTGGATTCCTCGCCCAGGCTCTCCGCGACGCAGCGGGTGAACGCCACGACGTCGTGACGGGTCGATTCCTCGATCTCCTCAATGCGCTCGACGGTGAATTTCGCGTTCTTGCGCATGGCGGCGGCCGCCTCGGCAGGAACCTTGCCCAGCTTTACCCAGGCGTCGGTCGCGTTGAGCTCGACCTCCAGCCAGGTCTCAAACTTCTTCTGCTTGGTCCACAGCGCGGCCATTTCAGGGCGGGTATAGCGGTCGATCATCAGTCGTTTCCTCCCATGAGGCGGCGCAGGATCTCCTGATACGCGCCCTCGACGTCGCCCAGATCGCGGCGGAAGCGGTCCTTGTCAAGCTTCTCGCCGGTCTTGCTGTCCCAGAAGCGGCAGGTGTCCGGGGAAATCTCGTCTGCCAGAACGATGCGGCCATCAAAGCGGCCGAACTCCAGCTTGAAATCGATCAGCTCGATATTGAGATCCTTCAGGTACGCGGTCAGCAGCTCGTTGATTTTGAGCGCCATCGAGGCAATCGTCTCGACCTCCTCGCGCGTGGCCAACTCCATCGCGGCGATGTGGTAGGTGTTGACCATCGGATCGCCGAGGTCGTCGTTTTTGTAGCAGAATTCGAGCACGGTGCTGTGCAGCTTCGTGCCCTCCGGCAGGCCCAGGCGCTTGGAGAGGCTGCCCGCCGCGATGTTGCGCACGATCACCTCAAGCGGAACAATCTGAACACGGCGGACGACGCTGTCGCGCTCGTTCAGCTGCTCGACCAGGTGGGTCTCGATGCCATTCTTCTCAAGCATCTTGAACAGATGGTTGCTCACCAGGTTGTTGACGACACCCTTGCCGACAATCGTACCCTTCTTCAGGCCGTTGAACGCGGTCGCATCGTCCTTGTAATGAATGATCGCCAGCGTCGGATCATCCGTAGCGAAGACCTGCTTCGCCTTGCCCTCATACATCATTTCAAGCTGCTTAGCCATCAGTGTATCCCCTTTCTTCTCTCGGGCCGCCCTGCGCTGCCTTTGCAGCCCGGGCTCTGCGCAACGGACAACAATCAAAGAAAAACAGACAACGCCAAGTCTTTTGTTGCCCGAGTATTGTATCAAAAATACTTCCCGGAATCAACAAATTGCCGACAGAACCTCGTCATTTTTTCAAAATCGTTCGTCTTTTGTTCCGTTTTACCAGCATTTATTTTCGGTTTCCATGCGTTTTTCAGCCCATTTTTGCAGATTCCCGGACTTTTTTTCGCAAAGAAACGCCGCCTGAACATGCAGGCGGCGCCGGTTTCTTCTGTTTGGAGGCGCGGCCGCTTACCAGCCATCCTTCGTCTGCGCCGCCCAGGAGGGAATGAAGGCATAGACCAGACCGTCTGCCTTGGTCAGCTCCGTCACCATATACCAGCCGTCGATCACATCCAGGCAGTCGTACTGCGCGCCGACCTTCACATCCTTCACGGCGGCGTAGTCGTCACCCGGCCCCGTGCGCATTGTCGTTGCGGCGGTCGTCGTGAGCCTCGTGCTCGCGCCGGTGTGATAATTGCTCTCAAAGAACGTGTCGTAGTGGCGCACGCTCATCGGGATATAGGCGACCGCCGCGCCGCGCAGATTGACGATGTAAAAATCGTCGTAGAGGCCCACGACGCGGTAACGCGTATGCTTGGCCAGCGAGCCGACCTTTTTGGCATTCGCATCCGGCGCGATGAACGCCGGCACATTGCTCTCCATCAGCACGATCTCCAGCGTGTTGCGCACAACGTAGCTCTTGTTGACCCAGGCGCTCTGTCCCTTGTAATCAATGCCGTAAAAGCCGCTCTGCTCGATAAAGCCGCTGCCGCCCTCCGCGGCGCGCAGCGAGAGCTTATCGCCAAAGCTCGCGCTGGCGAGCTTTTTGCTGTTCGTCCTCGGCTCCGCCCAAATGCTGACGCTCTTGCTGATGACGGTCAGAAAATACGGATCCGCCGCGGTGATGCCGCCAAAGCCGTCCGTATCGACATAGCCGTCACCCTTCCGCACACAGGTGGCGAAATACACCTGCCCGAAGTGACGGCTGGTATGCGCCTGCGAATAGCCATCCGCCAGCGCCGCGCTCCCCAGCAGCAGCGCACAGCACAGCAGCGCCGCCGTCCATCCCTTCCATCTCTTCATTAGAATCCCTTCCTTTCCGGCTTTTGCCGTTTGTCTTCTGTTCATAAGACGATTCTCATGTCCGGTTTCTTGCAGGCTTTTTTCAGTTTCCCACATTCTGTGTCTGCCCGTCCTCCGGGGCTTCCCCTGCCCTGCCCGCTTGCTTTCCCTCCCGCTCGTCGTTGAAGACAAGGTTGGAAAGGATCGATTCCATCCGCGCATCGGGATAATGCTCGTCAAAGTAAACCTCCGCCGCGTTGCGCGCGGGCAAGCCCTGCCTGCGCTCCATCCATCGCAGCGTCGTCAGCCCCGTCATCACCGTGTTGAAGAGCATGAATGCCGCCAGCACGAACGTCAGCGGCTTGCCGACCCTGTTGGGGATTTTCAGGATGCCCTTCGCCATGCGCGGATACAGATCCTTGATCCACAGCACGCCCAGAATCCCCCAGTACACGGAATAAAGCAGGCAGATGCGCCCGTTCAGGTTAAGCGGCTGATTCGAATAATCCCACGAGACGGAGCCAAAGACCATCTCCTGAAACCAGGAGCAGGCATACTCGACCGCGCTGCCCACCAGCGCGCCGCCCAGGAAGGAGAAAATCTTGCTCCTGTTGCGGAACGGATAGAGCGCCAGCGTCAGCGCCCACGCGCCGATGCCGTAGACGAGGTTGAAGGGCCCGTAGATGAGGCCGACCCGCGGCTCATACAGACCGTATCGGACGAAGCACCAGGTCCGCTCAACGACCACGCCCAGAAAGCAGCCGATGAAGAACACCCAGAAGAGCTTGTAAAACGACTTGCCCTGCGCGAAATGACGCGTCCGCTTCTCCGCGCTGTCGATCTGCGCGTTCGTCGGCGCGGGCGGCAGCAGATGGAAACGCCGCCGGCTGACACGCTCGTATTCCTTAAACCGCGTCTCAATTTCGTCTACGAACGTCGCCTCCTCGGCCAGATAGCCGATCATCTGGTTCTGCTCGTGCTTGAGCGTCCTGATCCGTTCACGGACGGCCTCCCGGATTTCAGCCTGCTGCTGCGCGTCAAGCTCCCCCGATTCGAGCGCATCCAGTTGGGCAAAGACCTCCTGTCTAACCTGCTGCGCGCGGCTCTTCCAGACCGCAGGCGTCAGCGTTTCCTGTTGTTTGGCCATGTTTGCTCCCCCTTCGCATGCTCCTCTCCCTTCGGCGGAATCAGCCTCGGGAAAATGGAGTCGGATGTAGAATCCTATATGGACAGAATTTTTCCTGCATGCCGCGCTTCCCGGACGGCGCACTCATTTTTTATGTGTTCTTCCTTCTGCCGCAAAATGGAAAACGCCCTGCGCCGGACTGACCGGGCAGGGCTGACCGCCTTTCAGGCGTGATCCGTCTGCGTCCCTTCCTCTGCCTTTCGCCGTTCATCGAGCTGGCGCACGCCCTTGGCGACGTGCACAATGAAATCCTGCACATTGGTGACAAAGGAGATCGAGCTCAGGCTGCCGCGGTCGCGCAGCTTGTTGACAACAAACTCGGAGATGTCGACCGTATACAGATACAGCGGGCGCACGACGCCGCCAACGACGCGGAAGGAGGGCGTCATGTTGCCGGTCGCGATGGTGTGCAGCTGCGTCGCCAGACAGATGACCGTCGTCGCCCTGCGCACGAGGTTGCGCATCGCGGCCTGGCCCGCATAGGCGTCGCCGATGACCTCCGGCAACGGGCCGTCGTCGCGTATGGAGCCCGTGAGCACAAACGGCACATTTTTCTTCACCAGGCCGTACATGATGCCGTCCCGGATGCCGTATTCCTCGATGAATTTCGGAATCGAGCCGCTCCTGCGCACCTTGTTGATCACGTCGAGGTGGTTGTAGTGGCCGTTATGCCGCAGCTCCTGCGTGTAGATATCCTGGCCCAGCGCCGTGCGCAGCAGGCCGGCCTCCAGATCATGCGTCGCCAGCGCGTTGCCCGCCAGCACGCCGTTTACAAACCCGTTTTCGATCAGCCACTGCATCGCGCTGCGCGCGTCCGCGTCAAAGGCAAACGCCGGCCCCATGACGAAGAGCACATTCCCGTGCTCGCGCTCGTGCAGCAGCAGCTGGTAGAGAAAGTCATAGTCGCGGGAAAACGCCGTCTCCCGGGAGCGCCCGCTGCGGAAGGCAAACATGTCGGCGCTGCCGCTCTCCGCCTGCGCAAAGCCGTCGGCATGCAGAAAGATGCCCTCCTCGCCGCTGTCCGTCCGCCCGAGGATCACCCGCTCGCCGCGCCGCAGGTTGCGCAGCTCAACGACGTCAAGCCGCCCGTCCTCCCGCAGAACGACCGCGCTGTCCATCCGGCTCTCCTCCGCCAGACGCCAGTGCCCATCAACCTTGAAATACTCCGGATACATCGACGTGCTGTGGTAGCCCTCCGGCGCAACGCCGTCAAGCTCCACCTCCGCCAGGCGCGCATCCGGCGCCTGCGCAAAGCGAGGCTGAGAAAAATCCGGCGCGTGATAGGTTCTGAGTGAAAAGCTCATCCAAATCCTCCGTTCTCTCCTTGGGTGGTCAGCGGAACCTATAAAAAAGACGCCGAAAACCTTCCGACGTCTTGACATGGAGCGGTAGACGAGATTCGGACTCGCGACATCCACCTTGGCAAGGTGGCACTCTACCACTGAGCTACTACCGCATCGCTCATCAGCGAGTTATATATTACCACACAATACACCCACTGTCAAGCGTTTTTTTAAAATTGCATTATTTACATTTCCCGGCGGCCTTCCATCGCCTTGGCCAGGGTCACCTCGTCGGTGTATTCCAGGTCACCACCCACAGGCAGGCCGTGCGCAATGCGCGTGACGAGGATACCCATCGGCTTGAGCAGCCGCGCGATATAGGCCGCCGTCGCCTCGCCCTCGATATCGGGGTTGGTCGCCAGAATGACCTCATGGATGTCCTCCCTGCCCACGCGCTCGAGCAGCTCGCGGATGCGGATATCCTCCGGGCCGATGCCCTCCATCGGGGAAATCGTGCCATGCAGCACATGATAGGTGCCCTTAAAGTCGCGCATGCGCTCCATCGCCGCGACGTCGCGCGGATCGCGCACGACGCAGAGCACGCCGTTGTGCCGCTTTTCATCCGCGCAGATTGGGCAGGGATCCTCTACCGTGTAATTGCCGCAGACGGAGCAGTATTTGACCGCCTTGCGGCCCTGCCAGATGGCCGCCGCCAGCTCATGTACCTGATCCTCCGGCAGCGAGACGATGTAATACGCCAGCCGCTGCGCGGACTTCGCGCCGATGCCCGGCAGGCGGGAAAGCTGCTGCGCCATGCGCGCAATCGGTTCAATCTGCCCCGCCATCGTCAGAACAGGCCGCCCATGCCGGCCGCGCCGCCGATCTTCGCCATCTCGCTCTCGCGCGTTTCCTCGCCCTTGCGCAGGGCGTCGTTGACCGCTGCGACGATCATATCCTGGAGCATCTCAACCTCCTCGGGATCGACCGCGTCCTTGTCAATCGTCAGGCTCAGGAGCTGGCGCTTGCCGCTGAGCGTGCAGGTGACAGCGCCGCCGCCCGCCGTGCCCTCGTACTCGCGCGCATCGAGATCCTGCTGGGCCTGAATCATCTGCTGCTGCATCTTCTGCGCCTGACGCATGAGTTGCTGCATATTGCCGCCCGGAATACCGGGAAAACCGCCTCTGGCCATAAATGGGTACCTCCTCAAAAACCTTCTTCTCTTCGCCCGAGGCGAAGCCGTTATCGTTGATTATACACCATCTGCGCGGAATTGAAAAGAGCGAATTTACCGGGCGGGTCAGGCGCGGATTTCTCAGACATTCACATGGTGTGCGCGGGTCATCAGCGTCCGGCGACACTTGAAATACGCCGGCACAAGGAACACATCCGCGAAAACCCAGGCCAGCGGGCCACCCAATGCCGCGCCGGGGAAGCCCCATACGGGGACGAGCAGCAGGCCCGCCGCGCTGCGCGCGAACATCTCCATCACGCCCGCGAGAATCGCGAACGCGGAAAAGCCCATGCCCTGAATCATGAAGCGGACGACGTTGACCAGCGTCAGCATCGGATAGAAGATGACGTTGATGACCATATACTGCTGCGCCAGGTCGATCAGCGCCGCGCTGCCCTCCCCGGTGACAAAGAGGCGCGTGAGATTCGGCCCGAAACACCAGGCGATCAGAAAAGCGGCCACGGAGTAGACAAAGCCCATTGCCGATGCGGCAAACAGGCCCCTGTTCAGCCTGTCGTAGCGGCTTGCGCCGACATTCTGCGCGCCATAAGTTGCCATCGTCGAGCCCAGCGCGTCAAACGGACAGGCGAGGAAGCCGAGCACCTTGCCGCCCGCCGTCGCCGCCGCGACCGCCAGCGAGCCCAGCGAATTGACGGCAACCTGCAAAATGACACTGCCAATGGCCGTGATCGAGTATTGCAGGCCCATCGGCACACCGTAGGCGCAAAGCTCCCTGATGCGCTTTGAGCGCAGGCGCCATTCGTCGCGCGAGATGTGCAGAATCGGGAATTTGAGCGCGATCCACACAAGGCAGAGCAGACCGGAAATCGCCTGGCTGATGACCGTCGCCAGCGAAGCGCCCAACACGCCGAGCCGGAAGATCAGAATTAACGCCAGATCAAGCCCCACGTTGAGCACGGAGGAGAGAATCAGGAAGAACAGCGGCGTTTTGCTGTCGCCCAGCGAGCGCAGGAAGCCGGAGAGCAGATTGTACAGAATCGTGAAGGGAATGCCGGCGAAGATCACGACGATGTAGCGATAAGCCTCCTCGAAGCAATCCTCCGGTGTATGCATCGCCGTCAGAATATCCCGGCAGTAGGCGACCGTCAGCACCGTGATCACCGTTGCAAAGAGCGCGGAGACCCAGACGCCGTTGGCGACAAACTCGCGCATGCGGCTTTCCTCCTTCGCGCCAAAGCGCTGCGCGACAGGAATCGCAAAGCCGGAGCAGACGCCCATGCAAAAGCCCAGCACGAGGAAATTGATGGAGCCGGTCGCGCCTACGCCAGCCAGAGCGGTCACGCCCAGAAAGCGCCCGACGATCATCGTATCCACAAAGTTGTACAGCTGCTGAAAGAGCATGCCTGCCAGCAGCGGCACTGCAAAGCCGAGGATGAGCCGAACCGGCGATCCCTGCGTCAAATCCTTGGTCATGTTATCCCCCTGCCCGGAGCCGGGCTATTGAAATCAGCGGTATTATACCCACTTCCCCTCCGATTTGCAAGATGCAAGAATCACCAGCAACCGCACGGTCTCTGGCACAAAAATGCACAAAAGGCGGGCCCGAAGGCCCGCCGCATTCTGTTGACATAAGCAGGTGTTTGTTTCTTGATTCTTTTCTTCAGGGCATGGTTGAATGGCTTCTCCCCCCTTCGGGGAGAGAAGCCCCTTATGTCGACGGTCAGAGGCGGACCCGAAGGCCTGCCGCCGTTTGCCGGCATCTGTCCGGTTTTCCCTTCTATGGCTCTTGCAGAAGCGCCCGCAGCGCCTGCGGGTCGTCCGCGTCCGCAAGCTCGCCGGGCAGCGCGCAGCACACCACGCGCAGCGCATCCTCATGCGCGCGCAGCACGGCCTTCGCGCCGCGGTCGCCGCGCAGCGCGAGCAGCTCCTCAAAGTATATGCTCGCGAAAATCGCCGGATTGCCGCTGTGCGTCTCGTCTGCCAGACAGGCGATTGTCCTCGTTCCCTCCCGGAACGCGCCCACCAGTGCCCGCATCGAGGCTTCCGTCAGCCGGGGCTGGTCGGCTGCGGCCAGCAGCACGGCATCGCAGCCGCGAGCGCGCGCCGCCTGCACGCCAAGCGCAATGGAGCGTGAAAGCCCCTCCTGCGGCGCCTTGTTGCATACGGCAAGGAGCCCCTTTTCACGGGCGATTTCCGCAGTTCTTTCCGTCGAGACGACCGCGAAAAAGACGTCCGCATCCGACGCGCGAAGCGTCCTGATCGCGCGCGAGAGCATCGGCTCTCCCTGCACATCGGCAAGGAGCTTGTCCTCCTCCCCGAAGCGCCGGCTCAGCCCCGCCGCCAGCAGCACCGCGCCCAGCCGCATGTCACGCCTCACGCTCGCCGGGACGCCTGTGCGCAGGACAAAAGTCCGGGTGCAGCAGGAGCTTTTCCGCCGTGACCGGCAAATCGCGAATCCGAACGCCGCAGGCGTTGTATACGGCGTCCGCAATCGCCGGAGCAGGCGTGTTGATCACACATTCCCCGATGGATTTCGCGCCATAGGGGCCGCTGGGCTCGTAGCTCGGCTCAAACGCCACGCGAACCTGCCGCGCATCCATACGCGAGGGAATCCTGTACTGCATCAGGGAATTGGTAACCGTCCGGCCCCGCGCATCCATCTGCGGATTTTCCATCAGCGCCATGCCGATGCCCTGCATGAGTCCGCCTTCGATCTGGATGCGCGCCAGATTCGGATTGATGACCGTGCCGCAGTCGACGACGCCCACATAGTCCACCACCTTCACCTCGCCCGTCATCGGATCAAGGTCGACCTCCGCGCAGCCGGCCATAAACGGCGGCGGCGAGGTTTGGGAGCCGTGGGAGACACAGGCGGAGAGATCCTCAAAGCCCGCGGTCATGTGCGCGTTGGCGATCTGCGTCAGCGTGACGCTTCCCTCGCCCTCTGCGCGGCGCACATGGTCGCCCTCAAAGAGCACCTCCTCCGGTGCGCAATCAAGCAGCTTCGCGCCCACGCGGATGATCTTCTCCCGCAGCTGCGCGCAGGTCTTGACGACCGCCATGCCGGTGATGTAGGTCGTGCTTGAGGCGTAGGAGCCGCTGTCGTAGGGCGAAATATCCGTGTCTACGCCGTGAACGGTGATATTCTCCACTGGGCATTCCAGACTCTGCGCGGCGATCTGCGCGAGAATCGTATCGCAGCCCGTTCCCATGTCCGTTGCGCCGACGGCCATATTGTAGATACCCTCGTCACCCAGGCGAATGGAGACCGCGCCCGTGTCGACCCCGGCGATGCCGGAGCCCTGCATGGCCAACGCCATGCCCAGACCGCGAACATGCCCATTGGGCAGCGTGTAGGCGGGATATTTTTCTTCCCATCCGATCATCTGCCGGGCGCGCGCGAGGCAGCGGTCGATCGCGCAGCTCGAGGCCGTCTCCCCGTAATAGGCCGGCATGACCTCGCCCTCGCGCACCATGCTGTGCTCACGCAGCGCAATCGGGTCCATGTGAAGCGCATGAGCCAGCTCGTTGACCGCCGATTCGACCGCGAAGAGCCCCTGTGTCGCGCCGTAGCCGCGGTACGCGCCCGCGCTCATCGTGTTCGTGTAGACGACGTCCCACGCAAAGCGGAACGCCTTCATCCGATGGGTATAGAGCGGAATCGACTTGTGGCCGGAGAGGCCGACGGTCGTCGGGCCATGCTCGCCGTAGGCGCCGGAATTGGAGAGTGTATGCAGATCGATCGCGCGGATGGTTCCATCCTTCATCGCGCCCAGGCGCACATGCATGATCATGGCGTGGCGCGGCGAGGAGATGGTCATGGACTCCTTCCGGGTGTAAACAAGCATCGCCGGCAGCCCCGTTTTGAGCGTCACAATCGCGGGATAGATCTCGCAGACGGCCGTCTGCTTCGCGCCGAAGCCGCCGCCGATGCGCGGCTTGACGACGCGCACGCGGCTCTTGGCAATATCAAGCGCTGTCGCCACAATGCGGCGGACGTGGAAGGGAATCTGCGTCGAAGTGACGACCTTGAGCCTGCCGTAATTGTCCATCTGCGTGAACGCGCGAAATGTCTCCATCATGCATTGCTGATTGGCGCGCGTCGTATAGACGCGGTCGATGACGATGTCGCTTTTTGCAAGCTCCGCCTCGACATCCCCGTCCGCCTCCATGCCGTGGGCGACGAGATTTCTGCGGTTGTCCGCGCCGCAGTCCGGCACGAGTGCGCGCCAGTCCGCCTCGGGATGCAGAATGGTCTCGTTGTCCATCGCCTGCTCCGGGTCAAGCACGGCGGGCAGGATCTCATAGGTCACGCGGATGAGCCGCATGGCCGCCAGAGCCTGCCGCTCCGTCTGCGCCGCGACGATCGCAACCGGATCGCCGACACAGCGCAGATGCCGGTCGAGAATCAGCCTGTCGTAGGGGCTGAACTCCGGATAGGTCTGCCCCGCCAGCGTAAAGCGCCTGTTCGGCACATCCTCCCAGGTCAGCACGCAGGCGACACCCGGCAGCGCCCGGGCGCGGCTGACGTCGATCGAGGTGATCATCGCGTGCGCGTGTGGGCTGCGCAGCAGCTTGACGCACAGGCAGTCCCTGGGCGCGATATCCTCCGTATAGACGGGCTTGCCCGTCACCAGCGCCTGCGCATCCTTTTTGCGAACGGGCGCGCCGACCGCACGGGACACCCTTCTTTCTTCGTTCATCCGCGCACCTCCTCCCCTGCGGCAACCGCGTCCAGATACCGCCGGATTGCCCGCCGCTGGCTCATGTAGCCCGAGCAGCGGCAGAGATTGCCCGCCAGATAAGCGTCGATTTCCTCATCTGTCGCCCGGGGATTCTCCCTCGCCAGCGCCAGCACATTCATCATCAGCCCCGGCGCGCAGAAGCCGCACTGCTCCGCACCCTCGTCGGCCAGACAACCACCCAGCTCACGCGCCTCCTTTTGCAGCCCTTCCAGCGTCATGACGCTGCGGCCCTCAACGCGCGGCGCGGGTACGGCGCAGGAGAGCACGGCCCTGCCGTCCAGATGCACGGTGCACAGGCCGCAATTGGTCGTCTCGCAGCCGCATTTGACGCTCGTCATGTTGAGCGCGCGCAGGACGGCATACAGCGAATCATCCACCGCCGCGTCGACCTGAACGCGCTGCCCGTTCAGCGTAAAACAGATGTTCATCGCTCAGTCCCTCCCGCATGCGCCATCCGCCGCGCGAAGCATCAGTGCGGGCGCAATCTTCCTTCTGTACGCCTCAGAGCCGCGCAGGTTGCTCCCCAGCGGCAGCGACCGCGCCAGCGCCTCAAAGGTCTCCAGCCTTGCGCTTTCGGGCAGGCCGTCGGCCACGATCATCGCCCGTGCGGGCCGCGCGCCCATCACAAGGCGCATCCCGCCGTCGCCCACTGACGCCGCGCAGACGAGCACCGGAAAATCCGTCGCGTTCAGGCGAACGCTCTCCACATGCGCGCGCCGCCCCTTGGGCACGCGAATCTGCGCGATCACGTCGCGGTCCCACGCCTCCTGCTGGTACTGCGAAAGCGGCACCGGGCCGCGATGCGCCAGCACCACGGAAGCATCCAACGCCAGCAGCAGCGCGCTGACATCTGAAAAGCCGAAGCGGCTGTACACGCTGCCGCCGATGGTCGCGCTGTTGCGAAACTGCGTGCCCACAATCGGCGCAAGCGCGTGCGCGAACGCGCCGCCGAAGGCGCTGCTCAGCGCCGCATCCGTCTCCAGCTGGCGAAGGGTCGTCATCGCCCCGATGACAAACGCATCCTCCGTCTCCTCAATCCGGTCAAGCCCCAGCGCAGACAGATCGATCGCCGTCTGTTTGCGCAGGCCGCACATGCGCAGCCACATGTTGCCCGCCACGATGACGGCGCTTCTCTTCTGGTTGAGCGTCCATGCCTCCTCGAGCGACTGCGCCACGATGTAGTTCTGATAGGTCGCCATGTCTTCCCCTCCGCCGCTCCAGCGGCTGTGCATCATTGGATCATTAAAGGATAATACCTCCGCATCCGCCAGCCGGGCGTTCCTCCCGCCCGCTTTGCAGGCGCTGCGCGTTCAGGCCAGCTGCCGGCTGACAAAATGCAGGAAGTCCTTCCTGCCCTCGAGCAGATGCGCCGTCAGCTCCTGCGGATACACAGCGACAGAGCGAAGCTGCTCCATCGGCACCCAGCAGAAATCGAGATTGATGCGCTCACCGCCCAAATCGTCAAACCCGTGGAAGACGCCCTCGAGGGGGATTTCCCCCTCGTCCTCCAGCCGGACGCGGTAATACAGGCTGATCTGATGGCAGGCCCGCTTTCCCCAGGGAAAGAAGATCTCGCCGACGGCCATCAGCTCCTGCACCTCGATATGCGCGTGAATCTCCTCCAGAAACTCCCGCCTCAGCGTCTCCCTCGAGGTCTCAAAGGCGGCGACGTGCCCGCCAAGGAAGGCATAGCCGTCGTCGTCCACCGGCTTTTGCAGCAACAGCCTCCCGCCGCGCTCAAGGACGCCCGCCACCCGATAGGAAAACACCCAGTCCTCCTGCTTGAAGAGAATGTCCTTCTGCATGCACCTCATCCCCCTCCAATCCTCTTTTCCAGAATCACCATATCGCGCAGCAGCACGCCCGCCTCGATAATCGGATGGTCGTAATGCTCCGTGAAGAAATCAGGAATCGCGCCCGCGCGCACAAAGCCGCACGCCTCATAAAACGGCACGGTCAGCGGGCTGTCGCCCGTGCCGACGCAGAGGAGACGGTATCGCCCGGCATAGTGCTGCTCAATCTCCCGAATCATCCGCCGTCCAAGTCCCTGTCTCTGTCTCTGCGGCGTCACCGCCAGGTTTTTGATCTCCATCACGCCGTCTTCCTCGTCCGTCACGACGCAGACGGCCAATGCCTCACCCGCCTCGCAAAGCGCAACCATCTCCCCGCGCGCAAGATAACGGTCGATCATGTCCTCCTGCTCGTCACCCAGCAGCAGGAGTGGGAGATATCGTTTCCTGTCGCCCTCCACACGGGCAAAATCCATCGCCATTTCCCCTCCATCCATCCGTCCCGTCCATTATACAGGGTCTGCCCCCTGCCTGTAAAGCGCGAAAGCGCGCCGGTTTCCCGGCGCGTTCTCCCTCAAACGGGCATTGTCCTTCAGGTCATGTCACTCTGCATCCGCCTCCGGCGCGTTCTCCTTCATCGTCGGCTCCACCTGCACGTTCCAGTCCGCCTTGAGCCATGTGCTCTCCTCGCCCTCGCGCAGCCATTCGCCCTCGGGCGTGATCTCCCAGTTGTGCGGGTTGACACGCAGCGTGTAGACCGGCGCGCGCCCGATGCCGCCGCTCTCGCCGTATACCTCAAACGAGGAAACGATGCTTCCATCGGTCATCGCCGTGTCAAAATACCCGATGTCCCCGGTCTTGAGCACGCCATCTATCACATAGCCGTCCGGCACGCATTTGGCCAGCACGATGCGTGCGCCGCGCTCCCTGGCAAGCTCCAGGTAGCTCTTTGCGCCCTCAGGGGCCTTCTCTCCATAGTGGATGTTGTAGCCCGCCGGGTCGGAAAGCTCGCAGTCCTCGGGAATCAGTACGATGTTCGCGCCCTCCGCCGGGGCCATGACGATCGTGCCGTAGAGCACGCCGTCCGACCAGATCACGTCCGACACGGTGTAGACGACGTCGCCCAGCGTCAAGGCAGTATTCAGCTGTGCGCTGTCCCCCCGCTCCAACTGCGCGCCGAATTTCTCGCCGTAAAAGCCCTCAAACCGCTCTGCCGTCCGCGGATACAGCGCCGCCGCAACCGCAGCGCCCGCCAGCAGCGCGAGCGCCAGCACCAGCACGGGCGCCAGCCTCAGCTTCCGTTTCACAACCCTGTCCTCCTTTTCGCTCGTCAGGCGGCGCAGGGTGTCGTCGATGCGCTGCGCAAAGGCATCGGGCGTCGGCCCGAAGGCGCGCAGCAGCGTTTCTCTCGTGGGCTTGTCCGGCATGTGTTCTCTGCTCATCTTCTGCCAGCCTCCTCGCCGCCAAGTTCTTCGCGGAGCGCCTTGCGCGCCCGATACAGCCGGCTTCGCACCGTCGTCTCGGGCACATGCAGCGCTCCGGCGGTCTCCGTGACCGAAAAGCCTTCCATATAATGGAGCAGGAGCGGCGTGCGCAGCTTTTCCGGCAGCCGGGAAAGCGCATCCGCCAGCGTCACATCCGGCGGCGGCGCGGCCCCGGCATAGCATTCCAGCCGGTCGCTTAAAAACACCCGCCGCTTTTTGCGCAGCTGGCTCTTGCAGGCGTTGATGACGATGCGCGTCAGCCAGGGGCGGAAGGCCTGCGGCTCAACGCACCCCCTGTGCCTCCAGGCGCTCTCAATTGCCTGCTGCACAGCGTCCTGCGCGTCCGCGTCGCTGCGCAGATAGCTGACGGACAGCCGGTAGAGCATGTCCCGCATCTGCGTGACCTCCGCGACAAAGCGGCTCTCCTCGATCACATTGACCTCTCCTTTCCAAAGCGCGCGTGCTTTTCACCCAAACAACGCGCGAGGAGGAGGTTTTGTCCCACGAAAAGCGATTTTTATTTTTCAGCGTAGCATTCGACCGCAACGCCCGCCTCCTTGAAGATCTCCAGCGCGAACGGATCGGGATAGCCCGCGCCGTAGACGACGCGCACGATGCCGGAATTGACGATCATCTTCGCGCAGAGGATGCAGGGCTGGTGCGTGCAGTAGAGCGTCGCACCCTCGATGCTCACGCCGAGCTTGGCCGCCTGGATGATCGCGTTCTGCTCCGCATGCACAGCATAACACATTTCATGGCGCGTGCCCGAGGGAATGCCGAGCTTCTTTCTCATGCATTCTCCGCGCTCGACGCAGGTTCTGACGCCCGCGGGCGCACCGTTGTAGCCTGTCGTCATGACACGCTTGTCCTTGACGATAACCGCGCCGATCTTCCTCTCCTGCTGGTAGCAGCTCGCCCAGGAGGAGACGAGCCCTGCCATCTCCATGAACCGATGATCCCATTTGTCAAACATGTGCCTTTCCTCCTCGTGTGCATCCGGTACGACCGGCGTCTTGAGTTTGTCCTTCATCCGTGCTTGTTTCTGCCCCGCCCGCATACGCTCTTCCGGGGTGATGGTCATGCGTCTGCACAGGCTGGTTCGCCAGACAGTGTTATTAAGCGGTTCCCATTTTGTCGTGCGGATCATGGGGTTCAGCCTGCGCGTCTGGCTCTCCCGGGAGCTGGGCGCGCAGACCATGGGCCTGGTTGAGCTCACGCACAGCGCCCAATCCCTGCTGATCGCGCCGGTCGCCTCCGGTCTGCCCGCTGCCGTCTCGCGCCTGAGCGCGCAGCGCGGCCGGTCCGGCAGCGCGCATATTGCGCTCCTGGGCGCAGGGCTCTCCCTGCTGGTCAGCGTTCCGCTCGCCTCCGCGGCGTTTCTCCTTCGGGAGCCGTTTGCACGCTGGCTCGGCGACCTGCGCACACTGCCCGCGCTGCTGTGCATCCTGCCCTGCCTGCCTGTACTCGGCCTCTCCTGCGCCCTCAACGGGTATTGCTATGGCACGAACCGGCCAGCCGCGCCCGCGCTCAGCGAGCTGCTCGAGCAGACCGTCCGCATGCTGCTTTGTTTGTATCTCATTCCCCTGCTGCGAGGCTGGCCGACGGCGCTGCGCGCGGCCGTTCCCGCGCTGTCCATGCTTCTGGGCGAGGCGGCCGGGCTGCTGCTGATGCTGCTCCTGCTCGGCGTTTCCCAGCGCCGGCACCGTCAGTCGCTCCGCGCCTCGCTGCGCGGCGCGCGCGTCGAAGCCGGCCCGGTCTGTACAGAGCTGATTGCGCTTGCCCTGCCGCTGACGGGCATGCGGCTCGTCTCCTCGCTGATGCACACGGTCAACGCGGCACTGATCCCCGCGCGGCTCCAGGTCTCCGGCCTCGCCGCGCCGGAGGCCCTCAGCCGCTTCGGCATGATGCACGGCATGCTGCTGCCCGTGCTGTTGATGCCCTCGTTTATCACCGGCAGCATCTCGATGGTCACAGCGCCGGAGCTGGCCCGCCGCCAGGCAGAGAGCAAACCGATGCGCCGTCTGATCGCGCGCGTTCTGGGCTCCACGATGGCGATCAGCCTGCCCGCCATGACCGCCGTCTATCTTCTCGCGCCGCTGATCGCGAACGTGCTCTACCGTCAGGCGGAGCTTCTGCCGCTGCTGCGTATTTGCTGCCCGCTTGTGCCGGTCATGGCGCTCGCGCAGGTCAGCGGCGGCATGATGAACGGCCTGGGCCTGCAGCGCCACTCGCTGCGAATCTCCCTGGCTTCCAATCTGCTCTCGCTGCTGCTGATGGTCATCCTCGCCGCGAGGCCATCGCTTCGCCTTTGGGGCGCAATTCTCGGCATGGCGGGCGGCCAGCTGCTGACGCTGCTGCTGAATCTGTGCACGCTGCTCCTCTGCGTCAATCCTGAGCGAGGATGTACCGCTCAATGACGGGCACGAGGCCGTCCTCATCGTTGCTGCCCGTCACCAGATCAGCCGCCTGCTTGACGCTTTCCTGCGCATTGCCCATCGCCACGCCCAATCCTGCATAGCGAATCATGGTCAGGTCATTGAGACCGTCGCCGCAGGCGATCGTATCCTCCCGCTCCAGCCCGAGGCGTTCCAGCAGTCCGGCAATGGCATCAGCCTTGTTGACGCCGCGCGCCATCACCTCGATGAAGAAGGGCTCGCTGCGGTAGATGCTCAGGCGGTTCAAAAAGCGCCGCGCAAGCCTGTGTTCATGCTCCTGGGCGCGCGTCGGCTGCGCCGTAAGGAGCACCTTGTACAGGTCTGTACGAAAATACGGGGCAAAGTTCTCCACTTGCGTGACGCCGAAGCGGTTGAGCTCTGCCTCCCGCTCGAGATACCGGTCTGATCTCGTGCCGCACAGCAGCTCATTGCCGATGTATGTACACATCCCAAGCTGGTATTCGCGCGCATAATCCTGCATCCACTGAGCGACATAATCAGGGAGCGCCTTCTTAAAGACCGCTTCGCCGGTTGCGGTATTGGTGACACACGCACCGTTATAGCTGATCGTATAGCCGCCATAGCGTGGAAAATCCAGCGCCTCTGTGATCATTCGCAAACCGCCGGTCGGCCTGCCGGACGCCAGAACGACCACATGCCCCTTCTTCTGAATCGTCAGCAGCGCCTCCCGCGTCGCTGGCGTGATCTCTTTTTTGGAGTTGGTCAGCGTTCCGTCGATATCAAGAACGAGCACCTTTCTCTTCATTGCATTTTTCCTCCATCTTTGGTTTTGCTTTCCGCTTCATTATATAGGAGTTTGCCCCTGCGCGCAAGAGGGGCATCCACTGCGCAACGCCCAGAAGCGCCATCCAGGAAGGCCCGGGATGGCGTTGCTGGGCGTATTCAATCGTTTTCCGGGACATCAAGTGCCGCCTTTAAGCCTCTGCGTCCGGATAAGGCCCTTATCCGTTTTTCCCTTTAGAGGAATGCCCCATTGTTCTGCCTGACTCAAACGCCCTTTGAAGCGCCTGCATCGCCTTTTTCTCGATCCGCGATACATACGACCGCGAAATGCCCAGCTTCTGCGCCACCTCCTGCTGAGCACGCGCCTTGCCGTCCAGCAGCCCATAGCGCATCTCGATCACCGTCTTCTCCCGTCCATGCAGACAGTCGGCAACCAGCTCGCGGACGTTCTCCAGGCTGACCCGCCGCTCGACCTCCCCATGCACCTCGCTGCCGTCCGTGCCCAGCACATCGATGAGCGTGATCTCGTTCCCTTCGTTGTCCGTCCCGATGGGCTCATGAAGAGAAACCTCTCCCTTGCGCTTGTGACTCGAGCGCAGCGTCATCAGGATTTCGTTCTCGATGCACCGCGCACAGTATGTGCTCAGCTGCGTCCCGGACTCCGGCTTGAAGGTATTGATCCCCTTGATCAGTCCGATCGTCCCGATCGAAACGAGGTCGTCCTGATCACAGCCTGGCACGGTGTATTTGCGCGCGATATGCGCCGCGAGGCGAAGGTTGTGCTCGATCAGCGTCTCCCGTGCCTGCTGGTCGCCTTGTGCCATCCGGCGGATCATCTCCGCCTCCTCCTTTCGATCTAGGGGCTTGGGGAATGCGCTGCCCCGGGCCAGATAGCCCAGCAGAAACAGCGCATCCTGAAGAAAGAAGAAAACAAGCTGCTCCAACATGCAATCACCCCGCAGACTCTATGCCTGCGGGGTGAATTTCATGCGTTCAGGAGCCCCGGCAGCGCGTTTTCCAGCGCCCATGCCTCCAGATTTGTCAGCAGCTTCTCGCGGTTTTCAAGCGTCACCGTAATCAGGCTCACCCGTGGATGCGCCCGCACGGCGTCAAGCAGCGCGCTGCTTCTGGGCTTGATGACGCCCAGCACAGGCAGGTCGCCGTCAAGCGCGCCCAGCACTGCGCTGCCAAAGCTCTCTGCCTGGCGCTCCATCGTACCCAACTCGTCCATGAGCAGAAGCTCCGCCCGCCCCGGGCGAAGCAGTTCCGGGCCAATTCGGTCAAAAACCTCCGGACGGCTGACCGGCCGCATGGTCTCCAAATCGCGAATGCCCACGCAATTGTCCGCCGTGCAGGCCTCCATCCCCGCGTGCGCTGGAAGCAGATGCACACAGCCCTGCCGTCCTTCCCATCGTGTGACGGTTCGAAAGCCGCCAAGCCGCCAGCATGGATGCGCCGCGAGCAAACGCCGGATCAGCGTGCTTTTGCCCACCTGTACCTCACCCGTCAAAAACAGATGTATCATACCTGTCCCCTTGCCCTGTGCGCTCCTTTCCGCAGCGCTCAAAATCACGATCTTCCCTGGCGTCTGCGCGCCATACAAAAGCCCCGGCGCATACGCCCGGCAGATGCCCGCCGCCAGCAGATAGGCCGAACATCAAAGGGCCGAATGCGCGACGAGCGCGTCAAACTGCTCCCGTGTCAGCACACAATGATAGAAGAGCTCATAATACTGCGCGACCTCCGTATACAGATCATAATCCGCCGCCTCCGGATAGAGAAGCTTGCCCATCCACATCAGGCCCAGCAGACGCTGCGCAGAGGGCGGGAAGCCTATCCAGTTATCCGGTCCCTCCGGCACCTCGCTGTAGCGGCCAGAAGCAATCGCCTGCATGTTCTGCCAGGTTTCATCCTGCGCCACGGTATCATAAATGCTGTCTGGTGCAAAGAGAATCGTCGCCGGATCCCAGGCGAGCAGCTGCTCCATATCGACCTCGTTGCCCGTTCCCTTGGAGGAGGGGGACTCGACAAGGGCCACATTGTTGCCCATCAGGTCGATGACCTCGCTGTGATAGCTGTCCCGCGCAATCACGTTGAGTCCCTCGGGGCCGGTGATGTAGAGCAGATCGGCCTTTTCAACGCTCTGCGCGATATCGACCGCGCGGTCATAGACGCGGCGGCAGTAGGCCGCCAGCACCGCGGCCTCCTCCTCCCGCCCGACAAGCTCGCCAAGCTTGACGTAGGTTTCGTCGAGCGCGGAGAGCTTTGCGGTGACATGCACGAACGGTATACCCGTTTGCTCAGTCAGCACGTCGAGATCCTCCCCAATGCCGGCCTTCGGCTCACCCACGTCGATGACCACCTGCGGGTCAGCGGCCAGCAGCTCCTCCAGATTCAGCGCGCCCTTCGTGCCATACAGCTGGCCCAGCACGGGCAGACTGCCATACTCTGAGGGCAGATACGCCCCTGCCGACGCGCTCCACGGGGTCGCGATGCCCACAAGCATATCAGGCGCCAGCGCGAAAACCACGTTTTGCGCCAAGGGACCGGAAACCGCGATGCGTTCAAGCTTCCAAGGCAGCTCTACCTCGCGTCCGGTCGAATCAACGAACGTGCGCGTTCCTTCCGCGCTGGCCGCGCACATGCAGAAAACGAGCATACATGCCGCCAAAGCGAGAATCAGCAGCTTTTTCATGATCGCACTTCCTTTTCTTCTTTTTGTATTTCTCCCGCGTCCCGGCAGGCCCGGAAGCGAGTCCTCCGTCCTCATCCTTGTATCCGGATGCGCCTTCGCAGCGCAAAACGGGCCCGGCTCCTCTTCGAATTCCTCATGCCGGTCTCCCCGCGACGACAATTCTGCCCATCGGGCTATCCAAAAACGCCGTCTCGATCCCGTAGAGTGAGCGCATCAGCTCCTCGTCCATCACCTTCTCCGGCGCGCCGCTGCGCAGCAGTCTTCCCCCGGAGAGGGCAATCACGCGATCTGCGTAGCTGAGCGCATGCTGCGGATGGTGGGTTGACATGATCACGGTATATCCGCCATGCGCCAGGTCATGAGCCTGCGCCATCACACGGCTCTGATTGCCAAAGTCCAGACTTGCGCAGGGCTCGTCCATCAAAAGCGTCTTCGCCTGCTGCGCCAGCGCGCGGGCGACGAGCACGAGCTGGCGTTCGCCGCCGCTCAGATGCAAAAATCCGCGTTTCGCCAGATGCGCAATGCCCAGCCGCTCCATCGCCTCCATAGCGGCTCTGCGCTGGCGCTTCCCCGGGGAGGAGAATGGCCCCATCTGCCCCGCCGTGCCCATCAGCACCATGTCAAATGCCGGGTAGTTGAAGGTCAGGCTCTGGCTCTGGGGAATCCATGCGATTCGCCGCGACAGCTCGCGCGCACCATAGCGCCGGATTTCCTTCCCATCAAGCGTCAGGCTGCCCTCATAGCCGGGAAGCAGACCGAGCATGCAGCGAAAGAGTGTCGTCTTGCCCGCGCCGTTGCTGCCCAGCAGCGCGGTCAATCCTCCCTCCTCAATATCAAAGGAGAGGCCGCAAAGCACCTTCGACGTGCCATAGGCAAACGAGAGGCTGCGCACGTCGATCATTCCTCCGCCTCCTTTCGCGTGATCAGATAGAGGAAAAAAGGCGCGCCGGCAAACGCGGTCAAAATGCCAATAGGAATCTCCGTAGGCAGCAGATTGCGGCTCACATCATCGGCCAGCAGCAGAAATCCCGCGCCCAGCAGCATCGAGCAGGGAAGCAGCGCACGGTAATCATTCCCCACAAGCCTGCGCGCCAGATGCGGCACGACGAGGCCAATCCAGCCGATCAGACCGGAAACCGAAACGCTGGCCGCAGTGATGAGCGTCGAACAAAGCACCACCGTCAAGCGCAGCCTGCCCGCACTTACGCCCAGCGCCCGGGCTTCGTCATCCCCCAGCGCCAGCAGATTGAGCCGCCAGCGTAGCAGCAGCAGCGGCAAAAGCCCCAGCGCCATCGGCACAAAGGCAAAGCGAATATTGTCCGTGCCCGCGCCCGAGAGGCTGCCCATGAGCCAATAGGTGATTTCCGGCAGCTGACTGCTTGGGTCGGCGACAAGCTTGATGTAGGAGGTACCCGCCGAGAAGAGTGAGCTGACCATCACGCCGCCCAAGATCAGCGAGACGGCCCGCTTCCCCGGCGCGCGCAGGCTGACCAGCATGACAAGCGCCACAGTTAGCAGGCTGAAAAGGAACGCGCTTGCCGTCACCAGGCCCATTTTTGCGTCCAGTAAAATCGCCAGCGCCGCACCAAAGGCCGCCCCGGAGGAGGCGCCGAGCAGATCGGGCGAAGCCATCGGATTTTGAAAGACGCCCTGATACGCTGCGCCGGCCGTGGAGAGAGCGCAGCCAACCATGCAGGAGAGCATGACGCGCGGCAGGCGAATACGCACTACAGCCGCCTCCATCGCGCTGCTCCACGTCTTCTCAACAGAAAAACCAAGTCTGCCAAGCACAATGCGCACAATCTGGTCAAGCGGCACCTGGTAGCGCCCCAGGCAGCAGGAAGCGGCAATAAGCAGCAGCACGCCTGCCGCCAAAGCGATCATCACGAGGCCAACCGGACGGTGTCTCTGCCGCAAAATGGTGTTCCCTCCTGTCTGCGCCGTGCGCAACACCGCCCGGCTTTGGAGCGGCCTGTAAAGGGCCTCTGCCTGTACCGCTCCTTCCCTGTCTTCTGCTCTGCCCGCTTAAAGAAATGGATTAAAAAACCGGTTCCCATCCCAGAAGGTGATCACCACGCTGAGCACGAGCAGCAGCACGCCCAGCGCCAGCGCGAGATAATCGTTTCGGGCAAACGGCCGCTGCGCATACCAGGTGCGCTTTTTGTGCTTGCCGAAGCCGCGCAGCTCCATCGCGTTGGAGATCACGTCGATGCGGGCCAGGCTCGACAAAATCAGCGGCAGCAGGATGCCCGCCGCGTTCTTGAGCCGGGTGAAGAGCGGCTCCTTCTTGCCCAGCTCCACGCCGCGCGCCTGCTGCGCCTGGCTGATGCTGTGGTAATCGCGCTGAATGTCGGGAATGTAGCGCAGCGCAATGGACACCGAATAGCCGACGCGGTAGGAGACGCCGATGCTGTTCAGGCTCGCGGCAAACTCGCTCGGATCGGTCGCGGAGATGAAGAGAATCGCCACCGGCAGCGCGACGAAATACTTGAGCGTGATGTTGAGCAGGTAGAACAGCTCCTCCGCCGTGATCGCAAATCGTCCCGGAAGCGGCAGCAGCACATGGCGCGTGCCGTAGATCTCCGTGCCCTGATTGGGGTTGAAGACAAACACGAAAAAGTTGTTCAGCAGCAGAAAGACCGCCATGAACACGAGCATGAAGCGGATCTCGCCCAGACGGATTCTGCTGGCGCGAAAGGCCAGCAGGCTGACCGCCAGCAGGCCCAGGAGCACGCGCGTGTCATACGTCAGCATGCCGGCAAACGTAAAGAGCAGGAAAAACGCCAGCTTGGTCGTGCCCGTCAGCTCGTGCACGACGCTCCTTCTGGGCAGATAGTTAAGCACTGTCTTAGCAGCCATGCGCGCGCACCTCCCTGTCGGCATCGATAAAGCGCTCGGCGAGCGCCTCCGGCGGCACGATGCCGCAGCGGTTGGCCAGGCCGAAGAGGCTCGTCTCCTTGAGCGCCGCGCGCTCCACGAGCTTTGGGTCACAGAGCACCTGTGACGCGCGCTGATCGGCGATCAGCCTGCCCTCGCTGAAGACGAGCGCGCGGGGCGTGTATTCAAGCATCAGGTGCATGTCGTGCGTGATCATCGCGACGGTCACGCCGCGGTCATTGAGCGAGCGCAGGAACTCCATGATCTCGGTGTAGTGCCGAAAGTCCTGCCCCGCGGTCGGCTCATCGAGGATGATCAGCTCCGGCCCCATCACCAGCACGCTGGCGATCGTCACGCGCTTTTTTTGCCCAAAGGAGAGCGCGGAAACCGGCCAGTTGCGAAACGGGTAGAGCCCGCAGATTCTGAGCGTCTCCTCCACCCGCTCGCGAATCTCCTCTTTTGAATAACCGCGCCGGGAGATGCCCAGGGCGACCTCGTCAAAGATCATCGTCTTGGAGATCATCTGGTTGGGATTCTGCATCACATAGCCGATCTTCTCCGCGCGCTCCCGGATGCTTTTTGCGCCGATATCCTCGCCCTCAAAACGGATCACGCCGCTTTGCGGCGTCTCAAAGCCGCAGATCAACTTGGAAAGGGTCGACTTGCCCGCGCCGTTTCGCCCGACGATGCTGACCATCTCGCCCCTGTCGATGGAAAAGCTGACGTCCTGAAGCGTCCGGCGCTCGCTGGTGTAGCCGAAGGACAGCCCTTCGACCTCCAGCAGCGGCCGCTTCTCCGCGTTCTCCTCCCTGACAGGCGCGCGCAGAAACCAGTCGCGCACCTGCTGCGTCTGCGCATCGGAGAGCGTGAGCGTCGAGGCCTGCGCCGGGCGCATCTGCGGCCTGACCGTGACGCCCGCATAGCGCAGTGCCGTCAGATACAGCGGCTCGCGGATACCGTGCCGCGCGAGCAGGTCACTCGAGAGCAGCTCGTCGGGATGCATGTCGGCCACGATGCATCCCTCGTCCATGAGCACAATGCGGTCGACGCTGCGCCAGAGAACGTCCTCCAGCCGGTGCTCGATGATGACGACGGTCGTGCCGGTTCGGCGCTGAATCTCGTCGATGAGCTCAATGGCCTGCTTGCCCGTCTGCGGATCGAGGTTGGCCAGCGGCTCGTCAAAGAGTAGCACCTTCACCTGATCGACCATCACGCCCGCGATCGAGACGCGCTGCTTCTGCCCGCCGGAAAGCTCGTGCGGCGCAAAGCCGAGATGGGACTCGACGCCCACAAGCGACGACACGTGCCGGACGGTCTCCTTCATCTCCTCCTGCGCGACACAGTCGTTCTCCAGCGCAAAGGCGATGTCCTCCCCCACCGTCAGGCCGATGAACTGCCCGTCGGGGTCCTGCAGCACCGTGCCGACATGGTTTGAGAGCGCGAAGATGCCCGCCTTTGGCGCGTCGACGCCGTCGACCCTCAGCGTGCCCTGCACCTCGCCCGGGAAGCTCGAGGGAATCAGGCCATTGATGCAGCTGCCCAGCGTGCTCTTGCCGCTGCCCGACGGCCCCGCGATCAGAACGCGCTCCCCGGGCATGATGTCAAGGTTGATGTCCTTGAGCGTCGGCCGCTTTTGCGCGCGGTATTGGAAGCTGAAATGGGAAAACGAGATGATGGGCTGCGGCATAGGCGCTCTCCTTCACGGTTGGTCACAGCGGCGCGGAGCCGCCTTCTCTCACCGGCTTTTGGCATCATGTCCAAAGCCCGTGAAAAGCGAAAAAGGGCAGGGAATCCCCCCTGCCCCGCGATGCCTTACTCCTTGTCCAGGGAACCCTTGCCGGCAATGGTCTTGCTGTATGCAACGCACAGCAGCGCGCCGATGATCACGGCGGTCACGGAGTTGGCCACAGCAGCCATTCCGCCCTGCGCGAAGACCTTCGCAGCCGGCTCGGCGTAGATCACGATATCCAGCACGGGCGCGATCACGAGCCAGGCGACGACGTTCGCCGCAATGTTGATGATGGCGAAGGTGACGATCTCCTTCTTGCCGAAGGTGCCCTCGGAGAGCGGGATCCTCTTGCCCAGGAAGCCGACGAACGCGCCCACGGCGGTGGAGGCGAGCACCCAGCTCCACCACGGCGCGCCGCCCCAGGACAGATCGATCAGGGTATGGCCGATGAAGCCGATCAGCGCGCCCGCGACCGGGCCATACATCGTGGCAAGCATGCCGAGGATGGCATACTGGACGCTGATGTTGGTGTTCGGAATGCCGCTGGGAATCTGCACAAAGCGGCCCAGGACAAAGAACAGCGCCGCGCCGATGCCCACGGCGACGACATTCTTGATGGAATTGTTCTTCATAATGGTCTTCTCCTTTTGTTTGCTCTATTTTGAGCGGCATCTGCCGCACAAAACGCTTTTGTTCGCTGCAGGGGCAGCGCTCACACCCTGCCCGCCGTCTCGGGGATCAGCTCGATCACCCAGCTGATGCCCGTGCCCACGCCATAGGCCCGCGAAAAGCTGCCCTGGTTGATCGCCACGGCCATGCAGTCGAGGCTGTTGGCATACAGCAACGGCTCGCCGATGTTGACGTCCGCAAAGCTGCGGGCGTAGACCATCACGGTCTGGTAAAGCACGCGGTCATAGTGGCTGATGCGCACGGTCACGCGGTCCCCATGGCGGACGCCCAAGCTGATGAACAGCTCGCGCGGGATGTTCGTCCAGAGCGAGCCAAAGCGCACATCCAGCACGTCGATTGTGCCGCTGACGCGCCCATCCTGCGCCCTGGGCTTCACGACCGGCAGGGAGACGAGGCTCTCCACGGGGATTTCCGGGCCGATCTCCTCGAAGCGGATGCAGCCGCTGGCCAGTCTCGCGCCGGTGTAGGCGTAGATATCGCGACCATGAAAGGTGTAGCTCTCCCCCGAATTAGGCAGACGGTTGACCGTCTCATCGATCTCCCGCGCCTGCGCCACGGCGCCATGCTGCATCAGATGGGTCAGCGTGCCGTTGTCCGGCGAGATCAGCACCTGTCCGCCCGTCATGCGCACGGCGACGCTGCGTCGCGTCGAGCCCACGCCGGGATCGACGACGCTGACAAACACGCTGCCCGCCGGCCAGTAGCCAATCGTCTGAATCAGGCGGTTGCTGGCCTCCCAGATGTCGTAGGGCGGGATGTCGTGCGTCAGGTCGTAGATGCGCAGCTCGCTGCACACGCTGACCGCCACACCGACCATCGCGCTGACCGCGCCGTCCGCGTAGCCAAAGTCCGACTGAAGAATCAAAGCGTTCATTCCCGTCCGCCTCCCCACGGCCCAGGCAGCCGTTCATGCTCAGGATACATAGCCAAGTATAAGAGGTTTCCCCCGCTCTGTCAAGAGGACGGCTCCAGTTCGTCCGCTTTCAGCAGGGAGCTGCCCTGCCTTTGCACGGCCAGCCGGACAGCCAGTCCCTCGCGTTCTCCCCGGCCTCCTCTTTGCTCCGGGAAGCACCCAAAAAGGGCGGCGAAGCCTCCGCTCCGCCGCCCCACTGGTTGACTCCGATTGATCAGGCGCTCCCTTTTCTTCGCTCTCTCAGCATGCCCCGCGCCCGGTCAGCGAAGCGACGAAGCGCTCGATACGGTCGATGCCCCTGTCAATGTTCTCCATCGAGGTGGCATAGCTCATGCGGCAGTAACCCTCCGTGCAAAAAGCCTTGCCCGGCACGACCGCCACATCCGCATGCTCCAGCAGCTGCGCGGCGAAGGTCATCGAATCGGCAATCTCGACGTCGCCGTCGCGAAGCCCGAACAGGCCGCTGACATCCATCATCGCGTAGAACGCGCCCTTGGGCATCATGCAGTGGATGCCGGGAATGGCGTTGAGTCGTTCCACGATATGCCTGCGGCGCGCGTCGTAAGCCTGTCGCATCGTCTCAATCTCTTTCTCTCCCTCCGGTGCGGTCAGCGCGCGGACGGATGCATACTGCGCAATTGAGTTGCTGCCGCTGGCGATCTGGCTCTGCAGGCTGCTCATGGCCTTGGCGACCGCAAGCGGAGCGGCCGTGTAGCCGATGCGCCAGCCAGTCATCGCATACGCCTTGGACATGCCGTTGATCGTGATGGTCTGGCTGTAAATTGCCTCGCCCAGCGACGCGATGGAGACATGCTCCTCGCCGTCATAGATCAGCTTTTCGTAAATCTCGTCAGAGATGACATAGAAGCCCTTCTCAACCGCCAGTGCGGCGATCTCCGTCAGCTGCGCGCGGTTCCAGACACAGCCATTGGGATTGTTGGGCGTGTTGAGCACGAGCGCCTTCGTGCGCTCCGTCACATAAGGCGCCAGGTCGCAGGCCTCAGTCACGAAGCCCTTCTCAGGCTTGCCCTGCACGAAGACCGGCACGCCGCCCGCAATGCGGACCATTTCAGGGTAGGACACCCAGCAGGGCGTGGGAATCAGCACCTCGTCGCCCGGGTTGAGAATCGCGCTGAACGCCTCGAAGAGCGAGGATTTCGCTCCGTTGGAGACGACCACCTGAGCGGGCGTATAGGTCAGCCCGTTGTCGCGCAGGAGCTTGTCGCAGATGGCGCGGCGAAGCTCCATCGTGCCGCTGGCCGGCGTATACTTGGTCACGCCCTTGTCAAGCGCCTCGTGCGCAGCATCGCGGATGTAGGCAGGCGTCACAAAATCCGGCTCGCCCGCGCAAAACGAGATGACGTCGCGCCCCTGCGCGCGCATCTCCTTGGCTTTGGCATCAATAGCAAGCGTGGGCGACGGGGAAATCGCGCTGCACACGCGGGAAATCTCTAACGACACGCTGGATTCCTCCTTTGAGCTTTCAGAGAAAATGAATTCACGGGATATTATACGACCGTTTTTCTTTTCTTGCAATCGACATTATGCCCTTTTTTTCAGCTTTTGTCTATCCAATTTGCACGGCTTTCTTCTCATTCCTGCAAATTTCGTTTTCAACCGCTGTTCACGGACCGTTTGCCGGCCCTGGCGCCCGATGGCATTTCCCTTGACAGGATAAAGTATTCTCTGCGCGGCCACAGCCTGCTTCAGGCGGCGCACGCGCGCTTCGCCCCGTTTTCCCTTCCCCCTTCAGGATGAATCGTCACCCGCTTTGGCCCTTTCGGAAAACTCTTTCTGATAAAACTCTTGCCAGATCGTGCATTTTGCGTTATGATAGCTTTGCATGGTGTAATCAGTATGTGATTATGCTTTCAACAACAGAGATCAACTTGGAGGTGTTTCTATTGCATCACATTGCCAGATGGTTGCTGGCCGCGGCGATGATCCTCACGCTGACGTGCGGCACCGCTCTTGCGGAGGATTCCTACTATCTCGAGCTTCCTTCCAAGGGTATCAGCTCCTCGAAGAACATCACCGTCAACGTTCCCGCCGAGAACGAGGCGACCGAGGGCATCAACCCGCTGACCGGCGAAACCTGGTACGGCCGCTACACGCCGATCCTCGTCACCATCGACGCTCATCCCGATGCGCTGCCGCACTGGGGCGTCTCTTCTGCCGACATCATGTATGAAATGCCTGTTCAGGCAGACGGCTCCACCCGCAGCGTTGCCCTCTTCATGGGGGATATCCCGTCCTACGCGGGCCCCGTCCGCTCCGGCCGCGTTCCGTTTGCTTCTCTGCGCGAGATCTGGGGCGGCGCCTGGGTCTTCTATGGTGAGCAGAACTGGGCCGGCAATGCCACGAACCTCGTTGTCGATGTCAGCGACTGGGCGCTCAATCTGCACAGCGACGCCCGCGTTAAGGGCCGCTGGGTCTTCCCGTTCATCGCCGGTCATGAGGCGAACTATCAATCCCTCTTCCACCGCGAGCATGACGGAAACCATGTTGCTCCGCACGATGTGCAGATCGACATGAAGGCCGTGCAGGCGCTCTTCACCGAGGAGCCCGCGATGCATCCGTTCCTCTTCACGCAGACGGGCCTTGACCGCGGTATCGACGTTTCCAGCATCACCATCGAGTACAAGACCACCAATCCCGCCTACGTTTCCACCTATTACTATGACGAGATCACGGGCCTTTACACCCGCTTCCGCAATGGCGAGCCGTATTACGACGCGCTCACCGGCGCGAATACCACCTACGCCAACGTGATCGTCCTGCGCACGGATGTCAGCTGGTACAACGGTGCCGTTCAGCGCCCGGTCATCCAGCTCGTCGGCCAGGGCACCTGCGAAATTTTCCAGAACGGCAAGTATATCCGCGGCACCTGGGTGCGCACGGATGATCCCAAGCAGGCGGATGACTTCGACTCCCTCTCCAGCCGTATGATCTTCCTGGACGAGAATGGCGAAGAGCTGCCCATGAAGGTCGGCAAGACCTTCATCCAGATCGTCAACAACGATCAGCCGGTCATCGTCTCCGCCGGCGAGGCTGTCGAGGGCGCAACTGCGCAGGCCACGCCCGAACCAACCCCGACCCCGAAGCCGACCCGCACCCCGAAGCCGACCCGCACCCCGAAGGCCGGCAGCGCCACCCCGGCGCCCGTCGTTGAGGATGCCACTGAGAATGAGGATATTTCCTTCGGCGGCTGATTTCTTCTTCCACGCCAGCAGCGCAGATCCGCAGATCTGCGCTGCTTTTTTTCTTTTAGCCTGCATCCCAAGCAAAAGGCGGCTGTCAGGCCTTTTGAAGCGCCTGACAGCCGCTTGATTTGTCTTTTCTCTTTTCGATGCTCTTCTGTCTTATGGATGCTCCGCGCGATACTTTGTCAGCAGCCGCTCGATCCGCTTCCACGGGTCAAGCAGATAGCTCAGCGACTGGTCGTGGTTGAGCGTCGCGATGACAAACGCCATGTATTTGCTCATGTCCGCCTGGGAGAACCACGGAGATTTGAGCACATCCTCCGGCGTATAGGTGAGGTTCGTCGCGAAGACGTGGTCGATCACGCCCTCCGCATAGGCCTTGTTGAACGCCTCCAGGCCGCTGGTGAAGAACGCGAAGGTCGCGCCGGCGAAGACGCGCTTGGCCTTGCGCTTCTTGAGGTTGTACGCTAGGTCGAGGATCGAATCGCCGGAAGCGATGATGTCGTCCGCAACGAAAACATCCTTGCCTTCCACGCTGTCGCCCATGTATTCATGCGCGACAATCGGATTGCGGCCATTGACCACGCGTGTGTAGTCGCGCCGCTTATAGAACATGCCCAGGTCGACGCCCATCGCCGAGCTGTAGTAGATGTTGCGGCCGATCGCGCCCTCGTCCGGAGAGATCACCATCATGTGATCCTTGTCGATCTTGAGGTCGTCGTAGGTGTGGCACATCGCCTTGAGCATCTGGTAGGTCGGCATGATGCTCTCAAAGCCGCTGAGCGGAATTGCGTTCTGCACCCGCGGGTCGTGCGCGTCAAACGTAATGATGTTGGAAACGCCCATGCCCACCAGCTCCTGGAGCATGACGGCGCAGTCCATCGACTCACGCGCCGTGCGGCGATGCTGCCTGCCCTCATAGAGCATCGGCATGATGACGTTGATGCGGTACGCCTTGCCGCTGACCGCCGCGATAATGCGCTTGAGATCGGCATAGTGCTCGTCCGGCGTCATCGGGATCTCTTTGCCATAGAGCTTGTAGGTGCACTGGTACGCGCCGACATCGCAGATGATGTACAGATCGTAGCCGCGAACGGAATTGAGCAGCATGCCCTTTCCCTCTCCCGTGCCAAAGCGCGGGCAATGCGCCTCGAGCAGGAAACCGCTGGCCTCCGCGCCATAGAAGCTGTGCAGCCTCTCATCGGTCGTGCCCGAGTCACTCTGCCATTTCATCAGGTAGTCGTTGACGCGCTTGCCCATTTCCTCACAGCCGCGCATGGCGATCACGCCAAGCGGAGCTACAGGGCGCATCGGGAACTTCTGAGACGATTCGCAATGATTGATCTCTGCCATGATGATTCCCTTTCTTCAGTGTTCGATCAAAACCCCAGCACAGTGGAAACTCACTCAGTTATTATATCACATCTTTGCGATTTCATTGGCCTTTTTTCATATTTGCCATGAAATTTCGTCTGCTTGCGACATTTTTACCTCCGCTTTACGTCAACCGTTCACCATCGCCCGCCTCCTTCCCTGCGCGTCTGCCCCCGGCTCTTGACCCGCGGCCCGGCGGTTGATATAATGGAGACAACCGTTCGATTCATGGAGGAGGTCTTTTCTGTGAAGCGCATTGTCCTGACCGGCGGCGGCACTGCCGGCCACGTTTCCCCCAACCAGGCGCTCATCCCCCTGCTCAGGGAAGAAGGATGGGAAATCCACTACATCGGCACAAAAAACGGCATCGAGCGCTCGCTGATTGAGCCGATGGACGGCGTCAGCTATCACGCCGTCAGCTCCGGCAAGCTGCGCCGTTACTTCGATCTCAAGAATTTTACGGATCCTTTCCGCGTCATCGCCGGTGCGTTCCAAAGCGTGGCGCTGATCCGGAAGCTGAAGCCCTCTGTCGTCTTTTCCAAGGGCGGCTTTGTCAGCGTGCCCGTCGTTTTCGGCGCAGCGCTGTGCCGCGTACCCGTCGTCATGCACGAGAGCGACATCACGCCTGGCCTGGCCAACAAGCTCTGCAAGCCCTTCGCCAAATCGATCTGCACGACGTTTCCCGAATGCGCGAAGCTGCTGGGCAGCAAGGCCGTGCAGACCGGCACGCCGCTTCGCGACATGGTTTTCTCCGGCTCCCGTGAGCGCGGCCTCGCGCTGGCCGGTTTTGACGGACAAAAGCCCGTGCTGATGATGATTGGCGGTTCCCTGGGCGCGCAGTCGGTCAACGCCGTGCTGCGGGAGGCGCTGCCCGAGTTGACCAGACGCTTTGATGTGCTCCATGTCTGCGGCAGGGGCAATCTCGCGCCCGAGCTTGAGGGCATGGCCGGATACCGCCAGTTTGAATACCTCTCCGCCGAGCTGCCGGATGCTTTCGCCTGCGCGGATATCATGCTCTCTCGTGCGGGCTCGAACTCGCTTTCCGAGATCATGGCGCTGCGCAAGCCTGCGCTGCTCATCCCCTATCACAGCGGGCGCGGCGATCAGGTGCTCAACGCCAATTCGCTCAAGGCGCGCGGCCTCGCACATGTGATGCTTCAGAGCGATCTGAACGCGGGTTCGCTGATCACGGCCATCGACGCGCTCTGGGAGGATCGCGAGCTGCTGACCCAGCGTCTCGCCGCGCTGCCCGACGCCAACGGCACGCAGGCCGTGCTCGGGCAGATTCTTCGCTACGCGAAGCGCTGAGCAGGCAAGGCCCTTGCGCTCACCTTTCCATATAAAAAGTCAGGCTGCCCTTGGGCGGTCTGACTTTTCCATGAATCAGGATATGTCCTGACATTTTCATTCAGCCTTCCGTCACGCCCGGATGAGACGGACATTACGCGCATACTCCTGCGGATTCAGCATCTGCCTGTACAGTCCCAGCATCTGCCCCGCCCAGTCCCCGCGGGGCATCTCCTCCCCGCAGGGCAGTACGAGAATGCTGTATTCCACCTCGAATAGCCAGAGCCGCACAGGCGTCAGCTGTGCGCCCGCCTGCGTATAAAACCGGATGCGCTTGCGCGCCGCAGCCTCGTCAGGCGCCGCCTTGGGCCGCTCGCATTCGATCATCACCGCGTCCGCGCTCGCCCTGTAATGCTCAAGCAGCAGATGCAGCAGCGCCGTCCCCTTTCCCCGGCCGCGGACAGACGGCTCCACGGCAAAGTAGTCAAGCAAATGAATTCGCCCCTGCGCCGGACGGTAGACGAGCGCATACCCCACCATCACGCCATCCTCAAACGCGCCAAGCACATCGTATTCGCCCCGTTCACGCATCACGAGGATGGAGGAAAGCGATTTGAGTTCGCTGGGCGGAAAGTCACGGCGCATCTGGTGTGCGTAGAGCAGTCGTGTCTGCGCGTCGCCCAGCGTCCGCAGCGTCAGCATGCGGCCCCCTCCTGCTCATGGGCGGCGACGATATTGCGAACCCAGACGCCTTTTTTCACGAGGATAAAACCGATGACCGCCTTGATCATCTCCAGCGACTGCACGATCAGGTACAACGGGACGATCGGCATCCTTGTCATATACGCGAGGGCACAGGCCGTCGTCACGCTGACGCCCCAGGTAAACACGCTGTCAAACATGAACGTGATGAGCGTCCTCCCGCCGGAGCGAAGCGTGAAATAGCAGCAATGCGAGAAGGAATATACCGGCATCATCCCCGCGACGACGTAGAGCATCTGCGTCGCGATCTCGCGCACATGCGGCTCCGTGTTGTAGATGTGCGGGATGGACGGGGCGAGCAGGAACAGCAGCCCGCTCATCACAACGTTAGACGCCACAGCCGCCGCCATCAGCCGCCAGGCCGTTGTCTTCGCGCGCTCCACCTCATTGGCGCCCAGCGCCTGGCCGACCATGATCGCCACGGCGTTGCCCATGGAGAGGAAGACCACCTTGAACAGGTTACTGACCGTGGAGGCGATGTTGCAGGCCGCCACGACATCCAGCCCGCGCACGGAATAGCACTGCAGCAGCACGGCCATGCCAGAGGACCAGAAGAATTCGTTGATCAGCAGCGGCATGCCCCTGCGCAGGATATCCCGCACCAGCGGGGCCGGGACGCGAAGCGATCTGTACGCGCCGTGGATGAACGGAAAGCTGCTCTTTCTTGCATGGGTGTAGACCATAATGATCGCCACCTCGACGTAGCGGGAGAGCACCGTCGCAATCGCCGCGCCGGTTACGCCCAGCTTCGGGAAGCCCATCTTGCCGAAGATCAGCAGATAGTTGAACACGAGATTGACCAAAATCGCGATGACGCTCGCCAGCATGGGCAGTCTGGTTTCGCCGACCTCGCGCAGCGTGCTCGCATAGACCTGCGCGACGGCGAAGGGCAAAAGCCCTGCCAGCATGACAAACAGGTAATCCCGGCCATAGCTTAGCGTCGCCGCCAGATCCGCCGCGCTCGTCCCCTCCGCCAGATATATCGAGATGAGCCTGTCCGGAAACGCGAGCAGCACGCCCAGCGCGACGGCAAGCATGCCCAAGGCGAGCATCCATTTGATGCGGAAGCAATGGCGCACACCCTCGTGATCCTTTGCCCCAGCGTACTGCGTCGCAAAGATCCCCGCCCCGGCCAGACCGCCGAAAATGCAGAGATTGAAGATGAACAGCAGCTGATTGACGATCGCGACCGCAGACATCTGCAGCGTGCCCACGCGGCCAACCATCACGTTGTCCAGCAGACTGACAACGTTGGATACCGTATTCTGAATGATAATCGGCACGACAATGCCGATCATTTCCCCATAAAACGCGCGGTTTCCGATGAGATTATCGCGAAGCTCTCCGCGCGAACGCTCTGGCGCCATGACTTTTTTCCTCCGTTTTTGGGGCAGGCAGCCGGCCCGTCCCCCGATTGATGCGTAAGAATTACTATATCACAAGAAAAAAGGTTTGTAAACCGCATTTCTTGTGTGATATACTGCTTCTGACATCATCTTTCGGGGAGGTTTTTGCCTTGACTCTTTCCATGATCCACGAGAACTACAACGTCCGCGATCTGAACGCCTCCATCGCCTTCTACGGCAAGGCGCTCGGTCTTCGCGAGGTGCGCCGCAAAAACGCCGCGGACGGCTCCTTCATCATCGTCTACCTCGCTGGCGAGGGATCTGATTTTGAGCTGGAGCTGACCTGGCTGCGCGACCATCCGCAGCCCTACGACCTTGGCGAATGCGAGTTTCACCTGGCATTCCGCGCCGATGACTTCGATGCCGCGCATGCGCTGCACAAGGAGATGGGCTGCATCTGCTACGAGAACCCGGCCATGGGCATCTATTTCATCACGGATCCCGACGGCTACTGGCTGGAAATTATTCCCAGGCGCTGAACACCTTCCTTTTACTCTGTACGTTCATCTGCAAGGCTCCGGTCTCGGGCACAAAGCAACTGGACAACCATCACTTTGGAGGGAATGCCACCGGCATCATGCCGGTTTATAGCCAGGCATCCCGCTTTCGCGCCGCGCAGCCCCGCTTCGCGGCACAGACGGACGCGGCATTTCGCCCGCGTCCGTTTTTTCTCTCTTTTCGCCTGTGTTTTTCGGCAAAACACCGAACGTTTCTCTCTTATGTGCGGATTTTATTCGAAAAAATGTTCGAAAAATGGGTTTTTGGGGTTTACATTGCGTCCCAGTTGCGGTAGAATATCCGCGTCTTCTTTTTATCTGTGTAAAGGTTACATCAAGGAGGAAGAAAACCATGAAGAAGCTGATTGCTCTGATGCTGGCCGCCGTGCTCATGCTCGCCGCCTGTGTCGCGCTGGCGGATGACCTGAAGGTCGGCGTCATCCTCGTCGGCGACGAGACCGAGGGCTACACCCTCGCCCACATGAACGGCATCAAGGCCGCCGCCGAGGCGCTTGGCCTGACCGACAGCCAGATCGTTTGGAAGTACAAGGTGCCCGAGGATCAGAGCTGCTACGACAGCGCGATGGACCTCGTTGGCCAGGGCTGCAACCTGATCATCTCCAACTCCTACGGCCATCAGACCTACATGGCGCTGGCTGCCGAGGAGGTGCCGGATGTCACCTTCGTCGCGATGACCGGCGACTTCGCCGCCATCTCCGGCCTTGACAACTTCAAGAACGCATTCACCAAGGTGTATGAGTCCCGCTACGTCTCCGGCGTCGTCGCCGGCATGAAGGTCGCCGAGCTCCTGGAGAGCGGCGAGCTCGCCCCGGAGAAGCAGCCCAACTCCTTCGATGCGGACGGCAACGTGAAGATCGGCTACGTCGGCGCCTTCAACTATGCTGAGGTCGTCTCCGGCTACACCGCCTTCTTCCTGGGCATCCGCTCCGTCGTTCCGAACGTCGCGATGGAGGTTATGTACACCAACTCCTGGTTCGATATCGACAAGGAAGCCGCTGCCGCTGAGGCGCTCGTCGCCAAGGGCTGCGTCATCATCGGCCAGCACGCCGACTCCACCGGCGCTCCGGCTGCCGTGCAGAAGCTGCTCGACGCCGGCACCCTGTGCTACTCCGTCGGCTACAACATCGACATGCTCCCGACTGCCCCGACCGCCGCGCTGACCTCCCCGACCAACGAGTGGAGCGTCTTCTACACCGAGCTGTTCACCGCCAAGCAGAACGGCGAGGAGATCGCGGCTGACTGGGCGAAGGGCTATGAGGTCGGCGCCGTGGCCATCACCGATCTGGGCCCGTCCTGCGCGGCCGGCACCGCCGAGAAGGTCGCTGAGGTCGAGCAGGCCATCCACGACGGCTCCCTGAAGGTCTTTGACACCGCCACCTTCACCGTTGGCGGCGAGACTGTCACCTCCGCCCCCTGCGATATGTCCTTCATGGATTGGTCCACGATGACCGCCATCTACGAGGGCGAGACCGTTGAGGCGATCGTCGACGGCGCGTTCGAGGAGTCCGCCTTCCGCAGCGCTCCGTACTTCCAGCTCCGCATCGACGGCATCATCGAGGACGCGCAGTAATCAGCGTTCCATTCGCAGAAAAGGGAAGCTCTCCATTGGCTTCCCTTTTCGCTATTTGACTGAAAAAGCAAGGAGTGAGCCGCCCGGATATGGAACACGCCATTGAACTGCGCCACATCACCAAGACCTTTGGCCGCGTGACGGCCAATCACGACGTCAGCCTGAGCGTCCGCCAGGGAGAGATCCTCTCCCTGCTGGGCGAAAACGGCAGCGGCAAGACCACGCTGATGAACATGATCGCGGGCATCTACTACCCCGACAGCGGCGAGATCCTCGTCGGCGGCAAGCCGGTCGAGATCCGCAGCCCGAAGGATGCCTACGCCCTGGGCATCGGCATGGTCCACCAGCATTTCAAGCTCATCGACGTCTTCACGGCGGTCGAAAACATTGCTCTGGTCATGGACAGGCACGACAAGTACGACCTCAAGGCCATCCGCGCCAAAGCCAGGGCCATCTGTGACCGCTATGCCTTTGACATCGACCTCGACCAGAAGGTCTATGAGATGAGCGTCAGCCAGAAGCAGACACTGGAAATCATCAAAATGCTGTTTCGCGGCGCGCAGATTCTGATTCTGGACGAGCCGACCGCCGTGCTGACGCCGCAGGAGACGGAGCGTCTCTTCTGCGTCATGCGCAACATGAAGGCGGACGGAAAATCCATCATCATCATCACGCACAAGCTGCATGAGGTGCTCGAAATCTCCGACCGCGTGGCCATCCTGCGCAAGGGCGAGTATGTCGACACCATTGAAACCGCCGGCGCGAGTGAATCCACGCTGACCGAGCTGATGGTCGGCAAGAAGGTTGAGCTCAACATCGAGCGCCCGGAGCCCACGAACCGGCATCTCCGCCTGAGCGTCCACAACCTCAGCGTGACCAACGCGGAGGGCGTGAAGGTGCTTGATCAGGTCTCCTTCGAGGCCTTCAGCGGCGAAATTCTCGGCATCGCAGGCATCTCCGGCAACGGCCAGAAGGAACTGCTTGAGGCCATCGCGGGCCTGCAGACAACCGATCCCGAATCAAGCGTCCTCTACTACCCGGATGATGACCGCGACTCGACCGCGGAGCAGCTCATCGGCAAGACGCCCAAGGATATCCGCGGCATGGGCGTACATCTCTCCTTCGTTCCCGAGGATCGTCTGGGCATGGGCCTGGTCGGCTCGATGGGCATGGTGGACAACATGATGCTCAAGAGCTACGGTAAGGGCCATTCCTTCCTTGCCGACCGTCGCGAACCGCGCCATCTCGCCGAGGAGATCAAGGATGAGCTCGATGTTGTCACGCCCTCCGTCACAACGCCCGTCTCCCGCCTCTCCGGCGGCAACGTGCAGAAGGTGCTCGTCGGCCGCGAGATCGCGGCAGGTCCCTCCGTGCTGATGACCGCTTATGCCGTTCGCGGCCTGGACATCAACACGAGCTACACCATCTATCATCTGCTCAACGAGCAAAAGAAGAAGGGCGTCGCCATCCTCTACGTCGGCGAGGATCTCGACGTGCTCATCGACCTGTGCGACCGCATCCTCGTGCTCTGCGGCGGCAGGAACAACGGCATCGTCGAAGGCCGCAAGACCAACAAGGAAGAGGTCGGTCTGCTGATGACCCGGCTTCAGGAGAAGGGAGACATCGCCTGATGAGCCAGAACACACACGCTCCGCATGAGCCGCTGATGCGCGTCGTCAAGCGCGGCGAAACCTCCGGCAGGCTCAAAATCGGCGTCCGCCTGCTCGCCATCCTGCTTGCGCTGGTGATCGACGCGCTGTTCATCTACTTTGTGACGGGCCTCAACCCCTTTGCCGTCTACGGCGTCATGATCGGCGGCACGTTCTCCACGACGATGCGCTTCTCCTGGGCGATGCGCGATCTCGCCTCGCTGCTGCTGATCGGCATTGCCCTCGCCCCCGCCTTCAGGATGCGCTTTTGGAACATCGGCGCCGAGGGCCAGGTTCTCATGGGCGCGCTGGCAACCGCCGCCGTCATGGTGTATTACGGCGGAAAGGTCCCCAATGGGCTGCTCTTCACGGCCATGCTCGTCGCCAGCATTCTCGCCGGCGCGCTCTGGGGCTTCATTCCCGCGTGGTTCAAGGCGCACTTTGGCACCAATGAAACGCTCTTCACGCTGATGATGAACTACGTCGCCATCCAGATCGTCGCCTGCTGCGTCAACATCTGGCGCGGTCAGGCCTCCGGCCTGGGCAAGCTGAACATGAAAAGCAAGGCCGGCTGGTTCCCGCAGATCATGGGCCAGCGCTTCACGATCAACCTGATCGTCGTCGCCGTGCTGACCATTCTCGTCTTCTGCTACCTGCGCTATTCCAAGCAGGGCTATGAAATCGCCGTTGTCGGCGAAAGCGAGAACACGGCTCGCTACGCCGGCATCAACGTCGGCCGCGTCATCATCCGCACGATGATCCTCTCCGGCGCGCTCTGCGGCCTGACGGGCTTCCTGATCGTCGGCGGCCGCGACCAGACGATTTCCACCGGCACCGCCGGCGGCAACGGCTTTACCGCAATCATCGTCGCCTGGCTCGCGAAGTTTAACACGTTCACCATGGCGCTGATCTCCTTCCTGCTGATCTTCCTGGAGAAGGGCGCAGCGGAAATCGCCTCCGCCTACAACCTCAACGACTTCGCCTCTGACATTATCGCGGGCATCATCCTCTTCTGCATTCTGGGCAGCGAATTCTTCGTCAACTACAAGGTCGTCTTCCGCTCCGGCCATAAGGAGGTGGGCTGATGGATACGTTAATCGCATGGATTCTGCGCGCCATCCCCTTCGGCACGATCATCATGTACGGCGCGATGGGCGAAATCGTCACGGAAAAATCCGGCAATCTGAACCTCGGCGTTCCGGGCATCATGTATCTGGGCGGCTTTGCCGGCTTCGCCAGCGCCTACCTCTACGAGAACACCGCGCAAAACCCGAACATGGTCTTCTGCGTCGCGCTCGCGCTCGTCTGCGCGTTCCTCGCCGCGATGGCCGGCGGCCTGATTTACAGCTTCCTGACCATCAGCCTGCGCGCCAACCAGAACGTCACCGGTCTCGCCCTGACGACCTTCGGCATGGGCGTGGCGAATTTCTTCGGCGTCTACATCCTCGACGGACGCACGGCGACCCAGAGCATGGTCTACAAGACCTTCCAGACCAAGCTCCCCGTCCTCTCCGGCTGGGGCGTGCTCGGGCAGACGGTCTTCGGCTACGGCTTCATGGTCTACGCAGCCATCGTCCTGGCCATCCTCCTGCACGTCTTCCTCAACCGCACGCGCACGGGGCTCAACCTGCGCGCCATCGGCGAAAACCCGGCGACAGCCGATGCCGCAGGCATCTCCGTCACGCGCTACAAGTATCTGGCAACCTGTCTGGGCGCGGGCATCTCCGGCCTGGGCGGCATCTACTACGTGCTCGACTACAACCAGGGCATCTGGGCGACCACGGGGCAGATCGAGGCGCTTGGCTGGCTGGCCGTCGCGCTGGTCATCTTCACAACCTGGAAGCCGCTCAACGCCATCTGGGGATCCTATCTCTTCGGCCTGCTCTACTGGCTCTACCAGTTCATGCCGACGCTGATGGGCTTCTCCGTCCCCGGCTACATCACCGACCTCATCCAGATGGTTCCCTACGTCGTGACCATCGTCGTTCTGGTCGTGACCTCGCTGCGCAAGAAGCGCGAGGATCAGCCGCCGGCGAGCCTGGGCCTCGCCTACTTCCGGGAGGAGCGCTGAGCGCTCCTCCCTTTCCTGATACACTTGTCGAGCAAAGCATAATCGTTCTGGATCGCCTATGATCTGCCCACGAACGTTTCGCTCTGCTCTTCAAAATTAGCGTTGACTAACCCATTCCTTTTCCCTTATAATAGCAGGGCATTAGGGAGTAGTCAGCGTCCATCCGGGCGTGATAAGGCCAACATACTGGGGCTTGCCTCTGGCTTTATATGAAATGACGAGACTAATCTGATTCGCTCTGGCGGCAGATTAGTCTTTTTTTGTTCCCTGCCGCCCGCCATGAAACGGAGGATGCTCATGAGTCTTTGGGAACTGTTTGTCATCGCTGTCGGCCTGTCGATGGATGCGTTCGCGGTCTCCATCTGCAAGGGCCTGTCCGTCAGAAAATGCGGTCTGCGTCACATGCTGACCTGCGGGCTGTATTTCGGCCTCTTCCAGGCCGCCATGCCGCTGATCGGCTATTTGCTTGGCTCGCGCTTTGAGTCGCTGGTCACGTCGGTTGCCCCCTACATCGCCTTTGCGCTTCTGGCGATCATTGGCTTCAACATGATCCATGAATCGCGCGGCGGCGGTGAGGAGGACAAGTCGGGCGACGATTTTTCGCCGCACGCCCTGATACCGCTGGCCATCGCCACGAGCATCGACGCGCTCGCCGTCGGCGTCTCCTTTGCATTCCTGCGCGTGGATATCGTGCCCGCGGTGTCCTTCATCGGCATCATTACGTTTGTCTGCTGTGTCGCGGGCGTAAAGATTGGCAATCTCTTTGGCAGCCGGTATGAAGCGAAGGCAGAATTCTTTGGCGGCGTCGTGCTCATCGCGATGGGCCTCAAGATTCTGATTGAGCATCTGATCTCCTGATCGATCCATCACACGTTCATCAGCGCGAAGCAAAATGCAGCGCCGCATCCTCACCGGATACGGCGCTGCGTTTTGTTTTTATCGCGCACTTTGATAGCTGATGGCGATGTGGCAGGGCGCGAAGACCAGCGACGAGAGCGTCAGCAGGAGGGAATGGCTCATGACGCCGCTGAACAGAAACAGGATGGACGGAAGGATCGACAGCGACAGCGCGCGGAACTTTCCGGGCCGCCTGAAGCACACGATCCAGATGACGCAATACACCAGCGCGAGCAGCGCATCCACGATCAAATACAGCGCAAGCGCCTCGTCGGAGGAAAAGCCGAAGCCCGGCCCCGGCAGGATCATAAACGCAAAGCAGCCGAAGCGGCCAATCTGCTCGAGCAGCTCCAGCGCACGGTTCGTGTGCGGATGGGCAAAGCCCTCCCTGCATCGCAGGGCTAACACGAGATTCGGCACCAGGATAATGGCCATGAAGGTGAGCCCGAACACGTTGATTCTCATGCGCTTCTCCCCTCTTCCACTCTCTCAGAGTTCTCACGCGATGCCATAGAAGCGCTTCCCGTTTTCCCGGGTGACGTCGCAGAGCGCCTGCGCATCCATGCCGCGCAGCGCCGCGATAAACCGGCAGATATGCGCCACGTTGCAGGGGTCGTTGCGCCGCCCGCGCACGGGCTCCGGCGCGAGATACGGGCTGTCCGTCTCGATCATCAGACGGTCGAGGGGCACGTTCCTGGCGACCTCCTGCAGATTCACCGAGCGCTTGAACGTCACCGGGCCCGCAAAGGAGATCATGCAGCCGAGGCTGAGATACATCTTCGCGCTCTCCCAGCTCGCCGAGCAGCAATGCACGACGCAGGCGGGCAGCACATCCCTGTGCGCGCGCAGGATATCAATCGTGTCCCCATGCGCATCGCGGATGTGCAAAATGACGGGCTTCCCCAGCGCATACGCCAGCTCGAGCTGGCACGCAAAGACCTCCTTCTGCACGTCCCGAGGCGAAAGATCGTAGTAATAATCCAGCCCGATCTCCCCAAGCGCGCGGACCTTCGGCTCCTGCGTCAGCCAGCGCGTGAGCACGGGCACGTCGTCCTCGGTGAAGGTCTTCGCGTCGTGCGGGTGAACGCCCACCGCGGCATAAATGCCCTCATACGCATTGGCCAGCGCCACGCTCGCCGCGCTCGAGGCCATGTCCGCGCCGACGCACATGCACAGCATGCTCCCCTCACGCATCCGGGCGAGCACCTCTGCCCGGTCCTCGTCAAAGCGGTTGTCCGTCGGATGCGCGTGAGTATCGAACAGGCCGTTGAGCTTGATTTCTTCGTCCATAGTCCCTCGATCAGCCAATTTCGCAGCCGTCCTCCATGTCCGCGTCGACGGTCAGCAGGCTGAGCCTGCTGTCGTCCGCGTTCGCGGCGCACAGCAGCATGCCGTGGGACTCGATGCCGCGGATCTTGCGCGGCGCGAGATTCGCCAGCAGGACAACCTTCTTGCCGACCATCTCCTCCGGTGTGTAGAACTTCGCGATGCCGGAGACGACGATGCGCTCCGTATTGCCCACCTTGAGCGTGGACATGAGCAGCTTGTCCGCCTTGGGTACCTTTTCACACTTGAGCACCTTCGCCACGACGAGCTGCATCTTTTCAAAGTCATCAAACGCGATGAGATCCTTCTGCGTAAAGACGGTCTTCTCCTCGTCCTGCGGCGCGGGAAGCTCTTCCCTGGCCGCCTTCTGAGCTTCAGCCTGCGCTTGCTGATTCTCCGCCTCCAGGCGCTCGAGCTCCTTGGCGACGTCGATGCGCGGGAAGAGCGCCTCGCCCTTGTGGACAATGCTGCCCGGCTTCGCGCCGCCGAACGTCTTGATGGAATCCCAGGTCTTGAGCGCCTCGTCGGTCACGCCAATCTGCGCGAAGATGCGCTCCGGCGTGCGCGGCATGGTCGGGGCGATCAGCACGCCGACGATACGCGCGCACTCGAGCAGCACATACATCACCGTGCCCAGCCGCGGACGGTCCGCCTCGTTCTTGGCGAGGATCCACGGGGTCGTCAGGTCGATATAGCGGTTGCATTCGCCAATCAGCTTCCAGATCTCGGCCAGCGCGCCGGAGAACTGGAGCGCGTTCATGCTCTTCTCCACGCTCTGCCAGAGGCCCTGCGCCTGATCGATGATCCTGCGATCAAGCTCGGTGTATTCCGCCGGCGCCGGCACGACACCGCCGAAATATTTCTCGATCATCGCGACGCTGCGGCTGACGAGGTTGCCCAGGTCGTTGGCCAGATCCGCGTTGATGCGCTTGATCAGCGCCTCGTTGGTGAATTCGCCGTCGGAGCCAAACGGCACCTCGCGCATGAGGAAGTAGCGGATCGCGTCAGACGAATAGCGCTCGCAAAGCTTGACCGGATCGACGACGTTGCCCTTCGACTTGCTCATCTTGCCGCCGTTGATGACCAGCCAGCCATGGCCGAAGACCTGCTTGGGCAGCGGCAGACCGAGCGCATGCAGCATGATCGGCCAGATGATCGTGTGGAAGCGGACGATCTCCTTGCCGACGAGGTGGATGTCCGCCGGCCAGTACTTCTGAAACAGCGAATCGTCGTCGGAGCCGTAGCCCAGCGCGTTGATGTAGTTCGTCAGCGCGTCGAGCCAGACATAGACGGTGTGCTTCGGGTCGAAGTCGACCGGGATGCCCCACTTGATCGACGTGCGCGAGACACAGAGATCCTGCAGGCCGGGGATCAGGAAGTTGTTGAGCATCTCCGCCGTGCGCGTGGAGGGCTGAATAAAGTCCGGATGGGTCTTGATGTAATCGATCAGCCAGTCCTGATACTTGGAGAGGCGGAAGAAGTAGCTCTCCTCGCGCGTCTTCTCCACCGGGCGGCCGCAGTCGGGGCAGCATCCGTCCTTGAGCTGCAGCTCCGTCCAGAAGGACTCACAGGGCGTGCAGTACCAGCCCTCGTACTCGCTCTTGTAGATGTCGCCCTGATCATGCAGCTTTTTGAAAATCTTCTGAACGGACTTGACATGGCGCTCGTCCGTCGTGCGGATGAAGTCGTCGTATTCGATGTCCATCAGCTTCCAGAGCTTCTTGATGCCGTCGACGATGTGGTCGACATATTCCTGCGGGGTGACGCCCGCCGCCTCGGCCTTGCGCTCAATCTTCTGGCCATGCTCGTCCGTGCCCGTCAGGAAATAGACGTCATAACCGCTCTGCTTCTTAAAGCGCGCCATCGTGTCCGCAGCTGTTGAGGTATAGCTGTGACCGATATGCAGGTTGTCGCTCGGATAATAAATCGGGGTCGTGATGTAAAACGTCGGTTTTTCGCTCATGCTTTCCTCTCCTTAAAAAAACGCCCCCCGCTTCTGCGAGGGACGATTGATCGTGGTACCACCCTGTTTCGCCGGCAGCCTGCGCCGCCCGCCTTAAGGCCCGTAACGAGGGCAGACGCCGCGCTTATTCATCGCGGATGCTCCAAAGCCATGCCAGATTGCTCCTCGCCGCCGGCTTTCACCTCGCCCGGCTCTCTTTAGGCGCGAGTCTGATCTGCTCTCTTCTTCATCGCAAGCCATATACGCACATATTATAGGGAGTTTTCCGGCTTTTGTCAAGCGGATGCGCGAGGATATCAGCTCACCTCGGAGACATACCGCTGCCAGAGGATGCGCGCGACATTCCCCTCCCCGTCGAGATAATACGAAAGCTCCACAAAGACCTCGTTTTTATCCCCGATGGGATAATAATAGTGGATCGCATAGCTGCCGTCGGCCTCCCTGCGATAGGTGCCAAACATCGTGTTGGCCGAATTGTAGTTGTAGAGCAGGCGGTTGCCGTCGTCGTCGAGCGGTGGATGTCCAAGATCTTGGAACAGCGCCATGACGTCCTCACCGCTCATGCCGACCTTGGTCGACCTGGGCCCGCTCATCTTCGTGCTGGTCGTGTCAAGCGCGTAGAGTACGGGGCTGCCGCCCGCCGTCTTGATGACAAAGCGCGCCGTTCCCCACTCATAGACGGCCTCGTAGCTCTCCAGTCCCTCGCTGTACCATTCTGCCTCGGGCAGCAGCTCATAGCTCTGCGGCGCGCCCCAGGCCTTGGTGAAGGTCTTGTAGCCCGTCGAATAGAGCTCCATGTTTTTGAACGTGTCCGAGGAGGTGAACCTTCGTTTGAGGTTGCCCTCGACCTTGTAGGTCACCTGCATCTCGTAGCTGATCTTGCCATTGCTGGAGACCGCGATGGCGCGCAGCGTCGAGCTGCCGGCGGGTATCTGGATCGGCCCCGTGTAGAGGGTCGACTCGGTCGTCGCCTGCCGTCCATCAAGCGTATAGTAGATCGCGACAATCTTCGCATTCTCCTTCTCGTCCTCATCGCCGGGGCGCAAGGAGACCTTCGGCGCGTTCTTGTACTCGCCGGAGGCATAATTGGCCTTTGGCGCAGCGGGCGTCGGGATGACCACCGTGTAGTTGGCCGAAATCTGCTCGCTGGGCGTTCCGTTCTCCGAAAAGCCGATGGCCTTGACCGTCATCTTGCCCTCCGGGACGTGGATCTTCGTGCCCTCCATGTAAATCTGGCCCGATTCGGAGGGATCCGTTCCGTCCGTGGAGTAATACACGGTCTCTCCCTCCGGAATTGTGATCGTCACGTCGATCTCCTCGTTGTAGCGGCCGCCCTCCTTCGAGAAGGAAGGCGCAACCGGCGTAAACTCGCGCAGCATGACGTCGAATTCCTGCGTGCTCGTCGCGTTTTCCGAACCGAGCTTCATCAGGTCAATCGCCTCGGCGTTGTAGCCCTCCTCCTGATAGATCTTGATCAGATTGCGGTACGCGCTGGGATGGCTGGGCGCGATGTCGTTGATCAGCGACTCGTAGATCGTCTTGGCCTCCTCCACGCGCCCGAGCTCCGTATACGCCTGCGCCATCAGGATCAGCGCGTCAACGTTCTCCGGTTCGCGCTCGATCGCCACGCCGAGCGGCTCAAGCGCGCGCGTGAAGTAAGCCTGCTCGATAAGCTCCCTCCCGTAGGTCACATACGCATCCGTCCGTGCCACGGACCAGCCCCACTGCGCCATCAGCCGCTGCCCGCTCTCTGAGCCGAAGAGCATATATCCGCATGCGGAGCCGGCAAATACCAAAATGAGCACGACGGCGAAGACAACGCGGCGCAGCCGCTTGTGCGATCGTTGGTAAATCGGCGGCTGAAGCATTGCGGGCCTGGCATCCACCTTGCGGCGGATGTGATCCGGCGCGCGACGTACATGGCGAACCTCGGCCTGCCTGCGCTCCTCCTGCCGGCTCAGACCGACAGGCACGCGGCTTGCGGACGCTCCCCTCTCCTTTGGCTTTTGGCCAGCCGTCCTGTCCGGCGTGGAGACCGTTCCCCGGTTTTTGCTCTTTTCCTGTTCTCCTTTGTGTCTGGCCAAGTCTTTGTCCGGGGCAACGCGGCGCCTGACGCGCACGGCCTCCTGCTCCTTGGGCAGGTCAACCTCCGCCTGGGCGCGCCTCGTCACGCGCTGCACCGCTGTGCAGCCCGGGCAAATCCGAGCGGTATCGGGCAATTCCCGGCCGCAGTTTGGACAAATCACGAAAGCGGTTCCTCCTTAAATGATCGGTCAAATGAAAGCCGCGCGGGGCTTATACGCGCTTCAGGGACTCGTAATAGGGGTCGCCGGCAAATTCGCGCTCCGGCGGGCGGTCGCCGCCCAGCGCGTCAATCGCGCTGACGATTTCCACATAGTCAAGGTAATTGACGTCCACATCCTGCGCGGCTGCGTAGAGCGCGTCAAGCGCTCGCGGATCGCCCAGCTTCGCCAGATACGAGGCAAACAGCGCGCGGCGGTCCGAAGCATGGGCAAAGCGCTCCATCATCAGCTCAAAGATGCGCTCGTCTCCGGGAAAGTTGCTCAAAATGTCTGCAAATACGTCTCTGGCAGCCTCTGTCGCGGCACCAAGCGCGTCAAGAACCGGCGAAACAACGCTCTCGCCCATCGAGATGAGCGCCTCGGCGCAGAGGTCGCCCTTCTCATCCGGCCCCTCGAGCGCCGCAATAAAATCGATGTATCGCTGCATCGGCTTCTCGCTCTCCAGCTCGCGCAGCAGCGAGATCGCTGTCATCTGCGCCTCGTCGGAGGCAGAGGGATCGTCAAGCAGCGTAAGAAGCGCCTTTTCCGCTTCATCGCCGAGCTCCGTGATGCGCTCCATGAGCAGATCCGGCACAGGCACACCCTGTCTCATGTATTCGACCATCCACGAAACAAGCGCCGCCGCGTCGTCATACTGCTCAAAGTAGCTCTCCGGCGTCTTTCCGTCGAGCCAGGGCGCAGGCTTTGCGAGAAACTCCATATAGACGTCGGGCATCATGCCCTCGATCACATCCATGTTGTTCTTGTATTTTTCACCGTTCGCCCTGACCCACGCGGCCGTATAGCGCTCAAACTGCTTGTCAAAATCAATGCACTTCATGCTCTTTCTCCTTTTGTCCGGTATCTCATGGCTCTGGCTCCATTTTTCCCGCCGGTCTGTTCATACAGGCTCTGCCAATGCGGCGGGCATACAGCCTGCACAGCCTCGCGCTCACACCGCATCGCGATGCCACAGCGCGCGCCTCAACTTGTCTGCCCTTGGCGTGAAGATAAAGCAGCTCCAGCGCGGCGACGCAGGCTCTGTGCTCCCGCCGGGTTCGCGGCATGGGCCGCCTGCCCAGATAGGCGAGCCACATGGGCAGCAGCACGGCAGGCGCGTCCGGGTAATCCGCCGAGAGGGCATCCGCCGCCTCCTGAACGATCTCCTGCCCCTTTCTGGCGGGTGCGCCCGCCGACGCCCCGCCCGCTGCCAGGCGCACGAGCTGCCCTCCCATATCGACGTCGCAGTGGGCGAATCGCTCGTCAGGCACAACCTCCGTCAAAATGGCATACTTGAGACCGTCCGGCACCTGCGGATCGGTCAACGCGTCGCGCAGCACCTCGCGGGAAGATTCCGTCTGCATCGCGCTCATCACGAGCAGAGCGACGATAGCGGTCTGTTCCCCGGCCAGCGCGGAGCGGAAGGCCCAGGCGCTCATGCGGCAGAGCTCCGCCGCATGCTCCCCATCCATCGTCTGCTCCGCATCCTCGTACAGCGCTGCGATCAGCTGCACGGCGCGGGAGGCCGCCTCCTGGCGCGTGACATCGTTCCCCAGCGCAAGACGCTCCCCGGGCTCTCTTCCCTCTCGCGTCATGCGGTAAAACGCCTGCGGCACGGTATCCTCAGGAGTCAGGACGCAGAGCCTGCCAAACAGGCGGCTCGCCTCCTCCAGCCTGCCCAGGTTGGTCAGCGCACAGGCGCGCAACATCATGCCCCGTGTACAGAAGGGATCGAGCTTGAGCAGCCGCTCGGTCAGCCGCAGGGTCAGCGCATCCTCACCGCATTTGGCGCTCTCCATCGCGACACCAAGGAGGTCATCCGGATCATCCGTGCGCATGGCGGCAACCGTCAGCGCGCGCCGGGCGCCCCTGGCATCCCCCGTCAGCGAACAGGCATCCGCCAGCGCGCAGAGCGTCTGAATCCTCGCCGGCGCCATCGCATGCGCCGTCTTTGCGCAGCGCACAGCCTCCTCGCCCTGTCCCCGCAGCAGACAGCAGCAGGCCAGCAGCGTGTAGCCCTGCGCAGAGGCATGCAGCGACACCGCATGGCGCAGCGTCCGGGCGGCCGCAGCCGTCTTTCCCTCCTGAAGCCGCTCCACGGCGCGGCGCTCCAGCTCTCGCGCGCGGCCCCGGGAAGAAACAGGCTTGGGCCGCTCCAGCTCGGCACGGATCTGCTGGCCAAGCAGCCCCGCCGCCTCCTGCGAAACATCGCCGCCGCCCGTTTTGAGAAAGCGCTCAAAGTACGAGCAAGCGCGCCGCAAATCGGCCCGCTGCGCGCTGGAGAGCGCCAGCTGGAAATAGGCCTCCGCGCGCTTTTCGCCGCCGAGCCGGGCGACGCGCAGATAGGCGCGCTCCGCAGCCTCCTCGCAGCCCATCTCGTCATACGCGCGGGCAAGGCCCATCTCAATCTCCTCCCGCAGGCCAACCTGCGCCTTCGCCCTCGTCAGCAGCGTCATGGCCTCGTCATACCGGCCTGCGCGCCGGTGGCGGGCCGCTCGCTCTACCAGATATTCCCATGTCCGTTCAAGCGAAACCACGTTGCTCATGGCGTTCCTCCCTTGTCCTTGCGGGCACGGCCAAAGTTACGCCCCGTCCCCGCCGGATGCCTGCTCGAGCAGGCGATTGAGCTCCTCGCCGGTAAAGGCATAGTGCTTGCGGCAGAAGTGACAGCTGACCTCGCAGCCGTGCTGCTTTTCGATGATGTCGCGAAGCTCCGCCGCGCCCATCGACAAAAGGACGCGCTCGATGTATTCCCTGGAGCAGTCGCACTGAAGCGTCAACGGAATCTCCTCGAGGATTTCCGGCTCCAGGCCGCGGAAGCAGCCCTCGGCGATCTCTTCAAGCGTCATTTCCCGCAGCATCTGCGAGACGGCAGAGAAGAGCTCCGCACGGATCTCCAGCGCGTCAAGCAGCTCCTCCGAGCAGCCCGGCATCGCCTGAATGAGGACGCCGCCCGCGGAGAGGATCTCCTCGCCGACCAGCGTGCCCAGCGCGCAGAGCGAAGGCGTCTGCTCCGACTCGAGATAATACATCGCAAAGTCCTCGGCGACCTCGCCGGAGACCAGGTTGACCCGCCCGATATACGGCTCGCCAAAACCATAGGAGCGCATCACGGTCAGCTGACCATCCTTGCCCAGCGCGCCGCCCACGTCGAGCTTGCCGTTGGGCTTGAGCGCGAGCTCGACCTCCGGATGCTCAATCGTGACCTTGACGCGTCCGTCCGGGCCGGCGACGGCGCACATCGGCCCCGCGGGGCCGCCGCCGTTGATCGTCACCGTGATGCGGTCGCCCTCGCTCTTGAGATTCGCGCCCATGATTGCCGTCGCCGCAAGCATGCGGCCCATCGCCGCACTGCAGGTGTTGCTCGCATTGTGGATGTCTCGCGCCTGCTGAGCCATTTGTGTCGTATCGCAGAGAAATACGCGCGCCTCTCCGCCGCGAAGCGTCATGCGCAGCAATCTCGATTTTCTCTTTTCCAAGGTGATTCCTCCTGTTGTCTTCTCCGTTAAAGCGCGGGCCTTCGCGCCGCGTAGTGAATGCGCAGGCTCTGCGCGAGCGGCGCATCCATCGTCATATCTCCATACGCCCGAATGTCCTGAAAGCCAGCGTCCGTCAGCCAGGCGCGGATCTCCGCCTCGCTGTGCGCGCGCTGGCGGTGCTGCTCCCGAAAGCGTCGATAGCGCCCATCCTCCTCGCGCACGAAGAAGGTCACATCCATCGTCAGCACGTGGCTCTCCCGGTTCAGGCGATTCTGCCAGAGCGTCGCGAGTCCCTCACGCTCCTCGCCAAAGAAAGCGTCGCCCATCCTGTCTTCCAGCTTATGCCGGCTGGAACAGTCAAAGCACAGCCGCCCGCCGGGCCTGAGCGCCGCAAACGCCGCCGCAAAAAACGCGCGAACATCCGCCTCCGACGTCAGGTAATTCACCCCGTCGCAGGTCGAAAGCACGGCCTCCGTGCGTCGGGTCAGCGCCAGGGCGCGCATATCCTCACGCACAAAGCCGCAGGCGACGCCCCAGCGCCGCGCCTTCTCCTCTGCCCGACGAAGCATCGCGGCAGAGAGATCGACGCCCGTCATCTGGATGCCCGCGCGCGCAAGGCGAACCGTCAGGCTGCCCGTGCCGCAGGCGCATTCAACCGCCCGGGTGGGCAGCTCGCCCGATTCTCCGCGCAAAAGCGCCAGATAGTGGTCGCCCCATGCGTCGTAATCGTAATCGTCCATCAGCGTGTCATACACGCCTGCAAAGTCGTCGTACATGCTTCCTCTTATATCGATCGTTTTTTGCGCATCCTTCCGGACATCAGCCCGCCGATGCGTCCGCTCTCCTTGGCGGAAAGTCCCGCCCATCCAACCTCGAGCACGCGGTCGAGCAGCCCCGCCGCCTCTGCGGCGCGGTATTTGCTCCGCTCCCGCTCTGTCGGCGGCGTGAAATCCTTCGCCATCCGGCTTCACCTCCGCCAGGCAGGTTCCCCTGTCCGGCCGGGTTTCATGCCTGGTTACTCGTCCTCTTCCTCCTCGTCCTCCTCGTCGTCAAGGAGCTCGTCCGGGTCCTGCGGACGAAGGCCCATACCAACCTGCGCGCCCTCAATCCTCGGATTGAGGAATTTGTCAAACACGCCGTTGGCAACGGAGGCATACACCAGCCGGGAAAAGGCAAAGCCGAACAGCATGTAATACAGCGACATCACGAGCACGACGATGCCATTGCCGATGTACACGCCGAAGGCCAGAATCGCCACCGGAACAAGCGTCACCAGCCGCGAAAACAGCATCTGCGGCAGACAGGCAGACGCCATCAGAAACGCATTCTTGATCAGATGTCCGAAGCTCAGCTCATAGCCCACCATCATCGGATAAAGCAACGGGAGCATCAGGGTCCAAAGCAGCGTCATCGAGAGCACGAGCACGAGCGGGACAATCATCAGCAGATTGGCAGACGCCATCTGTCCATAATAGGTCACGGCCGTAAACGCCAGCACGGGAACAAACGCACTGATGCAGGAGACGCCCAGCGCCTGCTTCCAGTTCGAGCGGAACGCGTCCTTGTAGTCGGAAAACAGGAAGGCGTGCTGGTCACGCGCCCAGTTGCGCATGATATACGCCGAGCCCGCTGAGGAAGGCCCTGTGATGAACACACAGGGAATCAGGCCAATCAGCCACATCACCAGATAGCCGCTCATCGAGGAGAGCAGCTGCATGGCGCCGTTCTCCTGGGCGAGCATCGTCTCCGCATCGATATTCTGCAGCGCGAAGACGTTGAGATAGGTCCAAAAGAGGAACGGCAGCCAGAAGAGCAGCTGCAATGCGTTGACCTTCACCAGATCAAAGATGTGATCCTTGAGCACGAGGAAGAACAGCGACATGCGGTTTTTGGGCATATCCATCTCGCTGTAATCGCGCTTGCCGGCCTTGCCATAATAGAATCTGTCAAAAAAGCCCATTCTGTTTCCTCCTTATTGCGCCAGGGAGACGAGGCCCATGAAGAGCGCAAGCCCCGGAACCAGCGCGGTTTCATCAAAATCGAATGTGCAGGCATGAAGCGGCGCGCTGTGCGTCTCATCGCCGCAGCCACAGAAGACGAAGACGCCCGGTGCGCTAAGCTGATAGAAGGAAAAATCCTCCGCCGTCATCTTCGGCCTGGCGATCGCCATGCGCCCGCCCAGCAGCGCGCGCACGCGCTCATACTCCGCCGGGTCGTTCTCCACACAGGGGTAGAACACGCGCTTGATGAATTCCGTTCGCGTGCCAAACGCCGTGTCGACCGCCTGCACGTCGGCGATAATCCGCTCCTCCAGCTGCTCATACACCCGGTTGGAAAACGTCCGCACGATACCCTCCAGCGTCGCTTCGGCAGCAAGGATGTTGCGCTGCGTGCCGGCCTGCGCGCGTCCGATGGTGATGAGCGCCTGCTGGCAGGGATCGACGCAGCGGGCGACGCTCGTCTGGAGCATCGTGAGCAGATGCCCCATCGCCGCAATCGCGTCAATGCCCAGGTGCGGTGTCGCGCCGTGTGCGCTTTTGCCGTGAATGACAAAATCCATTTCACAGGTCTGCGCCATGATCGGCCCGGCACAGGCGGCAATCGTCCCCTTGGGCACGTCGGGCATCATGTGCATGCCGTAGACTGCGTCGACATGCGGATTCTCCATCGCGCCCTCGTCGATCATCCGTTTGGCGCCGCCGGTCGTCTCCTCCGCCGGCTGAAAGAGCAGCACGACATTGTCGCGCAGCGCGCGCCTGTTGGCCGCCAGCCACTCGGCAAATGTCAGCAGGTTGGCCATGTGCCCATCGTGCCCGCAGGCGTGCATGCATCCCGGATGCTCGGAGGCAAAGGGCCGGCCTGTCTCCTCGCTCACGGGCAACGCATCCATATCCGCGCGGAAGGCGAGCGTCCGTCCCGTGCCGTCGCCCATGAAGACGGCGCGGATGCCCGTCTGCGCAAAGACGCGCAGACTGTCCGGCTCAAGCGAGCGCAAATGGCGCATCAGATACTCGTGCGTCTGCTGCTCTTTATATCCAAGCTCGGGAATCCTGTGCAGCGCGCGCCTGTGCTCACAAAGCCGGGGAAGAAAGCGCTCCGCCTCCCGATTGATTGACGTAAAATCCATTCGTCAGCCTCTTTCCGCATTCATTGCTTCCGCCCGCGCTCATTGCCGCAAAGCGTTGATTTTAATTGTATCACAAGCGCGCAAAAATGAAAAGCCGGGCTTCACATTTCCTGCCGCGCCAGCGTATTTTTTATCGGGAGGGTCAACAGGCTTGACATGTCCCCCATGCTGGTGCTATGATGATGCCATTCTCGCCATTTTGTCAAGGCACAGCCTCGCCAGATGGCCCATGAAAGGAATGAACGCTATGGAGCGCAAATGGCGCGTCGCAATCGTCGGCGCAACGGGCATGGTCGGCCAGCGCTTTGTTTCCCTGCTCGCCGATCACCCCTGGTTTGAAATCGCCGTGCTCGCGGCCTCAGCCCGCAGCGCCGGCAAGCCCTATGAGGAAGCTGTCGCGGGCCGCTGGGCCTTTGACTGGGCCATTCCCGAGGCCATCCGCAGCCTGCCCGTCGTCGATGCCGCCAATGTGCGCGCCGTGACGGAGGCTGTCGACTTTGTCTTCTGCGCGGTCGACATGAAAAAGGAAGAAATCCGTGCGCTGGAGGATGCCTACGCGAAGACTGAGACGCCTGTCGTCTCCAACAACTCCGCCCATCGCGGCACGCCGGATGTGCCGATGATCATTCCGGAGCTGAACCCGGAGCACGCAGAGGTCATCGAGTACCAGCGCAAGCGCCTTCACACGAAGACCGGCTTTGTCACCGTAAAGCCCAACTGCTCCATCCAGTCCTACGTGCCGGCGCTGACAGCGCTGCGCGACCTTGGCCCAACCCGCGTTGTCGTCTCGACCTACCAGGCCATTTCCGGTGCGGGCAAGACCTTTGCGCGCTGGCCGGAGATGGTGGACAACGTCATCCCCTACATCGGCGGCGAGGAAGAGAAGAGCGAGCAGGAGCCCCTCAAGATTTGGGGCAAGGTCGAGGGCGGCGTGATCGTCCCGGCGAAGGCCCCCATCATCAGCGCGCATTGCATCCGCGTGGCCGTTGCCGACGGACATCTGGCGACCTGCTGGGTGAGCTTTGAGAAGCCTGCGTCCAAGGAGGAGATCATCGCGCGCTGGCGCTCGTTTGAGGGCCTGCCGCAGAAGCTGAATCTCCCCAGCGCGCCCCATCCCTTCATCCAGTATTGCGAGGAGGACAACCGCCCGCAAACCCGTCTGGATCGCGACTTCGAGCGCGGTATGGGCATTTCGATGGGCCGTCTGCGCGGCGACAGTCTCTTTGACTGGCGCTTTGTCGGCCTGTCCCACAATACGCTGCGCGGCGCGGCCGGTGGCGCTGTGCTCATCGCCGAGTTGCTCTGTGCCCAGGGCTACATCCCCAAAAAATAAGCTATCTAGCCGCATATCCACAGCCGCTCCCTGAAACACTTCCGTCGGAAGCTCGTTCAGAGAGCGGCTTTTTTCTGCATTCTCCCCTTTTTCCGCCCCAAGGAGGCATCCTTCATGACTGCTTCTCCCCTGTTTACCGGCTGCGCGACGGCGCTTGTCACCCCCTTCCTGCCCGACGGCTCGCTTGATGAAGCAGCACTGCGCCGCCTCATCAAGCGCCAGAAAGCATCCGGTATGGATGCGCTCGTCCTGCTCGGCACGACCGGCGAGCCCTGCACGCTCACGATGCGCGAGCGTGAGCGCGTCATCGAAATCGGCCTTGACGAAGCGGGCTCCATGCCCGTCATCGTCGGCACCGGCGCCAACGACACACGCAAGGCGATTGAATACGCCCGTCAGGCGCGTGATCTCGGCGCGACCGGTCAGCTCAGTGTGACGCCCTACTACAACAAGGCGACGCAGACCGGCCTGCTGCGCCACTATGAGACGATCCTTGAACATTGTCCCCTGCCGCTGATCCTCTACAATGTGCCCTCGCGCACGGGGCTTTCCATTCGTTTGGAAACCGCAGTGAAGCTCTCGCGCCATCCGCTGATTGCGGGCCTCAAGGAAGCCAGCGGCGATTTCACGCTGACCGCCGATCTCCTCGCTCAGCCTGGCATGATGCCCGTCTACTGCGGCAACGACGATCTCATCTGGCCCATGATGGCGATGGGCGCCATCGGCGCGATCAGCGTCGTCTCCAATGTCGCGCCGCAGCAGGCCCTCACCATCACGCGCGCCGCTCTGGCCGGCCGGGCCGGCGTAGCCGCCGCGGCGCAGCGGGAGCTTCTTCCGCTGATCCGCGCGCTGTTTACCCAGGTCAACCCCATCCCCGTCAAGGCGGCGCTCTCGATGCTCGGCCTGTGCGGAGATGTCCTGCGCCTGCCGCTCACGCCGATGGAGGAACCGGGCCGCGAAACGCTCCGCAGGCTGCTGAGCAGGCAAGCCTTCCATTAAAACGCGCAAAGCAAAAAAGCAGGTGATCTCCATGACCGCCTGCCTCTTGTATGAATGAAATCAGACTTCCTTGTTCGTGGTCTTGAGCACGACGTCGTGCGCGCCACCCTCGACGATGGAGACGGCGGACACGAGCGTGAGCCGCGCCTTCTGCTGCAGCTCCGGGATGGAGAGCGCGCCGCAGTTGCACATGGTGGAACGAACCTTCGCCAGCGTGAGATGCACGTTGTCGGAGAGCTTGCCCGCGTAGGTGACGTAGGAATCCACGCCCTCCTCGAACTTGAGCTTCTTGTCGCCGCCGAGGTCATAGCGCTGCCAGTTGCGCGCGCGGTTGGAGCCCTCGCCCCAATACTCCTTCATCAGCGTGCCGTTGACGTTGACCTTCGCCGAGGGACTCTCGTCAAAGCGCGCGAAGTAGCGGCCCAGCATCACAAAATCCGCACCCATGGCCAACGCCAGAGTCAGATGATGGTCATGCACGATGCCGCCGTCAGAGCAGACCGGCACATAGATGCCCGTCTCCTCATAGTACTCATCGCGAGCCTTGCAGACCTCAATGAGCGCCGTCGCCTGGCCGCGGCCGATGCCCTTGGTCTCGCGCGTAATGCAGATGGAGCCGCCGCCGATGCCGACCTTGATGAAGTCCGCGCCGCAGTCCGCCAGGAAGCGGAAGCCGTCGCGATCAACGACGTTGCCTGCGCCGACCTTGACGGATTCGCCGTAATTCTCGCGGATCCACGCGATGGTGCGCTTCTGCCACTCGGAGAAGCCCTCGGAGGAATCGATGCACAGCACATCGACGCCCGCCTCCAGCAGTGCCGGAACGCGCTGGGCGTAATCACGCGTGTTGATGCCCGCGCCGACGACATAGCGCTTGCTGCTGTCCAGCAGCTCCATCGGGTTGTTCTTGTGGGAGTCGTAGTCCTTGCGGAAGACGAAGGAGGACATGCGGCCGTCCCTGGTCACGATCGGCAGGGAATTCAGCTTGTGATCCCAGATGATATCGTTGGCCTCCTTGAGGGACGTTCCCTCCGGCGCGGTAATCAGCTTGTCCAGCGGGGTCATAAAGGCGGAAACGGGCGTGCTCGTGTCCATGCGGCTGACGCGATAGTCGCGGCTGGTCACGATGCCCAGCAGCTTGCCGTTGGCGGTGCCATCCTCCGTCACGGCGACGGTGGAATGGCCGGTCTTTTGCTTGAGCGCGAGGATGTCCGCCAGCGTCTGATCCGGGCGGATGTTGGAATTGCTGGTGACAAAGCCCGCCTTGTAGCCCTTGACCGCGGCAACCATCGCCGCTTCCTCTTCAATCGTCTGAGAGCCGTAGATAAAGGAAACGCCGCCCTCCTGCGCCAGCGCAATGGCCAGATCCTTTCCAGAAACCGCCTGCATGATCGCAGAAACCATCGGAATCTTCATGGTGATCGCGGATTTCTCGCCCTTCCTGTAGCGGACAAGCGGGGTCTCCAGGCTCACGTTATCCGGGATGCACTCCGCGGAGGAATACCCCGGCACAAGCAGATACTCGTTGAACGTATGGGACGGTTCAGAGAAATAGTAAGCCATGTTTGTTTTCCTCTCTCCTGTTCTGGTCGCCATTGATGAACAATCGTCTTCTCTTCAGCGCTGTTTCCTCATCCACACATTGAAAAATGCGGTTGAGATATTATAGAGCGGCCCGCATCGTTTGTCAATGATGCGGGCCGCCAGAAGTGAATAAATTATTTTGTTGATTCTGTATTGTTCGGTTTTTGGTGCATTCCGAGCTTTTTCATCAGGTCAAGCCCGTACCAGACCAGAGCGACCATCGAAAGCACGACGGAGATACCCAGCAGCATATCCGCCGCCCGGGAAAGCTCCAGAAAGCGCGCGACCATCGAGGTCACAAACGCGACCGTCGTCACCTTGCCAATCGGCAGCGCGTAGACGACGATGCCGCGCCGCAGCGCGACGCCGCCGCCGATGACCAACGCGATCTCCTTGACGAGGATGATGCCCAGCACCCAGAGCGGGATCTCCCCGTCGCAGACAAAAAGCGACATCAGCGTGATCAAAGAGAGCTTGTCGGCGAGCGGATCGAGCAGCTTGCCAAGCGCCGTCACCTGGTTGAATCTGCGCGCAATAAAGCCGTCAATCGCGTCCGTCAGCATCGCCGTCAGATAGGCGATCATCGCCCCGGTCTTGTCCCCAATGACAAAGCGCCAGACCACAACGGGCAGCAGCGCGATGCGCACAGCCGTCAGGCAGTTGGGTATATTGAAGATTTTGTCCCTGCGAATATGCTCCACGGCTTCTACCCCTCCCGATGAAGACAGTATACCACAAAACAGGGGGTTTGCACCGTTGACCGGGCAAATAATTACCCCATCAGCGCCGCGCGCTGCTGCGCCGCGATCTCGCTGTCGAGATAATCATCATAGCTCTCGCGGCGATCGACGATGCCGCCCGGCAGGATCTCGATGATGCGGTTGGCAACCGTCTGAATGCACTCGTGGTCCTGCGTTGCAAAGAGCATGGAGCCCGTGAACTCGATCATGCCCTTGTTGAGCGCGGTAATCGATTCGAGGTCGAGGTGGTTGGTCGGCTCGTCCAGGATCAGCACATTGGCGCCGGAGAGCATCATGCGCGCCAGCATGCAGCGCACCTTCTCGCCGCCAGAGAGCACCTTCGCGGGCTTGAGCGCCTCCTCGCCGGAGAAGAGCATCCGGCCCAGCCAGCCGCGGATATCGCTCTCATACTGGCTCTGGGAGAACTGGCGCAGCCAGTCGATCAGGTTGTACTCGCAGTTGTCAAAGTATGCGCTGTTGTCCTTGGGGAAATAGCTCTGGCTCGTCGTCACGCCCCACTTGAAGCTGCCCTCGTCCGGCTCGATTTCGCCCATGAGAATCTGGAAGAGCGTCGTGCGCGCGAGCTCGTCCGTGCCGACAAAGGCGACCTTGTCGCCCGGCGTGAGCACGAAGGAGATGTTGTTGAGCACCTTGCGGCCATTGACCGTCTTGGAGAGGTTGCTCACCGTCAGCAGGTCGTTGCCGATGTCGCGATCCGGCTTCCAGGCAATGTAAGGATAGCGGCGGGAGGACGGCGTGAAGTTCTCCATCTGCAGGTTGTCCAGCAGCTTCTTGCGGCTGGTCGCCTGCTTGTGCTTGCTCGCGTTGGCGGAGAAGCGCTGAATGAAGGCCTGCAGCTCCTTGATCTTCTGCTCGTTCTTCTTGTTGATGTCCTTCTGCTGGCGCGCCGCCATCTGCGTGTACTCGTACCAGAAGTCGTAGTTGCCAACGTACATCTGAATCTTGCCAAAGTCGATATCGCAGATGTGCGTGCAGACCTTGTTGAGGAAGTGGCGGTCATGGCTGACGACGATGACGGTGTTGGGGAAATCCAGCAGGAAATTCTCCAGCCAACGCACGGACTGAATATCCAGGTAGTTGGTCGGCTCGTCGAGCAGCAGGATATCCGGGCTGCCAAAAAGGGCCTGCGCCAGCAGCACCTTGACCTTCTGGCTGCCGTCGAGCTCGCGCATCAGCTGATGCTCCATATCCAGCGACAGGCCCAGGCCGGTCAGGATCATCTCGGCGTTGCTCTCCGCGTTCCAGCCGTCCAGCTCAGCGAATTCGCCCTCCAGCTCGCTGGCGCGCTCGCCGTCCGCGTCGGTGAAATCCTCCTTGGCGTAGAGCTCGTCCTTTTCCTTCATGATATCATAAAGGCGCTTGTGCCCCATGATGACGGTCTCCAGCACCTCGTATTCGTCAAACTCAAAGTGATTCTGGCGCAGGACAGCCATGCGCTCGCCCGGCGTGATCACGACCTCGCCGGTTGTCGGCTCCAAATCGCCGGAAAGCACCTTGAGGAACGTGGATTTTCCCGTTCCGTTCGCGCCGATGATGCCGTAGCAGTTGCCGGCGGTGAACTTGATGTTGACGTTTTTGAAGAGCGGCTTGCCGCTGTAAGAAAGCGAAATATTCTGCGTTGCAATCATGCTGCTCGGGTTCTCCTTTTATCGCATGTTCTAATTTTATATGTTCATACACAGCAACGCCTATTATCTCACAAAAACCCCGTTTCTTCAAGCCCTCGGGCCTAAAAATTGCCCCGGCAGGCAGGAAAAGGCGAAACGCTCATGCGCCGCCGCCCGATCGTTTTCTCTGCTCAGGCGCTTGAAGCCGGCTTCCGGGCATGGTATACTTTCCTTGCCGCGCTTTGCAGGTGAAGCGCGCAGACTGATCAACCTCCGGGCGGCATGCCGGCCGGTGACGGGAGAAATTCATGAAGAACAACAGAATCGTCTTTTCCTTCAACGCGCCCGCAGTCCTCGCGTTTGCGCTGCTTTCCCTGGGTGCGCTGGGCCTGTCCACGCTGACGGGCGGCGTCTCCGACAGGCTGGTCTTCAGCTGCTACGCCTCGAGCTTTTTGAGCCCCATGACCTATGTGCGCCTGCTTCTGCATGTGCTCGGCCACACGTCCTTTGCGCATTATGTGAGCAACATGGCGCTGATTCTCGCGCTGGGGCCCATCGTCGAGGAGCGCTACGGCAGCGGGCGTCTGCTGCTGATGTTCGCCGTGACGGCCGTGGTCTCCGGCCTGTTTCACATGTTCTTTGCGGGCTCCTCGATGCTCCTTGGCGCAAGCGGCATCGTCTACATGCTGATCTTTCTCGCCTCAACCGCCGGCACCCGGGGCGGCGGCATTCCGCTAACGCTGGTCGCCGTCGCGGCGCTCTATCTGACGCAGGAGATCCTCGGCGGGCTCTTTTCCGCCGACAACATCTCCCATCTGACGCACATCGTCGGCGGCGTCTGCGGCGCGCTGATGGGACTGTTTATGCGTAAATAATCAACAACAAAGCGGCTGACGCGGTTTTTTCCCCGCGATCAGCCGCCGTTTTATTTCAAACCAGGGTCTCTCCCTGAATCGCCTGCATCACCCGCTCGACCAGCCCGACCCGCTGAAACGGCGTCATGATGTAGTAGCCGTCGACATCGCCCGCGATGCGCGCGGCCGCCTCCCGGCACAGGCGCACAGCCATGTCCTCGCCCTGCGCGCGGTCCAGCCCCTCGTAAGCCGCGATCACGCGCTCATCCACCTCGATGCCCGCGACCTCGCTGTGCAGGAAGCAGGCGTTTTTATGGCTGACAACCGGGAACAGACCGCCCATGATCCGCCCGGACAGCGTTCTGCGCGCCAGGGCGAGGTTCTTTGCCGCGCGCTCGCTGAGCACAGGCTGCGTGAGAAACGCTTCTACGCCGCAGGCCTCCTTGTCAAGCGCCTTTTTCAGCTCGCTTTCAAAGCTGACGGCATTCACGTTGAGTGCGCCGCAGAGAAAGAAGGGCTCCGTCTCCCCGCTGTCCGCAAGGCTGCGCACAAAGCGCGCCAGCACGCGGGAGTTGAACTGAAAGACGCCCTTGACGCTTCCCCGGTCGCTCGTGGGCACGGGATCCCCCGTCACCGCAAGAACATTGTGCACGCCCTCCATCGACAGCCCAAGCAGCAGCGCCTTCGTCGCGTTGACATTGCGGTCGCGGCAGGTCATGTGCGGCAGCGTCTCGATGCCAAGCTCCCGGCGCAGCTTGCAGGCCAACAGGCTTGAGTCCATCCGCGCGCGGCCGATTGGGCAATCCGCTATCGTGATGGCGTCCGCCCCCGCGCCGGCCAGCCGCCTCACGCCGTCCAGGAACTTCGAAATCTCCGCGTTTCCCGGCGGATCGAGCTCCACGAGCATGACGCGCCCGCCCGCCTCGAGCTTTTCCCGGATGCGGCTGCGACAGATGCCAAGCTGCGCCTGCTCCTGTGCGCCTTTCGCCGTGTCCACGGCAATCCGGGGATGCGCGAGCAGCCGGGCCACCTGCCGGATGTGCTCCGGCGTCGTGCCGCAGCATCCTCCAAGCAGCCGGGCGCCCGCCGCGGCGCAGGCCGCCGTCTGCTGCGCGTAGTATCCGGGGTCGCTGTCGTAAAACGTGCGCCCGTTCTCGATGTGCGGATAGCCTGCGTTGGGCATGGCCAGCAGGAGCTTGCGCACGGCGGGCAGGCGCGAAAGCAGACGCCGCATGTGGTAGGCGCCGCAGACGCAGTTGAGACCAACCGCGTCGACCGCTTCGCAGGCGTCCATCCGTGCGACCAGAGCGCCGACAGCCTCGCCCGCGCGCGTAAAGCCGTCCGGATCGGCGGCAAAGGAAACCGCGATGAATGCGTCGGGCCGCTTTTCCCGGATCAGCGCCGCCGTCTGCGCGACGCCCTCGTCCGAGGGGAGCGTTTCCAACAGGAAGCAATCCGCCCCCTCTTCAAGAAACGTCTCCGCCATCGCGGCATACGCCGCAGCCGCGTCGCTCCCGGCCGGCGCCGGGCCGATATCCGCAAAGACGAACGCGTCCCAGGGCTTCGCCTCGGCGCGCGCAATCTCCATCGCCGCATGAATCACCCTGCGCCGTGTCTCATCATCGGATACCGCCAGACCGACATGCGCCGCGAACGTGTTCGTCTTGATCGCGCGGCTCCCCGCCCGCAGATAGGCCCTGTGCAGCCCTGCGACCTGCTCCGGCGCGCTCAGGCAGGCCAGCTCCACCGGGCCCTCCGGAAAGCCGGGCAGCGTTTTGGCATAGGTGCCCGTCGCGCCGTCAAAGAGGAGCGTTCCGCGCGCAAGCGCCGCATCCATCCTCGCGTTTTTCATGGTTTCCTCCGTGTTTGCCATACAAATCCTTCTGCTCCTCCCCGGCTCCGGGCATGAAGCAGCGGGATATTTCTTTCATTGCCAGGCAGAGCAGCTTTCTGCCGTTTTATCCAAGGATGGCGCGCACGATGTCCGCGCTCCTCTTGGCGTCCTTCGCGTAATAGTCCGCACCGATCTCCCGGGCGTATTCCTCCGTCAGCACCGCGCCGCCGACGATCACCGGCACGCGCACGCCCGCCTCATGCAGCAGGCGGATCGTCCGCTCCATGCCCGGCACGGTCGTCGTCATCAGCGCGGACAGGCCGATGACCTTCGCCCCGTGGCGCTGCGCCGCCTCGACGACGCGCTCCGCCGCGACGTCGCGGCCCAGATCGATCACCCGCCAGCCGTAGTTCTCCAGCACGGTCCGCACGATGTTTTTGCCGATGTCATGAATGTCCCCCTCCACGGTCGCCAGCAGGATCGGCCCCTTTCCCTCGCCTTCCCCACCGGCGGGCATCGCCCTGCGCACCTCGTCAAACGCCGCGCCCGATGCCGTCGCCGCATTCATCAGCTGCGGCAGGAAGATCTCCTGTCGCTCATAGCGCGCGCCGACCTCATCAAGCGCCGGAATCAGGTGCTTCTCCACCAGCTCAAGCGGCTCCATCGCCTCGAGCATCCCCCGCGCGATGCGCGAGGCCTCGTCGCGTAGCCCCTTGAGCACGGCCTCCTCAATGGTGATGTCCTGCCCGGCCGCAGCGGCAGGTTTTGCCGCCTCCTCCCGGGGCGTATCTGCGTGCCGCCCGATATAGGCGGCGCAGCTCTCATCCTCGCCGGAGAGCACGCGGCAGGCGGAGACGACGTCCATCATCTCCCGCTGGTTCGGATTGATGATCGGCAGGGTCAGCCCGGCGGCGATCGCCTGGGCGAGGAAGGTCTGCGTGACCAGCTGCCTTCTGGGCAGGCCGAAGGAGATGTTCGAAACGCCCAGCACGGTCTCAACGCCCAGCTCGCGCTTCACGCGGCGCACGGCCTTAAGCGTCTGCGCCGCCTGATCCTGCTGCGCCGAGACCGTCAGCGTCAGGCAATCGATGGCGATGTCCCCGCGCGCGATGCCCACCTCCTCTGCCGCTTTGACGATTCTCTGTGCGAGGTCAAAGCGCTCCTGCGCGCTTGCCGGCATGCCGTGCTCGCCCAGCGTGAGGCCGACGATAGCCGCGCCGTACTTCTTCGCCAGCGGGAGAATCGCATTGAGCGACGCCTGCGAGGCATTGACGCTGTTGATCAGGCATTTGCCGGGCGCGGCGCGCAGGCCCGCCTCAATCGCCTCGGGGTTGCTCGAGTCGATTTGCAGGGGCAGCGTCACGGCGCCGGAGATCGCCGTCACGGCGTGGCGCATCGTCTCCGCCTCGTCGATGCCCGGCAGGCCGACGTTCACGTCGAGTATCTGCGCGCCCGCGTCCGCCTGCTCTACCGCCTGGGCAACGAGATAGCCCATGTCCCCCTCCAGCAGCGCCTGCTTCATGCGCTTTTTGCCCGTCGGGTTGATGCGCTCGCCGATCACGCGCACGCCCTGCCCGAAGGCGCAAATCTCCCCTGCGGAGCAGATGCCGTGAATGCGCCCGCCCGCCCAACGGGCCGTCCTCCCGCGAAGCTGGCGTGCCAACGCCTCGATATAGGCCGGGGACGTGCCGCAGCAGCCGCCGATATAGGCCGCGCCGATGTCCGTCAGCGCCGCGCAGTCCTGCGCAAATGCCTCCGGATCGGTATGATATTCGCCCGTCTGCGGGTCGGGCAGGCCGGCGTTCGGCTTGAGAATCAGCGGCAGATCGGTCGCCCGGCGCATCGCGCGCAGGATCGGCGCAACCTCCCTGGGGCCGAGCGAGCAGTTGACACCGACCGCACTGACGCCGAGCCCGCTGAGCGTCATCGCCGCAGCGTCTGCCCGGCACCCGAGAAACGTCCTGCCCGAGCGTTCAAACGTCATGCTGGCGTAAATGGGCAGATCGCAGGTCTCCCGGGCTGCGAGCACACCCGCACGCAGCTCGTTCAGATCGGAAAATGTCTCAAAGAAGATAGCCTGCGCCCCGGCTGCTGCGCCCGCGCGGATCATCTGCGCGAAGAGCGCATAGGCATCCTCGAAGCGCAGCGTGCCCAGCGGCTCGAGCATCTCTCCGATTGGCCCGATATCCAGCGCCACGGCCGCATCGCTCCCCTGCGCCGCGCGCAACGCGACCCGCACGGACGCGGTCACGACCTCCTCGACCGAATAGCCCGTGCCCTCGAGCTTGTGCGCGTTGGCGCAAAACGTGTTGGCGAGGATCATCTGCGCGCCCGCCTGCACATACTGGCGCTGGATGCCCTCGACCACCTCCGGCGTGGTGATGGAGAGCGTCTCCGGCCTGTCCCCGAGCTTCAGCCCCGCGCGCTGGAGCATGGTGCCCATCGCGCCATCCAGCAGCGTAATCTTCTTTTCCATGAAACGCACCTCGCTTTATCGTCTTCTCATCGCGCAGGTTTCCCGCGCCGCGCAGCCCTCACAGCCGGAGGGCCTTCGCTCAACCGGCGTCTCGCTGACGCCCATCACGGCCGTCACCGATTTGCGCGGCATCATCAGGCCCGTCGCCGTCACCGTGAGGCCGATGCGCTTTTGTGCATCGAGCACGCCAAGAATCTCCTTCGTCTGCTCAAGCGGCATGTCGCCGTAGCCCGGGCTGAATCGATCCGTCAAAAACAGGCCCTGCGCCTCGCATTCCTCGCGCAGCCGGGCTTCGATGCCGTCACAGACGGCCTCGATCCCCGCGCTGAGCACGGCGTCCAGCAGCAGCGCCCGCGATGCGCCCCTCGCCTGCTCACGCAGCAGCATCCGCTCGCTGCCCGCGCCCAGCGTCGCCGCCAGCAGCACGCCCTCCCGGCAGGGGGCCAGCAGCGCGCGCACATCCCGGCCCCTCGGGCAAAAATCCGTGCCGTCAAAAATCCCGTCCCGAAGCGGAAAGCGCCGCAGGATGGCCCGCGGCTCGAGCGCCGCGGCGGTCTCCCGGCAGAGCGTTTGCAGCGTCCGCATCAGCTCCGGCTCAACCGGCGTGCCGCGCCAGCCGAGGAAATGCAGCGCCTCGCGCACAGGAATGCTTGTAAGCGGAATCTCCATCCGCGCGCCTCCTTCTTGTTTCATCGGTCATCTGTATCCACTCAAAACAGCCGGATCTCCCGGATCAGCCGAAGCTGCGGCACGACAGGCCTGTCCATGTCAAGCGGCAGCGCGCCCCGCCTGAGCAGCGCCGCGTTGCCCGCGCGGTCCGCCCCGGGCGTCACCGAGACATATACCGGGCTCCACGCGCCGCTCAAGCAGTCCGTCGCGCCGCGCCAGCTTCCTCCGGTACCATTTCGGGCGGCCATGACGACCGCCGCATCGCCCAGCGCATAGATCGTATGGTTGCGCGAGAGTGCCTTCTGCGCGGAGAACGGGTCATCCGGCAGCGTGTCGCAGAGCATCAGGAGCCGCCCCTCCTCCAGCGCGTGCCGCGTCCGCTCATCCCTGAGCAGCCCCTCCGCAGGCATGGCCGGCACGAGGATCACACTGCCCCCGGCCTCCAGCGCGCCAAGCTCTGCCGCCCGGTCGACGCCGCGCGCCCCACCCGTGACCAGAACGATCCCGGCCTCGGCCAGCGCCCGTCCCAGCTGCTGCGCCTCTGCGGCCGTCCCGGGCAGGATGTCCCGGCTGCCCGCGACGGCCACGCTCCTGCCCCGAAGCAGCTCGGCATTGCCGCGCACAAAGAGGAAGAGCGGGGCCTTGCTGCCCAAGATATTCAGCGCGGAGGGCCAGCCACCGCTCTCCGGCAGGATGGCCCGATAACCGCGCCGCTCGTATGCCTCCGCAAGCCTCGCGACGGAAAGCACCCTGGAAAGCAGCGCCTTTGCGCGC
>JALFVL010000035.1 GCA_022787165.1 Clostridiales bacterium
CCGGTCAGCGTGTTGATCATGGAGATGGCGTCCGCGCCCGCCTCCTGCGCGGCGAGGGCGTTTTCCGTGATGTCCGCGACGTTGGGCGTCAGCTTGACGATCAGCGGCTGCTTCGCCGCGGCCTTGACGGCCTTCGTGATCGCGTAGACGCTCTCCGGCTTCACGCCGAAGGCGACGCCGCCCTCGTGGACGTTCGGGCAGGAGATGTTCATCTCCAGCAGATGCACGCCCGTCGGCGCGAGCACCTCGGCCATGCCCACATATTCCTCGACGCTCGTGCCGGTGATGTTCGCGATGACGGCGATGTCCTTGGTGAGCAGCCAGGGCAGGTCGTGCTCGATGAAGCTCTGCACGCCGGGGTTTTGCAAGCCGACGCTGTTGAGCATGCCGCTGGGCGTCTCGGCGATGCGAGAGGGCGGGTTGCCCGTGCGGGGTTTCAGGCTCAGGCCCTTGACGGAGATGCCGCCCAGCGCGGAGATGTCGTAGAGCTCGTCAAACTCGCGGCCGAAGCCGAACGTGCCGCTCGCGGCGATGACGGGGTTCTTGAGCTTCACGCCGCAAAGCTCGAGGGACAGATCAGCCACGCAGCGCCACCTCCTTCGCGTCAAACACCGGGCCGTCCTTGCAGACCCGCCTGTATTGCCAGCCGCCCTCCGGCAGGTTGACCTTTACGTTGCAGCCCAGGCACGCGCCGATGCCGCAGCCCATGCGCTCCTCCAGCGAGAGCTGGCAGGGGATGTCCTGCTCAAGCGCGATCTCCTGCACGGCCAGCAGCATCGGCAGCGGGCCGCAGGCCATGATCAGCTCCGGCCTGCGCGCCTCAATCGCGGCCTTGAGCGGCTTGGTGACGAGCGCGCGCTCGCCGAGCGTGCCGTCGTCGCTGACCGCCGTCACGGGGCAGGGCGCCTGCGTCATGCCATAAGCGTACTGCGCGCCGCGGAAGCCGAAGAACGCGCGGGACTCCGCCGTCGCGAAGCTGTCCATCGCGCAGCAGACCGGCGCGACGCCGACGCCGCCGCCGACAAAGTCGATCCGCGTCGCGCCCATGCCGTCAAAGCCGTTGCCCAGCGGGCCGAGCACGCGCACGGTGTCGCCCGGGCGAAGCGCGCAGAGCATCTGCGTGCCCGTTCCCTTGGGCTGGATGGCGAGGGTCAGCGTCCCCGCCGCCGGGTCAAAGGCCATCAGGCTGATCGGGCGGCGGAGCACATGCGCGCTGCCCGGCACGAGCATCTGGATGAACTGGCCGGGCTTGGCCTGCGCGGCGATCTGCGGCGCGCGCAGGATGAGGCGCGTGAGGCTCTGCGCCAGCGGCTCACAGGTGAGGACGAGCGCATCGAGTTCCTGCATCATTTGATTTCCTTCCCCGCCGCCTTGAGGCAGGCGCAAAGATCCTCGCGCATGCGGATGGCCTCCTCGCGCGCGGCGGCGTCAAATGCCATGCCCTCGCGCTTCTTCCAGGCGCAGAGGATCGAGCGGGAGGCGTTGACAATCGCGCCGCTGCCGTTTGCGTCGAAGCAGCCCGCGATGTCCGCGCCGGTCGCGCCCTGCGCGCCATAGCCCGGCACGAGGAAGAAGGCATGCGGCATCCGCGCGCGCAGCGCCGTGCCCTGCTGCGGGTAGGTCGCGCCGACGACCGCGCCGACGGCAGAATAGCCGCTCTCGCCGCGCGTCTCCTCGCCCCACTGCTCGACCAGATCCGCCACGGCCTCGTAGAGCGTGCGGCCATCCTCGAATTTCATGTCCTGGAGCTGGCCGGAGGAGGGGTTGCTCGTCTTCACGAGCACGAAGATGCCGGTGTCATTCTCCTTGCAGGCGTCGGTGAAGGGTTTGACGCCGTCCACGCCCAGGTAGGGGTTGATCGTCGCGAAGTCTGCGGCGAAGGCGCGCCGGTTGCCCTCGGGCATCGCGGTCTCGCCGATGTAGGCGTTGGCGTAGCAGGCCGCCGTCGCGCCGATGTCGTTGCGCTTGACGTCGGCCATCACCAGCAAGCCCTTCGAGGCGGCGTAGGCGAGCGTCTTCTCAAACGCCTTCATGCCCGCCGGGCCGTACATCTCGTAGTACGCGACCTGCACCTTGACCGCCGGCACGATGTCGCAGAGCGCGTCGACGAGGCGGACATTGTACTGATAGACGGCCTCGGCGGCGTCCTCAAAGGAGCGGATGCCCTCGGGCAGGATCTCCCGCACAAAGCTCTCGGGCAGGTATTCGATTCGCGTGTCAAGGCCCGCGACCGTCGGGTTTTTGAGCGCACGGATGCGCGTGGCCAACTGTTCCATCTTGTTCATCTCAGCAATCCTCCTGATCGATCACGCGGCCGCCCACGATCGTGGCGCAGACCGCTCCGGTGTAGGTTCTGCCGTCAAACGGCGTGTTGTGTCCCTTGGATTTGAACTTCGAGGCGTCGACGGTGATTTCGCGCTCCGGGTCGAGGATGACGGCGTCCGCCGGCGCGCCCACGGCGAGGCTGCCGCCCGGCACGCCCAGCAGCCGGGCCGGCTGCGCGCTCATCAGCTCGATGAGCCGCGGGAGCGTCATATAGCCCTTTTTGACCAGCTCCGTGTGGCAGATGCTGAAGGCCGTCTCAAACCCGCTGATGCCGCTGGCCGCGAGGTGGAATTCGACGCGCTTCTCGTCCTCGTGGTGCGGCGCGTGGTCGGTCGCGATGGCGTCGAGCGTGCCGTCGACGAGGCCGGCGATGCAGGCGAGCCTGTCCGCCTCCTCGCGCAGCGGCGGGTTGACGCGGCAATTGCCGTCGTAGCCCGCGACCCAGTCCTCCGTCGCGCCGATGTAATGCGGCGTCGTCTCCGCCGTCACGCGGACGCCGCGCGCCTTCGCCTCGCGCACGAGCTGCACGCCGCCGCGCGTGGAGACGTGGCAAAGGTGAATCCGCTTGCCCTCGGCCTCCGCGACGAGGATGTCGCGCGCGATCATGACCTCCTCCGCCGCGCGAGTGATGCCCGGCAGGCCGAGCTTCGTGCTCATGTAGCCCTCGTTCATGACGCCGTCGCCGACGAGGTTCTTGTCTTCGCTGTGGCTCATGATGAAGACGCCGAAGTGATCGGCGTACTGCATCGCCAGGCGCAGCAGGTTCGAATTGACGACCGGCCTGCCGTCGTCGGAGATGGCGACGATGCCCGCGGCCTTCATCCGCCCGATCTCCGCCATCTCGACGCCCTCCAGCCCCTTGGAGATCGCGCCGACCGGGTAGACGTGAACGCCGCTGCCCTTCGTCTCGGCCTTCTCGATGATGTAGCGCGTGACGGCGGCGCTGTCGTTGACGGGCTTCGTGTTGGGCATGCAGCACACGCCCGTGAAGCCGCCGCGCGCCGCAGCGCGGGTGCCGGAGACGATGTCCTCCTTGTATTCAAGGCCGGGGTCGCGCAGGTGGCAATGCATGTCGATGAAGCCCGGCGCGACGACGCGGCCCGCCGCGTCGATGACCCTCGCGCCCTGCGCGTCAAGCCCCTCGCCGATGGCGGCGACGCGCCCATCCTCCAGCAGCAGGTCGAGCTGCCCGTCGATGCCGTTGGCGGGGTCGATCAGCCGCCCGCCGCGAATCAGAATCCCCTCACTCATCTGCTTAGCCCTCCCTCCGGGTCAGCATGTAGAGCAGCGCCATGCGCACAGCGACGCCGCTTTCCACCTGCTGGGTGATGACCGACTGCGGCCCGTCCGCCGCGCTCGAGGCGATCTCGACGCCGCGGTTCATCGGGCCGGGGTGCATGACGAGCGCGTGCTTTTTCGCCAGCGCGACGCGCTCGGGCGTGATTTCCCAGTTGTCGCAGTATTCCGCGACGGACGGGAAGAGGCCCTTCTGCTGGCGCTCGCGCTGAATGCGCAGGCCCATGACGACGTCCGCGCCCTCGCAGGCGTCCTCGATCGTCGGCGCGACGGTGCAGCCGAGCCGCTCGATCTGCACGGGGATCAGCGTCGGCGGCGCGCAGAGCACGACGCTCGCGCCCATGCTCGTCAGGCCGTAGATGTTGCTGCGCGCGACGCGGGAATGCATGACGTCGCCGCAAATCGCGACCTTGATGCCCTCAAGGCTCCCCAGATGCTCGCGCATCGTCAGCATATCCAGCAGCGCCTGCGTCGGATGCTCATTCATGCCGTCGCCCGCGTTGATGACGCTCGCCTTCACATGGCGGGCCAGCAGCGACGGCGCGCCGGACATCGGGTGGCGGATGATGATCACGTCCGTGCCCATCTGGTCAAGCGTCACGCCGGTGTCGATGAGCGTCTCGCCCTTGGCGACGCTCGAGGCGCTGGCGGAGATGTTCGCCGCCGCGGCAGACATGTATTTGCTCGCCAGCTCGAAGGACATGCGCGTGCGCGTCGAGTTCTCATAAAAGAGCGTGACGATCGATTTGCCCTGCAAATGCGAGGTCTTCTTGTTCGCCGAGCGCACCACCTGGCGCATCATCAGCGCGGTATCGAGAATGGCCGTGATCTCCTCGCGGCTCACGCCGTCGAGGCCCAGCAGATCCTTGCGTCTCAGATTCACGTTATACCCCTTTCCGTGTTCAGCGCTCACCTGCGCTCATACAGCACGACGCTCATGTCGCCGTCAAACTCCGGCACATGCACGCCGACGAGCTCGCTCTTGCTCGTGGGCAGGTTCTTGCCCACATAGTCCGCCCGGATGGGCAGCTCGCGGTGCCCGCGGTCGACCATCACGGCCAGCTGGATCAGCGACGGGCGGCCCATGTCGCAGATGGCGTCCATCGCCGCGCGCGCCGTCCTGCCCGTGAAGAGCACGTCGTCAACCATGACAATCTTCGCGTCCTGCACCTGAAAGGGCAGGTCCGTCGCGTTGACGACCGGGTGCTCCGAGAGGATCGACAGGTCGTCGCGGTAGAACGTGATATCCAGCACGCCCAGCGGGAGCTTCACGCCCTCCACCTGCTCGATCATCTCCTGCAGCATCTTCGCCAGCGTGACGCCCCGGCGCTGAATGCCCACCAGCGTCAGCCCGTCGACGCCGCGGTTGTTCTCGATGATCTCGTGCGCGATGCGCCGCAGCGCGCGTTCCATCGCGCTTTTGTCCATGATATCCGCCTTGAATTCAAGGTTTGCCGCCATCCGTCCCACTCCTTTTCCGCATACAAAAAGCCCTGTCCCGTTGTCGGGGCAGGGCAAACAAAGGCCGCTTGGGCTCTGTGTGTTTGGTTATGCCGCCTTGCCGACCTCACGGGATCGATTTAAAAGCGCCTCGCCGGAGCCGCCCGGCGCAGCCGGGTTCCCTCTGGCATCCTCTGTAAATCCCGCCGGAAAGCTCCGGCCTCGGTCGCTTGGCAACGGGATCTACAACATCTCGTCGGAAATGCAGCCGGCATCATGCCGGCTTGCTCTGTAAATCCTTCTGTATAGCTCCGGCCTCGGTCGCTTGGCAACGGGACCTACAACATCTCGTCGGAAATGCAGCCGGCATCATGCCGGCTTGGATCGACAGCATTGTACCATCTTTTGCCCGCTTCGTCAACGTCTGCGCTCAATTTCTGCACAGATGCCGGCTGTTTGCCATCCGGTCACGCTTTTTGCCCGAAGAGCAGCGCCTCCAGGCAGCGAACGGCGCCCTCCGTCATGTCGCAGGTCAGCTGCACGACGGGCGTCTGCGCGATCAGCGCCTCCAGCAGCGCCATGGCCTGCCGGATGAACGCCGGATTCCATTGGTTGACTGTCACCTGCGCGTAGAGCAGCGAGAAGGCGCGCGCGGGCGTGAGCCGCTCCGCCCGGTTCTCCTTCCCCTGCCTGAGCATGACAATCGCGCCGATGGGCACCTCGCCCGTCTCGCAGATCTCCGAGGAGCCGCAGACCGGCCAGCCGCACGCCGTCCAGACCCCGCCGGCTCTGCGCAGCAACGCGCGGTCGCCGTTGAGGGTGCGGCTCCCGCGATACCGCTCCCATAGCGCGGCCTGCGTCGACTTGCCCGTGCCCGAGGGCGCGGAAAACAGAATGGCCCGCCCCCGGTATTCCGTGAACGCGCAGTGCAGAATCAGGCTGTCGCGCGCAATCATTCGCCGCTCCAGCGCCAGCAGCGAAACGAACACCGTGTCCAGCCCGAGGAACTCCCTCGCCTGCCCGAGCACGAGGACCTCCGCCTCCCTGCCGCCGGTCTCGCGGTAAAGCGCATAGAAGGCGCCCGCGCCCTTGACGCCCAGCAGCCTGCATTCTCCCTCCGGGACCGCAAAGACGGCCAGATCCGCCCGCCGGGCGATGAGCGTTCCCTGCGGCGCGGGCAGGCCGTCCGCCTCACGGAGCCGGTAGACGTATTGCGCCTCGCCCCGCGCATCCGCAAAGCGCGCGAAATTCTCCGGCACCGGCAGGCTCTCCCCGCCGTCCAGGCAGAAGCAAAAGTCCCCGATCCGGAATTGCCTCTTCATCCGCCTCTCCCCTCCTCAGCCGTCCGTGTCCTCTTCGGCAAGCCGCCCCAGCTGCGCCGCCAGCGCCCGGGTCATGCCGCAAAGATACGCAGGCACGCCGTCATAGCGCCCCGTCTCCAGCTTCGCGCTCGCCGCGCAGGTCTTGCACAGTGGCCTCAGGGCACATTCCACGCATGCCCGCGCGACGCGCAGCTTCTGTGCCTGCGCGGCGATCTGCGCCCAGGCCGATGAAAAGCCCGTCTCAAACACGGGCGCGGCCGGCTCGCTCAGCGTGACGCAGGGGCGCATGCTCCCCCGCCAGTCGACGGCAAACGAGCAATGCCCCGCCATGCAGACGAGCCCGTCGGGATAATGGCCCGGCTGCAGCGCGCCCGCGATTGCGGCGAGGCTGCGCAGCGCCTCCTCGCCCCGCTCCTCGCGCATCATGCAGATTTCCGCGCGGGCCGCGTTCTCCGGCGTCAGGCGGGATTGCGCCTGCGGGGGCAGCTCCCGCTCATGCAGGCCGGGAATCATGTAGGTATCCATGTGTACCGGCGCGCCCAGCTCCCGCCCCAGCGCGTATATGGCCTCCATGTCAGCCAGGTTCTGCTTCGTGACGCTGCCGTTGATCTTGACGTCGATGCCCCGCGCGCGCAGCAGCCGAATCGCGCGCACGGCGCTTTCAAATCCGCCCGGATGATGGCAGAGCGTCGCGTAGGCCGTCTCATCCGCTCCGTAGAGCGTGATGTTGACGCGCCGGGGCCTGTTCTGCGCGAAGAAATCCGCCCAATCCTCGTCAAGCAGCGTGCCGTTGGTGTTGACCGTCAGGATAAAGCCCATGCGCCTGAGCCCGGCATACAGCTCCCGGAAGCCCGGAAAGAGCAGCGGCTCCCCGCCCGTCAGCAGCAGGAAGAGCACGCCCGCCTCCGCCATCTCCCTGCCCAGTTGCAGCCATTCCTCCGCCGTGCGCAGGCCGCCGAGGCGCTCCATCTCCTCGCGCTCCAGTCGGATATAGCACATGCCGCAGCGCATGTTGCACAGCGGGGTCAGCTCGAGCGTCCCCGTGACGGGCCGCCCCGCCGCCGCCGCGCGCCGCAGCATGCGCCTCTCGAGCGTCTCGCGCTCCATCGTCTGCTCCATCGCGTCCTCCCTCCTCGCCGGGAATCAAAAAACGAGCCGGATCGCTCCGGCTCTGTTCGATTGTGCTGATCAGGAACGGTTGGGGTGGTTAGGCACTGTCTGAAACACTGTACCAACATGGTGCCAGGTCTTGATTCCCGCCGCTGTCGTCCAATAGATAGTATTGCCAACCTTGACAGTCGAAATATCCATTGTAGTTTTATATGTATTATCCGTGTACAAAGTACACGTCAGCGTGCCCAGTCCATCCGTACCGACTTCGACCATGCGGTCAGCGGTTCCGTCATTATTATCGTCATAAATGACCTGATTGCCGGAAAGGCCGCAATGATCAGCTCCATGATCCAGATTCCCTGGATATAGACGCCGAAATCCATTTCAATTTGGTTCGCATCATTGACACTACATCCTACGCCCCAGCACGCCGCGACGTACTCATTCGCCTCAAACGCCTCGATCTCGATTCTCGGCGTCTCCCACTGCAATTTCATGTCATTCATGTCACATGACCTCCTTCAAGATTCCTAATCAGAGTGATTCCCGGATAAACCGGCGCACGTCATTTCGAATGACGTCCTCCGGTCCCTCATAGCGCTGCAAGCCCTGCTGCACGGCGTCCTCCTCCGTGGCGGGCGTTTGAAACAGGGTCCAAAGAAAGGCCGCGGGGCCGTTCGGGGTCATCACGGCGTTTTGTATCGTGCAGGTCGCGTCCACGGGCACGATGGCCGCCTCCCCGCTGATCTGCCGGAGCACATAGCCCGGGTCGATCTGGTAGCATTGCTTGGCCTCGCCAAAACGGCACTGCCGCAAATACGCGGCCAGCTCCCCGTCGGAGAGCCGGGCGATCTCCTCGCCGCTCAGGCCGCCCGAATTGGGGACAAAGTGAAGCGCGGGCTCGACATATTTCACCAGGCAACCGCCTCCCTGAAATCCGGAACATCGTCAAAAACTGCTGAGCACGCCTTCGCGCCCTGCCGCTGTCGCGCGACACTGCGCACGGGGCTTTCTTGAACCCATCAGGCGTCCCACAACACTTGATTTCAAACAAATTATACCCCCTCCCCCGTAATTATTTGTCAAGACCTTTTTCACATATTTCCCGAGTAAAGAGAAAAAACAGGGGCGGAAAACCGTCGTTCTCCGCTCCCGTTCCCTATGATATATTCGATTTTATTACACAGGCGTCATTCAGCGTCTGTCTTCCTGCCTGTGTTTTCCTCTCGGCGCGTCAACCGGCAAGCTCGCCATGCGCGCACGGCTGGCCCTCCAAAAGAGCCCATCCGCGCGACCTTTTCCGAAGCTCTCTCAGGGCTGCCGCTCGTCCATTCGCCGGAGCGCCTCCAAAATATCGCCGTAGCGCGCGAGAAGCCTGTCCGTGTTTTCTATCCGATGCGGAAAGGTGCAAGCCGAGCAGTCCTTGATGCCGCGCCCGGTATAGACGAAATCGCCTCCGCAGGCCCTGCCCAGCGCATAGAGCGGGCAGTAGCAGAACAGGCAGTTGAAGGGCTGGCCCTCCATCCCCCGGTGACAGGGGAAATACTCGCAGTCCCGGTTTTCGAAAAAGCGGCTGCTGTTCCGTTTTTCCGGCATGGCGGCATTCCCCCTTCACGCAGCGCGGCACGCTTCCGCCCGTGCAGGCTTACTCCTGGCGCACGAACTTGTCCGCGCCGACGCCGCACACCGGGCAGATATAGCCCTCCGGCAGCGTCTCACCCTCGTAAACGTAGCCGCAGACGGAGCAGACCCACTTCGTCGGCGCGGCAGCGGCGGTCTCCTGCGCGGCGGGCGCCGGAGCGCCGCTGATGGCGGCGAGCAGCTCGCCCGCGAGCGTATCCAGCGCGGCGAGGGACGTCTCATCCGTCGTGGAGCGCAGCGTCACGGTGCTTCCGACCTGCTCCATGCCGCTCATGCTGTCCAGCAGCTCCTTCATCAGGGTGCCGGAGACGGGCGACCAGCTTCCGTTTTCCACGAGCGCATAGCGCCTGCCCTGCAGGTTGTGCGCCGCAAGATCCTGAATGAAATTCTTCATCGGCGTGAAGATGCCCATGTTGTAGGTGATCGACGCGAAGACGATCGTCCCGCAGCGGAAGGCCTCGCCGATCAGCTCGCTGACATGCGTCTTGGAGACGTCGTAAACCTTGACATTGCGCACGCCGCCCATCGAGAGCTTCCCGGCGAGAACGGAGGCCGCATTCTCCGTGCCGCCGTAGACCGAGCCGTAGACGACCATGACGCCGTCGGGATCCTCAGGCGTGTAGCTGCTCCACTTGTCGTACTTGTCGAGGATATAGCCGAGGTTCTCGCGCCAGACCGGGCCATGCAGCGGGCAGATCGTCTGAATCTCGACCGTCGCGGCCTTGGCCAGCACATCCTGCACCTGCTTGCCGTATTTGCCCACGATGTTGCAGTAGTAGCGGCGCGCGTCGGCGAGCCATTCGGTGTCGAAATTGACCTCGTCGGCGAACAGATTGCCGTCAAGCGCGCCGAACGTGCCAAAGCCATCCGCGGAGAAGAGCACCTTGTCCGTCGCGTCGTAGGTCATCATGACCTCCGGCCAGTGAACCATCGGCGCCATGAGGAAGACGAGCTTGTGCCGGCCGGTTGCCAGCTCCATGCCCTCCTCGACGGCATAGCCGTGCTCCGCCGGATCAAAGCCGAAGAACTGCGTGATCATCTGTGCAGCGGCCGTTGAGTAGAGGAGCTTGACCTTCGGATAGCGGCGCATGACCTCGGTGATCGCGGAGCAATGATCCGGCTCCATGTGGTTGATCACGAGGTAATCGAGCGTGCGCCCCTCCAGCGCATAGGCGAGGTTTTCAAAAAACTGCCCGCTCACGGAACGATCCGCCGTGTCAAAGAGCACGGTCTTCTCGTCCAGCAGAAGATAGGCGTTATAGGAAACGCCGCGCGGTATCGGATAGACGTTTTCAAACAGCGCGATTCGACGGTCGCTTGCGCCCAGATAGACGAGATCGTCGCTGATTTTGCGGATGTTGTGTACGCCTGCGAACGGCTTGAGCATCGGGGCACTCTCCTGCGCCTCCTCAGCCTTGGCCGATGCAAACAGCGGGTTGATGGCGCCCATGGCAACAGCGCCCGCCGCGCCGACTGCCGTGCTCTTGAGGAAGCTCCTTCTGGACATGTCCTTACCCATAACAGTATCCCTCCTGACGCGTAATCTATGCCGGCTCGCTTCCCGCCGGCAGAGGATGAAAAAAAAGTGAGGCGTCACAGGTGCAGGGGCTTCCGGCGGGAATGCCGCCAGACCACAGCCCCCGATGTGACGCAAATATTATAGCAAACCGGGACATGGAATACAATGATTTCAGGAAAAAACAGCGCGCAGGTCCGCAACGTCCCTTCCGGGGACGCGGAGCCTGCGCGCCGTTTCTGCGCTTACGCCATCTCGCCCGCCATGGCCTTGCCGCCCAGCACGTGCAGATGCAGATGGGGCACGGTCTGCTGCGCGTCGGGCCCGCAGTTGGAAACGACGCGGAAGCCGCTCTCCACAAGGCCCTCCATCCTCGCGACGGTCGCCGCGGCGCGCATCAGATGCGCAAGCGCCGCGTCGCTCTCGTCCTTGGCGTCATACCAGCCGCTGACGTGCTTCTTCGGGATCACCAGCACATGCGTCGGCGCCTGCGGTGCGATGTCGCGAAAGGCCAGCACCTCGTCGTCCTCATACACCTTCGTGCTGGGGATCTCGCCCGCAGCGATCTTGCAGAAAAGACAATCGTTCATGAACTAAACCTCCTTGCTTTCTGTCCTTCAGGGCTGTCTGTTTCCAAGCAGCTCCATATTCTCCACGCCCGTCACGCGGATGCGGACGATCTCGCCCGGGACGGTGTCCGGCACATGGGCGCGAAGATATCCACCCGTGTAGCCCGTCCCGCACCCCTGCTCGTCCAGCTCCTCGATGAGCACCTCGTCCTCGCGGCCGACGCGCCGCGCAAGCGCCTCCCGCTCCATGTCATGGCCCAGCGAAATGAGCTCTCTGGCGCGCGACTCGCGCAAAGCGCGCGGCACGCTGCCCGCCATCTGCGCAGCCTTCGTGCCCTCGCGTTCAGAATACGGGAAGACATGCATCCGCGAGAAGACCGCCGCGCGGCAGGTCGCCTTCGTCTGCGCGAATTCCTCCTCCGTCTCGCCGGGGAAGCCGGTCATCACGTCGGTCGTCAGCGCGCAATCCTCAAACGCTTCGCGCAGCAGCGCGCACGCGGCCAGAAATTCGCCGCTCGTGTAGCGCCTGCGCATCCGCGCGAGCACCGTGTCGCTGCCGCTTTGAAGGGCCAGATGGAACTGATGACAGACCTTGGGCAGCGCCGCGATGCCCTGCACAAATTCCGGCGTGACGATCACCGGCTCCAGCGACCCCAGGCGGATGCGTCGGATACCCTCGACCCCGTGCACAGCCCGAATCGCGTCAAGCAGCGTCGAGCCATCCTGCAAGTCCCGGCCATAGCTGGTCAGATGGATGCCCGTGAGCACGGCCTCCTGAAAGCCCGCCTCCGCCAGGCTCTGCGCCTCCTCGCGGATTTCCTCCACTGGGCGGGAGCGGATCGGCCCACGCACGGAGGGGATGATGCAGTAGGTACACCAGCGGTCGCAGCCCTCCTGAATCTTCATCGTCGCGCGGGTATGGCCCTCGTTCGCGTGCACGGTCAAATGCTCAAACGGCGCCTTGCGCAGCGTTTCGACCGCGATGAGCGTGCAGTCCTGCGCAAGCGCCTGCTCAAGCAGCTTCACAACCTCGCCGCGCCGCTGCGTGCCCAGCACGAGCCGCACGCCCGGCAGCCGCAGCTCCTCCCCCGCGCGCTGCGCCAGACAGCCTGAGACGACAATCGCCGCATCGGGGTTTTGCCTGTGGCAGCGGCGAATGATCTGCATGCTCTTCCTGTCGCCCGTGCCCGTCACCGTGCAGGTATTGACGACGTAGATATCCGCGCGTTCCTCAAAGCCAACCGTCCGGCAGCCCGCCTGCTCAAAGCGCTCGCGCATGGCCTGCGTGTCATATTGGTTCACCTTGCATCCAAGCGTGTGAAAGGCGACCGTCTTTCCCTCGATCATCCGGCCTGTCCATCCTCCCGTTTCGATTGCCGGCCTCCCGGCATCAAATCAAAGCTCCTCCGCCTCAAACGGCGCGATCTGCTTCATCACGCCGCTGGCGAGCACATAATACCGGCTCTTCATGCCATCCAGGAATTCCGCCGGCGCCTTCTTCTGATAGCCCTTCCTGAACGCGCTGCGCTCAAAGACGACCGAATAGATGAAGACATCCTCCGCGTCGCCGGTCTTCTCGCTGCGCCGCTGCGTATAGGCGGAGACGGCGACCCGGTCCGCTGCGCTCACCAGCCCAAAGACGTTGCCCGCGACGTATTCGCCCAGGCCGAAGACGCAGGTCTTGTAGTCCTCGCGGCTCTCCTTCTGCGATTTCTTTTTGATTTTGAGCGTGCCGTCGGCCAGCTGGGTCAGCTTGTCCTGCGGCATGTCCTCGATCTCCGGCAGGTCGAGGTCGACCATCACGAGCTTCTTTTCCGGCACCGCCTCCGTCTGCACACAGAACGCGATGGGCGCCTCCGCCTCGCAGAGCCACTCCTCAATCGCCTGCTCGGCCGCCCCGGCGTCCATCGTGCCCGAGGCCTTCGCCGGGACGTCCGGCGCGAGCTGATGAATCGCAATCAGCGCCGCCTCGCTCTCAAGCCGCTCCAGCTCCGCCTCGCTGACGCCGGAGGACGCCTTGGCCGTCTTTCCCGACGCGCTCCCGGCGGAGGTCTTCGCTGCGCTCTTTCCGGAGGATTTGGCCGTGCTCTTTCCCGTGGACTTGGCCGTGCTCTTGCTGCTCTTCTTTTCCTCCTCCGGCTCCTCCTCCGCCTTCGCGCCGAAGAGGCCGCCGAGCTTGTCCTTGAGCAGCGTGTCGACGCGCACGCGGTCATAGACGCCCGTGCCAGGGATGCTCCAGTTGAAGTATGCGCCCTTCGTGCCCACGTTCATCGAAACGCCCTTGCCCGGCCCGAGGGTCAGGCTCGCGCCGGATTTGGAGAGATTGAGCTTGACGCCCTTACAAATCTGAATGCTCTTGCGAAAACGCATGTCGTTTCCCCCGTTCCTCTGTTTGTGTTGGGCTTATTATAAAGTACGGCGGGCCTTCTTGCAAGCCCGCCGCCGGATTTTGTCCCCCATCTCATTCCATCTCTCCGCGCAGCGCCATCGCGATGGTCAGCGCGGCGATGCCGGCCGTCTCCGTGCGCAGGATGCGCGGGCCAAGCGTCACGAGCTTTCCGCCCGCCTGCTCGCGCAGCCATTGCGCCTCCTGCGGCGCGATGCCGCCCTCCGGGCCGATGAGAATGCCCACGCGCAGTGCCTCCCTGCCCTCAAAGGGCGTGAGCGCGTCGCGGATGCTGCCGTCGCGCGCGTCCTCCCACGGGACAATCAGCACGTCGAGGCTTTTGAGCTCCTCCCGCAGCGCGCAGAGCTTTGCAGGCAGGCGCACCTCGGGCGCAGCGACGCGCGCGCACTGCTTGACCGCCTCGCGGGCGATCTTCTGCCAGCGCTCCGTCTTCTTCGCCGCGTCCTTGCCGTCCAGGCGCACGACGCAGCGCTCCATCGCGACCGGCTGCACGGCAGCCGCGCCCAGCTCCGTCGCTTTTTGGATGATGAGCTCCATCTTGTCCGCCTTGGGCAGGCCCTGGTAGAGCGTTACGCGGGTCGCCGCCTCCGTGCCGCGCAGCGGATGGAGCACGCGCACGCGCACACGCTCCGCCTCCACGCCGTCGATCACGGCGAGAAACCGTTCCGGCGCGCAGACAAGCTCGACCTCGTCCCCCTCCCGCAGGCGCAGCACGCGCAGCGCATGGCGGGAATCCTCCTCATTCAATCCGGCGCGGCCTTCCACGATGCCGCCCTCATCGGCAAAAAATCGATGCATAGCCCTTTACAGATGCGCCGCCAGGCACACCCATTCTCCCTTTTCCAGTCGGTTGCAGACGGTGTATCCCGCCGCCGCCAGCGCGCGCTGCACGTCGTCCTCGCGCTCGCGGATGATACCGGAGCAGATGAACACGCCGCCGGGCAACAGATGCTTTTTGGCCGGCCCGCAGAGGAAGCAGATCACGTCCGCGATGATGTTGGCGACGATCACGTCCGCCTGCTCCTCGCGCTGCTCGAGCAGATCGCCGTGGACGACGCGCACGGTCTGCAAAAGGCCGTTCTTCTGCGTATTCTCCGCCGCGACCTTGACCGCCAGCTCGTCCAGATCGATGGCCAGCACGTCGCCCGCGCCCAGCTTCGCCGCCGCCAGGGCGAGAATGCCGCTGCCGCAGCCGACGTCGATGGCGCGGCAGCCGGGCTTGACGTACTTTTCCAGCTGCTGCATGCACATGAACGTCGTCTCATGCGTACCCGTGCCGAAAGCCATGCCCGGATCGAGCTCGAGCACGAGATCGCCCGGCTGCTCCTGATAGGGCTCCCAGCTCGGCTTGATCACCAGATGCTCGCCCGCGCGGAAGGGCTTGTAATACTTCTTCCAGTTTTCCGCCCAGTCCTGCTCATGGACGCTGCTGTGCTCGAGTCTGAGGCTGCCGATGTCAAAACCCAGGTCGAGCCTGCTGATCTCCCGCAGCTTTTCCCCGACGAGCAGCAGCGTCTCCTTTGCGCTCTGGTCATCCTTGAAATACGCCTTGACGAGCACATCCTCGGCCATGTTTTTGAGCACGTCCTCGTCGATCATGTCCCACATGCCGTCCGACTTCTTGCTGGACGTGACATCGTAGCGATCCTCAATGGCCGTGCCGACCGCGCCCGCGTTCATCAGCACCTCGCTGACGATGTCCGCGCCCATCGTGGTGGTATGCACCACGGCTTCCATCCAATCCATGCGTTCCCTTTCCGCGAAAAAAGCTGTCAAGCCCGCGCCGGACAACCGGTTTCCTGCCTGACAGCTCCCTTCGCTTTTCCGTTCTTTGGGTGATTCTCCAAAGCACCGGCTTCATGCTGCCGAGGCGAAAGACGCCCTCTGCGCACACCGCAGGCCTTCTGCCGCTGCCGGTCACTTCTTGTCGAATTTTTCCTTGAAGCGCTCCGCGTTCTCCTTGATGTAGCTCTTCATCTGGTCGCCGAAGCTCTTGCGGCGCTCATACTCGCGCCCGTTGAGCGAATCCTCAAACTGGCGCAGCAACTCCTTCTGCTTCTCGCCCAGATGCTTGGGCACCTCGACGTGAACCGTGAAGAACAGGTCGCCGCGGCCCGTGCCGCGCAGCTGCGTGATGCCCTGACCGCGAATGCGGAAGGAGGTTCCCTCCTGTGTGCCCGCGGGGATGTTGAACTGCGTCGTCCCCTCCAGCGTCGGCACGTCGATGTCGCCGCCCAGCGCCGCCTGCGTAAAGGAGATCGGCACGTCGCAATAAAGGTCGTAATGGTCGCGCTTGAAGATCCTGTGCGGCCGCACGGAGCAGGTGATGTACAGATCGCCGGACGGGCCGCCGTTGCGGCCGGGTTCGCCCTCGCCCGGGATGGTCTTGAAGTTCTGTCCGTCGTCAACGCCCGCCGGGACGTTGATCGTCACCGTGCGCGTGATGCGCGTAAAGCCGCTGCCGCCGCACTTCGTGCAGCGCTCCTTGATCGTCTTGCCTTTGCCGCCGCAGGTCGGGCAGGTGCGCATCGTCTGCACCTGACCAAACGGCGAATTCATCGTCACGCGCTGCTGGCCGGAGCCATGGCAGGTCGGGCAGGTCTGCGGCTGCGTGCCGGGCCTGGCGCCCGTGCCGCCGCAGACGTCGCAGGTCGCGCCGCGCTGGAACTTGAACTCCTTGCGGCAGCCAAAGGCCGCCTCCTCAAAGGTCAGCGTCAGGTTGTACTGCAGGTCGCTGCCGCGCTGGGGCGCGTTTTGCCGGCTCGATGCCGTGCGTCCGCCGCCGAAGCCGCCGCCCGTGAACATATCGAAGATATCCTCAAAGCCGCCGAAGCCGCCAAAGCCGCTGCCGCCCGCGCCGCCCATGGCCGGGTCGTCAAAGCCGAACTGATCGTAGCGCGCGCGCTTCTGAGGATCGGAGAGCACCTCGTAGGCCTCGTTGATCTCCTTGAAGCGCGCCTCGGCCTCCTTGTCGTCCGGGTGCAGATCCGGGTGGCTCGCCTTGGCTGCCTTTCGGTATGCCTTTTTGATCTCCTCGTCCGAGGCGCCCTTGGAAATGCCAAGCACCTCATAATAATCTCTCTTGTCTGCCACAGCAGTCACCGCCTATCCTGGCCGGCATGAAGCCGGCCGTCTGAACCGCGTGAGGCCGCCGCCACAAAGTGACGGCGGCTCCGCGCTTGTCTATGGATCTTTTTCTCAGTGCACGTCGTAGTCCGCGTCGGAAGCGCCGTCAGAGGTCGCGTCCTGCGCGTTGCCGGCCTGATAGCCGCCCGCCTGCGCGTTCGGATCCTGCGCCTGCTGCTGCTGATAGATCTTGCCGAAGACCGCATAGACCTTCTGCGTGAAGGCCTCCATGGCCGTCTTGATCTGCGCCGCGTCGTTGGTCTCGCGAACCTTCTTGAACTCCGCCAGCTCGTTTTCCACGGTCGCCTTGTCCTCGGCGCTGAGCTTGTCGCCCAGCTCCTTGAGCTGCTTGTCGACCTCAAAGATCATGCTGTCCGCATGGTTGAGGGTCTCGACCTCTTCCTTGCGCTTCTTGTCCTCGGCGGCGTACTGCTCCGCCTCCTTGACGCGCTGCTTGATCTCCTCCTCGGAGAGGTTGGTGCTCGAGGTGATGGTGACCTTCTGCTCGTTGCCGGTGCCCAGATCCTTCGCGGAAACGTTGACGATGCCGTTGCGGTCGATGTTGAAGGTGACCTCAATCTGCGGCACGCCGCGCGGCGCCGGCGCGATGCCGGTCAGCTGGAAGCGGCCGAGCGTCTTGTTGCCCGCGGCCATCTCGCGCTCGCCCTGCAGGACGTGTACCTCAACAGAGGTCTGGCCGTCCGCGGCGGTAGAGAAGATCTGGCTCTTGGTGGTCGGGATGGTGGTGTTGCGGTCGATCAGGCGGGTGAAGACACCGCCCATCGTCTCAATGCCCAGGGACAGCGGCGTGACGTCCAGCAGCAGGACATCCTTGACCTCGCCGCCCAGAACGCCGCCCTGAATGGCCGCGCCGACCGCGACGCACTCGTCCGGGTTGATGTTGCGGTAGGGCTCCTTGCCGGTCATCTTGCGCACGGCCTCCTGCACGGCCGGGATACGGGTGGAGCCGCCGACCAGGATCACGCGGTCGACCTCGCTGGCGGTCATGCCGGCGTCGCGCAGCGCGTTCTGCATCGGCGCGATGGTCGCGTCGACCAGATCGCGGGTCAGCTCGTCAAACTTCGCGCGGGTCAGCGTGACATCGAGGTGCTTCGGGCCGGTCGCGTCCGCCGTGATGAACGGCAGGTTGATGTTGGTGCTCATGACGCCGGAGAGCTCGATCTTCGCCTTCTCGGCGGCCTCCTTGAGGCGCTGGAGCGCCATGCGGTCAGCCTTGAGGTCGATGTTGTTCTCCTTCTTGAACTCGGAGGCGAGGTAGTCGATGATGCGCTGGTCGAAGTCGTCGCCGCCCAGATGCGTATTGCCGTTGGTGGCGAGCACCTCAAAGACGCCGTCGCCGATCTCCAGGAGGGAGACATCGAACGTGCCGCCGCCCAGGTCGTAGACCAGAATCTTGTGGGAATCCTCCTTGTCAAGGCCGTAGGCCAGGGAAGCGGCCGTCGGCTCGTTGATGATGCGCAGCACCTCCAGGCCCGCGATGCGGCCGGCGTCCTTGGTCGCCTGACGCTGGCTGTCGGAGAAGTAGGCCGG
>JALFVL010000016.1 GCA_022787165.1 Clostridiales bacterium
GCCCGGGCGCGGGCGAGCACGGCGGCCGCCTCATCGCGCAGGGCACGGCCGAGGAGATCATGGCCTGCCCCGAATCGATCACGGGCGCGTATCTCTCCGGCCGCCGCGGCATCCCGATCCCCAGGCGCAAGGCGCCCTCGGGTTGGCTGACCGTCCATGGCGCGCGCATGCACAACCTCAAGAACATCGATGTGCGCGTCCCGCTGGGCGTGATGGCGGTCGTCACGGGCGTCTCCGGCAGCGGCAAGTCCTCCCTCGTCAACGGAATCATCTATAAGATCCTCCAGCGCGACCTCAACCGCGCACGCACGCGCCCCGGCGACTGCGACGGCATCACCGGCATCGAGCAGCTCGACAAGGTCATCGCCATCGACCAGAGCCCCATCGGCCGCACGCCGCGCAGCAACCCGGCGACCTACACCGGCCTGTTCGACATGATCCGCAAGGTCTTCGCCGCCACGCCGGAGGCCAAGGCCCGCGGCTACCGCGAGAACCGCTTCTCCTTCAACGTGCGCGGCGGCCGCTGCGAGGCCTGTTCCGGCGACGGCATTCTGCGCATCGAGATGCACTTCCTCGCGGACATCTACGTCCCCTGCGAGGTCTGCAAGGGCAAACGCTACAACCGCGAGACGCTCGAGGTCACCTACAAGGGCAAGTCGATCGCCGACGTGCTCGACATGACCGTCGAGGAGGCCATTCCCTTCTTTGAGGCCTATCCGCGCATCTCCCGCAAGCTGCAAACGCTCTATGACGTGGGCCTCGGGTATATCCGCCTCGGCCAGCCCTCCACGACGCTCTCCGGCGGCGAGGCGCAGCGCGTCAAGCTCGCCACGGAGCTCTCCCGCACCTCGACCGGCAGGACGTTCTATGTGCTCGACGAGCCGACGACCGGCTTGCACATGGCCGACTGCGAGCGGCTGGTCGGCGTGCTGCGCCAGCTCGCGGAGGGCGGCAACTCCGTGCTGATCATCGAGCATAACCTTGACGTCATCAAGGCCTGCGACTATGTGATCGACCTGGGGCCGGAGGGCGGCGACGCGGGCGGCACGCTCGTGTGCGAAGGGACGCCGGAGGAGATCGCCGCCTGCGAGGCGAGCTACACCGGGCAGTTTTTGAAGCCCGTGCTTGCGCGCAGCCGTCAGGAGGCATAAGTCTGCACGCGCGTTTTTCGTCAAATCGAGCAAAAGCATGCGCTTTTTGATAAATAAATCGATTTATTTCTTGTGGGGATTTGACATTTATTTGGCATTGTGGTATATTAGACGTAATACAAGCGGTCAGTGACCGCTCCCTGCTGTGACGAGTTTCCGGCTTGCCGGGAACTCCGATCCGCATAAAGAAATGGAGGCGTCTTCTATGCTGCAATCCCGTCGCGAATTCCTGAAAAAGTCCGTCGCGCTGCTCGGTGGCTCCGCGCTCCTGAGCGGCGCGCCGCTTGCCGGCGTGCTCGCCGAGAGCCAACCGGAAGCACCCGCGCACCCCTTTCCTTACGCAGAGCTCGATCTTGACAAGGTGGAGCAGCTTGCCTACGAGGGCTATTTTGAGAACGGCTGCTGCTACGGCGTGGCCAAGGGCCTGCTCGCCGAGCTGTGCGACAAGGTCGGCTTCCCCTACACGATGATTCCGCCGGAGATGTTCGCCAACGGCAAGGAGGGTTACACGGCCGGTTCGCTGTGCGGCGCTCTGGGCGGCGCTGCGGGCATTATCGGCCTGTGCTGCGCGCCGGACGACGCCCGCGCCATCACCAAGGAGCTGTTCGCGTGGTATACCTCTACGCCGCTGCCCATCTACCAGCCCGAGGGTGCCGCCCCTGTGCAGACGATTTCCAGCACGGTCAACTGTGTGGACTCCGTTTCCGAGTTCATGACAGCGGCCAACGTCGAGCGCGCCGACCCCATCCGCAAGCGCCGCTGCGGCGGTGTGAGCGGCGACGTGGCCCGTAAGACGGCCGAGCTGCTCAACATCCACTACGGCTTCATGGAGGCTCCTGCCGCTCCCGCGCCCGAGACTGAGCTTGCCGCGAACGAATACATCGGCGAGGCCGAGGGCTTTGGCGGTCCCGTCAAGGTCAAGGTCACGATGGACGGCGACAAGATTGCCAAGATTGACGTGCTCTCCCACAGCGATACGCCTGGCATCTGCGACGCCGCGTACAACACGATTCCTCAGGCCATCATCGACGCGCAGTCCACGCAGGTGGATGTGTCCGCGGGCGCGACGTTCAGCAGCAAGGGCATTATGGCCGCTGTCGAAGATGCGCTCTCCAAGGTCGGCAAGTAATCCGCCGCTGCTTTTGAAATCAATAAGCCGGGATCTCTCCTCCGGGGGAGATCTCTTTTCTAATCCGACGCATGACAATTCCGCATGAAACAGGCCCTGAAAGACAGCCGCTTGAGCGTGAATCCATGCAAATCCCCGATGGACAATTCTCCCAAACAGGAATATGATACAGGAAAAGCCCCGGCAAAGGAGGCGCATCATGACCTACATCCCCTCGCCCGCGCGCCATGCCCTACCGCCGCTGCGGCAGAAGCGGCCTGCTGCTGCCCGCGATCTCGCTGGGTTGTGGCATAACTTCGGCGATATCACGCCCTTCGGCGTGCAGCGCGACATCCTGCGCACGGCGTTTGACAACGGCATCACGCATTTCGATCTCGCCAACAACTATGGCCCGCCCTATGGCGAGGCGGAGCGAAATTTCGGCATCCACATGCTGCGCGACTGGTAACCGCACCGCGACGAGCTGATCATCTCCACCAAGGCGGGCTATGACATGTGGCCCGGCCCCTACGGCAACTGGGGCAGCCGCAAATACCTGATCTCCAGCCTCGACCAGAGCCTCAGGCGCATGAACCTTGACTACGTCGATATCTTCTACCACCACCGCCCCGATCCAAACACGCCGATCGAGGAGACGATGGGCGCACTTGACCAGATCGTGCGCAGCGGCAAGGCGCTCTATGTCGGCATCTCCAATTACAGCGCCGAGCAGGCGCGCGTCGCCATCGATGCGCTCCGGCAGCTCGGCACGCCGATGCTCATCCATCAGCCGCGCTACAACATGCTCGACCGGTGGATCGAGCAGGGGTTGACCGGCGTCGCCCGCGAAAAGGGCATCGGCCTGATCGCCTTCGCGCCGCTCGCCGGCGGCAGGCTGACGGGCAAATATCAGCACGGCATTCCCGCTGACAGCCGCGCCGGACACGATCCGCGCTACCTCAAGCCCGAGATGATCGACGGCAGGCTCCGTGCCTGCACGCAGGCGCTCTCCGCCATCGCCGCGCGGCGCGGGCAGACGCTCGCCCAGCTCGCCCTGCAATGGGTGCTGCGTGACGAGGCCGTCACCTCCGCGCGCACGGCCTTCCCGCCCTTTTTCACGCGGCAATCAACCAGCATCGCCGTACACAGGCAGAAGATGGGCAGATAGGGCATGTGATAGCGCGCGCCGCCGACCGTCAGCACCGTCACGCCGCAGGCCAGCGCAAAGATGAGATGCAGCGGCAGCAGCCTGAGCCAGCAGCGCCGCCGCAGGCCATGCACGACAAACGCCAGATACCCAAAAAAGACGAGCATATAGGTCAGCTGCGAGAAAACGACGACCGCGTCCCCCAGCGCCAGCGGCCTTTCGCCCCGCCCCATCAGGATGCGCCCCAGCTCCATGAGATAGGCCAGATTGTCCGTCTGAATCTCGTTGTTGAAGAAGGCGCTGCCGCCATAGGTATCCGTCGCCAGGAAATAGAACAGCTTCACGGGCGCAATCGCGATGAAGCGCGGCAGATGCCCGATGATCCATTCAATCGCAAGACTGCGGTAGTGCGCGTCGCGCTCGTCGAAGGTCATGCCGCTTCCGTCCGGCACATAGCCCGCCTTCCCCTCGTCATATACCTCGGCGACGTAGCTCCCGTCCGCGTCGTCGTTTGCGCCCATGAGCATATTCACGCCCATCGTCTGCGCCTGATAGACGAACTTCCCTGTCCGCTGATAAGCGCCCGCGCCCACCAGAACGATCACCAGCGCAATGCCCGCCAAATACGCCAGCACCCGCCTGACGCCCACGCGCTGCATGACAAAATACAGCAGCGCAGCCGGCAGATAGATCACCAGCAGCGGCCGCACCCAGTTGGCCAAGCCCATCAGCACGCCGGAAAGCAGCAGCGCGCCTGTCCGCCTGCGCAGCATCAGGCAGAGGCTCAGGTTCGCCAGCGCCATGAAGCACAGCTCCGTTCGCGCGGAAGGCGCCTCGCCCCACAGGCCGCCCATCATGCACAGCAGCACGACGGTCATATACGCCGTCTTCCTGCGCCCGGTGAGCTGATAGGCCATATCCGCCGTGGTCAGCACAATCACCTGCGTGAAGACGGCGTTGAGCAGGAACACCCAAATCATCTGCGGCGTCAGGCGCATGATCGCGCTGAGCAGATTCACATAGCCGTTGCCGAAGATGTACAGCGCAAACATGTCCCGCTCGCCGGGATACCACGTCTGATTCTCGGCGCAGTATTGGGCCAGCTCGATATAGCTCCGCGCATCGCTGACCTGCGGGCCGTTAAAATGAAAGCACAGGAAGAGCTGAATCGCCGCCAGCGCCAGATCTGCCAGCAGCGCGGCCATCCCCCATGCAAACAGATGCGTCTCCCCGCGCAGCTCGCCTTCCGGCCCGCCGCAGAATATCGACCTCTTCATGCGGCCGCACCTCCCTGCAAATAAATGAGCGCGAACATCAGCGCCGCATAGAGAACCGCCAGCACAATCAGCATCCTGTCATGCAGAATGACCTCAATGGGATCGGCGCTTGATTCGCCCTCCACCACGAGGCTGTAACGCATCAGCAGCAGAAGCACGAGCGGAACAGTCAGCACGGTATGCGGCGCGGTGCGCGCATCCACACTCCACAGGGAATAAAACGCGACCGCCAGCGTCAGAAACAGATACATCTGCTTATCCAGAAACTCATAGCTGTAATGCGCCAGCACGGCGCGGGTCTTTTTCTTCGCATCGCGCAGCTCGTTGCGCCGCTTGCCCAGCGCCATGTAATAGGAGCCCATCATCACCGTCAGCAGCAGCCAGTCGGAGACCTGCACCCCGGCAAGCAGCCCGCCAAAGAGCACGCGCAGCACGAAGCCGAGCGCAACAATCGTCACATCGACAATCGGGATGTTCTTGAAGCTCAGCACGCTGTACAAAATGTTGACCGCGATATACAGCGCCAGCGGCAGCAGGCTGATGCCCGGCGCGCTCACCGCCAGAAGCAGCAGTAACGACGCGGCGATGCACAGGCCAGCCAGCACGGCAGCCTCCGCCTGAGAAACCTCCCCGCTGGCCACAGGCCGCCTGCATTTCTCCGGATGCAGCCGGTCCTGCGCCGCATCCCGGCAGTCGTTGATGGCGTATATGCCCGAAGAGGCCAGGCTCATCGACAAAAAACCAATGAGCGCCAATCCCCAGGATTCCAAAATGCTGCCCCCGAAAAATGCCGGAACAAAGACGAGCAAGTTCTTGAAATAATGCCACGGCCGCATCAGCATGAAGAGCGCCTTCGCGTGCTGTTTTACCTTCTGCATTTCTTCCTCCGCTCAAGATCAGGTATTTTTCCAATTATAACACACTTCCCGCGTCCTGTCCATCCGCGCCGCCGCCGCGCTCCGGTTTCAAATCCGCCATAGACTTTTTGCAAAAATGGGAGTATCATACACATAGATAACGGCTTGGCAAAGGAGGCGCATCATGACCTACATCCCCTCGCCCGCGCGCTATGACACCATGACCTACCGCCGCTGCGGAAGGAGCGGCCTTATGCTGCCCGCGATCTCGCTGGGCCTGTGGCATAACTTCGGCGATATCACGCCCTTCGGCGTGCAGCGCGACATCCTGCGCACGGCGTTTGACAACGGCATCACGCATTTCGATCTCGCCAACAACTACGGCCCGCCCTATGGCGAGGCAGAGCGGAATTTCGGCATCCATATGCTGCGTGACTGGAAACCGCACCGAGACGAGCTGATCATCTCCACCAAGGCGGGCTATGACATGTGGCCCGGCCCCTACGGCAACTGGGGCAGCCGCAAATACCTGATCTCCAGCCTCGACCAGAGTCTCAGGCGCATGAACCTTGACTATGTCGATATCTTCTACCACCACCGCCCCGATCCGAACACGCCGATCGAGGAGACGATGGGCGCGCTTGACCAGATCGTGCGCAGCGGCAAGGCGCTCTATGTCGGCATCTCCAATTACAGCGCCGAGCAGGCGCGCGTCGCCATCGATACGCTCAGGCAGCTCGGCACGCCGATGCTCATCCATCAGCCGCGCTACAACATGCTCGACCGGTGGATTGAGCAGGGATTGACCGACGTCGCCCGCGAGAAGGGCATCGGGCTGATCGCCTTCGCGCCGCTCGCCGGCGGCAGGCTGACGGGCAAATATCAGCACGGCATCCCCGCCGACAGCCGCGCCGGACACGATCCGCGCTACCTCAAGCCCGAGATGATCGACGGCAGGCTCTGCGCGTGTACGCAGGCGCTCTCCGCCATCGCCGCGCGGCGCGGGCAGACGCTCGCCCAGCTCGCTCTGCAATGGGTGCTGCGCGACGAGGCCGTCACCTCCGCGCTCATCGGCGCGAGCCGCCCCGAGCAGATCACGGAAAACATCGCCGCGCTCTCCTTCCCCGCGCTCACGCAGGAGGAGCTCGCCGCCATCGATGAAGCCCTCAGGCTCTGCGCCTGAACCACCCCGACAAGGAGGCATGTCCCATGATTTCCGAACTCTACAAAGGCATGCTCAGCGGAAAATCCGTCATCCGCGAGCTCAACGAGTACGCCAACGACATCAGCCGCAATCTGGGCGAGGAGAATATCTTCGATTACAGCCTCGGCAACCCGTCCGTCCCCGTGCCCCAGGCCTTCAACGACAAGGTCATCGAGCTGCTGAAGACGAAGAGCTCCATCGAGGTGCACGGCTACAGCCCCAGCCTCGGCATTCCCTCTGTCAAGGAGAAGCTCGCCGCCTCGCTCAACCGCCGCTTTGGCATGCGCTACACCGCCGACGACCTCTTCATGACCTCCGGCGCGGCCGGCGCGCTTGCCCATGCCTTCCGCCTGGTCACGCAGCCCGGCGACGAGATTCTGACCTTCGCGCCGTATTTCCCGGAATACAACCCCTATGTCAACCTGACCGGCGCGAAGCTGCGCGTCGTTCCCGCGAACACGGCGGATTTCCAGATCAACTTTGACGCCTTTGAGGCCATGCTCGGGGAAAAAGTGCATGCCGTGCTCATCAACACGCCCAACAACCCCTCCGGCGCGGTCTATTCCGCCGAGACCCTGACCCAGCTCGCCGCCCTGCTCACGCGCAAGGAGCGGGAATACGGCCATGAGATCTGGCTGATCTCCGACGAGCCCTATCGTGAGATCGTCTTTGACGGCCTGCAGGCGCCCTATGTCTCCCATTTCTATCCGCGCACGATCTCCTGCTATTCCTTCTCCAAGAGCCTGTCCCTGCCGGGCGAGCGCATCGGCTACGTCGCCGTGAACCCGGAAAGCGGCGTCTCGAAGCTGCTTGCGACGATGTGCGGCCAGATCTCCCGCGGCATTGGCCACAACTGCCCCTCCTCGGTCATTCAGCTCGCCGTCGCCGACACCTGCGACCTGACGGCCGACCTCTCCGTCTACGAGACGAACATGAACATCCTCTACGACGAGCTGACAAAGCTCGGCTTTGAGATCGTCCGTCCCGGCGGCACGTTCTACATGTTCCCCAAGGCTCCGGAGCCGGACGCCGCCGCCTTCAGCCGCAAAGCGCTGGAGTACGGCCTCGTGCTCGTCCCCAGCGACAGCTTCGGCGTGCCGGGCTATTTCCGCATGGCCTACTGCACGGATACGCAGAAGGTCATCCGCTCGCTGGACGCCTTCCGCCGCCTCGTCCGCAAGGAATACGGCGGAAGCCTGTAAGCCCCATCCTCAAGCCCGGCCCAGCGCCGGGCTTTTTCAGCTTTTCAGAAAGTTCAACACTCCACGCCCCGTTTCTCGCACATGAGCGGGGTACTTTTTTCACATTTTTTTGCAACTTTCCCAAATTTCATTCTTGTAATCCGAAAGTTTTTGTCCTATAATGTATCAGATACTCTGGCATGTGATTTCCACAGAAGGGTTTCTCCCTTCTGTGTATTTCGTTTTTTCATGAACGCCCCCATTTTTCAAAGGAGGTGTCCCCCCATGTCCCAGCCTCAGGCAGACAAGCACATCCGCCTGTCCATCAGCGAGCTTGAGCGCCTTTGTCCCGTCGCCAAGGCGCTCTCCTCCCCCATGCGCGTGAGAATGATCTCATTGCTGCATCTTCGCTCCATGAACGTCAACGAACTCGCCGAGGCGCTCTCGCTGCCCGTCTCAACCGCCGCGCTGAACGTGCGCCAGCTCGAGGAAGCCGGGCTCATCTCCGCGGAGATTCAGCCGGGCATTCGCGGCGCCATGAAGCTCTGCACCCAGCGCGTCGAGTCTGTCAGCATGGTGCTGACGCCCGAAAATCAGGATGGCCTGGCCGCGCTGACGCTGCGCCTGCCCATCGGCAGCTACTGCGCCGCAGAGGGCATCACACCCGAATGCGGCATCGTCTCCGAGCACGCCTGGATCGGCGAGAGCAATTCCCCGCGCACGTTCTATCATCCCGACCGCTTCCGGGCGCAGATGCTCTGGTTTCATTCCGGCGAGCTTGAATACCGCTTCTCCCTGGGCGAGATCGATCCCGCGCAGGTCGAGTGGCTCGAGTTCTCGATGGAGCTCAGCTCCAACGCGCCGATGTACCGGGAGAGCTATCCGAGCGACATCTCCGTCTCGGTCAACGGTCATTCTCTGGGCGTGTGGGTCAGCCCCGGGGATTTCGGCGGCCGTCGCGGCCGGCTCAATCCCTCCTGGTGGAGCGATACCGCCTCGCAGTTCGGCCTGCTCAAGACCTGGCGCGTCGATCGCAGCGGCGCCTGGCTCGACGGCGAGCCTCTCTCCGACGTGTGCATTGATGATCTGGCGCTCGCCGGGCGCGACTATATCTCCCTTCGCCTGGGCGTGCTGCCCGACGCGGAGCACGTCGGCGGGCTGAACCTCTTTGGCGAGAAATTCGGCGACTGCGCGCAGGGCATCGTCATGCGCGTGGGCTGCGCCAAGTGACGCTTGCGCCTTTAACAAGTGAACAAGCAGGAGCCGCCGCGCAGCGATGCTGTGCAGCGGCTCCCTGTGCGTTTTCCGGTCATCCAAAGACCAGCGTGCCGAAATCTCGCCGCCGGTGATAATCCGGCGTCTCGCTGCCAAGCGGCGACCAGGCGAGGTAGTGCGGCGTCTGCGTCTGATCGCCGCATTTATAGAAGTTGCCCGCCGCCTCTCCGGCCAGCGCAAAGCCCGGGACATACAGCCGCACAAACGACGCCGGGATTGAAAACTCGATCCCCCAGCCCCGCTCCGTCTGAAACGGCGTCGGGGCAAACAGCGCCTGCGCGTCGCGCACAATCTGGCGCACGCGCGTGGGCCTGCCCGCGCCGAAGCCGAGATACAGCGTCCCCAGCGGGTTCCATTCAAAGTTGAAATACCGCGCGTCCGCCGGGTCCGGCGCGAAGAAGAACTCAAGACAGCTGTCGTTGCAGACCTGATCAAGCGGCCCCGTCAGCGTCGCGCGCACGGGCGCCTCCTCCGCCTCCATGCGCACAAACAGCCTCTCTCCGTCGTGGCAGGCCTGCGCCCTCGCCGCGACCGCGCAGGGCGCGAGCCAGGGCTGATGGCGAAGCGTCACGGCGGGCACGGCCGCCCAGTCGGGCGCAGCCTGGCGGATGATCGTATACGAAGCCATCGTCTTTTTCCTCCCTTTTTCGAATTTCCACGCGAATTCTTGGCCCAATCATACCAGAATTATTCTATTTATTCAAGGCAGATTTACAGAATCCGCAAAAAGGCAGGCAGGGTCAATCCGGCCCTGCCTGTCTGATGATGATGCTGTGATGCCACGCCTATGCTCGTTACTCCACGATCGCGCCCTTGTTCGCGCTGGAGACCAGCTTGGCGTAGCGCGCGAGGTAACCCTTGGTGACGTTCGGCGGCGGGCAGACCCAGGCCTCGCGGCGCTTGGCGAGCGTCGCCTCGTCCACCTTGAGCTCGAGCTTACCGGCCGGGATGTCGATGGAGATGATGTCGCCCTCCTCGACCAGGCCGATCATGCCGCCGGAAGCGGCCTCGGGCGAGACATGGCCGATGGCCGCGCCGCGCGTCGCGCCGGAGAAGCGGCCGTCGGTGATGAGCGCGACCTCCTTGTCAAGGCCCATGCCGCAGATGGCGCTGGTCGGGCTGAGCATCTCGCGCATGCCCGGGCCGCCCTTCGGGCCCTCATAGCGGATGACGACGACGTCGCCCGGCTTGATCTGGCTGGCATAGATGGCCGCAATCGCCTCGTCCTCGCTGTTGAAGACGCGGGCCGGGCCCTCGTGCACGAGCATCTCCGCCGCCACGGCGCTGCGCTTGACGACGCCGCCGTCCGGCGCGAGGTTGCCGCGCAGGATCATGAGGCCGCCGGTCGGGGAATACGGCTTGTCGAACGGGCGGATGACCTCCGGGTTGCTGTTCTTCGCCTGGGCGATCTCCTCACCGAGCGTGAGGCCGGAGACGGTCATGGCGCTCTCGTCGAGCAGGCCGCGGCCCTTGAGCTCGGAGAGCACACCCATGACGCCGCCCGCGAGGTTCAGGTCGATGACGTGGTGATGACCCGCCGGGGCGAGGTGGCAGAGGTTGGGCACCTTCGCGCTCGTCTCGTTGACCCAGTCGAGGTTGAAGTCGACGCCCGCCTCGTGCGCGATGGCCGGCAGGTGCAGCACGGTGTTGGTGGAGCAGCCCAGCGCCATGTCAAGGCACAGCGCGTTGTGGAAGGCCGCCTCGGTCATGATCTTGTCCGGCGTGAGGCCCTCCTCGACCATCTTGACGATGCGCATGCCGGTCTTCTTCGCCAGGCGGATGCGCGCCGCGTCGACGGCGGCAATCGTGCCGTTGCCCGGCAGCGCCATGCCGATGACCTCGGTGATGCAGTTCATCGAGTTCGCGGTGAACATGCCGGAGCAGGAGCCGCAGCCCGGGCAGGCGGAGGACTCCACGGCGTTGAGCCCCGCGTCGTCGATCTTGCCTGCCTTGTAGGCGCCGACCGCCTCGAACACGGAGTTGAGGTCGAGGTCGCGCGCCTGTCCGGGCATCTTGCCGGGCAGCATCGGGCCGCCGGAGATGACCATCGCCGGCAGGTTCAGGCGGCGCGCCGCCATCAGCATGCCGGGGACGATCTTGTCGCAGTTGGGGATGAAGACCATGCCGTCAAAGCCGTGCGCCAGCGCCATGGACTCGCAGCTGTCCGCGATCAGCTCGCGGGAGGCGAGGGAATACTTCATGCCGATATGGCCCATCGCGATGCCGTCGCACACGCCGATCGCCGGGAATTCAACCGGCACGCCGCCGGCCAGACGGATGCCGTCCTTGACCGCCTGGGCGATGTTTTTGAGGTGATTGTGGCCCGGGACGCACTCGCTCTGCGCGGAGACGACGCCGATGAGCGGACACTTGAGCTCCTCGTCGGTCAGGCCGAGCGCCTTCCAGAGGGAGCGGTGCGGCGCCTTCTCAGGGCCGGTTTTGACGCGATCCGAAACAGCCATCTTACAGTTCCTCCACTTTCGTGCCCCAGCTCATCTTGCTGCGCAGGTCCTTGCCGACTTCCTCCAGCTGGCTGCCCGCCTCGATGCGGCGCTTGGCCAGGAAGTGGACGCAGCCGCTCTGGTTCTCCAGCAGCCAGTTGCGGGCGAAGGTGCCGTCCTGAATCTCGCCGAGGACCTTCTTCATTTCCTTCTTGGTCTCCTCGGTGATCAGGCGCTTGCCGATCTCGTAATCGCCGTACTCGGCGGTGTTGGAGATGGAGTAGCGCATGCCCGCAAAGCCGTGGGAGAAGATCAGGTCGACGATCAGCTTCATCTCGTGGATGCACTCGAAGTAGGCGTTCTCCGGCTGATAGCCTGCCTCGACCAGCGTGTCAAAGCCGGCCTTCATCAGGGCGGTCACGCCGCCGCAGAGGACGCACTGCTCGCCGAACAGGTCGGTCTCGGTCTCCTCGCGGAAGGTGGTCTTGAGGATGCCGGCGCGCGCGCCGCCGATGCCCGCCGCGTAGGCCAGCGCATAGTCCTGCGCCTTGCCGGAGGCATCCTGATAGACGGCGATGAGGTCCGGAACGCCCTTGCCCTCGAGGTACTGGCTGCGGACGGTGTGGCCCGGGCCCTTCGGGGCGATCATGACGACGTCGACATCCTTCGGGGGCTTGATGCAGCCGAAGTGGATGTTGAAGCCGTGCGCGAAGGCGAGGATCATGCCCGGGCGCAGGTACGGCGCGATATCCTTCTCATACATCGCGGCCTGCTTTTCGTCGTTGATGAGGATCATGATCATGTCGGCGACCTTGGCGGCCTCGGCAGTGGTCATGACGGTCAGGCCGGCGGCCTCCGCCTTCGCCCAGCTCTTGCTGCCCTCGTAGAGCGCGACCACGACGTCGCAGCCGGAGTCCTTGAGGTTGAGCGCGTGCGCATGGCCCTGCGAGCCATAGCCGACGATGGCGATCTTCTTGCCATTCAGGTATTCGAGGTTGCAGTCCTGCGCGTAAAACATCTGTGCCATGGGTCTATTCCTCCTACATTCATCTCTGCGTCCTTGGACGCCGGGTGTTCTCTATCTGATCGGGATTGCCCGGTCAAAGCATGGTGATACGCTTGAATGCATGCTCTGCAAAACAGCCCGTTTCAATCGTAGGCTGCTTTGCAGCCTGCTCTGAAACTACGTTTCTGTTGGATTTTGGGCTGCCGCCCAAACATGCCTGAGGGATTTCATCCCTCAGACTCCCTTGTTCGCTTCGCGTGCATAAAAGCAATTCTGCGCTGAATCAGTATCAGTCGAAAATATCGGAATTCATCACATCGTCGCCGCGCTCGAGCGCGACCACGCCCGTGCGCACCAGCTCGGTGATGCCGTAATCCTCCAGCAGGCTGAGAATCGCGGCGACCTTGTCGTTGTCGCCGGTAATCTGAAGGATCATCGAGGACTTGGTGACATCGAGCACCTTCGCCTTGAAGATGTCGACCAGGCGCATGAGCCCCTCGCGCTCGGCCACGCCCGCCTTGACCTTCACCAGCAGCAGCTGGCGCTCGACGGCGTTGCGGCTCTGCATGACCTGCACCTTCTGCACGCAGATCAGCTTGTAGAGCTGCTGAACAAGCTGCTCGATGTGCGCATCGTCACCCAGGACGACGATCGTGATGCGCGAGACCTCGCGGTCCTGCGTCGGCCCGACGGCGAGGCTCTCGATGTTGAACCCCCTGCGGGAGAAGAGGCCGGAGACGCGGGAGAGCACGCCCGGCTCGTTGTCCACGAGGACGCCGACGGTGTAGCGCCTGAGTTGATCTGGATTGATAAACATGCCGCACCTCCGTCAGTTCAGGCAGAACGAGTCGATCGGGGAGCCGGGGGCAACCATCGGCGCGACCATCTCGTCGATGTCGAGCATGCACTCGATGAGGCAGGGCCTGCCCGTCCGGTATGCCTGCTCAAACGCCTGCGTGAACGCCTCCATCGTCTCCACGCGCGTGCCCTCCAGCCCATAGGCCTCTGCCAGCTTCATGAAGTCCGGCCCGCGGTCGAGCGTCGTCTGGCTGTAGCGGTGGCCGAAGAAGAGCGTCTGCCACTGGCGAACCATGCCCAGCGTGCCGTTGTTGAAGATGACGACGATCACCGGAATGCCGTAATAGGCGATGGTTGAAAGCTCGGTCAGGTTCATGCGGAAGGAGCCGTCGCCCGTGACCAGCGCGACCGGCCGGCCCTGCGGGTCGCTCGTCGCCGCGCCCATCGCCGCGCCCAGGCCGAAGCCCATGGTGCCCAGGCCTCCGCTGGAGATCATCTGGCGCGGACGCAGGAACGGGAAGTGCTGCGCCGTCCACATCTGATGCTGGCCCACGTCCGTGGCGACCGTCATCTCCGGCGCGATTTTCGCCATCGCGCCCAGGATCTTGCGCGGCTCAAACAGCTCGTCGCTCAGGTATTCCTCGATCATGCTGCGCGCCTGCTGCATCCACTGCGCGTGTTGCTTCTGCGCGACGCGGGAAAGCAGCAGCTCGAGCACGACGCGGGCGTCGCCCGTGATGTGCAGCGTCGTGGAGACGTTCTTGTTGATCTCCGCGCGGTCGATGTCGATGTGCAGCACCTTCGCGTTGGGCGCAAAGGCCGCCGCCTTGCCCAGCGCGCGGTCGGAGAAGCGCACGCCCACGGCGATGAGCAGGTCGCAGCACTGCATCGCGATGTTCGCCGCGTGCGTGCCGTGCATGCCCAGCATGCCCAGCATGCGCGGGTGGCTCGCCGGAACGGCGCCCAGGCCCATCAGCGTGGAGGCGACCGGCGCGTCCACGCGCTCCGCCAGCTCAAGCAGCTCCTTCTCCGCGCCGGAGAGGATGACGCCGCCGCCGCAGTAGATCAGCGGCCTGTGCGCCTCGGCAATCAGCTGCGCCGCGCGCTCGAGCCGCGGCTCCGCCTTGGTCTTGTAGCGCTCCAGCGCCTCGCCCTCCGGGCGAAGCTGCGCCATCGGATGCTTCATCGACAGCTTCGGAATCAGCGCCTCGCCGCTGGCCGGCTCGTATTCCGTTTCCGCAATCTGCACGTCCTTGGGGATGTCGATGAGCACGGGGCCGGGCCGGCCGCTCGATGCGATGTAGAACGCCTCGCGCAGCGTATCCGCCAGCCGCTCGACGCGGGTGACGAGGTAGTTGTGCTTGGTGACCGGCATCGTCATGCCGGAGATGTCCGCCTCCTGGAAGGAGTCCGTGCCCATCAGGCTCTGGGGTACGTTGCCGGTGATGAAGACGACCGGTGAGGAATCCATGTAGGCGGTCGCAATCGGCGTGACCAGGTTGGTCGCGCCGGGGCCGCTGGTGGCGATGCACACGCCGGTTTTGCCGCTGGCGCGGGCGTAGCCATCCGCGGCATGGCCGGCGTGCTGCTCATGCGCGGTCAGCACATGATGGATTCTGTCCTGACGCTTGTACAGCTCATCGTAGATGGGCAGCACGGCGCCTCCGGGAAAGCCGAAGACCGTGCCAACCCCCTGCTCGATGAGGCACTCGATCAGGATCGCAGCTCCGTTGAGTTTCATCTTTTTTCTTCTCCTTTGATCATGAAACGCTGTTTGTTCCGGCGGCCTTAAAAAACAGCCCTTCCCCCTGCTTTAGGGCGAAAGGCTGTTTCGCGGTACCACCTAAATTCCGTGCCTGCGCACGCTCACCGGGCACGCGCTATTGCATGCCCTCTCCCCGATAGCGGTGGGAATCCGGCGGGCCTACCCGTGCGCAAAAGCGCGTTTCAGCCCGCAGCTCCGAGGCGACAGCACCGTGCTTCCCGCAGGAGCCTTCCACCGCCGCTCCCTCGCTTGGCGTTTCCACGCGGATTCTTCCTCTTCATCGCCGGATATGTGAACCTATCTTATCACGCAGGTTCGGCGCTGTCAAGCCGTTTTCGGTATCCATGAGCGCTTTTTCACCGTCAGATGAATAGAATTCATGTTTTCTTTTTCCCGGATTTCTTTGCTTCATGCCCGCGCGCGGCCGAGACGAGCAGCGCCAGCGCCGTCAGCGCCGAGACGGCGTCGCCCACGCGCCAGATGGCCTTGCCTGCAAACCAGACGCGCAGCGTGCCGCTGCTGCCCTCCGGGATCGTCACGGTCAGGCGGTTGTTCTCCCCCAACCCGGTTTCAAGGCGCTCGCCGTTCAGCTCCGCGACATAGCCGTCAAAGCCGAAGAGCGGCAGGGAGACCGTCCCCTCCTGCTGCGCGGAGACGTCCATCGTGATGCGGGTGCCGTCCTTGACATCGTGCTCAAACGTCACCCCGTCCTGCGCGTGGACGCTGTGGTCGGTCGTTTTCGTGACATCCGACCCCGGCAGGTTATATTCGGCATAGGACAGGTTCGTCTCCGCCTGCTCCCCGAACTCGACGTAGATGTTGCTGCGTGCGTGCGCGTTGACCGTCGGCATGACCATCACCAGCGCAAACGCGAGCACGGCGGCCACCGTCTGCCGCCCGTGTCTGCCGAAGAATTGCACATAGCCGTAGCCGCACGCCAGGGAAAGCAGCATGCAAGCCGGGCTGGCGAAGCGCCAGGCGAACTGCATTCTGTCATAGATGCCCGTCACCAGCGTGACATACTGCCAGGGGAACATCGTCGTCATCATCAGCGCCGCGAGCCAGCCGATCGCCAGGAAAAGCATCGCAAAGCGCAGGGGCTTCTCCCGCCGCCCTTCGCCGGTCACGAAGACGCAGAGCAGCAGCGCGGAGCCGATGATCAGCGGCAGGCCCAGCTCGACGGGATAGCCGGAGAGCGTCCTGTCCCACGGGTCGGCAGGCAGATCGCCCGCGCCCTGCAAAAACAGCTGCGTCGGAGCCATGGCTGTGTTGGCCAGCTCATAGGTATCGATGCTGTCGGCATTGATCCCCTGCATGCTGTACATCCCCAGCGGAATGAGGAAGAACAGGCTCAGCAGCGCCGTCGCCCCGATCGCCTTGAACGCCGCCCCCAGCCGCTTTTCGCGGAGGATCCGCGGCAGGCAGACGGCGCCGAGCGCCAACGCGAGCGTCGCGCACAGCAGCGTCGAAATCATGTGGCACATGAACACGGCAAAGGCGCTGAAGGCGAGCATCCGCCATCGGCGCTTGTCGCCGAAGAGGACCTCCCACAGGCCCAGCACGAACAGCGGCAGGAAGCCCATCGCCAGGGACTCGCCAACCGCGCAGCGCACCATGATGTTCGCCACGCGATACGACGCGCCGACATAGAGCACAGAGGCGCAGGTCGCCGCCCATTCGTCGCCGTAGATCCGCTTCGCGCAGGCATACATCGTCGCCGCCGCGAGCACGCTCGCCGCAATCGTCAGCACGCTCATCACATATTCGATGGACGCGCCCGCCAGCAGCATCAGCGCGAAGGGATAGAGGAACAGATCGGGATAGAATACCGACGTGATCGCGCCGTAGCCGTTGTAGGTGAAGCCGCCCGCGCGCACGGGGAACTGCCCGCTGCGCAGGCCGTCCGCCAGGTTCACAATGCGCGCCATGTGATATTTGTAGTCATGCCCGGCGCTGTAGTTCTCCTTGAGCACCGGCGCGCTGACCACCAGCACGGCAGCGCCGATCAGCACGAGCCGCCCGCAGGCCTGCGGCGTCAGCACGCCGCGCTGCCAGAGCAGGAAGAGCAGGCAGGCGCCCGCGAGCAGGAACGCAAGCGTGAAGGCGTTGTCCGCATAGGTCTGACCGTACAGCCGCACCTCAAGGACGTTCATGTAGGTGCCCGAGTCGAAACGCACGAGGATCTGCAGATCGCTGACATCCTCCGAGAGCTCGAGCTCGATCGTCTCGCTCTCGGTCTGGCCCGGCCCGAGCGCAATCGATGCGGGCTGAATGTTCGCATTGTTCCCCGAGCGGAAGAGGAGCTCGCCCGCGCCGTCCGTGTCCACCCAGTATTTGAACCGGTAGGTTCCTCTGGCAAGGTTGAAGCCGGGGCCGCTGTTCTGTATACCATATTCAGCGCCCTCGTCAAGGCTCAGCAGCGGCGTTCCCTGCTTGAAGCTCAGGTTGAGATACTCCATGTATCCCCAAGTCTTCTGCTTGCCCAGCACGCCCGTCACAAAGACCAGCGCGATCAGGGCCGCGCAGGCCAGGACGAGCGCGACCTCTACGCGCCGCGACACCTTTTTCAATGCGTTTTTCCTCCTTGCTTCCATCCGTTCGGGCGCGCATCAATACGCCTTCGCGAAATAGATGACCTTGTGGGCCGGCTTGCCGCAGCAGACGCAGGTCTCTCCGATGGGCGTCTGGTCAAAGGGCATGCAGCGGGAGGTTGCGGCGAATTTTTCCTTGATCTCGTCCTCGCAGGCCTGCTCGCCGCACCACATCGCCTTGGCATAGCCGCCGTCGACCTGACGGCCGAGCTCCTCCATGCTGTGGACGTCGGCGGTGTGCGCGTCGCGGAACGCGCGCGCGATGTCGAGCAGGTTCTTCTGAATCGCGTCGAGCATGGAGAGGATCTCCGCCTCCAGGCCCTCCAGCGCCACCGGTGCCTTCTCGAACGTGTCGCGACGCACGCTCATGACCTGGCCCTGCGCCAGATCGCGCGGGCCGACCTCCACGCGCACGGGCACGCCCTTGAGCTCCCACTCGTTGAACTTCCAGCCCGGGGTCACGTTGTCGCGCTCGTCAAACTTGACGCGGATGCCCGCGGCCGCGAGCCTGTCGGCGACGGCCTTCGCGCCCTCGAGCACGCCCTCCTTGTGCGCCGCGACCGGCACGACGACGACCTGAATCGGGGCGATCTTCGGGGGCAGCTTGAGGCCGCGCTCGTCGCCATGGGTCATGATGATCGCGCCGATGAGGCGGGTCGAGACGCCCCAGCTCGTCTCATGCGCGTACTTCTGCGTGCCGTCCTTGTCCAGGTACTTGATTTCAAATGGCTCGGAGAAGTTCGTGCCGAAGTTGTGGCTCGTGCCACTTTGCAGCGCCTTGCCGTCCTGCATCATCGCCTCGACGGAGTAGGTCGCGCGCGCGCCGGCGAATTTCTCCTTGTCGCTCTTCTGGCCGCAGTAGACCGGCACGGAGAGCACCTGCTCGCAGAAGTCACGGTAGATGTTGAGCATCTGCATCGTCTCCTCCTGCGCCTCCTCGGCGGTGGCGTGGACGGTGTGGCCCTCCTGCCAGAGGAATTCCGCGGTGCGCAGGAACGGACGGGTCGTCTTCTCCCAGCGCATGACGGAGCACCACTGGTTGTATTTGAGCGGCAGGTCGCGCCAGCTCTGCACCCACTTGGCGTACATCGTGCAGAAGATCGTCTCGCTCGTCGGGCGCACGGCCATGCGCTCGGCCAGGGGCTCGGTGCCGCCCTGCGTGACCCAGGCGACCTCGGGCGCGAAGCCCTCGACGTGGTCGGCCTCCTTGAGCAGCAGGCTCTCCGGGATGAGCATCGGCATGGAGACGTTCTGATGCCCGGTGCGCTTGAACTGGGCGTCGAGCTGCTGCTGAATCAGCTCCCAGATGCCGTAGCCGTAGGGCTTGATCGCCATGCAGCCGCGCACGGGGGTGTAGTCCATCAGGTCAGCGAGCCTGACCACATCGGTATACCACTGGGAAAAGTCCTCGTCGCGAGGGGTGATGTGCTGAACGAATTCTTGCTGACTCTTCTTTGCCATGATCGTTTTCTTCCTCTCTCTTATTCAAATAAAACCACAAAAAAACGCTCCGTCCCACACCTGGGACGAAGCGGCGCTTCGCGGTACCACCCGGCTTGGCATGTACATGCCCACCTCAAGCCCTTAACGCGGGCAGTCGGCGGCGTTCTTGGCGCCGCGGCTGATGGGGGCCGGAGCCGTTGAGCATTCCCTCCGCGCGGCTTTCAGCCCCGGCCGCGCTCTCTTGAGAAGGAAATGCTCCGCTTTCCCCGTCTTCGCCGGATATCGACGTTATTATAAGCAAAGCGCGCACGAAAGTCAAGAGCCGCCGCGCTTTTCTTCGCGCTCAGGCGCCCAGCAGCGCTGCCATCTCGCGCACGGCCTGCGCCTCGTCGCCGCCCTCGGCGCAAACCGTGATCGCCATGCCGTCGTGCAGCCCAAGCGTCACCAGGCCCATCAGCGATTTCGCGTTGACCGTGATATTCTGGCGGCGCAGCAGCACGCGCGATTCAAATTTCTTCATCCGCTCGGCGATGTCCGCCGCGCGCCGCGCCGTCATCGCGCCGTCAAGATGCACTCGTACCGTCAGCTCCATGTCCGGCCTCCTCCTCTTCGATCTCCTGCGCCATGGCCTCCAGCCTGCGCAGCCTGTGATTGACGCCGCTCTTGCCCACCGGCGGGTCGAGCAGCCTGCCCAGCTCTTCAAGCGACACCTCCGGATACGCCATGCGCATCCTCGCCGTCTGCAAAAGCGCCGGCGGCAGGCTCTCCTCGCCCATCGCCGCGAGCACCCGCTCAATCGCCTGCGTCTGCCGCGAGGCCGCCGTCACGGCGCGCTGCACGTTCGCGCTGTCGCAGTTGACGGCGCGGTTGGCGTTGTTGCGCAGCTCCTTGCGGATGTAGGCGTCCTCCATCGCAAAGCGCGCCGTCTGCGCGCCCAGAATGCTGAGCATGTCCGTGATCTCGCTCTGCCCCTTGAGGTAAAGGATCGTCGTCTGCCGGCGCATGATCGTGTGCGCGCTCAGGTCAAACCGGGCGATCAGCCGCTGCACCGCCGCGGCAAACGCCTCGTCCTCGAGCGCAAACTCGAGATGGTATTCCTTCTCGGGGTCAGTCACCGAGCCGCAGGCGAGGAACACGCCGCGAAGAAACGCCATGCGGCAGCACTTGCGCACGGTGATCTCCCGGGGCACGCCGCGCCGCTGCGAGAGCTCGATGCCGCAGCCCTCCAGCACGAAGGAGGCGTCCTCCCCGGCAAGCTCGACGCGATAGGCGTTGCGCCCGCCCAGGCGCGCGCGATGCAGCGTCACCAGCTCCGGCTGCACGTCAAAGACCTCGCGCAGCAGCCGGAAGGCGCGTCTGGCGACCGCGCTGTTCTCCGTCTCCACGGAAAGCCGCTTCTCGCCGCCGCCGCGGAAGATGACCGAGCCCGCCGCCGAGACGATCCCGCTCAGTTCCGCGAGCAGGCAGCAGACGCTGTCCGGCTCAAAGCGGCAGAGCTCCTCCTTGGTTTGCGATGAATAGGACATGGGCGGCGCCTCCCTTCTGCCCGGCTGCGTCGCCGGTTATTCAGTCGTCCCGGTTGCGGCTGTTTGCCAGCAGCACGAGCCGCAGCAGCTGCAAAATCGCCTGGAGCGCCGCCGCGACATACGTCAGCGCTGCGGCGGAGAGCACCTTTTTGACGCCCTGCACCTCGTCATCCGGCAGGTAGCCCGAGGCAAGCAGCGCCACGGCCCGGCCCGACGCGTTGAACTCGACCGGCAGCGTCACCACGTAGAACAGCACGGCCAGCGAGAAGCAGAGGATGCCGATCTTGAGCAGCGGCTGCCAGGAGAAAATCAGCCCCAGCATAAACAGCGGAATCGCCGCGCTCGAGCCGATATTCGCCACCGGCACCAGCGTCGCGCGGATGCGCATGGGGCCATAGTCGGTCGCGTCCTGAATCGCGTGGCCCGCCTCATGCGCCGCGACGCCCAGCGCCGCGATGGAGCGCGAGCCATAGACCTCCTCCGACAGGCGAAGCACGCCGTTTTCAGGGTCATAGTGGTCAGTCAGGCTGCCGGGCACGCGCTCAATGCGCACGCTGCCGCAGCCGTTTGTATCGAGAATCTGCCGGGCGATCTGCGCGCCGGTCAACCCGCTGCGCGAGGGCTCCTTTTTAAAGCGGGCAAACGTCGAGCTGACCTTAAACTGCGCGTACAGCGCGAGGATCAGCCCCGGGATCAGCAGCAGATAGGTCGGATCGTAATAATAAAACATAAAAGCCTCCATCGCCTCAGGGCATATCGCCCTCAGGGTATGTCCATCATACCCGTTTTATGTGCCGGAGGCAAGGGAAAATGGATAAAAACCCACATTTCTGCGTATAAAATGTCGCCGTTGTCCGCCGACAGCCCAAAAAAGCTCCTCCCCGAGGGGAGGAGCCGGTAAGGCTTACTTCACCATGCCGTTGAAGATGAACCCCTGATCGGCGTCCACCGTGACGAACATGCCGCTCTTGAGCATGTGCACGGCCTGGTACGTCCTGTCCATGAACAGCGGAATGCCCAGCGCCTGGCAGGCCACGGCGGCGTGGCAGTTCTCGTCCGTGCTCTCCACGACGACGGCCGACGCCTTGCGCAGGTAGGGCAGCATGTCGCTGGTGGTCATCTTCGTGACGATGATCTGACCGTCCTTGAAGGTGCTTTCCAGGTCGCTGAGCGTGTTGACGTTGCAGACCTTGCCGCTCGCGCTGCCCGCGCCGATGCCCTTGCCGCGCAGCAGCACGTTGCCCACAATATGCGCCTTGATCAGGTTGGTCGTACCGGAGACGCCCGTGGGCACGCCGGCGGCGACAATCACGACGTCACCCGTCTTGACCATGCCGGAGGTATGCGCCACCTCGACCGCCGTGCTGATCATCTCATCCGTGTTGGCGCTCATCTCCATGCGCGCCGGAACGACGCCGTAGCACAGCCCGAGCTGATGGAAGGTATGCTCGCTGGTCGTCGGCGCGATGATCGGGCAGCCGGGATGGAAGCGCGCGACCATGCGCGCGGTCGTGCCGGAGTTGCTCGGCGTGATGATCGCAGCGGCATCCAGATCCTCCGCCATCGCGCAGCAGGCGTAGGAAACCGCGTTGGCAACCGTGCGCATCGGCGAGGTCTTGACGACGTCGTGCTCAATCACGTCGCCGTCCTTGCGCAGGCCGCTTGCCTCGATGAAGGAGGCGATGCGCACCATCGTGTTGACCGCCTCGACCGGGTATTTGCCTGCGGCGGTCTCGCCGGAGAGCATGATCGCGTCGGTGCCGTCGATGATGGCGTTGGCGACGTCGCTCGCCTCGGCGCGCGTCGGGCGCGGATTGCGGATCATCGAGTCGAGCATCTGCGTCGCCGTGATGACGGGCTTCGCCGCGACGTTGCACTTGTGGATGAACTGCTTTTGCAGCACGGGCACCTCTTCCATGTCGACCTCGACGCCCAAATCGCCGCGCGCGACCATGATGCCGTCGGAGACCTTGAGGATCTCGTCGAAGTTGTCCACGCCCATGCGGTTTTCGATCTTGGAGAAGATCTGCACATGGCTGCCGCCGTTGTCCGCGCAGAGCTTGCGGATGGTCAGCACGTCGCTGGGCCGGCAGACAAACGAGGCGGCGATCAGGTCGATGCCCTGCTCGATGCCAAAGAGGATGTCGCTGCGGTCCTTTTCGCCGATGGAGGGCATCTGCAAATCGACATCGGGCACGGAGATACCCTTGCGGCTGCCCAGCACGCCGCCGTTGGTCACGCTGCAAACGATGTCGGTGCCGTTTTCAATGCGCACGACCTCCATCGCCAGCAGGCCGTCGTCGATGAGCACGCGCGTGCCGGGCCTGACCAGCTCGACCATCTTGGGATAGGTGATGGAGACCTGATGGGCGTCGCCCTCGATCTCGCGGCTGGTCAGGATGAACTCCGAGCCGGCCTCCAGCGTCACCTTGCCGCCCTCGACGGTCTTGGTGCGCACCTCAGGCCCCTTCGTATCCAGCAGGATCGCGACCGGGATGCCCTTCTCCTCGCGCAGGCGCTTGATGCGCGCGATGCGCGCCCCCTGCTCCTCATAGCTTCCGTGGGACATATTCAAACGGCACACGTTCATGCCCGCGTCCATCAGCCTGGAGATCATCTCCTCGCTGTCGCTGGCGGGGCCGAGCGTGCAGACGATTTTGGTCTTCCTCATCAGGTTTCCTCCCTCACACGGTTTTCTTCATGAAACAGCAAGATTGTACCCTGAAATTCCGTGCATGTCAATTCCCCCGGCGGCAGGCGGAAACAAGTTATTTTCTTCACGATTTTTCCTGATTTTTACAAGAAAAATCGAAGGCGGGCCCGCGCGCCTGTCTCCCCGCGGCAGCCCGCCTTGCCGGCGCGTCAGCGCTTGGTCACGCTGTAATCGACGAAGCAGGCAAACGTCTGTCCCGCCGGGAGCACCATCAGGCCGCTCTCGTCGATGAGCCCCTGTGCGTGCAGGTTGATGCAGTTGGTCGCGTTGGTCTGCGGCTCGATGCAGAAGCCGGGACGGTCGTGCGGCGTGAAGACGACCGCGTTGCGGAAGCAGTCGGAGGCGCGGATGTGCAGCACGACGTCCTCATACTGAACCTGCGATTCGAGATCCTGCGTCATGCCGCGGTAGACGGTATCCAGATAGAGGCTCTCGACGCTGCGGAAGTCGTCGGCGATGGCCTTGTCCTCCCCGGCCGGCACGATTCTGCCGGTGGGGATGAGCGCGTCGTCGGTCTCATAGATTCTCCTGCACGGCACCTTGATGAACACGCGGTTCGCGTCGCCGCGCTTGGAGAAATACGGATGGACGGCGACGCCGAAGGGCAGCGCCTCGCTGCCGTCGTTGCGCACGGTCAGGTCCATGTGAACGCCCCGCTTCGTCAGCGTATAACGAACGGTCAGCGTGCTCGGGAAGGGATAGCCCTCCGTGAGCGCGTCGCCCTCGCGAAGCGCGATCTCCGCCTCGCACAGCGCGCTGTCCTCGCCCGCTTCAAGGCGCCTGACGGTGAAGGGCTCGTCCATGACCAGGCCGTGGCGCAGAATCTTCTGCCCGCGCTTGGTCATGACATAGGTCTTTCCCTGCCAGGTATAGGTCGCGTCCTTGATGCGGTTGGGCGTCGGATAGAGGATCGGCATGCCGTATTTGCTGCCGAATGCCGTCAGGTCGGCGGGCTTCATGAGGAGCTCCTGCCCCTCAAACGTCCAGGCAAAGAGGTTGAAGCCGTTGACGGGCAGGATTTTGACCTCGTGGCCTGCGCCCGCCAGCGTCACCACCTCATAGCCGTACTCCTTCAGAATGCCCTTTGTCGCCGTAAACATGTGGTTTCCTCTCCTTTTCCTTTGTTTTGAGGTCGTATGGATGGATACGTTGGTTCGTCTTCTCTCTTTTTGTACATAGAACCCGCCTCAATCGTAGGCTGCTGCGCAGCCTGCTCTGAGACTGCCTTTATTCCTGATGATTTCAGGGGGTACGATAGGGCTGCCGCCCTATGACCTGCCCGGGGGCGCCGCCCCGGACCCCGCAAGGGATTTCATCCCTTGACTCTTCTTCGCTTCGCGCGATAAAAATCAGCTTGATGCGTTGACGCCGCTGAGGTCAAAGGCCGGCACGTATTCGCCCGAGGCCGCCTCCAGCTCCTGCCGGTAGCCCTCAAGCCCGATCACCTGCATGTGCGCCTTGACGCGGTCATATTCCCGCTTCGTGACGCGCCGGTTCATGCCGGGGATATCCCTCGCCCGCCCGCAGGGCATGTACTGGCCCATCAGCGAGACCGGCGTATCCGGCAGCTCATCGCGAATTCTCGTGAGGATGCGCATGGCGTCGCCCGTCAGCCCGGGCAGCAGCAGATGCCGGATCAGCGTGCCGCGCGTCATCATGCCCTGCCCGTCATAGATGGCCGCGCCCGTCTGGCGGCGCATCTCGGTAATCGCCGCCCAGGCGACGTCGGGATAATCCGCCGTGCCGGAGAGCAGCCTCGCCATCGCGGGGTCGATGTATTTATAGTCGGGCAGGTAGACGTCGATCACGCCGTCAAGCAGGCGCAGCGTCTCCATGCTCTCATAGCCGCTCGAGTTATAGACCAGCGGAATTCCCGGCCTGTACAGCTCCAGCGCATCGAGCACGGCGGGGACGAAGTGCGCCGCCGTGACGAGGTTGATGTTGTGCGCGCCCTGCTCCTCGAGCTCGCGGAAGATATCCGCCAACCGCCGGATGCTGACGGTTTCGCCGCATCCGCCGCGGCTGATCGCCTCATTCTGGCAAAACGCGCAGCGCAGCGCGCAGCCGGAGAAGAACACGGCGCCGCTGCCCCTCGTGCCGCTGATGCAGGGCTCCTCCCAGCGGTGCAGCGCCGCGCGGGCGATTCTGGGCAGCGTGCCCTCGCCGCAGACGCCGCTGCCCGCCGTCTCTGTGCGCGCCGCGCCGCAGCGCCGCGGGCATAGCGAGCAGATCATAGATCGATGAACTCCTCAAACCGGGGCAGGATGCCGATGCCGTCCGGGAAATGCGCAGCGAACTGCGGAATCGCGTGGCTCGGGAAGGAGTTGCCCTCGATGAACACGGGGCCATCCGGCGTAATGGCCACATCCCAGGCGACAAAGCGCACCTGCGGCACGACGCGCATCGCGGAGAGGCACATCGCCTTGACCTCGTCCCAGTAGGGGATCCTCGTGCCGGGAATGCGCGTATGGGTCATCGGGTGGTATTCAAACGCCTCGCCCGCCTTGTTCGCGCCGACGCCGCTGATGACGCCGGTCTCAAGATCGACAGGCGCGGCCATGCCGCCGCAGTCGACGTTGTCCATGACCCTGCCGTTGCCGATGCGGATATAGGCGTAGACAATGCCCTCCTTCTTGTCGCCCAGCAGCGTCGCGACGCGGATCGTATTGACCGACGTGGGGCAGAGCGCGGCGATGTCCGGATGCTGGATGACCTTGTCCTCCACGATGCCGATGCCGGCCGCTTTGAGGCGCGCGTAGAGCGCCGCGGGGTCGGCGTAGTCCTCCGGCGTGCATTTGAGGATGCCCTGTCCGCTCGAACCGTCGATGGGCTTGCAGATGATGTCTCCGCGCCCCTGCAAAAAGGCGGCAAAGCGCGCCTCGTCCGCCGTCGTCAGGTTGAGCCATTCGCGCCTGACCTGATCGTGGAAGAGCTCGTTGAATTCGGTCTTGTTGTCGAAGAAATGCCAGAATTTCTTGTCGTTCATCCGCGCGACGATGCTGTTGGAGATGCCGCGCGTGATCTGCGTCGCGCGCTGCGCGTCGTTTAAGCGATACATCTCCGCGATCTTGTAGTCGATGTAGCCCGCGTTGTACTTCGCCGCGCATTTGGCCATGTCCGCCATCAGAAAGACGCGGCTCTTGCCGGTCTTTTTATGGAGCATGTTGGCGGTCTTGAGCATCGCGCGATAGTCCATCTTCGCGGCGCGCCTTAGCATATAGGAGAGCCTGCTCATGGTTTGCTAGCCTCGTTTCCTCTGATTTCACTCAATTTTGCCAAAAACGCGAAAGGGCATACCCCCGCATTTTCATGTTTCCATTGTATTCCATTTGTCCCATTTTGGCAAGCAAAAAGCAGCCCGCGGCCTGCCGCGGAGCCATTTCCGGGCAAAAAAAGGGAGTCCCCGTCAGGAGACTCCCTCTTTGTTCATTTCTGAGCGCCCGAAGCGTATCACTCAATGATCTTGGTGACGACGCCGGAGCCGACGGTGCGGCCGCCCTCGCGGATAGCGAAGCGCAGCTTCTCTTCCATCGCGATCGGGGTGATCAGCGTGCACTCCATGTCGACGTTGTCGCCCGGCA